>NZ_BAAAUN010000001.1:1925223-2566964 GCF_039533965.1 Microbacterium luteolum
CGGAGGCCGTGCGGGCCGTCGGTCATCATCACGCCCCGGATGCCGGCTCGGTCGACCGCTTTCGTGGTCCAGAAGTCCGCGCCGCTGGTCAGCGACGCCTTCTCCTCGAGGGTCAGGTCGGAGGCCGAGATCTCGGTCATGGTCTTCCTTTCGCAGCGACGGCGGTGTCCTTGCGAAAACTATATGCGCTTCAGTATTAGATTCCAAACGTCATTCAGGATTAGTCTCGAGTCATGGCTGCCCGAGGTTCCTATGCGAAAGGCGTCGCACGACGCGAAGAGATCCTGGAGAGCGCCCTCGACGTCATCGGCCGCAAGGGCTACCAGAACGCCTCCCTCAAGGAGATCGCCGAGGTCGTCGGCGTGACCCCCGCCGCCCTCCTGCACTACTTCGGCTCGAAGGAAGAGCTCTTCACCGCGGTGCTGCGCAAACGCGACGAGCACGACGGCCTCGAGCCCTCCGTGCTCGACGCCCAGGATGCCGTCGAGGGCTTCCTCGAGGTCATCCGCCACAACACCCAGGTCCCGGGTCTTGTCGCCCTGTTCTCACGCCTCTCGGTCGACGCCGCCGACCCCGCGCATCCCGCCCACGACTACTTCCTCGAGCGCAGCGAGCGGCTGCGCTCGACCATCGCCGAGAGCTTCTCCTCCGAGCAGCAGCGCACCACGCTCGACCCCGACACGCTGGCACGGATCATCCAGGCCGCGTCCGACGGTCTGCAGCTGCAGTGGATGATCGACCCCACCGTGGACATGCCCGGCATCATGGCCGCGCTGATCGACGCCCTCCAACCGGCGGCCGCGAAGACGACCGACTAGCGGACGTTTCCGTTCGAGCAGGTCTGCTGCGCGGCGGAGTTTCCCTTGATCGTGTCCGGGAGCGCGACCACGGACGGGTCAGGAGTCGCGCCTTCGACCGGGGCCGCGGGGTCCTGGACGACCACGCCGTCGTTGCTGGTGTTCTGGTGCGTGACCTGCAGCTTCGCGTTCGCCGTGATGGCATCCCACATGATGCTCGCCGCCTGCTCGTTCGGCACGACCTTGTTGGGATCGTCGCTGTCGCCGACGGTCGGGTACTGCAGGAAGACGATGTCATCGAAAGGCACCGACTTCACCGCCAGCGCGATCTGCACGATCTTCATCGGATCAGCGAGCGAGGTGCTGGTCTCGAGGTTGTTGAGGCCGATGTTTGCGAGCTTGAGCATGACCGGCACGTTGCCGAGGGTGTCGCTGCTGATGAGCGCGCGCGTCAGGCTCGACATGTACTGCTGCTGGTTGCCGATGCGGCCGAGGTCGCTGCCGTCGCCGACGCCGTGCCGGGTGCGGAGGAACTGCAGCGCCTGAAGCCCCTGGAGGTAGTGCGTTCCCGCCTCCATGTCGAGGCCCGTGTAGACGTCGTCGATCGGGCTGGCGAGGCAGACCTCGACGCCGCCGATCGCGTTCGTGATCTCGATGACGCCGCCGAAGGTGACGGAGGCCGCGAACTGGACCTCCTGCCCCGTGAGCGCGGAGATCGTCTTCGCGACGCAGTTCAGTCCGGCGTCGGTGTAGGCGACGTTGATGGGCTGCTTGCTCATGCCCGAGTGCACTTCACCTTCCGGGTCGGTGCACTCCGGGATCGGGACCATCAGGTCGCGCGGGAAGCTGATGACGGTGATGCGACGAGGCTCCTGCGAGACGTGCACCAGCAGGTTCACGTCGTTGAGCGTGCCTTCGGAGTCCGCTCCGGTGCAGCGGTCGCCGAAGAGCTCCTTGTAGTTCTCCTCACAGGTGTCGACACCCGTGAGGACGAGGTTGAAGCCCTCCTTGTACTCGCCGATGTCCGGCGGCACCTGCTCCTGACCTTCCAGATCGACCGCGTTCGCGGACACCGTGCTGGAGAAGTCGTAGAGGATGTACGCACCGACGCCGAACCCGCTGACTAGCACCACGGCGAGGCCGATGGCGAGGAACTTCATCAGCTGACCGACCGCGCCGGGGGTCCGCTGCTGACCGTGTCGCGCGATGGTGCGACGCCGTCGGGAGTTCTCGCTCACTCGTGGCCTTTCGGGTTCAGTATGCGGAGGGTGTGGGATTCGAACCCACGAGACATCTCTGCCCACTGGTTTTCAAGACCAGCTCCATCGGCCGCTCGGACAACCCTCCCGACAGACGAATCTGCCGACAACGCGTGAGTCTAGCCGAGTTCTATTCTGACGCGTCGACCTGGGCGGGTGCTGGAAGCGTGTCGAGAGCAGCCGCCAGGCCGCCGTCGACCACGTCGTCCGTGATCTCGCCCGCGGCATTCTTCACCTCGTCCGGAGCCTGCCCCATCGCCACCGCGCGGCCCCCGTGGGACTGCGCCCAGCCGAACATGCCGATGTCGTTCCGGCCGTCCCCGGCCACGAACACGCGGCTGCCGTCGACGCCGAGCGCGGTGCGCACCTGCTCCAGCGCCGTGCCCTTGTCGACGCCCTGCGGCGCGATGTCGAGCCAGGCGGTCCAGCCGATCGCGTAGGAGACCTCGTTGAGTCCGGCATCCGACACCAGCCGGTGGAAGTCCTCCTCGTCATGCCCCGGCGAGACGACGACGATGCGCGAGACCGGCTCGGCTCCGAGCTCGTCGAAGTCGACCTGGCGGCCGCCGTCGAGGGTCCAGTCGTCGAGCTGGGCGGTGTACAGACGCTGCGCCGATGCGAGCTCGACCATGTAGCGCGCGTCGGGCAGGCGCTCCTGCAGCAGCGCGAGGACCGGCCGCGGGTCGAAGGTCTCGATCTTCCAGCGCTCCCACTCCCCGTCGACGCGGCGCATGGTCACAGCGCCGTTGGAGCAGACGACGTACTCCGCCGTCAGGCCCAGTTCCTCGACGTAGCGTCGCGTCGCCATCCAGCTGCGGCCGGTGGCGATCGTGACCTCGTGCCCGGCTTCCCTGACACGGGTGATCGCCTCGGGCACGCCGGGGCTCATCGTCTCGTCCTGCAGCAGTATCGTGCCGTCGACATCGAGGCCGACGAGCCAGGGTTCGCTCATGAAGTGGGTTCCTGAGCCTGTCGAAGCGCGGCATCGTCGACCCACCCGAGCGGGCGGATGACGTCGAGTCCTCCGAGGTACGGTCGCAGCACCTCGGGCACGCGCACGGAGCCGTCGGCCTGCTGATGCGTCTCGAGCAGCGCGACGATCCAGCGCGTGGTGGCGAGGGTGCCGTTGAGCGTCGCGACGTGCTGCGTCTTGTTGTCGTGGGTCCCTGAGCCTGTCGAAGGGTCGCTGGCCGGACGATGCCGCACATCGAGTCGCCGCGCCTGATACGTCGTGCAGTTCGAGGTCGACGTGAGCTCGCGGAACGCACCCTGGGTCGGAACCCAGGCCTCGATGTCGTACTTGCGCGCGGCGCTCGATCCGAGGTCGCCGGCCGCGACGTCGATCACGCGGTAGGCGAGGCCGAGCGAGGTCAGCATCTCCTCCTGCAGCGCGACGAGGCGGAGGTGCTCGGCCTCGGCGTCCTCGGGGTTCGTGTAGACGAACATCTCGAGCTTGTTGAACTGGTGGACGCGGATGATGCCGCGGGTGTCCTTGCCGTGCGAACCGGCCTCCCGGCGGTAGCAGGTGGACCAGCCGGCGTAGCGGAGGGCGCCGTCGTTCAGATCCACGATCTCGTCCTTGTGGTACCCGGCGAGCGCGACCTCGCTGGTCCCGACGAGGTAGAGGTCGTCGTTGTCGAGGTGGTAGACCTCGTCGGCGTGCTCGCCGAGGAAGCCGGTGCCCTGCATGATCTCCGGGCGCACGAGGGTCGGCGTGATCAGCGGCACGAAGCCGTTCTGCAGCGCCTTGTCGAGCGCGAGGTTCATGAGGGCGATCTCGAGGCGGGCGCCGATGCCGCGGAGGAAGTAGAAGCGCGCGCCCGACACCTTCGCACCGCGCTCCATGTCGATCGCACCGAGGAGCTCGCCGAGTTCCAGGTGGTCGCGGGGCTCGAAGTCGAACGCGGGAACGTCGCCGACCCGGCGCAGCTCGACGAAGTCGGCCTCGCCGCCGGCCGGCACACCGTCGATCACGACGTTCTCGATCCGGGCGAGGGCGACGGATGCCGCTTCCACCGCCTCGTTCGCCGCGACCTGGGCCTGCTTGACGCGCTCGGCGAGCTCCTTGGCTTGGGCGACGAGAGCCGCCTTCTCGTCCTTCGGCGCCTTCGCGACCTGCTTGCCGAACGCGTTCTGCTCGGCGCGCAGCTCCTCGAACGTCGTCAGCGCGGCACGGCGCGATCGGTCGGCCTCGAGCGCGGTGTCGACGGTGCCCTGGTCGTTTCCACGGGCAACCTGCGAACGGCGGACGATCTCCGGATTGTCGCGGAGGAGTGCGAGGTCGATCATCCACCAAGTCTAGAGCGCGTGCCCGGGGCTTCAGCCGCCGGAGGGGAGGGGCGAATGGCGGGATTAGAGTAGCGCCATGACCACGAGCGATTCCGCCCGACGACAGGCGGCGCTCGTCTACAACCCGATCAAGGTCGACGGCAAGCGTCTCCGCGGCGCGGTGCGCGATCTGTCGAGGGAAGCCGGCTGGGAGCATCCGGCCTTCTACCCGACCAGCATCGAGGATGCCGGACAGGCGGCGACCGCGCAGGCCCTGGCCCGTGGCGTCGACGTCGTGCTCGTGGCGGGCGGTGACGGCACCGTGCGCGCGGTCTCCGAGGCGATCGCGAACACCGGCGTGCCGCTGGCGATCCTGCCGAGCGGCACGGGCAACCTGCTGGCGCGCAACCTGGGACTCCCGCTCGGGGACCCGAGGGAGATGATCCGGGCAGCACTCGGCGACTTCCGGCATCCGATCGACATCGGCTGGGCGCGGGTGAGCCGCGCGGACGGCGAGGAGTCCGAGCACGCGTTCGTGGTGCTCGCCGGCATCGGCCTGGACGCCGACATGATCGCGAACACGCGCTCCGACCTCAAGAAGTCCGTCGGCTGGATCGCGTACGTCGACGGGGCGGCACGGTCGCTCCCGCGGGCCCGGCCGTTCCGCGCGGTCTACCAGATCGACGACGGACGCCTGCATTCGACGAAGGTGCACAGCATCCTGTTCGCGAACTGCGGGACGCTCCCGGCCGGGATCGCGCTGATCCCCGACGCCTCCATCACCGACGGGACGCTCGACGTCGCCGTCATCCAGCCGACGGGGGTGCTCGGCTGGCTCGGCGTGTGGCGCAAGATCTGGTGGGACAACTCGGTCCTGCGGCGCTCCCGGGCCGGACGCCGCGTCCTGGAGCGCCGCGGCCGCGACGCCTCGGTGCACTACTTCCGCGGGGCGGCGGCGGAGGCCGCGGCGCCCGGCCCGACGCCCGTCGAGCTCGACGGAGACGAGTTCGGCGAGGCGGTGCGCATCACCTGTCGGGCCGACCCCGGCGCGCTGCTGCTCGCGCTGCCCGCCGGGCACCCGGTGTCGATGCTCTGAGTCCGCGGAGCCCCCAGGCGTCGGTCAGCTGCTGTGCACCTTCACGGCGCCCTCGAGGCCGCCGCCGGCGAGCGTCAGGGTGAAGTCGTCGTCGTCCACGTCGTCGTCCGGGAACGCGATGATCGTCAGCCGTGGCGCCATGTCCATGGTGCACATCTGGTCGGCATCCGTGACGAACGTCACGGTGCCCGCATTGCCTGCTCCCTCGACGGACTCGACGACCGGAGGGCACCCCGAGGAACCCCAGGTGAGCAGCACCAGACTCTCGTCGTCGAACCAGCCGGCCGACGGCTGATACTCCGTCGAGGTTCCCGGCTTCCCGGTGAAGGCGGGGTCGCCGTCGAGCTCGACATCGTCCACGATGTCCCCGTAGGTGACCTGCAGGGTGATCTCGGCCGTGGGATCGACGCCCTCCGGGAGAGCCCCGATGCTCGCGCGCGGAGCGAAGTCGGCGGTGCAGACCTTCTCCTTGCCGTCTTCGGCGTCGAGATCCACGAGGTTCAGGGTGACCGTCTGGCCGTCCGCCGAGACCTCGTCGACCTGCGGGATGCAGCTGGACGATCCCCAGGTGACGACGGCGAACATGCGACCCTCGTCGAGGAGCACACCCTCGATGTCGCCCGCATCGTCACCGGTCGTCGCGCTCGGCACGGGGGAGTTCGTCGGCGTCACGGCACCTGGCGTCGCCGTGCAGCCCGCGCTGAGCAGCACGACCGCGGCGAGGGACGAGAGGACGGCTGCGAGACGCGTGCGTGTGGCCATGGTCACAGGGTACCCGTCCGATATTCCGGTTTCACCCCCGAGCCCGACAGGGGCATGGCTGCTACTGCAAGGCGGAGGTGAGGCGGGCGAGGTTGTCGAGCACCGTCGATCGGAGCGGCTGCTGCATCCACTCCTCCAGCGTCAGCTCACGGCTCAACGAGCGGTACTTGTCCTCGACAGCGCGCATCTCCGAGACGAACTCCTCGCCGCGCACGAGCATCGAGACCTCGAGGTTCAGACCGAAGGAGCGCATGTCCATGTTGCTCGAGCCGATGACCGCGACCTCGTCGTCGATCGTGAGGCTCTTCGTGTGCAGGATGTAGGGCTTGCGGTACATCCAGATGCGCACCCCCGCCTTGAGCAGCACCTCGTAGTAGCTGCGCTGGGCGTGGTACACCATCGCCTGATCGCCCTCCTCCGAGACGAACAGCTCGACCTCGACGCCCCGGTCGACCGCAGCGGTGACGGCGAGCAGCAGCGCCTCGTCGGGGACGAAGTAGGGGCTGACGATCATGATGCGGTGCTTGGCCGCGTAGAGCAGGCCGAGGAACAGGCGCAGATTGTTCTCGACCTCGAAGCCGGGACCCGACGGCACCACCTGGCAGTCCAGGTTGCCCGAGCCGATGTCGGCATGGGCGATGTCGATCTCCTCGAGCACCTCATCGGTCTCGCTGTACCAGTCGCTGAGGAAGATCGCGTTCACGCTGAGCACGACCGGCCCGTCGATGCGGACCATGAGGTCGACCCAGTTCAGGCCGCGCTTGATGTTCTTCGGCAGGTTGTAGGTCGATGCCGTGACGTTCTGCGACCCGAGGAAGGCGACCTTCCCGTCGACGACGAGGAGCTTGCGGTGGTTGCGCAGGTCGGGCCGCTGCATCTTCCCCTTGAGCGGTTGCACCGGGAGCATCAGCTGCCAGTCGGCGCCCATGGCGTTCAGCCGCTTGACGGTCGCCCGGTAGCGCGGCTTCCAACGGTTCGCCCAGTGGTCGAGGAGCACGCGCACCTCGACGCCACGAGCCGCGATCTCCTCCATCGCCCGGAAGAAGTTGTCGGTCGAGTCGTCGGACTGAAGGATGTAGAACTCGATGTGGACGTAGTCCTGCGCCTCGCGGATCGCGTCGGCCATCGCGTCGAGCGATTCCTGGTAATCCGAGATGAGGTGCGCCCCGTTGTCGCCGGAGAGCGGCAGGGCGCCGAGCCTCTGGTTCATCTCCACGATCGGGCCGAACCAGCCGGGCGCATGCGGGCGAAGAGTCCCGAAGTGGAGGTGCTCGCTCGTCTGCGCGATGTACTCGTTGATCTGATCCTGCTTGCGCCGGCGGGCACGCGGGAGGCGCGGGTTTCCGATGAGCAGGAAGAGGAACACACCGATGAAGGGGATGAAGAACACGGCGAGGAGCCAGGCCATCGCGGCGGTGGGGCGGCGATTGCGCGGGATAACGATGATCGCGGTGGTGCGGATGACGAGATCGAGGAGCAGCAGGAACGCGGCGATCCACCAGGCCACGCTCTCCGGCGTCATCGTCTCCCCTTGCTCCCACGGCGTCGATCGCCGGGGGCTCGCGCGGTCACCCGCGTATTGGCTACACAGTAGCCGATGGCTCGGACGCGCTCAGAGGCGAGGAGGGAGGCCGCGCGCCGCGCGCTCCTCGGCCTCGATCTGCGCGTGCACCTTGCGCTCGGTGCGGTCGAAGCGGAGGATGCCGCGGAGAACGAAGAAGAACACGACGCTCACTCCGATGGTCGGCAGGATCGACCATGCGGCAGCGAGCCAGAAGTTCTCCATGGGTCCATGGTACGCGAGCCACTCTTCGTCCACAGTCGTCGCCGTTCAGGGAACTCCTCCACAGGAGGCGATTTCGCGCCACGGGGCTGTGCCGTTCGCGCACACTCCTGGAATGACCACCGTGCTCCATGCTTCCGATTCCGCCGATTTCCTCCGCGTCGTCCCCGCCCTCGCCGGCTTCACGCCTCGCCAGAGCATCGTGCTCCTCCCCTTCCGCGGCTCACGCAGCTACGGGGCGATGCGCCTCGACCTCCCCGTTGAGGGCCTCTCCCTCGAGGAGTACGCCGACGCCGCGGTCGGGTTGCTCTCCCGCGTGGAGGGGACCGATGCCGTCGCCCTCGTCGTCTACACCGATGCGGAGGCGCACCCGACGCGCGACGGTCTCGTCCTGCCGTTCGCCGTGGCGGTCGACGAGCTGCTCGGCTGCGCGGACGACGCAGGGCTCCGCGTCGTGGACGCCCTCTGCGTGACCTCGGGCGGTTGGTCGAGCTACCTCATCGACGAGCCCGTGGTCGGCGCGCTCTCCGATATCGGGGCCGCGTCCGTGCCGCGGTCCGACGCTGACGTGTCCGGAGACCAGTTCGCCGGCGTCGAGCTGCCGACCGCCGACCTCGCCGAGAAGGAGCGCGTGGGCCGGGCGTTGCAGGAGCTCACCGAACTGCTCGGTCGTGAAGGGCACAGCCCCCTGACCGGCCGCGAGAATCCCCTCCTGCTCGCGTCGCTCGGGATGCTGGAAGACATCCCGGCGTTCTTCGAGTCGGTCCTGCGCACGTCGGAGGATCTCCCGCCGTTCGCCACGGCCGCCCTGCTCTGGTGTCTCAACCGGCCGCTGTTCCGTGATGTCGCGATCACGCAGTGGGCGACGGATCTGGCGGGCGGCATGCGCACCCTCGACGCGCAGCTCAACTTCGCCGGCTCCGGTGCGACGGTCCCCGATGATCTCGGCCTCGTCTTCCTCGGCCGCGGTCCCGCTCCCGATGTCGAGCGGCTCCGTGTCGCCCTCTCGGTCGTCCGGTCGGCGGCGGCGCGAGCGCCCCGCGCTTCGAGGCCTGCGCCGCTCACTGCGGCGGCGTGGCTGTCGTGGGCCCTCGGACGGTCGACGCACGCGGGCCGCTACCTCGAGATGGTGCACGAGATCGACCCGCAGTACGGGCTCGCCGAACTGCTCGGCACGATGATCGGCGGCGCGATGCTTCCCGAGTGGGCGTTCCGGCGCGGTCCGGTGGAATGACCGCGCCGCGCCGCTACTTGACGAGCGGGAAGAGGATCGTCTCGCGGATGCCGAGCCCCGTGATCGCCATCAGCAGACGGTCGATGCCCATGCCCATGCCGCCGGACGGCGGCATGCCGTGCTCGAGGGCCCGCAGGAACTCCTCGTCGATGGGCATCGCCTCGACGTCGCCGCGAGCCGCGAGCTTCGCCTGCTCGCGGAACCGCTCACGCTGGATCACGGGGTCGACGAGCTCGGAGTATCCGGTCGCGAGTTCGAAGCCGCGGATGTACAGGTCCCACTTCTCCACGACGCCGGCGATGGAGCGGTGCTCGCGCACCAGCGGCGAGGTGTCGACGGGGAAGTCCATCACGAAGGTCGGACGCACGAGGTCGCCCTTCACGAAGTGCTCCCACAGCTCCTCGACGAGCTTGCCGTGCGTGGCCTGCGGCGGAAGGTCGACCCCGCTCGCCTCGGCGAAGGCGATCAGATCCTCGACCGCGTCCTGCGGGGTGACCGTGCGACCGGATGCCGCGGAGAGCGACTCGTACATCGAGATGCGGTCCCACTCGCCGCCCAGGTCGTACTCGGTGCCGTCGGCCCAGGTCACCGTGGTCGAGCCGGTCACCGCGATCGCGGCCTGCTGCACCAGCTCCTGCGTGAGCGCGGCCATCTGGTTGTAGTCGCCATAGGCCTGGTAGGCCTCGAGCATGGCGAACTCCGGGCTGTGCGTCGAGTCGGCGCCCTCGTTGCGGAAGTTGCGGTTGATCTCGAACACGCGCTCGATGCCGCCGACGACGGCGCGCTTCAGGTAGAGCTCCGGCGCGATGCGCAGGTAGAGCTCGGTGTCGAAGGCGTTCGAGCGGGTGACGAACGGGCGGGCGGATGCTCCGCCGTGCTGCACCTGCAGCATCGGCGTCTCCACCTCGAGGTAGTCGTGACCCGTGAAGGTGGCGCGTAGGCTCGCGTTCACGGCCGCACGGGCCCTGACCGTGGTTCGGGCCTGCTCGCGCACGATGAGGTCGAGGTAGCGGCTGCGGACGCGGCCCTCCTCGCTCAGCTCGGAGTAGGCGTTGGGCAGCGGGAGGATCGCCTTCGATGCGATCGCCCAGGCGTCAGCCATGATCGAGAGCTCACCGCGACGGCTCGAGATCACCTCGCCGTGCACGAACACGTGGTCGCCCAGGTCGACGAACTCCTTCCACTCCGCGAGCGATTCGTCACCGACGTTCGCCAGCGAGATCATCGCCTGGATGCGGGTGCCGTCGCCGGCCTGCAGCGTCGCGAAGCAGAGCTTGCCGGTGTTGCGGCTGAACACGACACGTCCCGCGACGCCGACGACGACGCCGGTCTCGGCTCCCGCCTCCAGCGCGTCGTACTGCGCGCGGAGCGCCGGAATGCTGTGCGTGACCGGAACGGCGACCGGGAAGGCACCGCCTGCGGCATCCGCCCGCTTCTCGATCAGGCGCTCGCGCTTGGCGAGGCGGACGGCCCTCTGCTCGTGAGTGTCCTCCTCGGTCGAAGGGTCGGCCGAGGCCGATTCGGGCGCGGCGGACGCGTCAGTCATGTGCGGGGCTCCTTGGAAGTCGTCCCCAGTTTACCGAGCCGACGTACCGCCTCCTTCGCGCTGGCTGGGTAGCCTCGAAGAATGACCGTCACCCGGATCATCCGCGCGTTCGCCGCCCTCGCCCTCGCCGTCGCCGCGGTCGTCGCCCCGGCCTCGGCGGTCGCCGCATCCGAACCCGTCGCCGCCCGGGCACCGGGGGCAGCCGCGCACGCCGCAGTGCAGGCCGACGTCGATGACTTCTCCTACGCCTCCTGGGATGCGATCTACGAAGTCGGACTCGACGACGACGGCCGCGCACGGATGCACGTGACCGAGACGCTCGTCGCCCGCTTCCCCGACTACGACCAGAACCGCGGCATCGTCCGCGGCCTGCCGACGTCATACGAGGGCGCGGACCTCGGCACCCGCGTGCTGTCGGTGAAAGACGCGGAGGGCGCGGCCGTGCCGTACGAGACCGACGGGGAAGACGGTCTGCTCTTCGTGCTGACCGGAGACGATGACTACGTGCGGGGACTGACCACGTATGTGATCGAGTACGAGATGCGCGACGTCATCCTGGCCGCGGACGCCTCGAGAGGTGCGCGCGGCGAACGCGAGGGAACCCCTCGGGTGGACGAGTTCTACTGGGACCTCCTCCCCCTCGACAGCACGCAGCCCATCGAGCGCTTCCGCGCCGACGTCGTCTTCGACGCCGCGATGAGCGATCGACTCACCGGATCCGCGAGCTGCTACACCGGATTCTCGGGATCGACCGCCGAATGCCCGATCCAGGGACCGGCGGTCGACGGTGGGGTGGCGACGTTCCGGGTCGAATCCGGCGAGCGCCCACCCGGCGACGGGGTGACCGTCGCCATCGGCTTCGAACCGGGGACGGCCGTGCAGCCGCCCGCCCGGACGCCGAATCCGGCGGCCGACTTCGCGCCCTTCCTTGCGGCGATCGGCGCTGCGGGCCTCTCGGTGGGCGCCTGGGTGAGCGTGTCGGCCCTCCAACGCCGCCGCCGCACCGCCACCGGCATCGTCGTCGCGCAGTATGACGTGCCGGACTCGATGCCGCCGCTGCTCGCTGCCGCGATCGTGCCGGGCGCGAAGGACACCATCCCGGCCGAGATCGTGCACCTCGCCGTGCGCGGCACCTTGCGCATCGAAGAGGGCGGCTCGCCGGAGAACCCGCGCCTGCGACGCATCCCCGGCTCGCGCATCCCCGACCAGCTCGACGTCGAAGCGCTGGACGCGCTGTTCCTGCAGGCGAACGCCGGCGGGGTGGTCGACGTGCCCAGTGCCAGCGAGGCGTTCGCCGGCCGGATGGGCGCCCTGGAGCAGAGCGGGAAGAAGGCTGCCGATTCGCGCGGCCTGACCACCACGGCGCGCAGTCGCGGAGCAGCGATCATGCAGTGGTGCGCGATCGCCGTCGCCGCGGCGGGCGTGGGACTCGCGCTGTGGGGCGTGATCGGCGGTCGCCTCTCCGCTGTGCCCGCACTCGTCGTGATCTCCTTCGTCATCGTCCTCGTCCTCATCGGCAGCTTCTACTCGTTCGCGAAGCACACCGTGCTGACCCCCGAGGGCGCCCGGGAACTCGAGTATTTGAAGGGTGTCGAGGAGTTCATCCGCGTCGCCGATGCCGACCGGCTGCGCATGCTGCAGTCCTACAGGGGCGCCGAACGCCGTCAGGACGGCACCGCCGACGTCATCCACGTGTACGAGCATCTGCTCCCCTACGCGATGCTCTTCGGCATGGAGAAGGAGTGGGGCGACGTGCTCGAGCGCGCCTACTCCCTCGAGCAGCGCGGCCCGGGCTGGATCGGCGACCCCACCTCCCCCTATCTCGGCGTGTATCTCTCCGCCTTCACGTCGTCGTCGCACGCCGCCGCGACCTACACCTCGCCATCTGCGGGGACCTCGTCGAGCTCGGGAGGGTCGTTCGGCGGCGGCTTCTCCGGCGGCGGAGGCGGCGGAGGGTTCTCCGGGGGACGCTGACTCGGGACCTGCGCGCGCGTCAGATCAGCGGCGGAGGATCGGATGCTTCGCGGAGCGCGCGCTCGACCGTCGACTGCACGAGCGCCGAGAGATAGCCACCGGGGTTTTCCACGCCGATCTCGCGCAGCCGTGCCGTCGACTGCCCGATGATCGACCGGGAGAACTCCGTCGCGGCCTGGATGGCGTCCGCGTAGGCGGGGCGATCCTCCTCGGCGATCACGATCGGCTCGCAGCCCATCTCCACGGCGAGCGCCTGCGCGATGGGCAGCACGGGGGCGGGGGCCGTCACCGCCGCGAAGCCGGCCTGCAGCTGCCGCAGGTCGATCGAGGTCCCCGTGAACGTGATGGCGGGGTGCACGGCGAGCGGGATCGCACCGCGCTCGGCGGCCGGCCGCAGCACATCGGTGCCGTGCGCCGGATCCGTGTGCAGCACGAGCTGGCCGATCTGCCACCCGCCGACCTCGGCGATGCCCGCGACGAGCGAGGCGAGCTGGTCGGTCGGCACGGCGAGGATCACGAGCTCCGCCCTGCGCACCACCTCGAGGGCGTCCAGCACCGGCACCTCGGGCAGGACGGCCGAGGCGCGCTCGTCATCCGATCCGCTCGTGATGCCGACGATCGCATGACCGGCGCCGCCGAGCGCGGCCCCGATCACGGGTCCGACACGGCCCGCGCCGATGATGCCGACGCCGAGACGCCCGTCGCGCACCACGGCGTCACTCCCCGTTCGTCGCGGGCGGAGCGGGAGGTGCAACCGGCGGCGCGGGAGGCGCGACCGGAGGAGCCGGAGGCGCGACGGGAGGCGCAGGCGGCGCGACGGGAGGAGCCGGAGGTGCGACGGGAGGCGCGGGAGGTGCAACCGGCGGCGCGGGAGGCGCCACCGGAGGAGCGGGAGGCGCCACCGGAGGAGCGGGCGGAGGCGCATACGTCGGCGGTGCCGGCGGCGCGGGAGGCGCAGGCGGCGGCGCGACCGGAGGCGCAGGAGGAGGCGTCACCGGCGGCGCAGGCAGCGCGACCGGCGGCCCGGAAGGCGCCGGAAGGTTCGTGTACGCCGGCGGCGCAGAGGCCGGAGGCGCAGGCGGAGCGGCAGGCGCAGACGGCGCCACCCCGGCGTGCTCGCTCCATCGATGACTGGTGTCCCTCGACGCGGCCTCGGCTGCGGCGCGGCTGACATCCCCGAGCAGTGCCAGGGCATCCGCGCGCTCGAGTCCGGAGAGGTACCCCGTGATGGGGCCGGGTGCCGTGTGCACCTGCGCACCGGAGACGCGCTGTGCCCGGTCGATCGGTCCCTGCGAGAGCGAGACGCCCTGCAGACGCGCGAGCGGGAAGACCGCGAGCTTGCGCCACACGAATCCGCGGCGCAGCAGCAGTCCGAAGTCGGCGATCGCATACCCGTGCCGCTTCCACGACAGCGGACGACGCCATCCGGCCCTTCGCGGCATCCGCCGGAACGGGTCGCCCTCGGCCGGGCCGACGATGCCCTGCTCCCAGAGGAACGGGATGCTCGCCGCCGGAACATCCGGCAGCACCAGGCCGAGCACGCGCTCCACGTCGGCGCGCTTGCCGACCGGCAGCACCACGTTGAACTGCTGGGCGTTACCGGACTGCTGCGCCGCCGCGCTCTTGCCGCTCATCCGGTTGATCTTGATCGTCCACCAGCCGAAGGGTCGCCACAGGAGCGACTGCGAGACCTCGACCGCGAAGATGCGTCCCGGCGGGAGCGTCTCGGTCACCGTCGTGAGCAGACCGTACGTGATGCGCACGCCGTCCGGCGTGGGCGCGATCGAGTAGCGCAGCGACTTGGAGATCTGGGCCCAGGTGATACCCACCACGGCGATGACCATGGGGATGCCCATGGCGAGGCCGATGCCGAGCAGCACCACTCCTCCGCCAGTGTCACCGTCGGCGACCAGGCCGATGATCGTGCTGCCGAGCGCGATCGCGAAGATCACCCCGAAGAAGAAGAGCCACAGCAGACCCGAGATGAGCTGCGACCCGATCAGACGTCCGGTCGGGATCTTCACCACGCTCTCCGGGGCGACGTCGGCCAGGTCGACACCGGCGATGAGGCTCGTGACGCCCTCGTTGACCGAGCCGCGCAGCTGCGCCCGGGTGGAGGCCGGGACTGCCGCGGCATCCGCCCCCGTGGTCGGCGCCTGCGGGTTGAGCGCCGCGTGACGCGCGGCCCGTGCCCCGGAGGCGAGGCGCAGGATGTCGGCGCGCACCGACTCCGCGCGCGTCGTCGCGAGGTACTCCAGGTCGACGTTCGCGTCATTGCCCGCACCGACCACCTCGAGCTTGGCGAGTCCGATGATCCGGGCGGGGAACGGACGCGTGAGGTTGACGCCCTGCACGCGATCGAGCGGCGCGCGCCGGTGCGAGCGGAAGACGATGCCCTTGCGCACCTCGACGTGATCGCCGGTGATGCGGAACTGGTGGAACCGCCACAGCATCCAGAAGACGAGCACCAGCACGACCACGAGACCGAGCACCCCGAGGAGCACCAGCAGGATCAGGTTGTTCTCGAACACCCAGTCGACCGGGTCTCGACCGGCGTAGTCGCTGTAGTGCACCTCTTCCGGCGTGAAGAGCGTCACCAGCCAGGTGATGATCCGGTCGCGCATGTTCGCGATCAGGACTCCGGCGACGATGATCAGCACCAGCCCGCCCTTGAACAGGGGCGTCAGCGGATGCATCCGGTGCCATTCGCCGTCCGCCAGGGTCGTCGACGGGTCGCCGACCTGCGTGGGCGCCGGTGCGTTCGGCGCGGCGGGGAACTGCTGCTCGCTCACAGGCCGGTCCGGCGGGTCTCGGCCACTTCGATGAGGGTGTCGCGCAGCGCTTCGGAAGCAGCCTGGGTCAGGCCCGGGATCTGCACGCCGGTGGTGGCGGCGGCGGTCACCATCTTCAGCTGCGAGATACCGAAGGCGCGGTCGAGCGGCCCCTGCGTGATGTCCACGAGCTGCATGCGCCCGTACGGCACGGCGATCATCCGCTGCCACAGGATGCCCTTGCGGAAGACGATGTCGTCGGCACGGAGCATGTAGCCGATGGCCCTGGCCTGCCGCGGGAGGATGATGAGCGCGATCACCGTGAAGAGCAGGATCGCACCGGCGGGGATCCACACCCAGTCCTGCTCCATGAAGATGTTGAGCACGACGGCGGCCACGACGACCACGACGATGAAGATCACGTTCTGCACGATCTGCGAGACGACGTAGCGCGGGGAGATCTGGTGCCAGGTGCCGTCCAGTTCCAGCCGCGCCTCGTTCCGCGCCGTGCGCAGACGCGTGTAGGTGCCCTGGTCGAGGGCGTCGAGGTCAGTGCCCTCTGCCGGGTTCAGGGGCGCGGTCTCTGGGTTCTGAGTCATCAGGATCCTTCGGCAGGGTGCAGAACTGTTCGGCGACGAGCGCGGCGATCACGAGGATGATCGCGCTCCCGATCAGGGCCAGCATGGCCACAGTCGACCCTACCGGCGGATCGATGGGGCGGGTGAGGAGGAACACGAGGAGGCCGGCACCGAGGCCCGCCATGATCGCCCCGAGCAGGCTCGAGGCACGGGCGAGGGTGGCCGCGCGGAGTGCGCGGAACGGGTCGATCCGGATGCCGGAGCGCACGCTGTGCCGCACCGGCCAGGCGACCCCGAGGGATGCGCCCGCGATGAGCAGGAGCAGGACGGGCAGCAGCAGCGACGGGGTGAACGTGGCGCGACCGCTCGCAGTCAGCAGATGATCCACGAGGTAGCCGAGCCCGACTCCGAGCAGGGCGAGCACGGCGAGCAGGCCGGGCGATGTGCGTCTCATCCATCGCCCCCGGCGCGCAGGTCCGCCGCGAGGTCGGCCACCCTGCCGTGCCCGATGAGTTCCGCGTCGGCGTCGAGGTCGAGCCACGGGTCGAGCACGAAGAGGCGCTCCGCCGCGCGCGGGTGCGGGAGCTGCAGATGCGGCTCGTCTGAGACGACGTCTCCGTAGGCGATGAGATCGAGATCGAGGGTCCTGTCCCCCCAGCGCTCGCGGCGTTCGCGGCCGTTCTCGTCTTCGATGGCGTGCAGCATCCCGAGCAGGATCTCGGGCGCGAGCCGGGTCGTGACCAGGGCGACGGCGTTGACGTAGCCGGGGGCCTCGGGGTCGGGTCCGTCCACGCGCAGCGCGACGGTCTCGAACAGGTGGGACAGCCGCACCTCGCGGACCAGCGGCAGCCGCGCGATCCGTTCTGCGGCGGCGCGGATGGTGGCGTGACGCTCGCCGAGGTTCGCGCCGAGGGCGACGACCGCGACGGCCTCCGGTCGGCCGGGCCGACGCTCTGGCGGATCCATGGGCTGGGCGAGATTCCGACTCATGCGGTGATGTCCTCCAGGCCGGGGGTGGTGCGGGTGCGGTGCACGGTGACGGCCACGTCGGTGAACGTCAGCGGGATCGGGGCGTGCGGCTTGTGGACGGTCACGGTGACGCCCTGCACACGGAGGTCTTCGAGGGCTGTGACGGCGATCCGTTCGGCGAGCGTCTCGATGAGGTTCACGGGCTCCCCCGCGACGACGGCGGCGACCTTCTCGGCGAGCTCGCCGTAGTGCACGGTGTCGCGCACGTCGTCGGATGCCGCGGCCTGGTCCAGCGCCAGGCGAAGGCGGAGATCGATCGTGAACTCCTGGCCGTCCGCGCGCTCGTGGTCGTAGACGCCGTGGCGCCCGAACACGGTCAGCCCGGTGAGGGAGATCTCGTCGAGGAAGTCCATGTCCCTAGCGTACGTGGGCGGTCGGACCGCCTCACCCCGTCCAGGCGTGGGCGATGGCGAGGGCGTCGCGCGTCGCGGCGACGTCGTGCACCCGGACGGCCCAGACACCGGCGCGCGCGGCGAGGGCGCTGGTCACGGCGGTGGCGAGGTCGCGGCGGGCCTCCGATATCCCGTCCGTCTCGCCGGCCTCGGCCTGCAGCGTCTCGGCGAGGAACCGCTTGCGGGAGGTGCCGATGAGCACCCGGGGGCCGAGCGCCACGATCTCGTCGAGCCCGCGCAGGACGTCCCAGTTCTGGGCGCCCGCCTTGGCGAAGCCGATGCCCGGATCGATGATCAGGCGCGAGGGGGCGATGCCGGCGGCCGCGGCCTCGCCGATGCGCTCCTGCAGCTCGCCGGCGACCTCCCTGGCCGCACGGCGGTACTCGGCGTTGGCGTACATGTCGGCGGAGAATCCGCGCCAGTGACCGATCGCGTAGTCCGCGCCGGACTCGGCCACCGCCGCGCGCATGTCGGGGTCGGCGAGGCCGCCCGAGACGTCGTTGACGATCCGCGCACCGGCGCGCACGGCCGCCGTGGCGGTGGCTGCGCTGAGCGTGTCGATGCTGACCGGCACGCCCGCCGCCGCGAGCTGCTCGATCACCGGGATCACGCGCTGCTGCTCGACATCGGAGCCGACGCGCTCCGCGCCGGGCCTGGTCGACTCGCCGCCGACGTCGAGCACGCTCGCGCCGTCGGCACGCAGCCTCAGCCCGTGTGCGACGGCGTGGTCGACCTCGAGATAGCGCCCGCCGTCGCTGAAGGAATCGGGCGTCACGTTGACGATGCCCCAGATCCCGGTCATCCAGACGTCCCGGAACCCTTGGCCTGGGTCGCTGAGCTCGTCGAAGCGCCGATCAGCGTGATGAGCTCGGCGCGCGCCGCGGCATCCGTGTACTCGCCGCGTGCGGCGATCGTGAGCGTCGACGCCTCGGTCTGCCGGCCGCCGCGCATCGTCACGCAACCGTGGCTGGCGTCGAGCACGACGAGGACGCCGCGGGTGTCGAGGTGCTCCGCGATCGTGTCGGCGATCTGCTCGCCCAGACGCTCCTGCACCTGCGGACGGGCGGCGAGGATCTCGACGACGCGCACGAGCGCGCCGAGCCCGACGACCTGCTCGCCCGGCAGATACGCGAGGTGCGCGTGACCGGCGAACGGCAGGAGGTGGTGCTCGCAGACGGAGCGGAAGCGGATGTCGCGCAGCAGCACGGCGCCGGAGGGGAGCGTGTCGGGAGCGGGTCCGCGCGCCACGCTGATCGTGCGCGCCAGCGGCTCCGCGGCATCCTCGCCGACGCCGTCGAAGAACTCCGAGTACAGCTCGGCCATCCGGGCCGGGGTCTGCTTCAGGCCGGGGCGATCCGGATCTTCGCCGATCGCCTCGAGCAGCTCCCTGGTGAGCCGTTCGACGCGCTGCCTGTCGACGGTCACGTCACGCCGTCGCGGGGCGGGGGTTGCTCACTCCGGCCGATCCCTGCTGGGCGCGCGGGGTCGCCGATGGCGCCTCGACGGATGCCGCGAGCGAGACGTCCTTCTTCGGCACCTCGATCGGGGGGCGCTCGGAGACCGGACGGTCTTCGCTCGACAGCCACAGCGGCCGCTCGGGGAGCTTCTTGATCTCCGTGAAGATCTCGGCGATCTGGTTGTGGTCGAGGGTCTCCTGCTCGAGCAGCGCCAGGGCCAGCTTGTCGAGGATGTCGCGGTTCGCGCTGATCACCTCGTAGGCCTCGTTGTGCGCCTGCTCGATGAGAGCGCGCACCTCGGCATCGACCCGCTCGGCGACCCGCTCGGAGTACTCACGGCCGCGACCCATGTCACGACCCGCGAAGGGCTCGCCACCCTCGGTGCCGAGCTTGACGGGACCGACCTGCGTGGTCATGCCGTACTCGAGCACCATCTTGCGGGCGATCGAGGTCGCCTTCTCGATGTCGTTCGAGGCGCCGGTGGTCGGGTCGTGGAAGATGATCTCCTCGGCGACGCGGCCGCCCATGGCGTAGGTCAGCTGGTCCTGCAGCTCGTTGCGGGTGACCGAGTACTTGTCGTCCAGCGGCAGCACCATCGTGTAACCGAGCGCCTTGCCACGGGGCAGGATCGTGATCTTGGTGACCGGATCCGTGTAGTTCATCGCCGCGGCCGCGAGCGCGTGTCCGCCCTCGTGGTACGCCGTGATGAGCTTCTCCTTGTCGCGCATCACACGGGTGCGACGCTGCGGACCGGCGATCACGCGGTCGATGGCCTCGTCGAGGGCGCGGTTGTCGACCAGCTGCGCGTTCGAGCGCGCGGTCAGGAGCGCCGCCTCGTTCAACACGTTGGCGAGATCCGCGCCGGTGAAGCCGGGGGTCTTGCGGGCGACGACCTCGAGGTCGACGCTCTTCGCGAGGGGCTTGCCCTTGCTGTGCACCTCGAGGATCCGCTGGCGGCCCTTGAGATCGGGGGCGTCCACGCCGATCTGGCGGTCGAAACGGCCGGGGCGCAGCAGGGCGGGGTCGAGGATGTCGGGGCGGTTGGTCGCCGCGATCACGATCACGTTCGCGTTGGGGTCGAAGCCGTCCATCTCGACCAGCATCTGGTTGAGGGTCTGCTCGCGCTCGTCGTTGCCACCGCCCATGCCGGCGCCGCGGTGACGACCGACGGCGTCGATCTCGTCGATGAAGATGATGGCGGGGGCGTTCTCCTTGGCCTGGCCGAAGAGGTCGCGCACACGCGAGGCGCCGACGCCGACGAACATCTCGACGAAGTCGGATCCGGAGATGGAGTAGAACGGGGCACCGGCCTCACCGGCGACCGCGCGGGCGAGCAGCGTCTTTCCGGTTCCGGGAGGGCCGTACAGCAGCACGCCCTTCGGGATGCGGGCGCCGATCGCCTGGAACTTGGCCGGGTCCTGCAGGAACTCCTTGATCTCGTGGAGCTCCTCGATGGCCTCATCGGCGCCGGCGACGTCGGCGAAGGTGACCGTCGGGGTCTCCTTGTTGACGAGCTTGGCCTTGGACTTGCCGAACTGCATGACCTTGCCGCCGCCGCCCTGCATGGACGAGAGCAGCCACCAGAAGAGGAGGCCGAGCAGCACGAGCGGCAGGAGGAGCGAGAGGAAGCCATCGAACCACGTCGCACGCGGCACCGCGTCGTTGAAGCCGTCCTTCGGGGCGGCCTCGTTGATCGCGGAGACCACCTCGTCGGCACGGGCGTCGACGTAGTAGAACTGCACGTTCTCGGAACCCTCGAACGGCTTCGACAGCGTCATGTCGACTCGCTGGTCGCCGTCGGTGTTCACGACCTCGGTGACCGAGGAGCCCGAGAGCAGCTTCAGCCCCTCCTGGGTCGTGATCTGCTTGGGCGCCCCGAGGTTCGAGATCAGGAGGAAGCCGCCGAAGAGCAGCACGCCGATCAGCGCGACGTAGATCAGCGGATTCCGGGTGAGCTTCTTCACATCCATGATCGGATCAGCGTATCGCGCGTGGACTAGGCACCCGCTGTGCGTTCACCCACGGCGTACCCTTCGTCAAGCTCAGGGACCACCCCCGTCAGCTGTAGACGTGCGGCGCGAGCACGGCCACGTCGCGCAGGTTGCGGTACCGCTCGGCGTAGTCCAGTCCGTACCCGACGACGAAGTCGGTGGGGATGTCGAATCCGACGTACCGGCAGTCGATGACGACCTTCGCGGCCTCGGGCTTGCGCAGCAGCGCCAGCACCTCGATCGACTCCGCCCCGCGGGACTCGAAGTTCTCGAGCAGCCAGCTGAGGGTCAGGCCGGAGTCGATGATGTCCTCCACGATCAGCACGTGCTTGCCGTTGAGGTCGGTGTCGAGGTCCTTGCGGATCTGCACGACGCCGCTGGACTTGGTGCTCGCGCCGTAGCTCGACACGGCCATCCAGTCCATCGGGGCGTGGAACGGCAGCGCCCGGGCGAAGTCCGCCATCACCATCACGGCGCCCTTGAGCACACCGACCAGCACGAGCTCCTTCCCCGCGTAGTCGACGGCGACCCGCGCCGCGAGCTCGTCGAGCTTGGCGAGGATCTGCTCCTCTGTGACGAGGATCTGGGCAAGGTCGTCCTGGATTTCCGCGGCGCGCATGGATCGATTTTAGGCGACGACGACAGGGCATCCGCACTACTGTGAGCGGTGAGACGGGCGGACGCCCGAACGACGGAAGGAATCACCATGGCTCTTGACGACATCCTCAAGCAGGTGCCGATCGACGACATCGCCGAGAAGCTGGGCGTCTCGCATGACGAGGCGAAGGTCGCGATCGAGCAGGGCGGTGCCATTCTGCTGGGCGGACTGGCCAAGAACGCCGAGACCGCCGAGGGCTCCGCGGCGATCCAGAAGGCGCTGCAGAAGCACGAGGGATCCACGGGGGCGTCGAAGGTCGACGACGTCGATCAGGCCGATGGCGGCAAGATCGTGGCGCACATCCTCGGCGGGAAGGAGAAGGAGGTCACGACGAAGCTGACCGAGTCGAAGGCGACTCCGGGCATCGACTTCGGCAAGCTCCTCCCGATCCTCGCGCCCATCGTGATGGGTCTCATCGCGAACGCGAACAAGAGCAAGAACCCGCAGGCGGATGCCGGCGGTCAGGACTCCGGCGGCGGCATCGGCGACCTCATCGGCGGCCTGCTCGGCGGCGGCAACAGCGGCTCGAGCGCGGGCGGCGGCGGCATCGGCGATGTGCTGGGCGGACTGCTCGGCGGCGGCAACTCCGGCGGCGGCGGGATCGGCGACCTCCTGGGTGGACTGCTCGGCGGCAAGAAGTAGTCAGCGCTCTTCTGCGGCCACTTCGCACTTCTGCGGCCTCCTGCACACCAGGAGGCCGCAGAAGTTCGTTCCGGCCGCACAAGTCGCCCGCGGGAGTCAGCGAGCGGATGCCGTGAAGACGAGCTGCCCGCCTCGGCGCACGGCCGAGCAGCCGGGCAGGTCGATCGGCCCCTGCCCCGTCCAGTCCGTGACGAGCCGGGCGACCTCGACGGTCTGCGTGCGGGTCAGACTCACGCCGAACTCGCTGTCGACGACGAAGCGGATGATGCGATTCCGCAGAGCCGCGGGGTTCGCTGCGAGGGCGGCGACGCTCACCGAGATGCCCGCCTCCGCGTGCTCGACGATGTCCTCGATCGTCTCGTGGATCATGTCGTCGAACGCCTCGGCGTCCTCGCGGAGCTGCTCCGCGGTGCGGGCCAGCGCCTCCGCGATGCCGGGCCCGAGTTCCGCCTCGAGCACCGGGAGCACCGTCTCGCGCACGCGCACCCGGGCGAACCGGTCGTCGAGATTATGGGGGTCGTCCCACGGGTCCAGAGCGGATGCCGTGCAGAACTCGCGCGTCGTCTCCCGCCGCACCCCGAGCAGCGGCCGCAGCCAGCGCAGCCCGTCCTCGTCCTCGCGCGCCGGCGCCATGCCCTGGAGGCTCGCGGCCCCGGAACCGCGTGCGAGTCCGAGCAGCACCGTCTCGGCCTGGTCGTCGAGCGTGTGCCCGAGGAGCACCGCGGATGCCCCGACATCGGCCGCGGCATCCCGCAGCACCCGGTAGCGCGCGGCACGCGCCGCCGCCTCAGGACCGCCGTCGCCATCGACGTCGACGCGCACCACGAGGGCTTCGATGCCGAGACCTGCGGCGATGCGCGCCGCACGCGCGGCGACCTCCGCGGAGGCGTCCTGCAGACCGTGGTCGACGGTGACGGATGTCACCGGCATCCGCCGCTTCGATGCCTCGAACGCCGTGGCCGCGGCGAGCGCGAGCGAATCCGCGCCTCCGGAGAGGGCGACGACCACCGTCGAGCCCTCGGCGAGTTCGGCGAGCGCGGAGCGCACGGCGAGGCGGATCTCGGCGACTGCGGGTTTCAGCGACGGCACGACTCCACGCTAGCGGGGTGCGCCGCCGCTGTCCCGCTCACCGGGCCGACCAGCCGCCGTCCATCGTGTAGCTCGCCCCGGTCACCATGGCCGCTTCCTCGCTCGCGAGCCAGGCCACGAGTCCTGCGACCTCGGCCGGCTCGACCAGCCGCTTGATGGCGCTCTCGGTGAGCATGATCCGGTCCAGGACCTCCGCCTCGGGGATGCCGTGCACGCGGGCCTGGTCCGCGAGCTGCTTCTCGACCAGCGGTGTCCGGACGTACCCGGGGTTGACGCAGTTGCTCGTGACCCGATGCTCACCGCCCTCCAGCGCGGTGACCTTCGACAGCCCCTCGAGCCCGTGCTTGGCCGCGACGTACGCGGACTTGTACGGCGACGCGCGCAGCCCGTGCACCGAGGACACGTTGATGATCCGTCCGAACCGCTGCGCGTACATCGCCGGGAGAACGGCGCGGATCAGCAGGAACGGCACCTCCAGCATGAGGGTCGTGATCCTGCGGAACTCGCGGGGATCGAAGTCCTGGATCGGGCTGACGTGCTGGATCCCGGCGTTGTTCACCAGGATGTCCACCCCGGCCAGCGCTTCCGTCAGCCGGTCGTCCGCGAGCGCCGCGGAGTCCAGCAGGTCGACGGCCCAGGTGGACCCGCCCACCGCCGCCGCCGCGGCTTCGCAGCCTTCGGCATCCCGGTCGGCGACGACGACGTGCGCGCCGCGAGCCGCCAGCTCGTGCACGACGGCCAGCCCGATCCCGCTGGCACCGCCGGTGACGAGCGCCCGCCGGCCGGCGAGCGGCTGCGGTGCGGCGCTCACCGGGCGACCCTGGCCAGGCCGTGCGTGCGTGCGTCGGCGTCGTCGACGGCGAGCAGGGAGATCCCGCGGGTCTCCTTCATCGTGATCACCGCGAAGGCGGTGACAGCGCAGGCCACGGCCACGTAGACGGCCACCGGCATCCACGACCCGTACTGCTGCAGCAGCGCGGTCGCGATGATCGGCGCCAGGGATCCGGCGACGATCGAGGTGACCTGGTAGCCGAGGGAGACACCGGAGTAGCGCATGCGCGTCGGGAACATCTCGGCCATGATCGCGGGCTGGCCGGCGTACATCAGGGCGTGGAAGCAGAGTCCGATGGTGACAGCGGCGATGATCAGGAACGGGTTCATGGTGTCGAACATCGGGAAGGCGAAGAACGCCCAGGTGGCGCCGAGCACGGCTCCGGCCAGGTACACCGGGCGACGGCCGAAGGCGTCGGAGAGCCGACCGACCTGCGGGATCACCAGGAAGTGGATGACGTGGGCGATCAGGAGCGCCAGCAGCAGCTGGCTGGTGTCGTACTGGTGCACGGTCTTCAGATACACGATCGTGAAGGACACGATGATGTAGTAGAGGATGTTCTCGGCGAAACGCAGGCCCATCGCCCCGAAGACGCCCCGCGGGTACTTCTTCACGACCTCCAGCACGCCGTAGCCGGCGGCCTTGTCCGCCTCCACCTGTGCACGGGCCTCGAGGAAGATCGGCGCCTCGCTGACGTGGGTCCGGATGTAGTAGCCGATGATGACGACGATCGCTGACAGCCAGAAGGCCACGCGCCAGCCCCAGCCGAGGAACTGATCGGACGGCAGAAGCCACGACATCCCGAGGAGCACGAGCGTGGCCAGGAGGTTGCCGACGGGGACGGCGGCCTGCGGCCAGCTCGACCAGAAGCCCCGAGACTTGTCCGGGCTGTGCTCGGCGACGAGCAGCACCGCACCGCCCCACTCACCGCCCACAGCGAAGCCCTGGATGAAGCGGAGCGCCACGAGCATCGCGGGCGCCCAGTAGCCGATGGTGTCGAAGCCCGGCAGGCACCCCATCAGGAACGTGGCGACGCCCACCAGGATGATCGTGATCTGCAGGGTGTGCTTGCGCCCCAGCCGGTCGCCGATCTGACCGAACACGATGCCGCCGAGCGGACGGGCGACGAAGCCCACCGCGTAGGTCAGGAAGGCGGCGATGATGCCGTCGAGCTCGGTGCCGGCATCCGGGAAGAAGAAGGTGCCGAAGACCAGCGAGGCGGCGGTGGCGTAGAGGAAGAACTCGTACCACTCCACGACGGTGCCCACCATCGAGGCGGCCACGATCCTCTTCAGCCCGGATGTCCGTGGCTCCGTCTCCTGGGTGGTCGTCGTCTTGTTGACGCTCATGGGTGCACTCCTTCGTGTTCTGCAGTGTCCGCATCGACAGCTGCTGCCCTGGGCCCCGCGACCCAGCGGGAAGGGGAGGCCCCCGCCAGTATGGGCACGACGGATGCTGTGCACCAATGACCAGTCGAGCAGAGGCGTGGTGCAGAATTGCAGATATGAACGCATCGCTCGGAACCGCCGCCAGTCCCGACGATCTGCTGATCCTGCTGGCGGTCGCGCGCACCGGACGCTTCACGACCGCCGGAGAGAGCCTCGGATTGAACCACACCACGGTCTCTCGCCGGATCGCCGCGCTGGAGGTCGGGCTCGGCGGTCGGGCTCTGGCCCGCACCCCGGGCGGATGGGAGCTGACCGACCTGGGACGCCGCGCCGTGCGTGCCGCGGAAGACGTCGAGACCGCGTTGGCGAGCATCCACGAAGACGGCGAACAGGCCGACCAGATCGCCGGCGTCGTGCGCATCTCCGCCACCGACGGGTTCAGCGCATTCATCATCGCCCCCGCGCTCGCGCAGCTGCATCGGAGGCATCCGCGTCTCAGCGTCGAGATCGTCAACGTCACCCGCCGCGCTCTCCAGCATCGCTCAGGTCTCGACATGGAGGTCGTGGTCGGCGAGCCGCAGGTGCATCGGGCCGAGGCGATCCTGCTCGGTCACTACACGCTGGGAATGTACGCCGCGCGCAGCTATCTGGACGAGTTCGGCACACCCGCCGGCATCGCGGAGCTGAGCGAGCATCCGCTGGTCTACTTCGTCGACTCGATGCTGCAGGTCGATGTTCTCGACGCACCACGGCGCCTGGTCCCCGGCATGCGGGACTCGCTCAGCTCCACGAACGTCTTCGTGCACGTCGAGGCCACCAGGGCCGGAGCGGGAATCGGGTTCCTGCCCTGCTTCCTCGCCGACCGGCACCCCGATCTGGTGCGCCTGCTCCCGGGAGAGTTCGCCGAGCGGCTGCCGTACTGGCTCGTGCTGCGGCCGGACTCCCTGCGCCAACCGGCCGTGGCCGCGGTCGCGGATGCGCTGCGGCGACGCACGGCCGCCATGCAGGACGCGCTGCTGGGCGCCGTGACGGCGATCGATGCCTGACACTCGCCTGCGGGCGGTCTAGTCTGGCGCCGTGACCGATCGCACGAGCCTCCGCTTCTCGACCGAGCGCTTCAAGGCGTTCGCCGACGCCGTCGTCGCGATCGCGATGACGCTGCTGATCCTGCCGCTGCTGGAAGCGGTGTCGGATGCCGGCGCGAAGCACCTGACCACCGGAGAGTTCTTCGCCGAGAACGGCGGCCAGCTTTTCAGCTTCGCGCTCAGCTTCCTGCTCATCGCGAATTTCTGGATGGAGCATCACCGGCAGTACACCGAGGTCACGGAGATCACCCCCGCGCTTCTCTGGATCAACATCGCGTGGCTGGCGACGATCGTCTGGCTGCCCGTGCCGACGGCGATGCTCGGGCAGATGGACACGGATCCCCTGCAGGAGACGGTCTACATCGGCACCCTGATCCTCACCCAGGTCGCCACACTCGCGGCGAAGCTCTACCTGCTGCGGCATCCGGATCTCACCAGCACGCCGATCTCACGCGTCCGGCAGGACGTGGCCGGCGACGTCGCCGCGATCATCCTCTTCGGCCTGGCGCTCGGGATCGCCGTCGTCATGGTCGATCAGGGCTACTTCGCGCTCTTCCTGCTCTTCCTCACCGGCATCCTCGCGCGCGCTCTGAACCGGCTCTGGTCGCGGCGGGCTCCGGGATCGGAGGATGAGACCGTCGGAGACGACGAACCGGGCGGTCCCCGTACACGCAGGTAGGCTGGTCCGCGGCATCCAACCGTCTTTTCTGAGGAGCACACGCATGGGCGCACACGACGCCGTCATCGAGATCCCGCGCGGCAGCCGCGTGAAGTACGAGGTCGACCACGAGACCGGACGAGTGCACCTCGACCGCGTGCTCTACACGACCTTCGGGTACCCGGCCGACTACGGCTACTTCGACAACACCCTGGGCGAGGACGGCGACCCGCTCGACGTACTCGTGCTCCTCGACCACGCCATCTACCCCGGCGTCGTCGTCGAGGTGCGTCCCGTGGCCGTGCTCAAGATGAGCGATGAGGCCGGCGGCGACGACAAGCTGGTCGCCGTGCTGTCGAAGGATCCGCGCTGGGCGCACATCCAGGACATCGGCGACATCGCCGAGTTCACGAAGAAGGAGATCGCGCACTTCTTCGAGCACTACAAGGACCTCGAGCCCAACAAGTGGGTCAAGGTCGACGAGTGGGGCGATGCCGCTGAGGCGCAGCGCATCCTCGACGAGGCGATCGTCCGTTTCGGCGAGCAGGGCCACTGACCCGCTGACGCACGCTGTCGACGCAGAAGACCCCCGGAACCGCTCAGCGGCCGGGGGTCTTCTGGCGTCAGGAGGACGGCGCTCAGATCCAGATGTTCCGGTCAGCCATGAAGTCGGCGGGGTTCGTGTAGCGGCCGTCGATGTACACCTCGAAGTGCAGGTGGCATCCGAAGGAGCCGCCGGTGTTGCCCGCATAGGCGATGACCTGACCGGCCTCGACCCACTGGCCGTGGCCGACCGCGAATCCATCCGGCTTGATGTGCGCGTAGCCCGTGGCCACCCCGTAGCCGTGCTGGATGCGGATGTAGTTGCCGTAGCCGCCGTTGTAGAACGCCGCGTCGACGGTCCCGGAGTAGGCCGCGTAGATCGCCGCGCCGCAGCCGTTCGCCAGATCGATGCCGTAGTGCCAGCTCGACGAGCATCCGTTGGAGTTGCACTGCTGCGAGCGGGGGCCGTAGCCCGAGCTGCGTTCGCCACCGTGCGGGCGTACCCAGCCTCCCGTGCCGGGAGTTCCACCGCCGCCGCTGTTGCCGCCGGCGTTGGCCGCGGCCTCGGCTGCTTCCCGGTCCCGCTGTGCCTGCGCCTCCGCCTCGACGCCGGCCTGGTATCCGGCGACGGTCGTGACGGTGGTGTCCTTGAGGGCGGCGAGCTGCGCCTGCATGGTCGCGAGGTTGGTCGACTGCTCCAGGAGTGCGGCCTGGGCGGCATCCGCAGCCTGCTGCGCGGCCTGCATCTTCTCCTCGGCGACCTTCTGCAGACGGTCCCGCTCGTTGCGGGCGACGACGGCCTGGTCGCTGAGGGACTGCGCGGAGTTGCGAGCCGCGACGGCGTCGTCGTAGACCGACTGGTTGTATTCGAGGAGCTTGTCCATCGTGCCGAGGCGGGCGAGGAGCTCGTCGGCGTTGTCGGCGGATCCGGCGAAGAACAGCTCGAGCGACGTGTCGTCCCCGCCGTTGCGGTAGAGCTGGGCGGCGACCTGGCCGGCCTTGCGCGCCGACTCGATGGCGATGGCGGACTGCTCGTCGGCCTTGGCCTGCAGCGTGTCGGCTTCGGCGATGGCAGCGAAGTAGGCCTGCTGCGCGGCGTAGAACTCGTCGGACGCCAGCTTCGCGGCGGCCTGGGTCTCGGCGACCTTCTGGGTCAAGGCCTGGATGAGGCCCTCGATGCGAGCGACCTCGGCGGCGGCGGCGGCCTCGTTCTGCTTCGCGGCCTGCACGTCCTCCCAGCTGGGGTACGAGGCGGCGTACGCGGCGGAGACACCGGACGAGACGCCGAAAGCGCTGAGCGCGACAACGCTGAGCACGCCGAGCCCGAGCGCACCGCGACGGCTGATCCCGGGCTTCGAGAAGGCGCGCTGTTCTGTCGGGCTGGGTGCACAGCCGCATTCCGCGGATGCCGCTTCAGCAGCATCCAGCGTGTTCCTGTCGTTCACCAGGCCCCTTCCGCCGGTTTCACACATGTCACACTAACAACAACATTCACTTCCGCAACAGGGTGAGAGTGCGGAAGCGTGACACGTCTGACGTGTCCATCGTCCTCCTGTTCGGCCCGTCGAGGAAGCCGCCGCGCCCTCGATTCGCGATTTGCCCGACACATCCCTTATGCTTGAGCGTCGGCAAGGAAGTCCCCCGGGACTGACTCGGCCCCATCGTTTAGCGGCCTAGGACGCCGCCCTTTCACGGCGGTAGCACGGGTTCGAATCCCGTTGGGGTCACTCCATCCGATACAATTGAAAACAAGTATGGCCCTGTAGCGCAGTTGGTTAGCGTGCCGCCCTGTCACGGCGGAGGTCGCGGGTTCAAGTCCCGTCAGGGTCGCTCTAAGCGTCGAGCTCTTTCTTCGGAGGGGGCTCTTCGTCTAGGAAGCGGTAGCATCGCCGTCGCTCGGCTCTGTAGCTCAGTTGGTAGAGCGCACGACTGAAAATCGTGAGGTCACGGGATCGACGCCCGTCGGAGCCACAGGGTGATCATTACAATCACCTTAGAAACCCTCGCCTAGCTTCTACATGGCGGGGGTTTTGCTTTGCCCTGGAACGGCAGATGGCGTTCAGTCCTCCGCAGGAATCGCGAACCAGCGCCCCTCGGAGATGACGCGCACTCCGCCGTCCACGACGGCGATCGCCGTCTGATCATCGATCGCGTAGGCCGGCCCTCCGATATCGGCCGCCCACTCCCTCGCACGCTCCGAGGTGTTGGACTCCCATCCGGGATAGTCGAGATGCGGGAAGATCGAGAAGTCCACGATGCCGAGGGCCTCGTCCCCCTCCTCCGGTCTCCACCCCAGGAAGGCGTCGCCCACACGAGGCGTCAGCGCCATGCTTCCGCCACTGACCCCGACCCAGACCGTGTCGTTCAGCTCCGGCAGGAGCCGCTCGAGGCCGGACTCCCGTATCCAGTGCGCGAGGTAGATCGCCTCTCCCCCGTCCACCAGGAGCACGTCGGCCTCTCGGACCCACGGCTCCCATCGGTCCCGATCCAGGCTCGGCAGAGCGGTGAGTTCGAGCAGTCCCACTTGCTTCCACCCGAGCTCGACGAGATCCTGCCTCTCCGGCCAGCGGCCGGCGACCGACCTCCACGCCGAGAACGGCGAGCACATCGGGTGCCCCCACTGTGCCGTCGGTATGAGCAGCGCCGTGCACTCCTCGATCGGCTTCCCGAGGAGCTCGACCAGGGCGTCTCGGATGGAGGCGTTGGTCACTCCCCCAGAGGTCAGCAGGGACTTCATGAACGGCCTCCTTCTGCGGCCTCTCATTCTGTCGTCCGAGGCTCACGAGCGGAACCCTGCGGGGCGACGACGAGGGGACGCCGCTCGCGCTCGCCCGCACACGATCGATAGGGTGAATCGATTCCGTCGCAAGAGAGCACTGGAGCACACATGACCCGCAGCAACCGGCCCGTCGGCGTCACGATCGTCGCCGTCCTCCTGATCGTCACCGGCATCATCGGCCTGATCGCCGGCATCCTCGCCATCGTCGCGGCGATCGCCGGCGCGGGAGCGCCCGGGCATCTCATCATCCTCGCCGTCCTCGCCATCCTTGCGGCCGTGCTGAACCTGATCTTCGCCGCTGGGATCCTGCGCGGGAACCGTGTCGCCCGCCTGATCGTCACGATCGTCCAGGTCGTGAGCGTCCTCGGAGCCCTGGCGTCGCTCGCGACCTCTCCGGCCGCCGAGTCGCTCTGGAGTCACATCCTCAACATCGCCGCGCCCGTGGCGATCATCCTGCTCCTGTGGGCCGGCGAGAAGACCAAGGCTTTCTTCGCGCGGCAGTCGTGACGCGCCCCGATTCCGCGACATGGAACGCCTGTGAGCGCTGAGGCCCCCTCCCGCCGCATCGAGCTGACCATGCACAAGCCGTGGTTCGCGCTGTATGCGGGGATACGCCCGACGCTCGTGCTCGCCGGACGAGGCCAGCCGACGCAGTGGGGCCTCGGCACGTGGCAGGTACCCGCCGACGAGACCGTGACCCTGGGCGTCTTCCTCTTCAACCGCCTGTGGCGGTTCGGTCAGGCGGAGCACACCCTCGCGCCCGATGACCTCGCGCTCGAGTACCGGGCGCCGGCGCTGCCGTTCCTGCCCGGACGGATCCGCCCGGCACCCCACTCCCGGGCGCCGCACGCCTAGGCTGCCGACATGGCCCCGGACCGCGCACTCCCCAACCTCCCGTCGAGCGACTTCGACGTCACGCAGCGCTTCTACGAGGGCTTCGGCTTCCGCCCGACGTTCCGCGATGACGGCTGGATGATCCTGCGGCGCGGTGATGTCGAGATCGAGTTCTTCCCGCATCCGGACGTCGATCCGCTGACGAGCAGCCATCAGTGCACGATCCGGGTCGACGACCTGGACGAGCTGTGGCAGGCGATCCACGAGGCAGGTGTTCCCGTCGCCCGCACCGGCTGCCCCCGTCTGCACGAGCCGCGCATCGAGAGCTCGGGACTGCGGATCGGCTATCTGGTCGACACCGACGGCACCCAGCTCACGCTCATCCAGAACTAGGCACGGCATCCCGGCGGCCCGGCACCCGCCGACCGATGAAGAGAAGGCCGAGTCCGAGCGCGGCGATCACGGCGCCGATACCGGCAGCGACCCACGCCGTCGATGAGGGGATGTCGAGATACACCGTGATGCCGAGGATGCGCGACAGCCCCCACGGCAGCAGCCCCATCTGATCGTTCCACGCGGTGAGGGCCCGTTCGAGTCCGACCATCGCGACGACCGCGGCCGGTACCGCGAGCCCGGCACCGATCGCCGCGAGTACTGCGCCCGTCGCCCGCCGTGCGCCGATGCGGGCGGCGAGCGCCCACCCGACGGCCACGAACAGCCAGACGAACAGCGCGAACGCCAGGGCGATGTAGAGCGAGCGGCGCACCGGATCGGTCCAGAACGCGAACCAGTAGCCGCCTGGTCCGCTGAACGAGAGCGCCGCCAGCACCAGGGCGCAGCGCAGCACGACGACGCCGCCGATCGTTGCCAGCACCGCCCACCCCCACCGGCCGCGGAACAGCACGAGCAGCAGCGCGACGAACACGGCCCACGCGCCGAGCGTGACGGCGAGATGCACCCAGGAGAGGAACGACGTCTGCACCGCCCGCGTCGCGACGAGGAGGGCGCCCGGTACGAGGACCAACAGGATGTGGTCGGCGCGCAGCATCCCGAGCGTCGACTCCCCCGCTCGCCACGGACGGGTCGAGCTGACCCAGGTCGCGCGCGCGGCCATCGCCCCGGGCCGCCGGACCAGTCGCGTGCGCGCGGACAGGATGCCGATCAGCACCCACGTCGCGGTGAGCACCATCAGCACGCGCGCGATCCAGGCCATGGCGAGATCGTGATCGCCGCGTTCCACCCCGAGCTCAGCGGCGGTGAGATTGAACGCCCGGTGGTCGACGTCTCCTTCATAGGCGGCGAGGTGGGCCGCGGCCTGCGCGGTGTACGCGTCGCGGGCAGTCTGCCATGCGGCGTAGGAGTCGGCCGAGAGCGTGTCGTGCCACGCGGCCTGGTGAAGGATCATCGCCCGGTACGAGCCGAGCAGGTCGAGCGTGTCCTGCTCGTAGTCGAGGCTGCCGAGGAAGGCCTCCCGCAGCCCGGGGTCGCGCCAGGTCGACGGGTCGGTGCGCTCGATCAGCGTGCGCATCCGCGCCACGGCTTCGGAGGCCACGTCGCCACCCTGCACAGCCTCGTCGAGTCTGTCCCGGGAGATCGTGTAGATCACGTCGAGCACCGCGGAGTCGCCGGTGAGGATGTCCCATTCGAAGATCCACATCATGGGCGGGGGCTCGAGTCCGATCGCCGACACGCGCTGCTCGGCGAACGGCGGGATGTACAGGCCCTGCTCGATGGCGGTCCGCGACAGCGCCATCGCCTCCGCGATCGCCTGGACCGTGGCCGGGTCGTCGGAGAACCACTCCCGCGCCCATCCGGCCGTGATCTCGGCCGGGTCCGCGTCCGGATCGCGCGCGAGTTGCACGGCGAGCTGCGAGTTCAGGTCCGCGAGCTGCCAGAAGCCCGCCTTGTCGTAGAGGATCATCGGCCCGGCGCGCCACGGGCCGCCGTCCTGCGCCCACGCCCAGATACCCTCGATGTGCTCGTTCGATGCGAGCAGCTCCTGCAGCGCCCAGGCGTACTCCGCGCCGAGGTCGTTCGGGAACGCCCCGTTGTTCTCGAACTCGCGGCGGCTCTGGAATTCGACGATGCGCCGCTGCTCACCCTGTTGCAGGGTGTCGTTCAACGGCAGCCAGCTGTAGAAGTCTCCGAGCGTGTATTTCGTCGACACGATCAGCGCGGGCGAGTCGATCCCGCCGAGCACGGCCTCGTACGACGCGGCGTTCGTGTGCATGTCACCGACGGCGCCGACGCCGACGCTCCAGGTGCGGAAGATCACCTCTCGTCCGGACTCCTCGGCCTGACCGGTGAGCGCGGTGAGCATCGCCCGCACCGCCTCGGGAGTGGTCACGGCCAGCGCCGAGTAGTAGTCCCACCCCTCGACGTCGTACACCCGCCCCGCTTCGCCGATGCGGATGAGCACCCCGTCGAGGGCGGGTTCCGCCGCGTAGAGCTCGTCGAGCCCTGCGGTGTACACGTTCCAGAGCTCCGGCGACGTGGTGTCGAGCGCACCGAGACGGTCGGTGAGGTAGTCCTCGAGCGGCGACGTCAGCGTGAGCATGTCGGTCCGCAGGAACACCTTCATCCCGAGCTCTTCGGCGCGGTCCCAGAACGGCCCGAACGCTTCGCGCAGCGCGAGCGCCTTGTCCACGTGCGCGTCGCCGTCCGCATAGACGCCATCGACCTCGTCGAAGGTCACGAATTCGACGAAGCCGGGGAAGGAGATGGCGTTGTAGCCGTCCGCGATGACCCTCCTGAGGTATCCGTCGTAGTCGTCGTAGGCCGCGGCAAGCGCCTCCTCGTCGATATACGGCGCCTCGGCGAGGAACACGTCCGCGAACGCCTTCGATGCGTGCGAGTAGTCGGTTCCCGGGAGCCACTCGGCCGGATCGGCCGCCACGCCGACCGCGCCGAGATCGACCATGCGGAACGGGAGGCGCGACGTCACCGGCGTCCCGATGCCCGCCGCGATGGCCTTCCCCTGTCGGATCGCCGACGCGATGTCGTATATGCCTCGTGCCGCGCCGGCCTCGCCGGACGTCTCGATGCGCAGTGCGTCCGGCGTGCCCGTCAAGACGTAGGTGTCGTCATCGATCTCGCCGGCGAGCGGACCGCCCATCGCGATCGTGAGCGTGGCGCTGCCCTTGGTCTCGACCCCGGACAGCGCCGCGTCGAGCTCGTCGACCGCGACGCGCATCCGCTCGGTCCCGCCGTAGCCGAGCACGGTGATCCGAGGGGGTGGGACGGATGCCGTCACCGTCTCGACCGCGCGGGACTCCCCACCCATCCGCTCGGCGGGCTGCGCACGGATCCCGAGGGCGTCGCCGACGACGAGTCCGACTCCGGCTCCCGCAGCCAGCAGCACGATCACCACGATCAGGGCGAGGATGCCGCGGACGCGCGCCGACTTCTCCGGCACGGCCGTCTTCGCTCGCATGGAGGAACTCTATCGACGTCTGGGGACGGTTCGATGCACGGCGTCCGCCGCGGATCGACCGCCTACAGGTCCTCGACCGCGCGTCGCGCGTCCGCGACCTCATCGGCCGCGGCATCCGCCTGCTCCTGGGCCTTCGCGTGCATCGCCTCGACCTCCGGAGTCTCGCGCTGCACGCGTTCGACCTCCTTCCGCACCTTCGCGAGCCGGGCCTCGAGGTCGGCCTCCTCCTCGGACAGCTCCGAGGCGCGCGACCGGAGCGCCTCCCGCGCCTTGATCTGCTTCGCCAGCTCGCGCTCCGCCGCGGTGAGCTCCTTCTCCGCCGCGGCGACACGCTTCTCGGCCTCTCGGCGCACCCGCCGAGCCTGCAGCTCATCAGCTGGACGCGCGGGAGACGGCTCGAGCGCGGTGACCTCGCCTGCCACGGCGTCTCGGACGTCATCCGCACTCCCGGTCGGCTCGAGCGCACGAACCAGCCGCCCAGAGGCGACAGCGGCGGCAGCATCCGGATCGAAGAACGCGGCCGAGATGGTCTGCTCCACGGCCTCGAGCGTCGCCGGTGTGATGCGCTCGCCGCGGGACCCCGCCAGTTCCGCCGCGGTCTCGGCCAACCGTCGGGTGAGAGCCCGGCGTTCTCTGCCGAGCTTCGCCAGCGCGGCGGCATCCAGGTCATCCTGCGCCTCGCGGAGCTCGGCGGCGAGCTGCAGCGCCTGGTCCAGCTGCCCCGCGCGCTCCTGGGCGAAGACGTTCACGACCCAGGCCGCGATAGACGGCTTCCGGAGGGCGCGGATCCGTGCGGACAGCGCGGCGTCGCCGACCTCCTTGGCGCGCGCGTTGCGCGCGGACACGAAGTCCTCGGGCGGTCCGGCGCAGAGTCCTGCAGCGATCTCCTCGAGCGTCGGATCGGCCATGCGCCCACGATACGCGGGCGCGCCCGCTCGGCCGCGCAGATCCGGCGCGCTACTCGAGGGTGAGGTAGTCGGCGGCATCCGCACTGACGAGTGTGCGCGCGTTGAAGCCGCCTCGGCCATTGCCGGGGTAGAGGAAGAGCTCGCCCGCAGGAGTGCGTCCCAGCAGATCGGCGCGCTCGTCGCCGTTGTAGTCGACGCCGCCGGTGAGGGCGGTGAACTCCAGCCATCCGGCACCGGCCGTGCGCCGTGCGCCGAACCCATTGACGCCGCCGGGATAGAAATAGAGGGTGCCCGTGTCGTCGATCCCGATGATGTCACCGCGCCCGTCGTTGTCGAAGTCTCCGCCGACGAGGAAATGGAATCCCTCCCAGCCGCCGCCGAGCGTCACGTAGGGCGTCGCGAATCCTCCCCACCCGGATCCGCGGAAGATGGTCATGACTCCGCCGGCCGAGACGCCGATGACATCCTGCTTCCCGTCGCCGGTGTAGTCGGCGCCCGATGTCACGTGCAGCATGTCGTACCAGCCGTTGCCGACGATCGCGACCGCCTGGAACCCTCCGTTGCCCGCGCCGGCGAAGTACTCCAGCGCCCCATCGGATCGGGCAGAGAGGAAGTCGGCCTTGTCGTCCCCGTTGAGATCGGCGTGAGTGATGTGCCGCCGGATGGATGCCAACCCGGCGTAGGTGGCCGTCTTCTGGAACACGCCGGCGCCGTTGCCGGCGCGGAGCTGGAGATCTCCGTTGCCCGCGACCGTCATCAGGTCGGCGTTCCCGTCGCCGGTGTAGTCGGCCGAGGCGACCGTGGAGATGGGATCGGTGCCGAGCCCGGGGAAGAACAGCGGGATCAGGTCACCGCGCCGCACATTGCTCAGACATGTGAAGCCGTCGTTGATCTGGGTGTACACCGCGCCGTTCAATCGCACCTCGAAGTGCAGGTGATTGGCGCTGGTCGCTCCGGTCTTGCCCACCACCCCGATCTGCTGGCCGCGCACGACAGGGGTGCCCGGCTCGTACCATCCGGGAGCGACCATGTGGGCGTAGCGCGTGACATAGCCGCCGGGGTGCTGGATGTCGACGTAGTTGCCGTAGCCGCTGTTGGAGGTCCGCGATTTGATGACCCCGTCGTACGCGGCGAGGATCGGATCCCCACCCGACCCGGTGATGTCGATCCCCTCATGGGGGCGGTAGTCGCCGAGGCATCCGTCCCCGACCTTCGACTGGATGTTGCCCGACGCCGGGAAGATCATCTGCCCGTCGGTCGCCGCAGCGGCCGGGGTGGCCGAGGAGAGGGAGGGCACGAGTGCTCCGATGACCAGCGCCATCGCGGTGACCGCGCTCACGCGCACGAGACGCCAACGGGATGCTCGCTTCATCTCGACGTACTCTCTTGCTCGGTCGGCCCCAGGGACGCAGTGTCCTCCGCCGTCACCGTACCAGGGCGCATGGGGCCGACCGGCGAACGTCGACGGAGGATGCCGGGTGTCGCCGTGCGCGCGTCACGACGGTCAGAGCAGGTCGAACGTCCCGCCGAAGGGAGCGGAGTCATCTCCGTTGTCGCGATGGTCGTACTGCACGGTGTCGACCGAGATCACGACCTGGGTCGCCGTCGACACGAGCACGCTGACCGAGCGGTTGCCGACCACGACGAACTCGACGAACCGGGGACCGTCACGGACAGCGGACTCGATCTCCCCTTTCAGTTCGTCGACATCCTGTCCCTGCGCCAGGAAGAACCCGACGTCGTTGACCGTGACCCGGGTGCGCACCATGGTCCGCATCTCACTCATTCCACTCGCCTCCCCGTTCTCCGTCATCCGGTGACAATAGCCCGAGGGGGGTCGGGGCATAAGGGGATTGCGCGCCGGGCGATTCCCGGGCATGCAAAGACGGGTGCGCGCGGGTGTACGGTTCAAGGATGGGCAGACTCCGGTACGACGGCACCTCGGATCCGATCCTCATCGAGGACAAGACCCTGGCGCACCTGAAGATCGTGATCGCGACGAAGCTCCGCCGCCAGGAGAGCTTCATGATGACGTGGCGCCCTGTCAACGGCGGCGAGGATCAGCGTGCCACCGTATGGATCCATCCGGCGATCCCGCTGCAGTTCGGATTCGACAGCGCCGAGCCGCCCGCCGTCGATCCGCACCTGATCGCCGACATGATGAAGGCCCTCAACGCCACGGGCGAACTCGTCCTGGACCACCTGGTCGCCCCGCGCTGACGAGCGGGCGGCGGTGATCGCCATGACCGCGACGAAATCCGACCGCGCACGATGCAGGAGACGGAACTAGGCTGTATGCGCGCCCGCGCACGGCCTGACCTCCACCAGGTCTCGGCCGCGGCGTGAGCCCATACGACCTCCCCCCATGGTCCACGTGTTGCCCGCTCGGCGGGACGGAGCCGCAGCTCCGCCACGTGGCCTCGCCAGAAAGGCTTGAAGCTCATGAGCGAATCCTCCGGAAGCACCGATCGCGACGAGCGGTCCCCCGATTTCTTCGATCAGCTGATCGAGACCAACCCGCGTGAGCCGCAGGCGGCGTTCACCGTGGGCTTCCGCGGCTACGACAAGGGTGAGGTCGACACGGCGCTCAGCACCCTCCGCGCCCAGATCCAGCAGCTGACGACGGACCTCGCCGACACCAAGGCCGACCAGACCGAGGCCGTCGAGGCCGTCCGAGCCGAAGAGCGTGCCGCCCGCGAGGCGCTCGAGGGCGAACTGAGCGCGGCGGCGGCGAAGGCCTCGGATGCCGAGCAGCAGATCGCGACCCTCACCTCGGAGCTCGTCGACGCTCCGCAGCCGGACGGGAAGGAAGCGCCGTCGCGCCAGCAGTTCGAGGCGATCCTCCGCGTCGCCGAGGAGCAGGCGAACGTCCTGATCCAGAACGCCGCTGTGCAGGCCGATCGGCTGATGTCGTCGGCGCGTGAGGAGGTCACGGCGCAGCGCGCCGAGGCCGAGGCCGACGCCGAGCGCATCACCGCGCAGGCGCAGCGCGATGCCGACCAGGTGCGCCTGAAGATGGACACCGAGTACACGGCCCATGAGGCGCGCATCGAGCGCGAAGCCGCGCACGCCGAGGAGAAGGTCAACCAGGCCGCGCAGGAGGCGACCGCGATCCGCACCGAGGCCGAGAAGGGCGCGGCGGCTCTGCGCTCCCTCGTCACGCGCGAGACGACCCAGCTGCGCGCGGATGCCGAGCGCGAGGTGCGCGACATGAACGCGCGCGTCCTCGAGTTCGAGGAGACGCTGAGCCGACGCCAGGACGACGCGCAGCAGGAGTTCCTCGTGCTGCACAACCAAGCCGTCGCCCACGCCGAGCGCATCACGACCGACGCCAACGAGCAGGTCGCGGCATCCCTCGAGCACGCGCAGCGCATCTCGGCCCGGGCCGAGGACTACGAGCACCTGACGCGTTCGCAGGCGCAGGCGATCGAGGCCGACGCGAAGGTTCGCGCCCGTGAGATCCTCGATCGTTCCCGCGTCAAGTCGCAGAAGATCGTCGAGTCCGTCACCGGCCACACCACCGCCGTGCTGCGGGATGCCGAGGACCGCGCCCGCCAGCTGCGCTGGCAGCAGCAGCAGCTCACGAGCTTCATGGCGGAGGTGCGCGAGCTGATCCGCCCCGACGGCATCTTCTCGGACGACGCCCTTCCCGCGGAGATCGCCGACGGCGCTCCGGCCGAGAGCGACGAGGACGCGGCATCGGGCGAGGAGTTCCTCGGTGATGAGCTGCTCGAGGACGAGCTCGACGACCGCCCTCTCGAGAAGATCACGATCGACGTGGTCGACGCCGAGGAGAGCGGCAAGCGCTGACGCGGTCGACTGATCGGAGAAGAGGTGCGCGCGGGTGACCGCGCGCACCTCTTCTGCATCCTGAGGCATCCACCGATCGGTGGATGCCGTGGTCCGTCGGTCCACCGCTACCGCCGACCGCTGCTCCGGGGCATTCTGGGGTGCATGACAGAGAGCGTGATCGAGGTTCGCGACCTCCGCAAGGACTACGGCGACTTCACGGCCGTCGACGGCATCAGCTTCGACATCGAGCGCGGCGAGACATTCGCGCTGCTCGGCCCGAACGGCGCGGGGAAGTCCACGACGATCGAGATCCTCGAGGGCTATCGTCACCGCAGCAGCGGCGAGGTGCGCGTGCTCGGCGTCGATCCGCAGCACGGCGGCCTGGACTGGAAGGCGCGGCTGGGCATCGTGCTGCAGTCCACGGGAGAGGCCGGCTCATTCACGGTGCGAGAGCTCCTGAAGGAGTTCGCCGGCTACTACCCGCGCCCCCGCGACGTCGACGAGGTCATCGCCGCCGTCGGTCTCGAGCAGAAGCAGCGCACACGGGCCGCGCGGCTCTCCGGCGGTCAGCAGCGTCGGCTCGACGTCGCTCTCGGCATCATCGGCCGGCCCGAGCTCCTGTTCCTCGATGAGCCGACCACCGGTTTCGACCCCGAGGCCCGGCGCCAGTTCTGGGATCTGATCCGCTCACTCAAGGCCGAGGGCACCAGCATCCTGCTCACCACCCACTATCTCGACGAGGCCGCGCAGCTCGGCGACCGCGCCGCCGTCATCGCCGGGGGCACGATCGCGGCGATCGGCCGCATCGACGAGCTCGGCGGAGCGGACTCGCGCATCCCGCTCGTCCGCTGGACCGACGCCGCGGGCGCGCGGCGGGAGGAGCGCACCGGCGAACCGGGAGCTCTCGTCTCCGCCCTGCAACGCGAGGGGGGAGAGCCCCGCGATCTGGAGGTCGTCCGCCCGACGCTCGAGGACATCTATCTCGACCTGATCCGCGCGTTCGACTCGCGCCTCGAGGAGGCGGCAGCATGAGCAGCATCACGACCACGACGACGCCGGCCACGACGAGGTTCGGCATCGGGCGCACGATCCGCCTGGGCGTCCGGCGCATCCCGTTCGAGCTCCGCCAGTACTTCCGCGCCGGCGATCAGGTCTTCTTCACGTTCCTGTTCCCGACCCTCATGTACGTCGTCTTCGCGACGATCTTCACGGGCGACATCGGCGAGGGACCGGATCAGGTCAGCATGGCGACCTACTACCTTCCCGGACTGATCGCGGGTGGCATCCTGCTCTCGGGCGTGCAGGCGCCCGCGCTCGAGATCGCGGCCGAGAAGAGCGACGGCACTCTCAAGCGCCTCGGTGGAACGCCGATCTCACCCGTCACGTACTTCATCGGCAAGATCGGCGAGGTGTTCGTCACGGCGATCCTCCAGATCGCCCTGCTGATCGCCGTCGCCGTGTTCGTGTACGGCGTCGAGCTGCCGACGGACCTGACGCTCTGGGTCCGATTCGCCTGGATCTTCGTCCTCGGACTGATCGCGTGCACGCTCCTCGGGATCGCACTGTCCTCCGTGCCCCGCTCAGGGAAGTCGTCGGCGGCCGTGGTGATCCCGGTCGTGCTGCTGATCCAGTTCGTCTCGGGCGTCTACATCGCTTTCTCGATGCTGCCCGAGTGGCTGCAGAACGCGGCGGGCGTCCTGCCCGTGAAGTGGATCGCGCAGGGGATGCGGTCCGTGTTCCTCCCCGACTCCTTCCGCGCGGCGGAGACGAGCGGCTCCTGGGAGATCGGGCTCATCGCCCTGATGCTGGTGGTCTGGCTCGTGGTCGGACTGGTGCTCAGCCGTCTCACGTTCCGCTGGATCCGTCGGGATCGCTGACGCCGACGGCGCCGCAGCCGGACGAAGATGATGGAAGAGTGGTCGGCATGAGCGCCGTCGTCAGAGAGCGCGTGGGCTGGGATCTCGCCAGTGCCGCGCTCTTCGTCGTGATCGTGATCCTCGCGTTCACTCTTCCACCGAGATTCCCCGGCTCGTCGTGGTACCTGGTCGCCACCGCCGTCGGGATCGCCGCGGTCTACGCCTTCGGCGCCCGTCGCTACGTGAGCCTGCGTGAAGGCCCCGAGCCCTCGCCGCCGGTCTCCTGGCTGCTGCAGGCCGCCCTCATCATTCTCCTCGCGGTCGGCACCTCGATCGAGCCGACCATGATGCTGCTTCAGACGATCGTGCTGCCGCTGATCTGGATGACGTCGCGCTCCACCCGGCAGTCCATCCTCGTCACCCTGCTGAACGCGGTGGTGCTCTCGATCGCCTACGCCGCCTCCGACGGTTTTAGTCCCGGCATGCTGCTCGCCGGAGTCGTCACCTCGGGTCTGTCCGCGGCGTTCAGCATCGCGCTCGGGCTGTGGATCACGCGGATCGCGGAGTGGGGCACGGAGCGTCAGCGCCTGCTGGCGGAGCTCACCGCCGCCCAGCACGGGCTGGAGGCCGCGAGCCGGGAGTCCGGAGCGGCTGCGGAGCGCGCCCGCCTCGCCCGGGAGGTGCACGACACGATCGCCCAGAGCCTCACGAGCATCGTGATGCTCGCCGAACGCAGTCGGCTGGACGGCTCTCACGAGGCCATCTCCCTGATCGAGGATGCCGCGCGCGAGGCGCTGCGCGAAGCGCGCGCGCTCGTCGTCGTCGAGTCCTCGGCGGCCGACCCCTCCGGGTCGCTGGCCGAAGCGCTGCGACGGCTCGGCGAGCGGTTCGGTCGCGAGACGGGCCTTCCGGTGTCGGTCGAGGCCTCACCGCTCGTCGTCCCGAGAGACCTCCAGGTCGTCCTCCTGCGATGCGCGCAGGAGGGTCTCGCGAACGTGCGCAAGCACGCAGCAGCCGGTGCAGCGTCGCTCGTGCTGACCGTCGACGACGACGCCGTCCTGGTCGTGAGCGATGACGGTCGCGGCCTCGGAGGCGTCCGCCCCGACGGCGCGGACATCGGCGCCGGGGGAGGATTCGGCCTCGCGGGAATGCGCGATCGGGTCGCGCTCGTGGGCGGTACCCTCGAGGCCCGCGACGGCGAGGCCGCAGGGACGACGCTGACCGTGCGCATCCCGCTCACGGTCGGGCAGGAAACAGCATGATCCGCGTCATCGTGGTGGACGACCATCCGATCGTCCGCTCCGGCATCGTCGGCCTGCTCTCGCTCGACGAGGGGATCGACGTGGTCGGCGAAGCCTCCGACGGCGCGGAGGCCGTCGCGCTCGCCACCGCCGAGCGTCCGGACGTCGTACTCATGGACCTGCGCATGCCGAACCTGTCCGGCGCCGCGGCCACCGCGCGGATCACTGCGACCCTCCCCGACGTGCGGGTGCTCGTGCTCACGACGCACGAGGGCGACGACGACATCCTGGGAGCGATCGAGGCCGGCGCGAGCGGCTATCTGCTGAAGGCCGCCCCGCAGGAGGAGATCGTCGCCGGTATCCGGTCCGTGGCCGAGGGCCACACCGTGCTGGCGCCCAGCATCGCGGCGACCCTCGTCACCCGCATGCGCCGGGAGGGCACGACACGCCCCTCGCTCAGCCCGCGGGAGCTCGAGGTGCTGCGTCTCGTGTCACGCGGTCGCAGCAATCCGGAGATCGCTCGGGAGCTCTTCATCGGCGAGGCGACCGTGAAGACGCATCTGCTGCATGTCTTCGAGAAGCTCGAGGTCTCGGACCGCACGCGGGCGGTCACGCTGGCGCTGGAGCTCGGTCTGCTCTGACCGAACCCCGCGCCGTCGTGGGTTACGCGCGGCCGAACTGCGCGACGGCAGGGCAGTCGAACGGGTCGGCGCCCGCGGAGAGACCGACGCGGTTGAGGTAGTCGATCACGATCTTGTACGAACGGAGCAGGTTGGTCTCGGTGTACGGCACGTCGTTGGCTGCGCAGTAGTCGCGGACGATCTCGCGCGCCTTGGCCAGGTACGGGCGCGGCATGCTCGGGAACAGGTGGTGCTCGACCTGGTAGTTGAGGCCGCCCATGAGCCAGGTGGTCGCCCATCCGCCGGTGATGTTGCGGGAGGTGCGCACCTGCTTGGTGAAGAAGTCGAGACGGGCGCCCGGCTCGATGATCGGCATGCCCTTGTGGTTCGGCGCGAACGCCGCTCCCATGTAGACGCCGAAGACGGCGAACTGCACACCCATGAAGGCGAACGCCATTCCGAGCGGGAGCATCATGAACACGGGGACGAGGATGAGGGCGAACCGCAGCGTGATGATGCTGAGCTCGGTCCAGCGTCCCTTGACGTTCTTCGTCGTCATGAGGTACTTCAGGCCGAGGAAGTGGAGGTTCAGTCCCTCGAGGGTGAGCAGGGGGAAGAAGAGCCAGCCCTGCTTGCGCGTGATCAGCTTGATGAAACCCTTCGCCTTCGCGGCATCCTCTTCGAGGAACGAGATCGTGTCGACCTCGATGTCGGGGTCCTTGCCGACCTGGTTCGGGTTTCCGTGGTGCTTGGTGTGCTTCGAGTCCCACCACGAGTAGCTCATGCCGATGCTGGCGATCACGATGCGGGCGAGCTTGAAGTTCGCGGGTCCCGTGGTCAGGATCTGACGGTGCGCCGCCTCGTGTCCGAGGAACGCGATCTGCGTGAGGATGATGCCGAGGCCGGCGGCGATGAGCAGCTGGAACCAGCTGTCGCCGAGAAGGATGAAGCCCGTGATCAGTCCACCGAGGGCGACCGCGATACCGGCGGCGACAGCGACGTAGAACCACTGCGCACGGCGGAGGAGACCTGTCTCCTTGACGACCTGCGAGACCTGCTTGTAGGCCTGCGCCATCGGGGGGAAATCGGCGTTGCCGGCGTAGGTCTGACGAACCGGTCCCAGCGTTGCGGTCTTTTCGACCTGTGTGATGGAGATGATCTTCTCCTGTCGATCGGAGCCCTTGAGCTATGGAAGCCCAAGGCGAGTGCCCAACGCTTACCTCACAGTAGCCCGACCCACATACGGCTCCGGGAATACATCCGGGACCTTGACGCGCCGCTTCCGGTGTGCTGATCGTCAGGCGCGAACGCGCCGCGGGCGGCGGCGGAAAGCGCGGGGAAGAACGAGTGCGCGGCCCTGCGTGAGCGGGGTCCTGGCGTGCTGAGTGCGCTCCAGGGCGGAGCGGGCGTCGTCGAGGGAGTCGAAGGCGCCGAGTTCGGTGCCGTGGTTGTCGCGCACGAGGTACGCGGTGCCGTCGAACTCGACGAATCCGGCGAATTCGCCGTTGCGCGTCGCGACGTGCACGTCGGCGTCGGCCTGCTTCCAGGTCAACGGATCGGATGGGGGGAAGGTGGTGGTGCTCATGGTGATGCTCATTGCTGTGTGGCGGGCACGCGTCGGCGCTCCGCAAGATGTGAGATCGAGGGCGGATGCCGCGCGCATCGATGTGCGTGGTCCGTGATGGCCCTGATCAGTGGCGACGTGGCGGCCGAGAGGGGCACAGCACACACGTTGCATCATCAGCATAGCAGATCTCGCCACGCCCTCCCCCGACCGCCCCTCCGCGACCTCAGCTCGAGGGCGGCTGACCGCCTCCGCCCGGGCCTCCATCGCCGCCGCCAGGAGCACCGCCGGCGGCAGGCGCGGTGGTGGTGTCGACGCCGACGACCAGGGTCGCCGTGTATCCGGACGTCGCGTCGCCGCTGAGGGTGGCGAGTTGCGAGGCTCCGGCATCGTCCCCGAACACGTTGTCCCCCGCCAGCGTGACCTGCGCAAGGTTCTGAGCGGAGCCGGCGTACGCGGACTGCGCGTACACCGCGGAGCAGGCGGCCTCGGGGAGCGCCAGCTGCGACGTCGCGATCGCGTTGGCCGCATCGGTGATCGACGCCGCATCCGGGAACACCTCGAAGTGGATGTGCGGCCATCGGCCCGCGTAGCACCCGGGGAAGATCGAGGTGAACGACACCCTGCCGTCGGCATCCGCCACCTGTACGCCGCGCAGATAGGTGACGTCCTCGAGGCCCGAGGAGTAGAGGGAGTACTCCCCCTGCGCGGTGCAGTGCCAGGCGTAGACCGCGACACCGGCGAAGGGGACGCCGCCGTTCGCCAGATCGACGACCTGGAAGACGATGGTGATCGGCACGCCGTCGGCCGTCGCCGCGCCGTCGATCGATGAACGGATGTCGCGGCGGACGATGCCGGAGTCCTCGAGGACGTCGGGCCCGTTGGAGCCGTCGCCGGGATAGGGCCCCGCCGTCTCGTCGGGGATCTCCCCCGTCACGACCGCGGCGGCATCCGGCGTCGAGGTCGGCGTGGGGGTGGGTGTCGACGACGCGCCTCCCGAGGCGGCAGGTGCGCAGGCGGCCAGCACGACGGCGCCGAGGCCGAGCCCCGCCAGGCCGAGGACTCCGCGCCGGCTGAGCAGAGTGCCGATGTCGAAGACGACGCCCTGATCGACGACCTCCTCATCGGCGCGATCGAGCAGCCGCCCCTCGTAGGTGGGACCGTCCGGCGTCGGGATGGGTTCGGGGATACGGCTCATGGTCGGGCTCCTCTCGGGTGAACCGATGGTGTGTCGTCACCATGGTCCTCAAGCGACCGATCAGGATCCTCTGCCTGGGCTATGCGCTTCCTATGTCTCCATGCGCAACGTCTCGGCGCGCGGCACCGGAGGGCGGATGACCAGCACGACGACGATGATCACCAGGATCAGCGCGGAGAGCGTGACGGGGATCGGCAGCACGGGGTCGAGCAGCACGAGGAGAGCGCCGACGGGGATGACCGTGTTCACGACGCGGTCGGCGTTCTCGCGGATGGCGATCCACCAGATGCCGATGAGGAAGACGGCGATCGGGATCGTGACCGTGAACGAGGCGGCGACGTTCGAGAGGTGGCTCTCCCCCGTGAGCACGTCGAGCTCCACCTCGATGCCGGCGGAGAAGGCGGCGGCCGCGGCGAAGACGAAGTAGTGCGTGTACCCGTAGCGGAGCGAGCTGCGGAACGAGGTGATCGCGCGGTGGTGGGGCGGCCAGAAGTAGATCCACCAGACGGATGCCGTGACGACGAGCGTGAGCACGGAGATCGCGATCAGCGGGCCGAGCGTGTCGACCTTCTCGAGGGCGTCGATGATCGCGTTCGCGGAGGCCAGGAGACTCTCGCCGAGCACGATGAGCGTGAACAGGCCGTAGCGCTCCGTGATGTGATGCGGATGCCAGGGCGTCTGCCGGCGGTACTCCGCGAACACCGGCACGCTGATCTCGATCAGCGCGAAGATCACGAAGGCCGTGATCTGCAGAGCCCCCGAGGGGACCAGGAGGAAGAGGATCCAGAGCACCTGGACAGCCGCGATCCCGAAGGCGTACCTTCTGGTCGCCGCACGGAGCGGCCCCGCCGATCGGGAGGCGCGCAGCCACTGCGCGACCATCGCGACACGCATCACGACGTAGCCGAGCACCACGACCGCGAAGTCGCCCTCGTTGAACGCGCGCGGGATGCCTGCCGCGAACACCAGGACGCCGCCCATCTGCACGAACGTCGTGACGCGGTACAGCCAGTCATCGGTGTCGAACGAGGTCGCGAACCAGGTGAAGTTCATCCACGCCCACCAGATCGCGAAGAACAGCATCGCGTAGGAGGTGACGCCATGCAGGAAGTCGCCGTGGCTCAGTGCGTGGTGCAGCTGTGCCGAAGCGATGCTGACGGCGACCACGAAGACGAGGTCGAAGAACAGCTCGAGGGTGCTCGCGGTGCGATGGGGCTGGCCGGGATCGCGCGGAAGCATCGTCCGGAGCCGGAAGCGCGGGGCGGTGGAGTTCTCGGTCACCGCGTCAGAATAGTCCCTCCCGAAAAATTGATACGTCCATTCGGCGGAGATATCTTCCGCTCGAGCCCTCCATCCGCTACAGTGATCAAAGTCTGCTGTGCCTGCTGCTAGCGACCGCCGTGTGGGACGGCGAAATGCACTCCGTGAGTGGGATCACCGAGTTTCAGCAGGACCCGAGGGGTCGGGACGCAGACGATTGCCGTGAACGTGGGGTTCATGGTCTGGGGAAATCTGGGGATAACTGATGTCGCACTGGGGACTTCTGCGTACATTCACGGCTCAAGGAGCCTCGGCATGACTTCCGTCGAGGATGCTCTGAGCATCTCTCGTCCGGGCTCGGTCTTCTTGCCGATCGCCGCTCCGAGAGCGACCAAGTCGGTGACGCGCACGGTGGTCACACCGCGTGCTTCGGCGACTCTGGAAAGACGCCGCCAGTGGGAGCGTCGCTACCGGATGCGACTGCGGATCACGGATGCGGCCGTCATCCTGTTCGCCGTCGTTCTGACCGCGACGGTCCAGCTGAGCGTCGGCATCACCGGGTTCGAGGTCCTTCGAGACGGCATCCCCCTCGCCGCGCTCTGGTACCTCATGCTCAGTGCTCTGCACACGCGGGACGCCGCGCTGTTCCGTGCGAGTGCCACCGAGTACCGCGGCGTGGTCCACGCCAGCGGGCTCGCCTTCGGGATCATCGCCATCGTGGCGGTGCTGCTCGCATGGAAGTCGATGCAACTGACGCTGCTGCTGGGGCTGCCCGTCGGTGTGTTGACACTTCTGGTGACCAGGTGGTTGTGGCGCCACTGGCTCCAGACCCAGCGGACGCACGGGCGGTTCGCCTCCCGCACGCTCGTCGTGGGTAACAGGGATGACGTCGAGTACGTGGTGCGCACGCTGCACCCGATCGGCGCGTCGGGCTACCAGGTGGTCGGCGCGACGCTCCTCGACGGCAACGCCCGCGAGGTGGAGATCGACGGCGCGGTGTTCCCAGTTCTGGGGAACGTGAACACCGTGTCGACGGTCGCCGCCGAGCTGGGCGCCGACACGATCATCGTGGCCAGCCGCCCCGAGGGCGAGCCGGAGTTCGTGAAGCAGCTGAGCTGGCAGCTGGAGGGGACCGCTGCCGAGCTCGTGCTGTCCAGCCGTCTCACCGATGTCGCGGGTCCGCGGATCTCGTTCGCGCCCGTCGAGGGCCTGCCGCTCATCCAGGTCAAGATCCCGACCTACGAAGGCGGAGTGCACGTGCTCAAGCGCGCGCTCGACATCGCCGTCGCCACGGTCGCGCTGATCCCGATCGGACTGTTGGCGCCGGTCCTGGCCGCGCTCATCAAGCTCGACTCTCCCGGACCCGTCTTCTTCTTCCAGGAGCGGGTGGGCCGCGACGGCCGCACGTTCCGGATCGTCAAGTTCCGCTCGATGAAGACCGACGCCGAACAGCAGCTCGCGGCCCTCAAGGCCGCCAACGAGGGCGCAGGTCTGCTCTTCAAGATGAAGGACGACCCCCGGGTCACCCGCGTCGGGAAGATCCTGCGCAAGCTGTCGCTCGACGAGCTGCCGCAGTTCTGGAACGTCCTCATCGGCGACATGAGCGTCGTGGGCCCGCGTCCGCCGCTTCCGAGCGAGGTCACGGCCTACGACGGCACCATCTTCCGCCGCCTGTACATCAAGCCCGGCATCACGGGTCTGTGGCAGGTGTCCGGCCGGAGCGACCTCTCGTGGGACGAGAGCGTGCGCCTCGACCTCCGGTACGTCGAGAACTGGTCCGTCATGAACGACCTGCAGATCATGTGGCGCACCGCCAAGGCGATGGTGCAGCCGAGCGGTGCATACTGAACGGATGAGTCAAGGGAACACGGCCCCCGTCGCTGAGTCCGTCGACATCGCCGGCGTCCGCGTCGACTCGTTCACCGAGGCCTCGCTCGTCGACCATGTGCTCGAGATGGCGACGAGCGACGGGGTCGACGTGGCGATCGGCGTGAACGCGCACGTGTGCAACCTGGCTCGCAAGGATCCGCACTTCCGGCGCCTCGTGACCGACGGCTCGACCTACGCCGACGGCCAGTCCGTGGTCTGGGCCGCGAGGCTGCTCGGCGGGCACCTCCCCGGGCGCCTCGCGACCACCGACATCGCCGAACCCGTGCTGCGTGCCGCGGCGGATGCCGGTATCCCGGTCTACTTCTTCGGCGCTGCGGAGGGCGTGGCGGAGCGCGCTGCGACGATCCTCCGGGAGAAGATCCCCGAGCTGCGACTGCGCACGCATCATGGCTACGTGGCCGCCGAGGGGATCGACGGCGTCCTCGACGACATGCGGTCGCACGGCACCGGCATCCTGTTCGTCGGAATGGGCGACCCGGCACAGCAGCTCTGGATCGACGCTCACCGCGATCGCCTGCCACCCGCGGTGCTCACCTGCGGCGGTCTCTTCGACTGGCTCAGCGGATCGAACAAGCGCGCGCCCGCGTGGATGATCCGCGGGGGCCTGGAATGGCTGTGGCGCCTGATCATCGAGCCGCGTCGACTCGCCAAGCGGTACCTTCTGGGCAATCCGTCTTTCATGGCCGCGGTCGCGACGCAGAGACTGCGCGGGTCGAAGGCATGAGCACCGCCGCGAGCTCGCCGCGCGGCGAGCTCGCCCGTGGCGGCGCGCTGAGCTTCGCCGGATCGGCCGTGAGCGCCGTCATGGGGCTGGTGCTGATCGTGATCCTCGGCCGGCTGCTCGGCGATGCCGGATCCGGCATCGTGCTGCAGGCCGTCGGCATCTTCACGATCGCTCTGGGCGTCGCGCGCTTCGGCATGGACTCCGCGGCGATCTGGATCCTTCCGCGTCAGCTGGAAGACCAGCGGCAGCTGCTGCGGCCGACCGGTGCGTTCCTCCTGATCATGTCCGCGGTCGTGGGGCTCGTCTGCTCCGCCGTCCTCTTCGTCGGCATCCTGATCGCAGAGGCGCAGAGTCCGGGAGACGATGTCGCGGCCGCGCTCCGGACGATCGTCTGGTTCCTGCCGGTCGCCTCCGTCATGCTCACCGCGCTTTCGGCGACCCGGGCGCTCGGCAAGGTCGACGCCTACGTCCTGGTCGGCAACGTGGCGCTCCCGACTCTCCGCCCGATCGCCATCGCCGTCGCGGTCGGTCTCGGGGCCGGAGCCGTCGCCGCATCCTTCGCCTGGGCGCTGCCCCTGCTCCCCGCTGCCGTCGCCGCGGTCGCGGTGATGCTGGTGCAGCTCCGACGACAGGGACGAACGAGCGAACCGGGCTTCCTGCGGTCGGACGTGCCGAAGCGCACGCTCCAGTACGCGCTCCCCCGCGTCGTCTCCTCGGCGCTCGAGCAGCTGCTGATCTGGCTGGCGGTGATCATCGTCGGCGCGATCGCCGGCCCCGCCGCCGCGGGCGTGTACGGCTCGGCGAGTCGCTTCGTCGCCGCCGGCATGATCGTCGACACCGCGCTCCGCGTGGTGGTCTCGCCGATGTTCAGCCGGATGCTGCACCGCAAGGACACGGGCGAGCTCGAATCCGTCTACCGGACCGCCACCGTGTGGCTGGTGCTGTTCAGCACCCCGGTCTACATCCTCCTGGCCGTCTTCGCGCCGGTCGCGCTGTCGCTGCTCGGAGAGTCCTTCGCCGACGGCCAGAGCGTCCTCATCGTGATGTCCGTCGGTTCGATCGTGACCTTCCTCGCGGGCAACATCCATTCCGTCCTGCTGATGAGCGGCCGCAGCGGATTGGCCGCGCTGAACAAGGCCGTCGCCGTCGCCGTCAACGTCGGTCTCATCTACCTCCTCGTGCCCCTCTGGGGCATCACCGGCGCAGCCGTCGCCTGGGCGGTCGCCTGCGCGCTCGACGCGGTGCTCGCCTCGCTGCAGGTGCGCTTCGTCCTCGGTCTGCGGGTGTCACCGCTCGCCGGGATCTACCCGCTCATCGTCGCCATCGTCACGATCGGGGTCCCCGCGGCGGCCTTCCGGCTGCTCTTCGGCGCGACATGGCTCGGGCTCATCGCCACGGTCGTCGTCGGCGCCGCCCTGTTCCTCGCGTGGTGCCGGTTCGATCGCCGACGTCTCCACCTGGATCAGCTGCGACTCCCGGGCGCTCGATAGATCAGAACTGGGGGCTGGTGCAGGATTCGACAGGCATGCTAGAATGCCGCCTGGGGAATCTTCTCGTCTCTTCGTATGAGAAGCCGCTCGGTGGGACGAGCAAATCAGAATCTGGGGAAAACAGGGGATGTCTAACGACGTTTTGGGGACGCCTGCTGCGAAAAAACGCAGCACGGCATTGTGGATAGCGATCGCGGCAGTGGTACTCGCCGTCGTCGGTACCGTCAGCGCGTTCGCGCTGACGGCGAACCGGGACGACCAGGCCACGAACGGATCAGGGCCTTCGCCGACGCCGAGCGTCACGGCGACGCCCGCTCCGGCTGCGCCGCCGACGGTCGCAGGTGAGATCGACGCCGACGAGGCGCAGCTCACCATCCAGACCGCGCTGGCCGCGCCGATCGGCACCGCCGGTACGTCGGCTGATCTGGCCGCCGTGCTGAAGGACGTCGCGGTCGACGCCTATGCGGCCGAGGTCGAGGCGCAGTGGCAGGAACTCATCTCGCAGGGCTGGAGCATCGACGGCTCGCCCACGCTGGTGTCGACCGAGGTCACGAGCCTCTCCGCCGATGCCGAACCTCCGACGGCGGAGATCACCGCCTGCGTCGACTCGTCCGCAGTGACGATGCTCGACGCGAACGGCGCTCCGATCGGCGACGACTCGGCGAAGACGCCCCGCGCCCTCCACCTCTTCACTCTCATCCAGGGAACTGACGACATCTGGCGGATCTCCGCCCACAGCTTCCCCAACGACCCGACATGCTGAACACGGCTGCTGACGAAAGGCGCCCTGCAATGACTCGCTCCACCTCACGTCGCTCCGGCCGCATCGCGGTCGCCGCTGCGACCGCTGCCCTCACGATCGCAGCGCTGTTCACTCCGGTGTCGGCCGCCACGGCGGCAGAACCCACGCTCCCGACGGCCGATGGCCTGACCGAGATCACGGCCGCCGCGTCGTGCTGGGAGATCAAGCAGCGCAACCCGCAGTCGCAGAACGGGGTCTACTGGCTCAAGACGCAGGCCATGGTCGCTGCCGACCAGTTCTACTGCGACCAGACCTCCAACGGCGGCGGCTGGGTGCTCGTCGGACGCGGACGCGAGGCATGGGCGACATCGACCAACGGCTCGGGCTCTCCCGAGCAGGTGCGGACCGACGTGACCGGCGAAGCGGCCTTCAAGCCCCGCCAGCTGCCCGGTGAACTGATCGATCAGCTGGCCAACAACCAGCCGATCAAGAACCTCGCCGACGGCGTCCGCCTCGTGCGCGCCACGAACACGGCCGGCACGACGTGGCAGGATCTGACCTTCACCTTCTCGAGCCCGCGCGACAAGTGGACGTGGATGTTCAACAACGAACAGCGCGTCAATCAGTACAAGGTGAACGGTGTCACCCGCAGCGGCGGCAACACCGCCAACTTCGGCAACGACAACAACTACATCCGCGTGCGCACGATCACCGGCTCCGCCGAGGGCTACGCGATGGGCTTCGGCTTCGGCCCCAACATCCGCGGCAACCCCGCGAGCTCGAGCTACCTCTGGTCGAAGGACACGAACACCGGCTCCGCCCGTCCGTTCACGCAGGTCTTCATCCGTCCGCAGCTCTCGACGGCTTCGTTCGAGAGCATCCCGGCATCCGGCTCCGCAGCGATCACGAACCAGGCGGTCGTCGACAGCTTCGCCCAGACGCAGAACTGGGGTGTCGCCGGTCTCGGCGCAGGCGCCGCCTCGACGGAGGGCAGCAACGAGGTCTCGGCATTCACCGAGGTCGGCAGCACGGTCTTCGTCGGAGGCAACTTCACCACCGTGCAGAAGACGGCGGGCGGGGGCAGCGCGCAGTCGCAGGCCTACCTCGCCGCTTTCCAGCGCGATACTGCCGAGTTCATCCCGACCTTCCGTCCGACCTTCAACAACCAGGTCAAGGCGCTCGCGCCGCTTCCCGGCAACCGCGTCGCGGTCGGCGGGTTCTTCACCCAGGTGAACGGCCAGAACGCTGCGGGCCTCGTGGTCCTCAACGCGACAACGGGTGCGATCGACACCGCATTCACGGGGCGACTGATCAACGCGCTCAGCGGCGGCGTTCCCGTCGTGCGGACGCTCGACGTGCAGGGCGGATGGCTGTACGCGGCCGGCGTCTTCACGCACTCCACGGGCGGAACCTCCAGCGTGCAGAGCTACACGCGCGGCGCCGTGCGCTTCAACGTGACCAACGGCACGCCCGACGGCACGTGGAACCCGGAGTTCAACGGCACGGTCATGAGCGTGGATGCATCCGCACAGGGTGACCGCGCGTACTTCGCCGGCTTCTTCACGATGTCGAAGTCCCGCCCGGCCGACAAGGCCGCGGCGATGTCGACGGCGAACACCGACCTGTTCCCGTGGGCGGTCGTCTTCTCGAACCGCAACAGCGGCCGGACCGGCTACCAGCAGGCGGTCCTCGAGGTCGGCAACCGCGTCTGGCTGGGAGGATCCGAGCATTCGCTGTTCAGCTACTCCCGTGACGGCCTCACGCTGCAGAGCTCGTCGGTCGGAAACGCCGGCGGCGACTTCCAGGCGATCGCCACCGACGGCAACGCCGTCTACGGCGGATGCCACTGCTTCGAGACGCAGTACGACGGATCGACGACCTGGAACCCGGTCGGCACGGCCTGGACCGCCGCGGATGCCGTCTACGGCTCCGGCGCGTGGAGTGCCTCGACGGGCGCTCGCATCCCGAGCTTCAACGGCGACTTCGACACCAACCGCGGTGCCGGCGCCTGGGCGCTGTTCGTCGACTCGACCGGCACGCTGTGGCAGGGCGGCGACTGGACCTACTCCACGCAGGCCGGGTACAACCGGCAGTGGTCGGGAGGCTTCGTCCGCCACGCGCAGCGCGACACGGTCGCGCCCACGACGCCGACGAACCTCGTCGTGAACACGAAGACCGACGGCGTAGCCCTCACTTGGGGGGCCTCGACCGACAACCGCGGCGTCACGGCATACCAGGTGCTCCGCAAGGATCGAGTCGTCGCCACGGTGACGGGCACGACAGCGACCCTCCCCGCAGCACCGGCCGACACGCTCTACTTCGTCCGCGCCATCGACGCACGGGGCAACGCCTCCGCGTCGACGGCAGGGGTCACGGCAGTCGCGCCTCCGGCGCAGCCGACCACGGCCACGCTCGTCGCAGCAGGATCGAACTGGTCCTACCTCTACAACGCGGCGGGACCGACGGGCGCCTGGACGACCACCGGATACGACAGCTCGGCCTGGCAGACCGGTGCCGCTCCGCTCGGATGGGGCCAGACGACCCTCGGCACGACGCTGACCAGCGCCGCACCGAAGCCTCTCGCCTCGTTCTACCGGCAGGCATTCCAGGTGGCCAACGCCGCGGTGGTGGAATCGGTGAAGATCACCACGCGAGCCGATGACGGCATCGTGCTCTACGTCAACGGCACCGAGGTTCTGCGCAAGAACGTCGACGCCGGAGCAGCGGGAGTCGGTACCTACGCGAACGCTGCGGTCGGCGCTGCCGCTGCCCTGGCGAACCCGGTGACGATCACCGTGCCGGGCAACCTGTTCACCACGGGCACCAACGTGATCTCGGCCTCGGTCCACTCGAACTACCGGACGACGCCGAGCCACAGCTTCGAGCTCGAGGCCGTGGCGACGATCGGCACGCAGCCGGCTCCGCCGGCACCGCCGGCCGAGCCGGAACCGGAGCCCGAGCCGGAGCCGGAACCCGAGCCCGTCGACACGACGGTCGTGGCGGCAGGATCGGCCTGGTCGTACCTGTTCTCGAACGATGCGACGCCCGCGAACTGGGCGGCGACCGACTTCGACGCCTCGACCTGGACGTCCGGCACCGGCGCATTCGGCTGGGGTCACACCGAGCTCGCGACTCCGCTCGACACCACGCTGAGCCCGCGTCCGATCACGAGCTACTACCGACAGCCGATCACGCTCTCATCGGTCGACTTCACCAAGTTGACCGTGACGACGCGTGCGGATGACGGCGTCGTGGTCTACGTCAACGGGGTCGAGGTCGCACGGAAGAACCTGAACGAGGGCGCCGTGACGCAGAGCACCTACGCGAACGCCGCGGTGTCGGCTTCCGCAGCCGTCAGCACGCCCTTCGTGTTCGATGTCCCGGCCGCGGCCTTCGTGGCGGGTGCGAATGTGATCGCCGTCGAGGTGCACTCGAACTACCGCTCGACTCCGAGCCATAGTTTCGAGCTGTCCGCCGTGGCATCATGACGGGAGTGACCTCACAGAGTCGACCCGGTTTCCGCGAGTACCTCGCAGATCTCAACCGCGCCCAGAAGAGCGGCGCGGGGGTGCCCGCGTACACGCGCTGGGTGAACCGTCGGCTGGCTCGTGGGATCGCTGCCGCGTCGTCGGCACTGGGACTAACCCCGAACGCGGTGACAACGATCAGCGCGATCCTCTCGGCCGCCGGGCTCGCGCTGATGATCGTCGTCGGTCCGACCTGGTGGTCGGCTCTGCTGACGGCTGCGCTCCTCGCCCTGGGCTATGTCTTCGACTCGGCCGACGGCCAGGTCGCCCGCCTCACGGGGACATCCAGCCCGGCGGGCGAGTGGCTCGACCATGTGGTCGATGCGATCCGCACGCCGGCGATCCACCTCACGGTGGCCGTCGCCGTCATCCTGCACCGCCCCGAGCTCGTCTGGGTCGCCGTCATCGCGCTGCTCTTCACCGTGATGAGCGTCGGCCAGTTCATGAGTCAGATCCTGGCCGAGCAGCTCGTCCGGAACTCCGGCGGCGAGACCGGCGAGAGCAACGGCGTTCGCAAGTCGCTCTTCCTGCTGCCGACGGATACCGGCGTGCTGTGCTGGAGCTTCGCGTTCTGGATGTTCCCGCCGGCATTCGCCGTCGTCTACACGCTCCTGTTCGCGATCAACCTCGTGCACACGGCCGCGTCGATGCGACGCAAGTACCGCAAGCTCGTCGCTCGCTGACACGGCGCGCGGGTCTCGTCCATCGGACGACCCGCGCGCCGGCCTCGCTCAGGAGTCCGCTGCCACCGGATTGCGCGCCTCATGGCGCAGGGTCGCCGTACGCTCGCTGCGTGCCGGGAACGGCCAGGAGATGCCCGATTCCTTGCGCTGCGCGCGCGGCAGACCGCGCTCCGCGATCGCGCCGAGGATCCGCGTGTCGATCCCGTCGGCCTCTTCCCTGATCCAGCGGATCTCGGCGGTCGTCGTGTCCCGCTCGCGGGTGACCACCACGACGGACTGCGCGACGCGAAGACCGGCGAGGATGCTGGCGGGATGCGCGCCGGACGAGAGCACGAGGAACGTGATCTCGTCGCTGCCGGCGTTCTCGATCGCCGCGTACGTCTGTTCGGTGAGAAGCAGGTCTCCCTGGTACTCGTCGCCCTCGTCGGTCGCCGAGAACACGCGCAGGGAGGGGATCGTCGACGAGGTCGCCGTGCCGGCGTCCTCGTCGTCCAGCGCGAGCGCGGCGCGGAGGTGCTCCCGGAACTCGTCCGTTCCCTCCGGGACGATGACCTGCACCTCGTGTCCTGCCTGCGCGGTCACGACGGCGAGGTTGACGGCGGTGGGCGATGTCTCCGTGCGGTGCGTCGCGTCGATGACCAGGACCGTCGTTCCCAGATAGATGTCGACGAGAAGACGCTCGCGGGTGACGCGCAGCGAATCCGCCGCGGCACCGCGCGCCGGCACGTCTTCACGCCGCGCATCGACCGTCGCGAACACCGGGGCGCGGAGAGCCCGTGACATCTCCCTGGCGTTGCGCAGCCGGCGATCGAACGGATTCCAGATGAACGCCGCGATGAGCCCGAGGACGAGTCCTGCGGCTATGCCCGTGAGCAGCGTCACCGTGCGCCCAGGGGCGAAGCCGAGCTCGTTGTCCTCGGCGGCCGAGAGGACGATGCCGCCGGTCGTGTCGACGCTCTGCAGCCCGTTGCGCTGCGAGAGCAGTCCGTCGAGCTCGGTGAGGATCTGCTGACGCTGCGTCGTCGCCTGCGCATAGGCGGCGCTGGTCACATCGGCGCTGACGAGCGCCTGGTTGGCCTCGCCGAGAGTCGTGTTGAGCGCGTCGATGCGCTCGGTGAGGCTCGTGACCATGACATCGATGCGCTCATCGGCCTGATCGCTGCGGAAGGAGAGGTAGGCGGAGGCGACGGCATCCGCGCCCTTGATCGCCTCGGCGGCGTTGTCCGCGTCGAAGTCGACCGTCACGACGGCAGCGCCGGACGAGGTCGTCACCGTGGACGCGGCGCGGATCTCACTCGCCTTCATCGCACCGTCGAGCAGGTCCGACGCCCGCGACGCGACGACGTGCGATCGGGCGATGGCCGTCTCGGTCGCATCGTCGAGCAGACCGGACGCGGCCTTCTGCGCGCTGAACGGCTCGGTCGTGATCACATTGAGGTTGATCGTGGTGGTGGCTGTGACCGTCTGCTGCGCGACCACGAGGTATCCCGCTGCCGCGATGCCCCCGAGCACCGTCGCGGCGAGGATCACCCGCCACTGTCGCTTGAGCACGAAAACGTACTGCTCGAATCCGAGCGTCGCCGTGCTTCCCTGATCCTCGTCCATCAACGATCTTCCCCTCGACTGCGAGCGCGCCTGTGCCGACCCCACGGGCTCCCAGCCCTCTTCTTGTCCGTGGGCCTATCCTAGGGGCGGAGCCTGAGTGATAACGGAGGACGCGTGCGTACGGATCTCGCCGTCGTCGGTGCGACGCCCCCGTCGACTGTCGCCCGCGCCGCCCTGCCCCGGTGGCCGTTCACGGCGATGCTCGCGCTGTTCCCTCTCTGGTGGGCCCTCGGGGTCGCCGAGATGGCCTGGATCCCGCTGGCCGGATGCATGGTCGTGCTCATGGTCAGGCGCGGTGCCATCCAGGTCCCCCGCGGATTCGCGATCTGGCTGCTTTTCATGGTCCTCATGGGCGCATCGGTCATCGGCATCGACACGTCGGGCCGCCTCATCGGGTTCGTCTACCGGGCGCTGCTCTACGCGACCATCACCGTCGTCTTCGTCTATGTGTACAACGCGAAGGAGACGCTCACCCTGCGCTACGTGCTCGGGCTGATGACGCTCTTCTGGCTGTGGGCCGTACTCGGCGGTTTCGCGGGCGTCGCGGCACCCGAGTTCGCCTTCCGCACACCGCTGTCGTACATCCTGCCGCAGGGTCTCCAGGCGAACGAGCTCATCAGCGAGATGGTCGTTCGACGGCTGACGCAGTTCAACCCCGACAGCTGGCTCGCGCTCGATCCGCGACCCTCCGCGCCGTTCCTCTATACGAACGGCTGGGGCAACGTCTACTCCGTGACCCTCCCGATGGTGGTCGCGTACATGACTCTCATCCGCCGGGGCAAGACCTTCTGGCTGCTGCTCCTGGCCATCCCGCTGTCGCTCATCCCGGCCTTCCTCACCCTCAACCGCGGCATGTTCATCGGCCTCGCGGTGGCCGCCGCCTACCTCTTCCTCCGCTTCGCGATGGCCGGCCGACTCCGACAGGTGCTCCTGCTCACGGTCATCGGCGTGGTGGCGGCGGTGGCCGCGATCGCCCTCGACGTCGGCAGCAAGCTCACCGACCGCGTCGAGACGAGCTCGTCGACGGAGGATCGAGCGAACCTCTACGAGGAGACATTCGTCCGCACGCTGCAGTCACCGCTCTTCGGATACGGGGCGCCCCGCCCGTCCTTCACGGACGGAGCTCCCTCCGCCGGGACGCAGGGGCACCTGTGGATGGTGATGTTCTCGCATGGCTTCCCCGCGCTGATCTGCTTCGTCGGCGCCCTGGTCTGGATGTACTTCGCCACCATCCGCGGCCGCAGCACCGCGATGCTGGTGCTGCACACCGTGCAGCTCGTGATCCTCGTCGAGGTGTTCTTCTACGGCGTGCTGCCCAACGGACTGATCCTCACCTTCCCGGTGGCCGCGCTCGCCATGAGGGAGCTCCGGGCGTCGCGGGCGTCGAGAACGTCATTGTCGCCACCCCCGTCGAACCGCTAGGATGTACCGGGTCACGCCAGAAGGGGAGCGCGTGACATCGACCAAGACTTTGGGGAGTCAATGGTGCAACCGATCGTTAGCGTCGTCATGGCGACGCGAGACCGTCCGCAGCTGCTTCGTCGCGCTGTGGCTTCCGTCTTCGCACAGGAGCACGTCCACCCGATCGAGGTGGTGCTCGTCTACGACGGCACCGAGATCGACGAGCTGACGGACCTCGACCGCGGTCCGCACACGCTGCGTGCCGTCAACAATGCGCGAACGCCCGGCCTCGCCGGCGCCCGGAATACTGGCATTCTGGAGGCGAGCGCGCCCCTCATCGCCTTCTGCGACGATGACGACGAGTGGAAGCCGGGCAAGCTCAGCGCGCAGCTGCCGCTCTTCCAGGACTCCGATGTTGTGCTCGCTGCCACCGGTATCGAGATCCACTCGGCCGGCGGCACGCACGAGCGCCTCTCTCCGGCATCCGTGGATCTCGAGGACCTGCTGCGTTCGCGCATCACCGAGCTGCACCCGTCGTCGTTCGTCATCCGCGCCGAGGTGCTGAAGGGCGCTCTGGGACTGGTCGACGAGGAGCTTCCGGCCTCGTACGGCGAGGACTACGACCTGCTCCTGCGCGCCGCCAAGGTCGGTCGCGTGCGGGCGGTCCCCGAAGCACTCACGATCATCCACTGGGATCGCACCTCCTACTTCAGCGAGAAGTGGCAGGGGATCGCCGACGGCCTGAGCTACCTGCTCGCCAAGCACCCCGAGTTCACCCGGAGCGGCGAGGGCCAGGCCCGCATCGAGGGCCAGATCGCCTTCGCGCACGGCGCCCTGGGCGATCGTCCGAAGGCGCGCTCCTGGGCGCGGCGTGCGATCGGTCACGATGCCCGCCAGCCGCGCGCGTACCTGGCGATGCTCGTCGGCATGGGAGTCGTCTCAGGAGAGCGGGTCGTCTCCGCGCTCAACAAGCGCGGACGGGGCATGTAGATGCCCCGCCTCTCGGTGATCGTCCCGGCCTACAACGCCGCCGGCACTATCGCCTCCGCCCTGCGTTCGACGGCGAGGGCGCTGCCCCGCGACGCCGAGATCGTCGTCCTCGACGACGGCAGCACGGACGGCACCGCCGAGGCGGCCCGGAAGACCGGCGACGCCCGGATCCGTGTGCTCTCCCGCCCGAACCGCGGGGTCGCCGCAACTCTCACCGACCTGCTCGACGCGACGGACAGCGAGGTCGTCGCTCGCATGGACGCCGATGATCTCGTCCTGCCCGGCCGATTCCGTCGGCAGCTCAGGGCGCTCGATGACGGCGCCGACGCCGTCTTCACCACGGTCGTGACGTGGGGCTCCGGCCTGCCCGGTGTGCCACGGCCCACGGGGATCGATGCCGAGGACTTCGGCCTGCACCTGCTGCTGACGAACCCGGTCGCCCACTCCACTCTCGTCGCCCGGCGCTCAGCCGTCGTCGACGCCGGGGGCTACCGCCGACTGCCCACCGAGGACTACGACCTCTGGCTCCGAATGGCCGAGCGAGGAGCCCGGATCCGACGGCTCGCACTCCCGGGGCTCGCCTATCGCGTGCACCCGGGGCAGGTGACGGCATCCGAGAAATGGCGACGCTCGTCGTGGGAGAACGCGGAGATCGCGGAGTCGTACTCGACTCTCGCCGAGCGTCTTCTCGGCGCCCCCGCCACCCGCATCACCTCCCTCTCCATCGATGAGTCCTTGAGCGCGAAGGAGAAGCTCGCCGAGGTGGACCGCTTCTCCGCCCTGTTCCGGCGCGCCCTCGACGGACATCGGCCTTCGGCGCAGCGCGCCCTGCGCCGCAAGCTCGCGGAACGGCGGGCCTGGCTCGCTGCACGGGTCAAAGACGCGACGGTGGCGACGCGATGACCGCGCTGACTCCTCGCCAGCAGTACCGTGCCGCGTGGGCGGCTGATCGTCGGGCGAACGCCTCCTACCCGAAGAGTAAATTTATTCTTCGCTGGTTCCGCAGCGCCCACCGGTGGCGCGCTGAACGAGGCCCCCTCGCTCGAATCGTCTTCCTCGTGGTCGGCGGATCGTACAAGCTCGTCACCGAGGGGTTCATGGGGATCGAACTGCCCGCGAGCACCGAGGTGGGCCCTGGACTCCGCCTTCGCCACGGCGTCGGAATCGTGGTGAATCCGGCCAGCAGAATCGGCGCGAACGTCATGATCCGCCAGGGAGTCACACTGGGGAACAGGAAGCTCCCGGACGACTGCCCGACGATCGAGGACGACGTCGAGATCGGTGTGGGAGCCGTCATCATCGGTTCGGTGACCGTCGGCACCGGCGCGCGGATCGGGCCGAACGCGGTCGTCTTCCGGGACGTCCCTCCCGGCGCGATCGTCGCCTCCCCGGCGAGCGAGATCCGCACCTGACACGGGTCGAACGCGCATCGGATCGCGTCATGCGATTTGACCTCGATACCTGAACGTGCTGTGATGAAAGCGTTATTTTCCGCGGAGGGGGTTCCGACGGAATGAGTCTCCCGAATCATGCCAACCTCTCGAAGAACGTCTCTTGCTGCGCTCGGCGCCGCGATTCTCACCTTCTCCCTCCTCAGCGGAGCACCTGCTCTCGCCGCTGACGAGGACCTTCCCGGATGGACTTTCCAGGAAGACGTCGACCTGTCGGACTCGAGTCGCTGGACTCTCGAGACCGGCCAGTCGTCGAACACCTCCTCGTACGACATCCCGAGCAACGTCTCGTTCGGCGGCGACGGACTGACCGTTCGAGGTGCGGAGGAGAAGCGCTCCTCCGCGGCCTACACCTCTGGTGACGCCAAGGGCCTCGACATCAAGATCCCGAACTACTCGCGGGTCGAGGTCGTGGGGTCGGTCCCCTACGGTCCCGGCCTGTGGCCCGCTCTCATGTGGCTCCGTCCGCTGGACAGCGCACACGGCGAGATCGACCTGATGGAGGTCTTCGGCGACGACGCTCGCCCGGCGGCCACCATCCACAACGAGTACGGATCCACGCACCGCAGCCTCCAGGGCTCCGTCCGGTGGGAGAACCTGCCGAACTCGGACCCGACCGGCGTGCACACCTACGTGATGGAGAAGACGCCCAACCGCATCGTCATCAGCGTCGACGGTCACGTCATGCTCGATGCCGGCCCGGAAGACGTCCGTCCCGGTTTCGACTGGAACGCGATCTTCGAGCGCCCCGGGGCCACCTGGTACCCCCGCGTGACCCTGCAGATCGGCTGCCCGCCGCTCGATCTCCTGTGCGGCATCGGTCTTCCCATCGGCGGTTGGCAGGGCGGCGCGATCAACCTGCAGAGCCTGAAGATCTGGCGCATGGCAGAGCCGGGCGAACAGCCTCCTGTCGTCGATCCTCCTGTCGTGGACCCGCCCGTCGTCGAACCGCCCGTCGTGGTCCCGCCCGTCGTGGTCCCGCCGGTCGTCGAACCGCCGATCGTCGAACCGCCGGTGGTGGAGCCGCCCGTCGTCGAGAACCCGGTCGAGGCCGGCACGTTCGCGCTCTGGCCGGGCAAGGAGGTGCGCCACGACTACGACGCCGGCGCAGCGGACGGATCGGAAGCGCAAGTCGCGTTCACCGTGCCGAAGAACATCGGGACCGGTGTGATGTACCACTCGCTGCAGGTCGCGTCCTCCGATGACGGACGCAGCGGCTACCGCGCCACGGTCACGCTCAAGGCCTCCGGCAGCATCCGGTTGACCCTGGCCAGCGTGACCGGCAACAGGACCACCGTCCTCGAGGACGTGACCGTCGCCAAGCGTGGCAGCTACGCCCCCGGTGACGACGTCCAGGTCGCGATCAGCGTCAAGGACGGCACGGTTTCCGCCAAGTCGTGGGTGGCCGGCGCGGAAGAGCCGGACTGGCAGCTGACCGCCGGCGGAGCGAAGCCCGCCGGCGACGAGGTGCTCCTCCTCGGCTACCTCTCCAAGCGGGCACCGAGCGCCGTCATGGCACCGTGGTCCGACCTCGGCGTGACTGCTCCCTAGAGTTCGCCGGGCCTCATCGCTTCGGCGTCGATCGCGCGTATCACGCGCTGCGCGGCGGTATCCGGCTTCGGCTCGGATGCCGCCGCGTCGGTCTTTCGGCGTCGCTGCGGTGCGTAGACGACGAGCGAGTGGAAGAGGAACCGCGCGAAGAAGGCCACGATCAGCGAGAGCGCCGTCGCCAGCACGCTCGAGATATGCCAGCTCTCCACCATGAGAGCCATCACGGGTATCCGCAGCGCGGCTTCGACGTTGTTGAACGCGAACGAGCTGGCGAAGCGGATGCCGAGTGCACGGGCGTCCGTGCGCATGTCGGCGAACACGAACCGCTCCTGCAGGAGGAAGTTGCCGATGATCGTCACCTCGGCCCCGATGATCGCCGCCCAGATGTAGGGGACGCCCGCCGCTGTCAGAGCCCACATGATCGCGAGGTTCGCCACGGCGCCGATCGCGCCGATCAGGGCGAACAGCGACATCTTGCCGAAGCGCAGCCGCGCGAGGTGGGCGAGGAACGTCGCCCCCTGGCGCAGGCTGGCCTTGGAGCTGCCGTGGCGCCGCTCGGCGAACTCCATGGGCATCTCCGCGATGCGCAGATCGGTGCGCGCGAGGATCTCCAGCAGGATCTTGAACCCCCGGGGCCGGAGGGAGGGAAGGTCGAGCCGGCTCCGGTCGACGAGGAAGAACCCCGTCATCGGGTCGGTGCTGCGCGCCAGCCTGATCGGGAACATCGCCCGCGTCAGCCAGGTCGCGCTGCGCGAGACGCCGAACCGCACGGCGGTGCCGAGTCCGCTGGTGTCTCCGCCGCCGATGTAGCGGGACGCGGCGACGACGTCGGCGTCACCTTCCGCATATCGATCGAGGAGGACCGGGAGCAGCTCCGGCGGATGCTGCAGGTCCCCATCCATCACGATGCAGACGTCGGATGCCGCGGCCAAGAGCCCGACCACGACCGCTCCGCCGAGGCCGCCGCTGTTCTCCTCACGGTGGATCACCCGTACGGGGATCGGCGCATCCGCCGCGACCCTGGCGATCTCTGCCGCCGTGTCGTCGGTGCTGTCGTCGACGAACAGGATCTCGGCGTCGCGTCCGGCGAGCGCTTCGGCGGTGCGCGCGACGAGCTCCGCGACGTTGTCGCGTTCATTGAACGTCGGCACGATGACCGTGACCGCTGCCCCCACGTGCTCCCCCATCTCCACCCGATGTGCGGGCTCCATCGTTTCACGGGTTCCTATGGGTCGGGAAACCGGTTCTGCTAGACTCACCACGGCGGCTGTGGGAGTCGTCAAGCGGATGGGGATCCGCTTACTGGGGAATTACTGATCTGGGGAGATCATGGGGACGCGTATCGGCTATGCCGTTGGTGCTTTCGACCTGTTTCACGTCGGGCATCTCAACCTTCTTCGTCACGCCAAGCAGCAGTGCGACATTCTGATCGCCGGCGTCGTGAGCGATGAGATGCTGCGCGAGGTGAAGGGCATCGAGCCCGTCATCCCGACGGCGGAACGTGCGGAGATCGTCAAGCACATCTCGTTCGTCGACGACGTCTACGTCGAGACCACGCCGTCGAAGATGGACTCCTGGCGGGACGTGCAGTTCACGCACTTCTTCAAGGGCGACGACTGGCGCGGCACCGAGAAGGGCCTGCGCCTCGAGCGGGAGTTCGCCGAGGTCGGAGTGGAGGTCGTGTACTTCCCATACACCGCCCACACCTCGAGCTCTTCGCTCCGACGTGCGCTCGACGCGATCACGGCGGGCGCGAACGTGCCGGCCGCGGCGATGTCGCGCTGACTCAGTTCGCGACGCCCAGCAGGCTCCGCGCCATCCGGGCGACGTGCGGCGGAGTGTGCGGGCCGAGCCAGACGGTCCACTGCGCCGGCGGCTCCGTGCATGTCCACTCGACGCACCACGCGTGCACGGCGCTCGCCAGTCGCTCACCCTTGGTGTGCGCCCTGAGTCCGTCACCGCGCACGAGCCACCGCACGGACACGCCATCGGGCACGTCGATGTGGCGGAACTGGATGCGGGCGGCGGCCTCCAGGATGATGACGCCCGTCGCGTCCCAGGGCAGTCGGGCCGCGACCCGAGCGATGGCGGCGGCATCCGCCGCATCGCCGGCGATGAGCACGGCTCCGTCGATGTTCTCCCAGTCGGGATCGTCCAGGTGCTCGCAGGCGCTGCTCATGCCAGAAGTATAGGTAAGGATAGCCTTACCTGGCAAGCGAGCGCGTCGCACCCGGAGCCCACCCAGCCGGGCGGTCGTAGGCTGGATGCATGACTTCTCCCGCTTCTGACACCCTCACGATGTTCGGCGCCGAATGGTGCAGCGACTGCCGCCGCACCAAGAAGCAGCTCGATGAACTGGGCGTCGCCTACACCTACGTCGACCTCGAGGCCGACCCCTCGGCGGCAGACGTCGCCAAGGAGATCTCCGGGCGCATGAACATCCCCGTCGTGCTGTACCCCGACTCCTCGCACCACGTCGAGCCGTCGAACGCCGACGTCGAGTCGAAGCTGCGCGAACTCGCACTGATCTGACCGCTCGTCGCGCCGATACACTGGCGCGATGAGCACCGAGGCTCGACCCGAACGAGCAGCCGTCCGCCTGTCCCCACGCACCGTCGTGCTGTACGCGATCGGCTCGCTCGGCACCGGCGGCTACGCCACCCTGCCCGGGCTGGTGCTGACGTACTTCCTGACCGACAACCTCGGCGTGGCCGCGCTGGCGGCCGGACTCATCGTCACCGCGGCGAAGATCTGGGACGTCATCATCGACCCGCTGATCGGAGCCGCCTCCGACCGGCAGCTCGCGCGGACGGGATCGCGACGAGGGTTCATGATCACCGGCGCCCTCACGCTCCCCCTCTTCTTCGCGCTCACGTTCGCCGTTCCCCCGTCGTGGGGTCCGGTCGCCGGAGCCGTGTGCGTGCTGCTCGCCTTCCTCGCCACGGCGACCTCCTTCAGCCTGTTCCAGGTGCCGTACGTCGCTCTGCCCGCCGAGCTGACCGACGGCTACGACGAGCGCACCCGTCTGCTCGGCTGGAGGGTGGTGGTCCTGACCGCCGCGATCCTGCTGTTCGGTGCCGGCGGCCCCGCTCTCCGCAATGCCGGCTCCGATCCCGTCCTGGGCTACCTCGTGATGGGCGTCGCCGCGGGACTCGTGATCGGCATCGGGATGCTCATCGCCGCGCGGACCGCGGGCCCTTCGACAAGCTCAGGGGCCCAGGAGGGAGTACCGAGGAATTCGCCGCCGGCCTCCCCGTGGCGCGATCAGTACCTCTCCGGCTTCCGGGCGCTTCGGCGCAGCCAGCCGTTCCGCGCACTGCTCGGCACCTTCCTGCTGCAAGCCCTGGCCACGGGCACGATGCTCGCCGGGGCACAGTACGTCGCGACCTGGGTGCTGCGATCCGAGGATGCGGTGACGTTCGTCTTCGTCGCCCTCGTCGGTCCCGCCCTCCTCGCCACCCCCGCCTGGACCGCCATCGCGCGGCGGATCGGCAAGGAGCGGGCGTTCGCGATCGCGAGCGCGCTCTTCGCCGTGGCCGCGCTCACGATCACCGCTGCGGTGTGGGCTCCGGGTGAATGGATCTACGGCTCCGTCGCCGTCGCCGGCATCGCCTACGCCGGGCTGCAGTCCCTGCCCATGGCGATGCTCCCCGATGTCATCTCTCACGATGAGCGCGTGAGCGGTCCCGGTCAGGCCGGCACGTTCACCGGCATCTGGACCGCAGGAGAGACGGTCGGCTTCGCCCTCGGCGCCACCGTGGTGTCGCTGACGCTCGCGGCGACCGGCTACATCTCGACGGTTGCGGGCGTCGCCGTCCAGCAGCCGGATGCCGCGATCACGGGGATCGTGCTCAGCTTCAGCATCCTCCCTGCCGTGCTCATGGCCGCGAGCCTGCTGACTCTGCGCCATTACCGCCTGCGCCGTCACGACATCGACGTCGCCGCCGAACCCGGCGCATAAGCTGGGATCCCGTCCGAAGGAGACGCCGATGACTTCTGCGACCACGCCCGCCGCCCCGTCCACCCCCGCGAAGCGCGCACCGAAGGCCGCGGCCCCCGCGCTGGGCGACGGCGTGCGCGAACGGCTCGACGGGGCGATCGCGGAACTGCAGGTCGGTGCGCGCACCTGGTCCGCCCTCACGGTCGCACAGCGCGTGACGCTGCTGCGCGCGGTGCGCACGAGCGTCGCCGCCTCCTCCGAGGATTGGGCGCACACGGCCGCCGCCTCGAAGGGCCTCGACGGACGGCATCCGCTGCGTGGTGAGGAGTGGCTCAGCGGCCCGTACAGCGTGCTGGGCGCACTCGACGCGTACATCGAGACCCTCTCTCGTCTCGCGGAGGGCCGGAACCCGCTCGACGGCCTCCGGGTCGGCCGTGCTCCCGGAGGCCGCACGCGTGTGCAGGCGTTCCCGTTGACCGGAATCGATCAGTTCCTGCTGTCCGGCTACACCGGCGAGGTCTGGCTGGAACCCGGCGTCACCCCGAACACCACGCGCGCCGCCGCCGGTCTCGCACAGCGGACGCCCGCCGAACCGGCCGGCGTCGGCCTCGTGCTCGGCGCGGGCAACATCACCTCGATCCCGGTGCTCGACGTGATGTACGAGCTGCTCGCGCACAACCGCACCGCCCTGCTCAAGGTGAACCCCACGCAGGATGCTCTCGTGCCCGTGTACAAGCGTGCGCTCGCGCCCCTCATCGAACCGGGATTCCTGCGCATCGTCCGCGGCGGACCCGAGGTGGGCGCCTACCTCACCGGCCATCCTGACCTCGCGCACGTGCACATCACCGGGTCGGCGGCCACGTTCGACGCGATCGTCTGGGGTCCGTCGAAGGGCGCCGGAGCCGCGGCGACCGCGCGACGACGACGCGAGAACCGTCCGCAGCTGAAGAAGCCGATCACGGCGGAGCTCGGCGGCGTCTCGCCGATCATCATCGTGCCGGGCGCGTGGACGGATGCCGACCTCACGTACCACGCCGAACACGTCGCGACGATGCGGCTGCAGAACGCCGGCCACAACTGCATCGCCGGCCAGGTGGTCATCCTCTCCTCCGACTGGGATCAGGCGGATGCCTTCCGCGCCGCGCTCCGACGGGCCTACGCGAACGCGCCGGAACGCCCGATCTGGTACCCCGGCTCCCCTTCGCGGATGCACCTCGCGACGGAGGAGTACCCCGATGCCCTCGTGCTCGGCGACCGCCTCCTCATCGAGGTCGACGGCGACGACGATCCGTCGGCGCTCCAGAGCACCGAGTACTTCGCCCCCGTCCTCGGCGTCGTCACGGTGCCGGGCACCGGTCAGGCGTTCCTCGATGCGGCCGTGGCCCACGCGAACGACAAGCTCCAGGGCACCCTGGGCGCCAACCTGCTGATCGATCCCACCACCGAGAAGGCGCTCGGTGCCGGCTTCGAGCGGGCGATCACCGCGCTGCGCTACGGATCGATCGCGATCAACGGCTGGACGGCCTTCGGGTTCATCACCCCGACGATGACCTGGGGCGCCTTCCCCGGCAACACGATCGACGACGTCGGCAGCGGCATCGGGGTCGTGCACAACGCCCTGCTGCTCGACCGGGTCGAGCGCTCGGTGATCCGCGGGCCCTTCCGGCCACTGCCCCGTTCCCTGCCTCTGCTCAACGGCGGCGGGCGTCTGACCATCCTGCCCAAGCCGCCGTGGTTCGTCTCGGCACACACCGGAGCCGAGGTGAGCGAAGGCCTCACCCGTTTCCGGGCGAGCGGGGGCGTGCTCGGGCTCGTGAAGACGCTTCTCCGCGCGATGCGCGCCTGAGGGCGGTCAGCGAGCGGCGAATCCGTCTGTCGCGGCGCGCAGGGCCCGCTGGATGCCGGGCTCTGCGGCCGAGTGACCGGCGTCGTCGACCACGACGAACTCCGCCTCCGGCCAAGCCGTGTGCAGATCCCAAGCCGTCATCATCGGTGTGCAGACGTCGTGTCGGCCCTGCACGATGACCGCGGGGATGTGACGGATGCCGGCAACGCCCGCGATCAGCTGCCCCTCGGTCCACCAGCCGCGGTTGACGAAGAAGTGGTTCTCGATGCGGGCGAACGCGGTGGCGTTGCGCGCGTCCGACATCGCGGCGATCTGGGCGGCATCCGGGCGGAGCGTGACGGTCGACGCCTCCCAGGTCGACCAGGCGACCGCGGCCGGCACGTGCACGGCGGGGTCGGGGTCGAACAGGCGACGGTGGTACGCCTCGATCATGCGCGAGCGCTCGAGCACCGGGATCGGGGCGACGTAGTCCTCCCAGAGGTCGGGGAACAGCGCCGCGGCGCCGCCCTCGTAGAACCACTCCAGCTCTTCGCGTCGCAGCGTGAAGATGCCCCGGAGCACGAGCTCGGACACGGCATCCGGATGCGCCTGCGCGTAGGCGAGCGCCAGCGCACTCCCCCAGGACCCTCCGAAGACCTGCCACTGCGCGATGCCGAGGTTCTTGCGCAGCAGCTCGATGTCGGCGATCAGGTGCGCGGTGGTGAGGAAGCGGAAGTCCGCTTCGGGAGTGCTGGCGTGCGGGGTGCTGCGCCCGCAGCCGCGCTGGTCGAGCAGCACGATCCGGTAGACGGCGGGGTCGAAGAACCGCCGCTGCCAGGGCGAGGTCCCGCTCCCGGGACCCCCGTGGAGGAACACGACCGGCTTGCCGGCGGGGTTGCCGCTGACCTCCCAGTACATCCGCTGGCCGTCGCCGACGAGGAGCTCGCCCGTCTCGAACGGCTCGATCGGCGGATACAGCGCATCCAGGTTCTTCGTCATCGGTCCCCCAGCCCCGGCCTCACGGGCCCAGCTGATCGCCGGGCAGCGTCAGCGTCTGCCCGCATACGCCCAATCCGTTCTGGTAGCCCTCAGCGAACCAGCGCTGGCGCTGTTCGCTTGTTCCGTGCGTGAAGCTCTCCGGATTCACCGTGCCGGACGACTGCTCCTGGATGTTGTCGTCGCCGACCGCGAATGCCGCGTTGAGCGCGTCGACCCGCTGTTCCTCGGTCGTCGGCTGGAGATACGAATCGCCGTCGGCATCCTTCTGCTTCGTGATCTGTCCGATCCACGCGCCGGCGTAGCAGTCGGCCTGCAGTTCGACCCGCACGCCGTTGCTGTCGGGGCCGGTGCCGTTGTTCGGGTAGGCATCCATCACGCCGGTGATGTACTGGATGTGGTGGCCCCACTCATGACCCACGATGTAGAGCTGCGCGAGATTGCCGGCGGATGCTCCGAACTGCTGCTGCATGAGCTGGAAGAACGTCGGGTCGATGTAGACGGTCTGGTCGGGCGGGCAGTAGAAAGGTCCGACGGCGTTGGACGCCGTACCGCAGGCCGTGTTCGTGGCGCCGTCGACGACGATCAGCTGCGGGGCGCTGTAGTTCTCGACGTTCTCACTCCAGAAATCGTCGAGAGCGAGCTGCGCCCCCGCCATCCGGCAGTCGACGTTCTCGTTCGCATCCTGGCCGGTGTCGCAGTTCTCGATCACCGAGCCGCCGGCCGGCTCCGTGCCCCCGCCGGGAGCGGCTCCCCCGCCGAGCAGACCGGTCAGGTCGATACCGAGAAGGGGTCCGGCGATCAGCGCGATGATGCCGAGCACACCCACGACGCCGCCACCGGCGATGGCGGCGTTGCGTCCGCGTCGACGCGTCGTGTTGTTCGAGAGATCGGCGTCGGGATTGAAGGTCATGCGACGAGGGTACTCCGAGCGACGCACAAGCAACGGACGTAGGCTCGATGACATGACGACGACGATCACCATCACGGGCGCGGGCGGACAGATCGGCTACGCGTTGCTGTTCCGCATCGCGGCCGGAGACCTCCTCGGCCCCGATGAGAAGGTGCGGCTCCGACTGCTCGAGATCCCGCAGGGAATCGCGGCCGCGGAGGGCGCGGCGCTCGAGCTGCAGGACGGCGCGTTCGGCCTGCTGCAGCACGTCGAGGTGACCGACGACCCGGCGGTCGGCTTCGACGGGTGCGACCTCGCGCTGCTCGTCGGCGCGCGTCCCCGCGGACCGGGCATGGAGCGCGCCGACCTCCTCGCGGCCAACGCCGGGATCTTCGGCCCCCAGGGCGCCGCGATCGCGGCGAACGCAGCATCCGGCGTGCGGGTCACGGTGGTCGGCAACCCCGCCAACACGAATGCGCTGATCGCCGCGGCATCCGCCGACGGCCTGCCCGCCGAGCGCTTCACGGCGCTCACCCGGCTCGACGAGAACCGCGCGCGGGCTCAGCTGGCGCTGGCCCTCGGCACGCCCGTCGACACGGTCCGACGCGTTCCGATCTGGGGAAACCACTCGGCCACGCAGTTCCCTGACATCTCGCATGCCACCGTCGGCGGGCAGCCGGTGCACGAGGCACTCGAGCAGATCGTGGGCGACGTGCCCGCATGGCTCGAGTCGACGTTCATCCCCCGCGTCGCCAAACGCGGAGCCGAGATCATCGAGGTGCGCGGGTCGTCTTCCGTGGCCTCCGCCGCGAACGCGGCGATCGACCATGTGCGCGACTGGGTACGCGGCACCGACGACTGGACGTCGGCCGGCGTCGTCTCGCACGGCGAGTACGGCGTGCCGGAGGGCCTGATCTCGTCGTTCCCCGTGCGATCCGTCGACGGCGAATGGCAGATCGTGGAGGGGCTGGAGCTGAGCGAGTGGGCGCGCGCCCGTGTCGACGCCTCGGTCGCCGAGCTCGTCGAGGAGCGCGAGGCGGTGCGGTCGCTCGGCATGCTCTGAGAGTGGTCGCCGCGCAAGGCCGGATCAGGGCAGAATGGACCCTGGAGGTGCGCGATGAGCGAGACGATCGATCCCACGAAGGCAGCGGCATCCGTCGACGAAGCCCTCACCAGCCCGCTGCACCTGCCGCACGCCGCGGCCGAGTGCCCCAAGTGCTTCACCGAGTTGCAGCAGAACCGCGACTGGTGGCTCGCCCGCCCGGTCGGCTCACGCCTGGTCGGCCTGGTCGTCTCCCGTGAGGGGATGCCGTCGGTCGTCGAGCAGCGCGACGATCTCACCCGCTTCGGCGTGCCGATCGAAGGGTTCCGTCACCCGGCGCCCGACATCCTCGAGAGCTGGGGCGATCGGCTCGGCCGCCTCATCGCGACGCTCAACGTCGGCGACGTGCTGGTCGTCGCGAACATCAACGCTCTCGGCCGTGATGCCGAAGAGGGCAGGCGCACGGCCGCAGAGCTGCGCCGACACGGGATCATCGTGAAGGTGCTCAACCACAACGCACGCCACCTGGCCGACGCGACGCGCTGAGCGCTGCCGCGGCGGGACTCAGTCGCCGTCGGAGTCGCTCTGGTTCCTCAGCGCCTCGTCATCGAGCAGCGGCAGGTCGGCGCGCGTGACCACCTGCGACGTCACCGCGTACTCGACCAGGCGGGCGCGACGGTTGGTCGCCAGCTTGCCGGCACCGCCGCGGAGCCCCTGCACGCCCATGCGGTCGAGCTTGTCGCACACGTTGTCGAGCTTGCGGTTGAACTTGCTCATGGTCCAGCCGAGGCGCTTGGCGGCGTCGCTCGACGACGGCAGTTCGTTCATGCTCACGCCCTCGCGACGCAGCATGGGCTCGGCGAGCGCGACGATGAGCTGCTTCTGCAGCGGCGTGAAGCTGGCCGGCATGACCGTGGTCTCGCCGCTCATCGACATCTCCACCTGACGCGAGATCTCGTAGGGGGCCTGCTCGGTGTGCAGGCTCAGCTCATAGGTGAAGGGCCCCGCGGTGAACACGATCACGCTGCGCTCGAAGACGAGCGGCATGCGGGCTCCGGGCGAGAGCCAGGATTGCACGGCACCGCCGGCGCTGGAGATCGTGGCGGCGAGGCGCACACCCACGTTCGCGAGCCACCACAGCCCATCCCGGTTCTGCAGCTCCAGGAAATGACGATGAAGATAGGGGTTGTCGTCGATCTCGAGGTCGCCCTCTCGGCCGATGATGAACGGCCGGTCGTGCGGCAGGTCGTGCCACTCCCCGGCGAACTCCAACCGCAGCGGCACGATCTGCTTCCCCTCGGCCACCTTCGTGCCCGCGCCGAGCTCCGTCGCATTCCGATCAGTCACGTGACTACCCCCCGGGCTACATCCTGCCACGCTCGGACTCGGGCGGTGGTAGAGGGTGACTACCGGATTTCCGGGATCCGCTCGGTCAGGACGCGGGATCGGGCTGCGCTTCGCCGGCGAGGAACTTCCCGACCAGTCGGTGCGCGTAGTACTGAGTGAGGCTCATGTCGAGCTGGGGCTCGACCTGATCCGGATCGGCCCCGCGCGACATGAGAGCCTCGAAGATGCGGGAGAGGTCGTGGACGAGCTCCGGATTCAGCGGGCGGTCGTCGTTCCGCTCCGGCTGGTCGTCGCGGCGCCGAGGAAGCACGTCATTCGCCGTCAGGGCAGCGCGCCCGAGCGGGGTGGCACCCTTCGAGTCCACCGCGTCGACGACGGCGCCCGCGTCGAGCAGTGCCACCAGCGTCTCGAAGGCCTCGTCGGCATCCGCGTCGCTGTTCCTGACGCTCCACTCCTTCTCAGAGTCTTTGTTGATCGTCATCTTGACCCAGCGCGACCGCATCACCGCGGCGACCGCCGCGTCGTGAAGCACCGACTTCGCCCACCCGCTCGGCGAATCCGTGTCGACGAAGTTCGCGTCGGCGCCGTTCTCGAGCAGGAACCTCGCAAGAGCGAAGGCTCCCGTGCGAACCGCGACCTGCATAGCGGACTGGCCTGCGTACTGCTTCGGCTGCCCTGTGGCGACGAGGTTGACGAGGGAAGGATCCCTCGCGATCCGGTCGCGGACCTTCTGGTCCTCGCCGTCGACGATCTCCTTGAAGATGGCCTGCATGAGGTCAGTGCCCGATGACGCCCTGGAACTCGACCATCACCTGGATCGCGGCGATCGTCTCCCGCTTCTTGAGGTTCTCCACCTTCTCCGGACCACCCAGCGAACGCAGCGGCACGAACGTGAACGACTGCTCGTACGGCAGTTCGCCATGCGCCTCCACGGCCTTCGGGAAGATGTCCCAGTTCAGCGTCATGGACAGGTAGTCCTGGCCCGCCAGCTGCAGCATCTCCAGGAACCCGCTCAGCTCGCTGTTGAGACCGGAGGCACGACCCTCGCGGTACTTCAGACCCACGAAGCCGATACTCGGCTCCCACGTGATGAGGTCGGCGAGGCCCGACACCATGATGGGGATCGCGATGCCGTCCCCCTGGGTCTTGCCGATGCAGTCCGCCAGCTCCGCCTCGTACACCGCGGGGTTGATCACGCGCAGGAACCCCCACGCGAAGGTGCCGTACCCGTAGGTCTCCCACAGTTCGATCACCTCGTCGGGAACGCGGCCCCTGTAGGCCTCGATGATCTCCGGCTCGACCGGCCCGTGCGACACGAAGTCCGAAATCTCGATCATGTTTTCAACCTATCGGAAGTGAATGTTCATGAAGACGGTGTTCAGGTCGACACCGGGGTTCTGCTGCATGAAGTCGATGACCGCGGCATCGAGATCTGCCACCCGCTCTTGCCACTGCCTCCCGAGCGACGAGTTCACGTTCCCGTCACCCACGCGGGGGACGTCGGTGGGGTTGCCGCCCGCGATTCCGTCCAGACGGTGCAGAGCGGCCTGCGTCTCCATCCACTGGTCCACGAACCTGTTCGCGGTCGCCAGATCCAGTCCCGGATTCTCACGCATGATCTCTCGGAGCGCGTCATTGTGCGCGGCGTCGCGAACCAGCTCCTGCTCCACGACCGAGTCATGGGGTCGCCCATTCCTCAGATAGTCGACGCGGTTGAGGACCCAGTCCGCCATCGACGTGTTCTCGAGCGTATCGATCTGCTCGTTGAGCTGGTCGTTGAACTGCTCGGGACGGTGCTCCGGGTTCTGGGTGAACCGTCGTGTCGTCACATCGATGTGGCGCGCATCGGCGTCGTACCGGTCGATCGATCGGACGCTGCCCTGGTTGCCCCGCGCCTTCGTGCGCAGCTTCCGAGGGATGTCCGCCAGCGCCTTGAGGTTCGGGGACGCATCTTGGAGCGCCCTCATGATCGGTCGCGCGAGCTCGTCTCCCACTCTTCCCATGGTTCAGTCCCCCGTGATGTTCAGGCCGGCGAGGTCGGCGCCGAGCCGCTCGATCAGCTCGTCGATGTCGGCAGCCTGGATGTCCAGATCGGACTCGGCCTGCTCCAGCGCCTGCAGGTCGGCGTAGAACTCGTCGGAGTCGCCGACGGCGGCCTCGACCACCGGCGCGTCCAGCGCGGCCATCACCAGCCCCGGCAGCTCCTCCGCCAGCGGTTCGATCACCATGGGCAGGATCTGGTTCAGGGCCTGCTCGAGCGCGATGTCGACGGCCGCGTTCAGCAGCTTCTTCTTGAGGATGACCATCAGGCCCGCCCCGGGTGCCGTGAACGGGTTCGTCAGAATGGCCACCAGCGCGATGGCCGTCGTGGTGAGGTCGGCGATGACCTTCATCTTCAGGCCGAAGACGACGCCCGCCCCGACCTCGAGCCCTGCCGGCACAGGCCCCAGCGCGTCGAGAAGCTTCTGCAGGTTGTTGGAGCGGTTGCTGTTCCACGCGGCGACGAAGGCAGGACCCGCTTCTCCGCGCATGGCGGCCGCCATATCGCCGTTGATCTTCCGATCCACGGCCTGGATCCGATCCTCGAGCTCACCCGTGAAGGTGCTGACGATGTCGCCCGCCCGACGGAGTTCATCCTCATCGACATCCGGCCACTCGAAGCCCAGCTTCTCCATGATCCAGATCAGATCGTTCGGCAGCATCATTCCCATGGCAGCACCTCCGCCATGAGGTTACCCAGCCGGGATGGCGCAGCGCGATGGGTAGATCAACCCACCGTCATCGGGTCAGATCGAGCTCGCGGAGGTGCGGCCTGCGACGGTTGCCGTTGGACTCCACCACATGTGTATGCCGGCTCATGGATAGAACGATCCTCGGCCTTCTAGCGAGCCACGGAATGATCCCGTGACAGGTCCAGTTCGCGGAAGACGAACGGCTCTGCGAGGGTGCCAGTCTCGCAATACTGCGTGAAGATCGCGGCCGCTTCGTCGGCGAAGAAGACTTCGTCGGCGAAGACCCGCACCGCCCGTTCGTCGTTGATCGGAATGAGGATCGTGGTTTCACCGGTCGCAGCACCTCGACCGACTGTATAAAGACGGCCCTTGCCGTCAGAGCCGGGCTTCCGGATCTCTAGCGTCATGGCCGAAGCAGACCCAGCCGCCTGCAGGAACGTGTCGCCGGCATCCTTCCGCGTCACGATGATGCTGTCCGGATTCGTCGCACGCCAGATGCTGTACGTGTACTTGCCGACGCCGTCCAGGTGTCCGAGCATGAGCCGGAGATGGTCGGGCAAAGGCCGGCGTGCCCCGTCGAGCCAGCCCGTCTGCCCGCGAGGGGTGGTCTCGGCGTAGGGTCCGTACCGCGTCATGGTTCCTCCCGAACGATCACTCGTGTGACCAGAATGTCCTGATCCGGCCCCTCGAAGCCCAGCTTCTCCGCCATGAGGTTACCCCCAGCCGGGACGGCGCACCGCGATGGGGAGATCAACCCACCGTCATCGGGTCAGATCGAGCTCGCGGAGTGTGAACGACTCAGGCACCCTGTCGGTCTGGAGGTAGGCAGAGAAGACGTCGGCCGCCTCGGCGGGAGAAGCGGGGTTGATCGGGATACGGGCGGAACATGTCGAGAAGTGGACCACGGCTGTATCCGTTGGACTCCACCACATGGGTGTGACGGCTCATGGATCTCCTGGTCCGGTGCTCGGGTCTCACGCCTCGACGCCGGGCAGCACGACGGTGACGGCCGTGAGCTCGGGCGTCGGATAGCCGAACTTGCCGTCCTCCGCTCGGAGCTTGATGAGCGCGCCCACCAGCACGTCCTGCGTGAACTGGAGCGTGACACCGGTTCTCGCCGAATCCTCGTACTGCCACATCGCACCGCCGCGCTCCTCGTCGTAGGACTCGGTCGCCGGACCGGCGAGCCCGATCACCGCCATGTGCGCCGGGGAGAACATCGGGTGGCCGACAGCACGCATGAAGACGGCGAGGTCGCCATCGACGGTCTCCGCCCCCTCGACCTCATCGGCCGCGGCCTGCGGAGCGTCGCCGCCGACCACCTCCTGCATGACGACGAGCATCTTGAGCGCGTCGCCGTCGAAGTCGAACTGCACGAATCCGGGGTCTACCTGATACCGCACGAATGACTCTGTCGAGCGAAGCGGTGCGCCGAGCGCCTGCACGACATCGTCGGGTGACGCCTCGGGGGAGACTCCGTCGACGAGGCTCTCCCATCCGCCGTAGATGCCCTGATCCGGGGTGCCGGTCGCGTAGACGAAGACCGTGGTGAGCACGCCGTCCTTCAGCAGGAAGTCGACCCCGCGATCCGTCATGACCAGGTACTTCTCCTGCACGCCGCCTTCGTCGAACACCTCGACCTCGTGCGGACCGCCGACGAACGCGAGAGCATGCTCCAGGCGCGGATCGCCTTCCCGCGCTCCGAGAGCGTTCAGGAAGGTGAAGACGTCACCCTGGAGCATCCGGTGTCTGGTCTCCTCGCGCGTCAGGGTTCCTACCGGTCACTTCTGAGTCTCGGGGTGGAAGAAGGCACCCCAGTCACCGAAGTCCGGGATTCTGGTCCAGTTGGCGGTCACCTCGACGTTGCGGAACTCGCGCGTCTCCACGTCCGCGGGCTCGCCGAAACCCCGTTTCGTGACCCGTTCTTCCTTGCCGTAACCGTCGGGACCGAATGTCATCGACACATTGCCCACGGACGCGTTCCTCAGATAGAAGCGCAACTCGTCCGGATAGGTGTACCACGTGATCGCGCTCAAGAAGATCCGGCTGTCGTCGCCGTCGTCGTGCGCTGAATCGGACGGTGTGTAATAAGCGCGCCAGGTGTAAGCGACGTCGACGCTTCCCTGCGCGTTCAGCTTGTGCATCTCCACCCCATTGGCCCTCGGGCACATCTGCAGGTAGGCGTGCGGCCGCTGATCGTCGGACTGGAGCACCACTCCGAACCAGTCCTCGCGACGTGCGGCATCGAGGTCGTAGCGAGCGACGGCCTCATCCGTCGTCAACTCCTTGCTGAAGAGTCCCCATTGCTTCTTCGGGTGCTCCGGACCTGCTCCGACTTTGTCTGTGTAGATGTATCGCTCCGTCATGGTGGTCCTAGTCATACCCGTTTCCGAGGACGGATGGCGGCGATCGACTCCCGCTCAGCGCGTCAGATCGAGCTCGCGAAGTGTGTACGAATCGGGGACTTCGTCAGTCTGGAAATAGGCATAGAACAGATCGGCTGCTTCGTCCGCGGTGAACACCTCGTGCGGATAGACCGCGGTGCTGTGGCGTCCCTCGTCCCACCGGATGATCTCGGCGGGCGCTCCGGTCGGCGTCTCGCCCGGCTTTCCGACCGTGTACTGGTGTGCGACGCCGTTCTCGTCGAGCACGCGGACCTCGACGGTCAGCGCCCCTGCCGTCCCCGCACTCTGCATGTACTCGTCAGAGACGGGGATGTCCTCCAGGAAGTCGGCGTCGGCGGGCGCACGCCACAGGCTGTACGCCCAGAACGACGTGCCGTTCAGCCGGTTCAGGGCGAAGCGGATGGCGTCCGGATACGGACGCACGCTGTCGATGAGCGGACCCCGACTGTAGCCGTTGGACTCCACCACATGGGTATGCCGAGTCATGGCACCCTCTCCAGAATGACTTGCACGATGCTGATCTGCCCGACGTTCGGCAGGTTCGCGATCGCGGGCGTCTCTACACTAACGGCTCCGTCGAACAACGTCTGCGCAGGGTTTCGGGAGGCTGAGCCGCTCTTGACCTCGATACCCGTGTAGGTGCCGTCGGCGTTCGCGAACAGGCCGTCGTAGTAGCGGATCTGGTCGCCCGTGCTCGGGTGCCGCGACGCGACCTGATCGCGAATGACATCGACGCCTTCTCGGTTGGCGACGTTGTCCAACCCGATCTGCTCACGATCAACCCACGGTCGATTGCCGTCTCCTACGAACCGACCCCGGTCGTCTCGTCCATCGTTGCGAGGCGCCGGCGCGTCGCCGTCGCCCGGACGATCGGTGTCGGGACCGTTCCCGGAACCCCCGTTGCCGTTGGGGTTGTCGAACCGGTCCTGGCCCCGGACGCGGACGCCCACGTCATCGACGTGCTTGACGATGTTGTCGGCGAGCTGGTGCAGCTTGTCCTTAGCGTGCGCGAAGCCCTTCAACACCGACTGCTTCACCTCGCGGATGATCGGCTTGATCGCACTCATCAGTCATCACCACCGAAGTCCAACGCCTCGAACTCGCTGAAGAAATTCGACGTCAACGACTGGATGTCAGACCCGTGCAGCTTCATCGTCGACTGCGCATCATCCAACGCCTGCAGATCCGCATAGAACTCATCCGAATCCCCGATGTTCCCCTCCACCATCGGCGCATCCAGGATCGCGTCGATCACCGCCGGCAGCTTCTCCGCCATCGGCTCGATCAACATCGGCGCCAACTGATTCAACAACTGCTCCACCGCGATATCCACCGCCGCATTCAACAGCTTCTTCTTGATCAACAGCATCGGCCCCGCACCCGCCGCCGTGATCGGGTTCGTCAACATCGCCACCAACGTGATCAACGTCGACGACACATCCACGATCACCTTCATCTTCAACGCGAAGATCGCATCCGCACCCACATCCATCGCCGTCGCCGCCGGCGGCATGATGTCGATCAGCTGCTGCAGATTCTGCGACCGGTTCGTGTTCCACGCGCTCATCGTCGCCGGACCCGTCTGCCCCCGCAGCGCCCCACCCAGATCGCCGTTCACCTGACGGTCCACCGCCTGGATCACATCCTCCAGATCCGACCCGAAGTTCCGCACCAGGGTCGCCCCCTTACGCACTTCATCCTCATCGATATCCGGCCACTCGAAACCCAGCTTCTCCATCACCCAGACAAGCTCATTCGGCAACATCATTCCCACAGCGACACCTCCTGCACAGACTGTACGTGGGAGTCACTCATCCCCACCATGGGCAGCGCTCCCCCGACCAGGGAAGGATCATCTCCCGTCGGGACGCTCGATCTCGACGCTCGTGAAGCGCGAGCCGGGGATCGACGTGACCTCGACGGTCGCCCCGTCGAGGGAACCCGGCGCCAGCCCGAACCGCGCCTCCAGCTCGCTGTTGCTCAGGCCACTGAGATCCGAGGCTTCGCTCGCGGGTGCGAGGAAGCGCATGTCTCCCTGCGCCGTCTCGCCGTACTTGTCGGGGCTGTCCTGCCCGATCGCGTCCTCGTACAGCTCCTCGACCAGCTGCTTCGGTGCCTTCTTCGGCACGCCCCTCACCTCGTCGAGCACGTCGCCGGGGAGGCCGCGGACATCCTTGCCCAGCGAGGTCCCGAGATCGCGGGCGGTGTCGTAGTCGGGGTCGGCGTGCTTCGGCACGTGTCCGAGCGACTCGAGACCGCGCCGCACGTCGTCGCGGATGTCGTAGTCCTTCGCATGCGAGGTGGGCGGCTTGCCGTCCCCACGATGCCGCGGCTCATAGTCCACATTGCGCCGATCCCACCCGCGGATGACGTCGGCGTCCGCACGGTGCTTGCCGCCGCGTTTGCGGAAGGCGCTAGAGAACCCCTGCTTGAACTCGTGCCCTGCACCGTCCACCGCATCGACCAGGTCTCGCATCAGCTTCTTCAAGGTCATGGGTCAGTCCCCCGAGATCTGCAGGTTGGCGATGTCGGCGAGCAGCCGGTCGGTGAGGTCTTCCACGTCGGCGGCGTGCGCGTCCATGTCGGTCGCCGCCTGATCGAGAGCGTCGAGATCGGCGAAGAACTCGTCGACATCGCCGACCGTCCCCTCCACCACGGGCGCGTCCATGAGCGCCATGACCAGCCCGGGGACCTGCTCGGCGAGGGGTTCGATCGCCAGCGGGAGCACCTCGTCGATGACCTTCTCGAGGGTGATCTCCATCGCCATCGAGAAGAGCTTTTTCCGCGCGATGATCAGCAGCGCAGCCCCGCCCGCCCCGAAGGGGCCGGCGGCGAGCAGCGGGATCAGCTGGGCGAGGGTGACGGTGACGTCGACGATCACCTTCACCTTCAGCGCGAGCACGATGTCGGCGGCGATGTCGATGCCCACGGCCGCGGGCCCCAGGATGTCGAGCAGCTGCTGCACGTTCTCGGAGCGGTTGCGGTTCCAGCCTGTCACGTGCGCCGTGCCGGCCTCACCGCGCATCGCAGACGCCAGCTCGCCGTTGATCCGACGATCGGCGGTCTGCACGAGCGACTCCATGTCGTCGCGGTAGGCACGCACGTAGACGGCGGCCTTCCGCACCTCGTCCTCATCGATGTCGGGCCATTCGAGGCCCAGCTTGTCCATCACCCAGATGAGCTCGTCCGGCAGCATCATTCCCACGGCGACCACCTCCGGCCCCGACGCTACCCAGGGAGCGGATGCCGACGCGATGGGGAGATCAGCCCATCGACCGCTTCAGGAGGTGCGGGGCACGTCGCCCGGCACGAAGTACCGCAGGGGAGACAGGCCCGTGCGGACGATGGCGTCGCCCCCGGCCTCGAGGAACTGATCCATCGTCGCCACGCTGAGCTGCGTGCCTTCGCCGGAGCTGTCCGCGATGATGACGTTGTCGACGACGGGAAGCAACGACGCGACGCCCTTCGGCCACGCGGCGAACGTGGTGGTGACGCCCGTGTCGAGCACGCGGATCTTGGGATCGATGTAGCGCACGTCCGGTCGCTGGAGAGCCGCCGTCTGGGCTTCGTATGCCCGCACGCTGAACAGACGGAGCACACGTTCGAACCGCATCTCGAGCGCCGGGAACCCCTGGCGCCACGGGAACGGCGCCCAGCCGTCGTCGGTGAGCACGATCGGGTGCGCGCTGACGAGCGGAGTTCCCGCGTCGTAGAGCTCTTCGGCGAGATCGAGCACCCGCACGGCAGCGGGCTCGTCATCGGCCCCGACGATCGCGAAGCGATCGCGCGCAAGCCCGAAGACGACCGGAGCACCCGCGATCCGGGCTCCCGCCAGCCGCGACGGATCGATCAGAACAGCGGATGCCGTGGCCTCATCCTCGATGACGACGAGGCCTTCGGCGGCATCCGGGAGGGCGCTCGATGTGGCCACCGCCGACGCCACGACATCGGCGAACGGCTGCGGCCATCCCTCGGCCTGCCCCTCGGTGACTGCCGCGCGGTCCCCCGCCTGGTCGAGTCCCACGAAGAGCTCGCCGCCGGCGTACTGGACACGAGGGTGCGCCTCGCCGGGGGCGGTGATCGCGAGCACCCCGAGCTCGTTCGCGCCATAGACCCGCGGGACGACGCTCACGTCCAGCCCCTCGAATGCCATCGACATGCGCTGCGGTCCTCTCCTCGGCTTCTCATCAGACTATCCGGCGCTGGTGGCGCGCTGAGCCGGTCGCGACCGCTCATGCGTCGGTCACCGGGACGACGCCAACGCCACGACGTCAGTCCAGGACCAGGCGATGTCGATCGGCTCGTCCGTGGGTCGCTCCGCCGTCTCGGGCGATGCCACCCATCCGCTCGGTACGATGTGGAGCGCATGGGTGAGCGTCCCGGCATCCGGGTCGCCCGAGACGACGAGAACCACGGCGAGACCCGGCTCCGGCCGCCAGACGCCGGCACTCGTCGCCCCGGCCGTCACCAGCTGCGATCGATACGAACGCTCCCTCGACGGCGGCGCGTCCGCGAGGTCCAGGCTCACCCGACTCCCTGCGCGGTGCTCGAGGGCCCACCGGACGCTGCTCGACAGCTCCACCAGCTCGGCACGCACATCCGCCTGATACTCCAGGGCCGCGCCCTGCGCACCGAGCGGGATGATGGTCGCCGCCCCGCGCTGCAGCATCGGAACCCGCGATTCCACGACCCCGTCGGTGGCTGTGCCGCGACGCAGGATCCCGTCGACGATGTCGATGATCTGGCGGGCCGAGGCGAGGACGACAGCGCCGGTGCGCAGCGACGCCTCGCCGAACACGTCCTCGGTCGTGAGCGGTGCCGCGCCGCGGGCACGGCTGTGGGCGTAGAGCTCGGCAGCTTCCCGAGGGCCGAGACCCGCGAAAGCCGCAGCGTCGAGGTCGTCGGCGTCGCGCAGGTCGAGAACAGTGCCGAGCGCGGGGGCCGGCCGCTCGATCCGCGCTTCCGGAGCGGATCGGAAACCGGTCACCTGGTCGTCCTCGGCGTGTGGAGCGATGGTCTCGATCCGCATCGCCCCGCCGGGATACGCGTCCCACTCGACCTGATAAGCCGTCGGGCCCTGACCGCCGTCCTGTTCGAACCGCGCCTCGCCGCCGGCCATCCGCACCCGATCGCCGTCCTGCACCCAACGCTCGCTCCGCACGCGGCGACCGTCGGCGGCGTACTCGTTGACGACGTAGTCCCGACCGCGCCGGGCCGTGAGCGACCAGGGCACGACAGCGCCCGCCTCATGCTCAGGGACCAGATGGATCTCCTCCCCGGCTGCCCATCGCGTCTCGGCATCCTGGGCGCTGATCTGCGGCACCCCCGCTGTCCGGCCGAGCCGGTCATCGAACGGATGCAGCGCGACCGTGCCGTCCGGAAGGCCGGCGTCAGCCGGGCTCTGCTTCTTGCGGAAGATCATGGCGCGGGTCACCGCAGCTCGTAGTTGCCGCCGAACGTTCCCGGCCAGGATGCCGGGCCGCCGCCGCCGTTGCGCGATCCGGTGGCGGTGTCCGGCATCGTGATCACGCCCTCGGGCACACCCGTCGGAAGATAGCCGCCCGGAAGCCAGTTGTCATTCGCGCCGTTCTCCCGCCCCGACGGAACGGTGAGCCCGTTGAGCTCATCGGGCGAGAAGTGGCGGATCTCGATCTGGAGCGGGTTGCCGGCGTCGTCGCGCAGCGATCCCCGGTCGAACCCGAGCAGATCCTCGAGCTTGTCGGTGTCATGCCCCGCCTCGTTGAGCACCCGGTCGAGGTCTTCGGTCGGGAAGACGAAAGCGTCGTGGTCGGCTTGCGCGGGCCCGTAGTTGTTGAGGGAGTCCGAGACGTAGATGCGGCTCGCACCGTTGTCGAACCGCGCGAGGTGCCGGTCGATGTAGTCCTTGCTCAGGTAGTCCTCGGGGTCGGGACGGTCGCTCTTGTGGTCGTGGTCGTACCGCCCGCCGGGGGTGTAGTCGCCCGGCTGGGTCGACGAGTTCCGGTCCCATCCGCCACGCAGCGCCCACGGCGCGTCCCTGCCCTCGAACTTGTCCTGGCCGCGCACCCGCTTCGCGACATCATCGACATGGTTGAGCATGTTGTCGGTCAGCTGGTGCAGCTTGTCCTTCGAGTGGGCCATGCCCGAGAGGACCGCCTGCCTCACCTCGCGCATGATCGGCTTGATCGCGCTCATCGGTCGATTCCCCTCATTTGACCAGATACGTGTAGTAGTTGCGGAGCCCGGTGATCGCGGCATCCGACAGCTCCGGATGCCTCTCACGCATCACGCGTTCGAGCTCGTCACCGATCTCGCTGAGGGACATGCCCGCCCAGTCGATCCGGGTGCTGATCGTCTCGTCCAGCATCGCACGTACCTGCTCGCGCATCCCGGATGAGCCGTACCGTGCCTCGAACGCGGCCTCGTTCTTCCCCGGATAGTTCGTGAGGTGGACCACGATGGCCTCGCTCAGATCTGTGTTCTGGTCCGTCACGGCTGGGTTCCTCTCGCCCCGTACGCGGCCTCGTAGGCCGCGAGATACTCGCTCCCCAGCCGCAACCGCACGTACTCGTCGATGGCCTTCAGCGCTTCCCGAACCTGGTCCCGAGTGCCGCGGATCGACAGCCGCTGCCCGAGGATCTCGGACACCGACGCGTCTCCGCCCAAGAGGATGCCGAATCCCCAGCTACCGCTGCCGTAGTCGTCGTACGAGCCGCGCACGGCGAACGCGTCGTACAGGACGAAGGTCAGTTCGACATCCGACCTCCTGTACGCCTTCGTCGCAGCGGGGAGATGCGCGAGAACCAGGTCGAGCACATCGTCAACGGTCATGTCGTCATGCGGCATCCGTCGCTCCTCCTTCCAAGCCGAGTCTGGTCCTGCACGCTACCGCCGCCCGATCAGAAGAACGCATGGTAGGACCACCGCCAGGAGAGAGCGCGAAGAGCCTCAGCGCTCAGGCCGGGGCGGATCTTCTCGAATTCGATGCCGAAGAGAGTCGACTTGTCCTGATCGCCGAAGGCCTCTCTGCGGATGTTCAGGGCGTCGCTGGCCGTCACGATCTGTTTCACCTCACCGAGGAGCGCTTCGGCGTCGGGCACGTCCATCGCGAGGACCGCCGCGTCATCGGCTCCCGGCGTACGCCGCGAGCCGTATCCGACGTACGCGATGATCGCGGCAGTGAGCGTGGCATCCATCATCGTGCGTGCTTCGCTCAGGCTCATGCGGGGTTCGATGATCGACGCCAGGACTCGATGCGTTCTCGTTGCGCTGCCATCTGCTCCGCGAAGGTCACGATCTCGTCGAGCGCCGCGGCCGCGAAGGTCACGACCGGCTCCGGTTGCGCAACTTCAAGCGATTCCGGGTGCCTGTACACCACGAGGGCGCCGGCCTCGCCCTGCACTCCGCTGGGAAAGCAATGCACGGAGGCGCCTTGAACCGCCACCCTCCACCCCAGAGGCTCGTACTGTTCACGCGCTCGCTCGAAGGCCCAGAACGCGTCCGCGCCCACGCCGGTGAACACGCGCTGGTCGAACTCGACCGAGACCGTGTACTCCCTGCCGTTCGGGCTATCGAAGTCCTGCACCACGGCGATAGTCGCGGGAACAGAGACATCACCCGCAGCAGCGATGATGCCGTCGTAGGTCAGGTTCTTCATCAGTCCTCACCGGTTCGCGCCCGATGCCGAATCGCCTCGTACAGCCGCTCGGCCTCCGCCCGCTGCACGGCCACCGTGGTCACCGACGCGGGATCCACCGGCGCGAACGTGTCCACGAGATCCCCCACGCTCTCGGACGTCATCCGATACGCGCGCAGACCGCCGCCCTGATCACGAGCCATGCCGCTGGGCCAGACGTCGATCTGCGCACCCGCTACGCCGATCCGCCAGCCGAACGGCTCGAGCTCTTCCCGTACGACACAGAGCGCCTCGAACGCATCGTCCGCGCGTGCTTCGGCCGTGCCGAATCCGGAGCCGCGTACCTCCACGACCCAGGAGAAGGGCTCCTCGAACCGCCACGACACAGTGGCGTCTCGCACGATCCCTTCGCGCATCACCTGGATCCCGCGCGACCCTGCCGTCATGCTTTCAGGATATCTGCGAGGTCGATGACGGGTATCGTCATGTGCGGATCTTCCTTGTCCGTATCCCGTTCGCTCAACTCCCGCCACTTTACGGATTCCGTCACGAGCCGGCTATTCATCAGCGCGAGGCATCAGCTGCCGTATGCAGCCTCGTGCGCGGCGAGATACTCGGGCCCGAGCCTCAGACGCGCGTACTCGTCGACGGCTTTGAGAGCCGATCGCACTTCGTCCGGAGTGCCGCGAATACCCAGGCGCCGCCCGAGAACAGTGGACACGACGGCGTCTCCGCCCAGAGCAATACTGAATCCCCAGTTGCCGCTGCCGTAGTCGTCGTACAAGCCGCGGACACTGAACGCGTCGTAGATGACGAAGCCGAGTTCGACATCCGACTTCCTCACCAACTGATTCGCAGCGGGCCGTATTTCGCTGACCAGGGCGAGCACGTCACCCACGGTCAGAACCTCGTGTGCCATCGTCACTCCTGCGGGTGAGGGAAGTTACTCTCCGGGTATCGGGCCGCTTTTCACGCGTCTCGAGCGCGGTGCCGCATCTCTTCGAACAACCGATCAGCCTCGGCCTTCTGCGCAGCGACCGTCGCGACCGTCGCCGGGTCCGTCGGCGCGAACGTATCCACCACGCCCTGAACACCGTCGCCAGTCATCCGGTAGGCCCTTTTCCCGCCGCCCTGATCACGAGCCATGCCGCTGGGCCAGACGTCGATCTGCGCACCGACGACGCCGAGCCGCCATCCCTGAGGTTCGAGGTGCTCGCGCACGATACAGAGCGCCTCGAACGCGTCGTTCGCCCGCGCCTCGAACGCTTCGAATGCCGAGGACTCGATGGACACCAGCCAGCGATAGTCCGGTGTGAGCTGCCAGGCGATCGTCGCCTGGTGGACGACGCCGTCTCGGCTCGCCTCGATCGTCTGCGGGCTCTGGATCATGAGCTGAGGCCGATCGCATCGTTGGTCACCGAGAACGGCCACCCAGTATCGAGACCGATTCGCGCCCCTGCCACCTCCCTGATCGTCATCGCCGTCTTCTCCTGCAACGAGCCGCAACCCGTCAGGTTGAGGACTCTTGCGGTGGTTCAGGGAAATCGATGCCGAGGGCCTGCTCGAGCGCGTCAAGGTCGGGAAGCTCGCGTCGCGCATGCTCCCGAGAGATCACCTGCGGATAGCTGAAGGCCCCGACCTCCCAGTAGGTGCCGCAGTAGCGGCAGCGCCGCACTTCGGCCATGAACTCTTCGCTCTCGCCGATCGTCACCGCACGCGCGTCCGGCGCGTACGTCGCCCAGTAGCCCGAGCAGATATCGCATGCACCCGGGTACGCCGGGTTCGGCGTCATGAACGCGCTCGGATCTCGTTCAGCAAGGCCTCGTCGATGGCGAAGCCGGTCTTCGGCGTCCGCAGAAGAATCGCATGCCCGGGTGTCAGTCCGCGAACCACATCGATGCCCCGCATAGACACTGCGAAGGGGGCGAGATCCGTGGCCTCGCGAGCCGCGGTGAGCGAATCACAGACGAGCATGTGAGAGGTGCCATCGATGTCGACCATCACGGGTTCGAACGAACCCTTGCCCGGGTCGCTTCCGCTCGGGACCACAACGACGGCGTCGAGGAACGCATTGATCAACGCGTCATTCTCAGGCTGTCCACCACTTTGGGCTCGAAGTGCCAGCGCTTCGACAGTCGAGGATTCAGGCATGTCGGAGTCAACCATAGATGCCCAGAATATCCCAGGTGCCGCCCGGTCCCAACTGGAACACGACGGTTCCCGGGGGAAGCGGAGCGCCGCCGTCTACGACGAACTCACGGGTCGCGTTGGGGTAGTGCACGCCGTCGATGTTGACTGCTGTGTGCCCGCCGGGCAGGTAGTGCACGAATCCCCCGGCATCCTCCGCCGTCGGCAGTCGCTGAGGGAGATGGTCTACCGGAATCAGAGCGCCGTACACGGACTCGCCCCGCAAGGCGGCCTCAGTGACGTTGGGAGCGAGCCCGCTCTCGATCGCCGCGTCCATGGCGCTGCTCACGTTGACCGCATCCTCAGACGGCATCATGAACACTGCGCTGCCCTCGCGACCCAGTGTCGCGTTCTCCCGCGTGTAGTACTTCAGCTGATCCTCACCGAAGAACCGCACACCGTGGCTGTAGGGCTGCCCGTTCGAGTTCCCAGAACCACCGTTGCCACCCGGCCCGTCGAACTTGTCCTGGCCCCGGACGCGGACGCCCACGTCATCGACGTGCTTGACGATGTTGTCGGCGAGCTGGTGCAGCTTGTCCTTAGCGTGCGCGAAGCCCTTCAGCACCGACTGCTTCACCTCGCGGATGATCGGCTTGATCGCACTCATCAGTCATCACCACCGAAGTCCAACGCCTCGAACTCGCTGAAGAAATTCGACGTCAACGACTGGATGTCAGACCCGTGCAGCTTCATCGTCGACTGCGCATCATCCAACGCCTGCAGATCCGCATAGAACTCATCCGAATCCCCGATGTTCCCCTCGACCATCGGCGCATCCAGGATCGCGTCGATCACCGCGGGCAGCTTCTCCGCCATCGGCTCGATCAGCATCGGCGCCAACTGATTCAACAACTGCTCCACCGCGATATCCACCGCCGCATTCAACAGCTTCTTCTTGATCAACAGCATCGGCCCCGCACCCGCCGCCGTGATCGGGTTCGTCAACATCGCCACCAACGTGATCAACGTCGACGACACATCCACGATCACCTTGATCTTCAACGCGAAGATCGCATCCGCACCGACATCCATCGCCGTCGCCGCCGGCGGCATGATGTCGATCAGCTGCTGCAGGTTCTGCGACCGGTTCGTGTTCCACGCGGACATCGTCGCCGGACCCGTCTGCCCCCGCAGCGCCCCACCCAGGTCACCGTTCACCTGACGGTCCACCGCCTGGATCACATCCTCCAGATCCGACCCGAAGTTCCGCACCAGGGTCGCACCCTTACGCACCTCATCCTCATCGATATCCGGCCACTCGAAACCCAGCTTCTCCATCACCCAGACAAGCTCATTCGGCAACATCATTCCCACAGCGACACCTCCACAGATGACTCTACGAGTCGCGACCGCATGGTCGCGATGGGGAGAACAACCCACTGTGCCGGGCTCACGGAACCGACTCCCACTGCGAGACGCCGTAGGTGAGGGGGGCCGCGGCACCGGTTCGCGGCGCGATTCCCGTCACAGAACGATCGATGATCGTCGCCCGGGGGTTCATCGCGATGGGCAGCGCGACGGCAGCGCGGACGATGGTCGCCTCGATCTGCGCGAGAAGGTCTCTCGCTTCGTACACGTCTGTGGTCTGCGCGAGCTCCGCGATCAGCGCATCACGGTCGGGGTCGACGTTCCCGGTGACGGATGCCGCCCCCTGGCTGCCCCACTGATCGAGGATCTGCTCCGGGGTCTGCGGCACCGGCACGCGGGCGATCACGGCATCCCAGGCACCCGCCGCGAGCGCGGCGTCGAAGTCCGAGCTGCCGCAGTCGGCAATGCTCCAGCCGGCCTCCGCGGCGACTTCACCCAGGGCGACGAAGGCCCCGGTGGCGAACTCGCTCCCGGTGTCGTACAGCACGCATACCGACGATCCCGCGGCGATCCCGGCGCTCTCGCGCTCCAGCGCGGCGTCATCAGCGGGCGTGCCGAGCGCGGCGGCGAAGCCGGAATCCTCGCTGACGATGTCGTAGGCGCGGGACCCCGGCGCGGTCACCATCGACGTGGTGCCTGTGTAGGCGGTCGCCCACACCCCTGAGCCCCGCTCGGTGAGCGACGTCGCCGGTATCGCACGGAGGAAGGCGGCCCGGGCCTGCGGCTCTGTGAAGAGTCCGGTCGGGTCCAGCATCAGCGCCCAGAGGGTGCCGTCGTGCCGCGTGTCGACCGTGAAGTCCTGGCGCTCGAGCTGCCGGATGATCTCGCGGTTGGCCGTGGTGGGGGCGACCTGCGCCACGTTCAGCCGCTCGCCGACCTCCGCCTCGGGCAGGTCGCCGGCCGGCACGAGCTCGATGCGCGCGACCTTCGGCGTCACGAGGCCCCGATACGACGGGTTGGGCACGAGCGCCACGCTCTGGCCGTCGCCGTCGTCGCTGAAGCTGTCGACCCGGAAGGGTCCGCTCGAGAGCAGCAGGTCCGCCGCGAGCTTCCCGTCCTTCCCGACCTCGAAGTCCTCGTTCCACACCACGGCGATCTTCGCGAGGGCGTCGTCGTCGCCGTCCTGGATCGCGCGGATGACGGCCTGCTTCGCCTCCATGGGGTCGTCGGTGCCGAACGCCCGGTGCCCGACGACGTGAGCGGGCACCGGTGCGGTGACGGCCTGCTGCCATCCGATGATCGGCTGCGGCGAGGTCACCTCGATCGCGCGGGCGAACTCGTCGAGCGCGGGCACTGCCGTCTCGACGGGGTCCTCATCGGCAGCGGCATCCTCGCCGTCAGCATCCTCCGCGTCGTCGAAATATCCGGCCGCGCCCGCCCACCCGAGCAGCAGATCGGCGGCGTCGAGGGGGATGTCGTCCGACCAGACCGGCTCGGCGAGGTCGTACCGCACGGTGAACGGGTCGTCGGAGACGATCGTGACCGTGCCGAAACCCTCATCCGCCACGAACTCGCCGTCCACCAGATCGCCGAAGTCGCCGCGGATCGTCTCCGCGATGTCGACGTTGCCCGGAGTGGGGGATGCCGCCGCATTCGCCGAGGTGAACGCGCCCGTCCAGCCCACGGTGATCTTCGTGTCCGGCACGACCGTCTCCGGCAAGGCCGGCGTGCAGGCGGCCAGGCCCACCGCGAGCAGCACGGCGATCGGTGCCGCGACGCGGCGAACCCCCCTCATGAGCCGTCCGTCACGCGAGATCGGTGCCGTCTTCTTCTTCGACCAGCGCGCGGAACGGCTCGCTCTCCTCGCTCTCGAGCCAGGCGCGGGCATGCTCGAGCAGCATGGCCGGCGACTCCTCCGCCTCTTCCGGCGAACCGAACGGTCCGATGACGTCCTCCGAGGGACGCTCGTCCGCGCGCACCACCGACTGCGAAGTCAGGTTGTACCAGTAGTAGCTCTGTGTTCCGGTCATCGCTCGTGTTCCCCTCGTCTTCCCGATCGATTCTATTCGGGGCGATCCGAACCCGCCCCTGCACAGAGAGAGGTCGTGGGGTCGATCTTCCGATCAACCCCACGACCTCTGTGCGCGATGGTTCAGGCGCCGCCGGCCATGCTCGAGTCGGTGTCGCGGATCTGGTCCGCCATCCGGTCGAGGGCCTGGGCCATGTCGTTCACGGCCTCGGCTGCGTCGTCGAGCGACGTCGTGAGCTCCTCGTACGCCGTGGCGTAGGCATCGGACGCGTTCTCGGTCTTGAAGCCGTCCTGCACGAGGTCGTCGATGACGCCCTGCAGCTCCTTGAGCGTGTCGGTGACAGAGCTGCGTCCGTCACGAAGTCGCGCCGCGGCGCTTTCCATCTCGCTGTACGTTGCGCCAAAATCATGGGCCATGAGAACCGCCTCCAGTATCTTCTCGTTCAGGCCGCTCGGCCTCTTACGTCGAGGTTAGCCAACGATCCCCGATAGACAAATGGGGAGCGGTGCCCATGAGCTCGAATCGCTACCCCCGGGTCGCCGGGGCGTCGGGGACGAACGGGATCTGCATGGTCACCGTGCGGCCCGCCTGCACGAAGATCCCTCGACCGACCGGGAAGTCGGTGCGCTTGACGCGACCGAACGGAGCCTTGAAGATCGCGTCACCGTCGTAGGTGTCGGGCTTGAGCACGATGCCCTGACGACCGGTCTTCCATTCGCCGAGCACGCCGATGCTGCCGCTGGCGCGGCTGATCTCGGCATCGGCGATCAGCATGTGGTCGCTGTTGTTCATCGCCTGCAGGAGCGCGCGCATCGGACGGTCCGCGGGGCCGTCCGCGAGGTGCGGGATGTCCTCGATGACGATCAGGATGCGACCGCCGGAGATGTCGCTGACGACCAGCTCCGCGAGCTCCGTCGCGAGATCCTTCTCCTCCTCCGGCCGGACGGCGCTCTTCACCCACGGACGGAAGTCCTTGAGCTCGGAACGGCGCGTGCCGAAGTGGTACATCCGGATGCTCGGGTCGAACCGCTCCATCGCGACGACGAGCGCTTTCAGCGTGTTCGTCTTGCCGGATGCCGGAGGGCCGGAGATCACGAACGACCCGATCGGCTCGAAGCCGTGCGCGGACAGCGTGTCGTCCGCGACGCCGAACACCGGCATCCCGTCCATCTTGGTGGGCATCTCGGACGACAGGACCATCGTCGGCAGCGCCCCGATCTCGGGCAGATCACGCACGCCGCTCTCGCGGAGCCTGTCGGCCAGCACGCCGAGGGCCTTCGTCTGCTCGACCACGTTCAGCGTTCCGCCGAGCACGGCGATCTGCGCCTCGTGGCCGTCGACGATCGCACGACCCGGCGCCGACTGCTCGTCGAGCACGTCGCGCGGTGCGCCGAGCAGCATGTACTGGCTCGGGTCGCCCATCCGGAGCACGATGCGGCGCGAGATGTTCGCGGCGACGGCGCTGGGGACGGCATTCCCGCGGTCGGCGGTGATGACCGTGTGCACGCCCAGCGTGCGACCCTCACCCAGGATGCGCATGAACATGCGGTAGAACGCGTTGCGGCCTGCCGTGACCTCCCAGTCCTTCTTGAACTCGGGGTAGTTGTCGATCAGGAGCAGGATGCGCGGCATCCGCGGATCCCGCAGCTCCCGGTACTCCTGCACCGACGCCGCACTGGCCGCCGAGAACGCGGCGGCACGACGGTCCATCTCGCCGTCGAGCGTGCGCAGCAGACGCTGGATGCGCTCGACATCGGCGCCGTCGACGACCGAACCCACGTGCGGAAGGACGTTGAGCGCCCCCAGCGCACCCGAGGCGAAGTCGAGGCAGTACACCTGCACGCGCCCGAGGTCGGGTCGCATGCCGGCCGCCGTCGCGATCGTCTTGAGCACGGTCGACTTGCCCGATCCCGAGGTGCCGTAGATCACCAGCGAGCCGTCACGGTCAGGCGCGAACACCGCCGACTGCTGCAGCTGCTTCTCCGGCACGTCGACGAGGGCGAGCGGGATGCGCGTGTCGCCTTCGTTCGGCAGGTCGTGCAGGTCGACGAGGGGCGCGAGGTCGTCGAGCCACGGCCGGCGAGGACGCGGGAGCGCCGCGGTCTCACTGGCTCGGATCAGCGTCGAGACGATGCGCTTCTGGTCGTTGGGGCCGAGGTCGGCCTCGTGCGCGTCGGAGTCGGCGGGCAGATCCGGCTCCCACTCCGCCGCGGAACCGAAGCGCAGCGGTGCCACGCGCACCTCGGCGGCCGCTCCGTCTTCGTCCGTGGTCCAGCCGCCGGCGTACGCCGACTGGAACGGCACCAGGCGGCCGGGACCGGTCTTGGCGATGGCGCGGCCGGGGATCGACGCGGGGAAGGTCGCGGCGACGCCGTCGTCGACGACGTCGCGGGAGTCCGCCTCGTCGGCCATGCGCAGGGCGATGCGCAGGTTGGTGTTCGCGCGCAGGTTGTCCTTGATGACGCCGGCCGGTCGCTGCGTCGCCATGATCAGATGGATGCCGAGCGAACGGCCGCGCTGGGCGATGTCGACGACGCCGTCGACGAACTCCGGCATCTCGGATGCCAGGGCGGCGAACTCGTCGATCACCAGGACGAGAGCCGGCGGAACATCGGGGTCCTGCCGCTTCTCGAGCTCGATCAGGTCTTTCGCCTTCTTGCGGTTGAGCAGGTGCTCGCGGTGCTGCAGCTCGGCTCGGAGGCTGGTCAACGCGCGACGAACCAGGTGCGGGCTCAGGTCGGTCACGAGTCCGACGCAGTGCGGCAGCTCGACGCAGTCGGCGAACGCCGATCCGCCCTTGTAGTCGACGAACAGGAACGTGACGCGGTCCGGGCTGTGCGCGGCCGCCATGCCCAGCACCCAGGCCTGCAGGAACTCGGACTTTCCGGCACCGGTCGTTCCACCCACGAGCGCGTGGGGCCCCTGCGTGCGCAGATCGAGGGCCATGGCATCGCTGGCGCCCTGTCCGATGATCGCGCGCAGGGTGCTGGCCTTCTTCAGACGCGGCCTCGGGTTCGTGGAGCGGTCCACGATCGTGTTGTTCTGCCGCCAGCGCTCGATCACGACGTGCGGGTCCTCGGCGATCGCCGGGTCGACGAGCTGCAGGAACATCACCGCACCCGGGATGTCGGAGGCGTCGTGCACGGCGGTGCTCGCATCCAGCACGGGTGCCAGGCGTCGCGCGAGCATGTGCATGTAGGCGTTGGACACGCCCTCGACGCGCACGTGCTCGAAGTACTCGCCGTTGCGGACGAGGCCGACCTGCGCATCCTCCAGCCCTGCGGTGACGTCGATGTAGCTGCGGCACACGGCGGGCAACGACTCGACCGTGGGCGAGACGAACACCGCGTGCACGCCGTGATCGGCGCCGCGCTCGAGCACGTCGGTGAGGCGTCCTCGATCGACCGGGGCATCGCCGCTCACGAACACGATGACCGAGAGAGGCGGGGTGCCCTGATGGTCGCCCGCCGCGCGCGAGACGTCGGTGCCGTACAGAAGCGGATTCCACTCCTCCTTGAACGGCCCGCGCGGCTCGCCCTCGCGGTCACCGGTCGCCCGCTGCACATACTCCTCGAGGCTGCTCAGCAGCGCGGCGCTCGTCGGGGCGGAATCCGCGAGCGCCATGTCGCGGAACGGACTCTTCTCGCTGGACGTGTGCGGCATCCACTTGAGCCAGTCCAGCTCGGGTGTCCATGCCGAATCGGCGAACGCCACGGCCACCACGTCGTTGGGTGCGTGCAGTCCCAGCAGCTGCACGGCGATGCCGCGCATCGTGTCGGCGACGGGTCCCTGCGGGCCGGCGATGCCGATGGATCCCGCGACCGCCAGCTTCTCGAACACCGGCACGTCGTCGACGAACTCATAGCGCTCGCGCAGCCGGTCGACGCGGTCGATGAACTCGGGCAGACCGTCGGGCACCTCGGCGTCGTCGATCTTGTTCCGTGCCGGGAGCCGACAGCTGCCGAGCCGCAGGCCGAGGAAGTTCCAGTGCTCCGGCCGCCGCGTCCACAGCATGGGGCCGAGCCGCATCGCGTGGTCGTAGATCTCCGCGACGGGCGGCGCCTCGGCGTTGCGGGCGCGCTCCTCTTCGGGCTTCCCCTTGAAGAAGTCCTCTTCGAGCTGTTCGTACTGCCGCTCGAAGAGCAGCACCTCGTGCCCCTCGCTCTTCTTGCTCTGCGCCGCCTGGTTGATGATGTTGCCGAACGCCATCAGCGGCGTCATCACGATCATCAGGAGAGATCGGGGATTGCCGTTCATGGCGTACAGCGCCATGCCCATCAGGATCGGAGCGACCATGATCGGCCACGGGAACATCTTGCCGATCTTCTCGGTGGGCAGCCGCGGCACCTTGAAGAGCGTCCCCGGGAAGCGCACCTCGACGCGAGGACTGCGGTTGAAGAGCAGACCGCCGCCGCGCTCGATGATCGGCTCCTCGGTCGCCGACCCGTCGAAGGAGCGCGCGAGACGCAGGACGAGGGTGGTGCCGCCGATGATGAACGGCTCGCCCTCCTCGATCCGCACGCGCTGCACGGCGACGCCGTCGACGAGCACGCCGTTGGCGGAGTTCAGGTCGACGACCTCGATGTGCGTGCCGACCTCGAGCCGCGCGTGGCGCTTCGAGACCATCGGATCTGCCAGGACGACGTCGTTGCCGGCCTCGCGGCCGAGGAACACATGCCCCGACGAGATCGGGAACTCCTGACCGGCCAGCGTCCCGGATGTCGCGAGAAGCACGCCGGCGACGTCGCGCTGGCCCGCGAAGGAGTGGTCCGGACCGTAGTTGATGATGGATGCCGCGAACCCGGAGCCGATGGGCGCCTCGCCGATCGGGACCTCGGGCTGCAGGGGAACGAGCCGTTCACCGTTCGGCGGCGCGACGGCGAGCGTGAGCACATCGCCCTCGGCGACCGGGATCGATCGCGTCGGGTCGGCCGTCGCGACGTGGCGCGCGACGTCGCCGGCGGTGGCGGTCGAGTCCGTCGTGATCACGATGTCGACGGGCTCCCCCTCCTGACGGTGCAGGGTCAGCTTCAGCCTCATGCGTGTCTCCCCATGCCGCTGGGCTCGCCAGCGACCCTCATCATTCGTTCACGTTCCATCACGCGCGGACCACCGCGGCCACGCGATCGCCGAGGCGGATCATGTCGCCGTCGACGGTCTGCACGGGCGTGCCCGCCGCGACGCCGTACTCGGTGCCGCCGCGGATCAGTCCCGAGCCGTTGGTCGAGTGGCAGTCGACGATCTCGAGGCCGCCGTCGACAGGGCGCACCAGCATGTGCGTCTTGGAGAGCGAGCGGCTGTCGTCGACCAGCGCGATCGGGCGCGCGCCGGGATGCTCCGCCGCATCCGGGTTGCGTCCGAGGAGCACGGGTTCCGCGATCAGGATGCTCTCGCCCGTGTCGAACCGCAGTCCGTAACGGACGGCAGGCTCCGGTGCGGCCGGGGCCACGGGCGCTGCGGCCGGGGCCACGGGCGCTGCCACGGGTGCGACCGGCGGCGCGGGAGGTGCGGCGACCGGGTCGGGTGCGGGGCTCGGCGCCGGCTGCGGCGCGGGAGACGAAGCGGCGGCCGACGCGGACGGCGGGGCCGGCGGGGCCGGCGCAGGCTCGGATGCGGAAGCCGACGCGGGAGCCGGCGGTGCCGCAGGCTGAGGGGCCGGCGCAGCGCTCGAGAGGTCTGCTCGCACGACTCGGTCGCCGTCGGCGATCCGATACCCGCCGAGCACCGGCTTTCCGGCCTCGCCCGGGCCGACGTCGACGGTCGGGGCAGCGAGGGGAAGACCGACCGACGGGCGCTCGTGCGCCTGATACGGGCGCGCGACGCCGAGCACCCCCGCGCTGACGCGACTGCCCGGCCGGTAGGAGGGCTGAGCCGCGGGGTCGATCGGCGTGGCCAGCGACGGCAGGGCGGAGCGCTCCGGCGTCGGCTCGGCCTTCACGACCTTGCGGGCGACGCGCATCCGCTTCTCATCGAAGGGGTTGAGCCCCTTGCGCACGTCGATGAGCCAGATCTTCGAGACCTTGTCGTGCAGTCCGCGACCGCGTCCCTCGGGGTCGAACGTCGGCGAGATGAGGATGAGCGCGGGGCCGACGAGCGGCACGACGCCCGCGGCGAAGACGATGAGGAAGCGCAGCAGGACGGCGCCGACTCGCGGACGCTCCAGGGTCACCACGTTCACGCTGCGCAGTCCCGTGAGCCCCTTGCCGATCGTCCGGCCTTTGAGTCCGTGCAGGAAGAGCTGGACGATGAGGAAGATCAGGCTGAGCAGCGTCGACACCGACGCCGCGACGACAGCCAGGACGAAGTCCGGGTGGTTGACGAATCCGTACGACGAGATCGCCCCGCTCGCGAGCTTGAGCAGCAGCGGGATCGCCCCGATCCAGAGGGGCAGCTGCAGCAGCATCCAGATCGCGACATCGATCGCCGCGGCGAGCGCGCGCCGCCCGAAGGGAGCGCGCAGGAGGCCGAGCGCCGCGGCGTACGCGGGGTCGGGGCGCCCCTGAGCATCAACCCCCTCGATCGTCTGCTGCTGCTCGTCGATTTCCCAGATCATGTCAGTCGACGCACCCCCGCGCCGGCTCAGAAACGCGTCCGTCGTCGCGGCGCAGCATGACATCGATGCAGACCGTGCCCGCGGTCGCCGGCACCTGCGCGGCGGGCGCCTCGGACTGCTGGGGGTCGACCTGACCGGAGACGTCGACGACGCTCCAGATGAAGGTGTCGCCCTCCTGCGGGTCCTTGTTGACCCACGTGAAGGCGATCAGATCGCCCTGGCGCGTGCCGCTCAGCTCCGCGACCTTGGGGACGAAGTCCGAGACGACATCCTGGGGCTCGGTCGTCTCGGTCGTCTCCACCGGGGTCTCGATGCCCGCGACCAGCACGTTCAGTCCGACGATCGTCCCCACGACGACCACCACGGCGGCGACGGCCGCGAGAGTGATCCACAGACCGCGTCGACTGCGGGGAGCCGTCGGGACCGAAGCGTCGCCGACGGGTGCGGCAGGCGCGACAGGGGATGCGGCGGGCACAGCGGCCTGCGGCGCGACCACCATCGGCGGCCGGACGATGGTCCGGTCGTCGGGCGCGGGCGGCGCGCTCGGAGTCGGCACGCGCATCTGCGTCGCCTCGTCGACGGCGTCCACGCGCGGCGGCGAGTCGAAGCGCGGCACATCGGGGAGCGGCGGCATGGCGCTCTTGGGCTGGGTGGTCGCAGAGGGACGCGTGAAGGCCGCGACATCCGGATCGATGCTGACGATCTCCCGCACACGGGTGAGGCCGTCGCCGTCGTCGTCCAGGTCCTCCGCGGTCGGGTGGTCGTCGACGATGTCGATCGGCGTCACCGAGTGCGAGAGCTCGATCTGCACCTTCTGCAGCGCACGCGCGAACGCGACCGCGCTCGGGTAGCGGTCATCCGGGTTCTTCGCCATAGCGCGCTCGAGCACGCGCTGCAGGCTCTCCGGCGAGTCGGGGCGGCCCAGCGACGTGAGAGCTGCGCGCTCGATCCTCTCGATGAGGTCGGCGCTGGAGTTGCGCTCCCCCGGCCGTTCGAAGGGCGAGCGCCCCGCGAGCAGCGTGTAGATGGTCGCGCCGAGAGCCCACACGTCTGTGCGCGGACCGCTCTGGGGCGGATCCGCGAACGACTCCGGCGGCGACCAGGGAATGGACATGCCGGAGGCCTCGCCCGTGGCGCCGGTGGTCGACGCGATGCCGAAGTCGGTCAGCGCCGGCCGGTTGTACGCCGTCACCAGGATGTTCGCCGGCTTGATGTCGCGGTGCAGCACGCCGGCGCGGTGAGCGGTCTCCACTGCTCCGGCGACCTGCACGCCGACGCGCAGCGCCTCGGCCACCGAGAACGACTCGCGGCGCGCGCGCAGCTGCAGGTTCGGACGGGGGCAGTACTCCATCACGAGGTAGGGGCGGCCGTCGCCGGCGACGCCCGCCTGATAGATCGTGACGATCGCGGGGTGCGTCGACAGCATCGCCATGACGTTCGCCTCATCGGCGAACTCCTGTGCGGCGCCGCTGGAGATGCGGTCGGCGAGCAGCACCTTGACCGCGACCTGGCGGCGCGGCATCTCCTGCTCGTACAGGAAGACGTCCGCGAAACCACCCGTGCCGAGGGGCTCGAGATACCGGAATCCGGGGAGCTGCGGAGGAGGAGAGGGAGGACGACTCACGGCAGATCCTCGAAGGCGACCTTCACTCCGTCGCCGAGATCCACCACGTCACCGGACAGCACGAGCGTCTGCTCGCCGGGGTGCAGACGGATCGGGTCGGCGCCCGGCCGCAGCAGGGTCGATCCGTTGGTGGTGTGCAGGTCGATGACCACCACGGTGTCACCCTCGGGCCTGATCTCGAGGTGACTGCGCGAGATGTCCTGCTGCGGGCTCTCGACGGCGATCAGATGAGGGAGGTTGGCTCCACTGGCCCGGGTCGAACGCGGACGACGACCGATGATGACCGTGCGGTCGAGCGCGACGACCTGGCCGGTGGACACACGGATGCGACCGGTCGCCCCGATCGCCCCGGTCGCCACCGGGATCACGGCCGTCGGCACGTCATCGCCGGTCGGAGCCTGCTGCCGCATGGCCCTGAGCTCTGCCGCCGAGATGGTCGCGCCGTCGTGGTCGCCCTGGGCCGGAGCCGGGACCGCCGGTGCCGCGGATGCCGCACCGGCCGTCGGCACGGAATGCACCGTGGCACCCCAGAGCTGGTCGAAGTCCTCGGTGGAGGGAGCGAGGGTGACCTCCGTCGGCACGATCGTGGCGCCGTCGACCGCCTCCGCAGCCTCCGGCTCGGGGGCCGCCTCGACGGCAGCCTCGACGGCAGCCTCCTCGACGGCGTCGTCGACGATCTGCTCGTCGACGTCGTCGGTGACCGGCTCGACAGTCGGCTCGATGACCGGCTCGGCATCCGCCTCGGCCTCGGCCGGTGCCGGCGGAACGTCGGCCACCAGAGGCTCGGCGTCGACCGGAGCGGACGTGGGGATGTCATCCGACGCGGATTCCACGGATGCCGCCGACGTCGCGGCCGTCCCGAAGTTCGCGATCGAGGGTCCTGGCGTGCCGGTCAAGGCGGCCGCGGACGCGCCGGCCTCCTCGATCTCGATGACCGGGACCGGTCCGAGCACGTCGGCGAGGGGACGGTCGTCGCCGGGCTCGAGCTCCGCGCTCACCGCCGCAGCGCGCACGACGCCGCTCTGCACGGGAAGGGCGGCCTCGCTCTCCACGGCCTCGACCGTGACCTCGACGCGCGAGGCCCCGCCCACGAACCGCTCGCTCCACGTCGTGACCTCGGCGCCGGAGAAGTCGTACGACTCCGTGCGGGAGCTCACGCGCGCGCTGACCCCGCCGCGCAGCGCGATGCGGATGTCGGTCCCTTCGACCACGGCAGCCACGAACGGAGGCAGCGAGGAGAAGTCCCCGCCGGCGCGCGCGGTGAGCACGTCGACGACGGTCGCGAGCGTCTTGCTCTCCGGCATCCGCTCCCACAGCCGCGCCACGACGTCTCCTGGCACATCCGGCGGCAGCGCCACGAGCGCGCCCGGCATCACGATGACGTACCACTGTCCCGGTCGGTAGATCGTCTGCATCAGCGAACCCCTCCTGCTGCGGCCTCGCGCGGACGCGTGTCCATGTCGATGTCCGAGTCGGTCTCCAGGAGCGTCCCCGGTCGCGAAGCGACCGAGACGGCATCCACGACGACCACGGTGATGTTGTCCCTGCCACCCGCCGTGACGGCGTCGTCGACGAGCATGTCGGCCGCCTTCTGCGGGTCGGGCGTACCCTGCAGCACCTCGCGGATCCGCGCGTCCGAGACCTCGGACGTCAGGCCGTCGGAGCAGACCATGATCCGGTCGCCGAGCTCGGCCGGGAACAGCCAGTAGTCCGCGTCGCCCGTGCTGCTGGCGCCGATCGCCCGGGTGATGATGTTGCGCCGTCGATCGGTCGCCGCATCCTCGACGGTGATCTCGCCGGCTTCGATCAGTTCCTGCACGACCGAGTGGTCGACGCTGATCTGCTCGAGCTCCCCGTCGGCCAGCCGATACGTACGCGAATCGCCGATGTTGACGGCCAGCCAGTAGCCCATGCCGTCGACCGAGGCGATGACGACACCGCTCAGGGTCGTGCCGGCGCGGCCGTTGCCCGAGGTGGACAGCTCCTCGACGCTCGCCCTGGCGCGCGACAGCGCGAGCCGCACGTCGTCGAGCTCGAGCGACGCGCGCCCGACGGAGCCGGAGAACTCGGCGATGACCGCCGCGCTCGCTCGCTCCCCCGCCTCGTGACCGCCCATGCCGTCCGCGACCACGAACACCGGAGCGCTCGCGAGGTGCGCGTCCTCGTTCAGCGCGCGACGGAGACCGGGGTGCGTGGCCGACCCCGTCGAGACGATGAGTGCGGGCCTCACGCGTAGCCCCCGATCGTGACGATGCGGTCGCCGATCTCGATGGCGTCTCCGAGCCTCACCGGGACGCGCTGTCCGGCGGGGCAGGCGATGCGCTGTCCCTCGCGGACGAGGGTCATCCCGTTCGTGGAGTGGCGATCCAGCACCCATCCGCCGGACGACTCCGCCGCGGCTTCGAAGTGCGTCTTCGAGAGCGAGAGGGTCTCGTCGCGCACCGGGACGACGACAGCGCCATCCTCGGCAGCGGGGTTCCGGCCGAAGATCGTGCGCCGCGACACCGAGACGCGGGTCCCGTCGTCCCAGGTGAACACGAGACGGTGCCCGGGGATGCTGATCCGCGTGTCCTCGATGTCCTCGGGCTCGGCGGCGGCGGGAGCAACGGGGGCGGGCGCGGCAGGCGCGGGCGCCGCCGCGGGAGCGGGCACGGGCACGGCTTCCGGCAAGGGCGGGACGACGGGCACCGGCGGGGCGGGCGCAGCCTCCGGCACGGGCGGAGCACTCGGCGCGGAAGGTGCGACGGGCCGCGCGGCGGGGTACCCCTGCACGGTCGCGTCGAGCTCCGACCCGGCATCCGTCGGCGGCGCCGGCGTCACGCGGGGCGGCGGAGCATCCTGGGTGATGCCGGGGACGAAGGCGATGAGCGAGCCGTCGTCGTTCGCCGGAGCCGCGGGGCGCGACACGGATGCGGGGATCACGGGCTGCGCGGGGAACACCGGCGCCGCGGGCACGGACGGGGCGACCGCCGGCTGCGCGGGAGCGGGCGGCACGGGCTGCGCCGTCGGATGCGGGATGCCGGGGATCGCGGGAGCGACGGTGCGTGCCTGCTCCGCCGCGAGTCCGGGTACGACGGCCGCGGGGACGCCCGACGTCGGGACGGCAGGAGCCGTCACCCGCGCATCGAGCATCAGCGAGCCGGCGACCTTGTCGTGCCACCCCTGGAAGCGGCCCGATCCGTCGAACAGCGGCGTGAAGTAGCCGACCACGATCGATCCGGCGAGTCCGAAGATGACATTGCGCAGCAGCGTGCGGCCGAAGCCCAGCGGCCCCTGATCCTTGGCGGAGACGAGGCGCAGACCCTGCGCGCGCATGCCGATCGAGCCCTTGCCCGTCTGCATGAGCGTGTACACGACGAACCAGCCGAGCAGCAGGAGCGAGACGATCGGTCCGCCGATGAGCAGCGTGATCAGCATCCCCTCGAGGCCGCCCGCGAGAGTGGCGGCGATGAGCAGCGCGCCGCCGAGGACGACGGAGAGGCCGGCCGCGATCAGCGCGTCGATGAGGTAGCCGATCGCGCGACGGGAGATCGGCGCGATCTGTGCGAACGCGGGCTGCGTCATGGTGTCTCGCTCTCGGGTGCGACGGGCGTGCTGGTGCTGCTGCTCTCGATCGTGCCAGGTTCGCGCCGCACGCGCGCGGTCGCCGCTTCTCGGAGTCCCTGGAGACCCGTCGAGATGGCGCTGCCGCCCATCAGCGATCGGAGGCTCAGTCGCGCCTTCGTGCGCTTCCAGAATCCGGCATCCTCCCCCAGGCCGCCCACGATCGTGTCGACCTCGCTCCAGAACGCCTCGACATCCTCGGGCGACGGGTCAGTGGGTCCGAAGACGTCGGCGTCGGCGCGGTGCGCGAGGTCCGTGACACGGGGCACGGCGAGCGTCGCCACCACGGCTGCGGCCTCCTCGGGTCGCGTTCCTCCCGGCGTCAGGCGTGCACCGTAGTCGACGGCGCGGTCGGTGAGCTCGTCCCACCCGCCGCTGATCCGGTCCGCGGTGCGAGCCGCCGCCCGGCGCGAGCGCCGCTTGGCGGCCTTCCACGCCCCGATCACGATGAACGGCGACATCAGCAGCGCGATGATCCCGAGCGAGATCCCGCCGATCAGCAGGATCGCCCCGATGATGCCGGCGAGGTTGAGGTTCTCGTCCTCGGACTCGCGGTCGTCGGGCAGCGTCGGGGGCAGGTCGACGGGCTCCTGCGGAGCAGGCGGCGGCTGCAGCACCTGCGGCTTCGGGTCGACGCGCGGCTTGGTGTTCTGGTCGTTGGGGACCTGGTCCTCAGGGGGCGTCGGGTTGAACGGCAGCCACCCGAACCCCTGGAAGTTCACCTCGACCCAGGCGTGCACGTTGTCGCCCGTGGCGGTGAAGAGGGGGTCGCCGTCCTGCTCCTCGTCGGGGTAATAGCCCATGACGACGCGGACCGGGATGCCGAGCTCACCGGCGAGGAGCGCCATGGCGACGGCGTACTGCTCGTCGTCGCCGATCATCTGATCGCCGCCGATGAGCGTCGTGATGCGCTCGGACGTGTGGCCGGCGCGCGAGAGCACCTCGCCCTCGAGCCCGTGGCTGAAGAATCCGCCCTCGGAGAGGAAGGTCTCGAGCGCACGGACCTTCTCGATGGGCGACTCGGCGCTCGACACGGTCTCCGCGGCGAGCGAGGTGAGCTCCTCCGGCACGTTGCTCTGCTTCGGCAGCGCGACCGTGCCGAACTCGACATCCGCGAGCTGGTCATCGTCGGGCAGGTCCGGCATGACCGCGTCGACCGAGTACTCGTCGCCCTTGCGCAGCTTCGGGGTGGCGACGGCGGTGCCGGTCGCGGTGTTCACGTAGGTTCCGCGGCGCAGCTCCTCGGCGCGATCTCCCGTGAAGCGGATCTCGGACAGCTCACCGGCCGTCGGCATCCACACCCCGTTGTACTCGTCGACCTCGATGTTGAGCGTGACGGGTACGCCCTCGGCGTCGGGCGACATGCCGGAGCGCAGCGGCGAGAACGCGCTCGAGGAGGTCGGCCCGCCGTCGGTCACGTTGTAGACCATGCCGTCGTACTCGTCCATGACGGCGGTGCGGATCCGCGCGCCCTTGGGCAGCCCCTGCACCGTGAAGAGCGTCTCGTCGACCTCGTCGCGCACGTTCTTGCGGAACGCCTGCAGCGGGCTCGGGTAGTCGCGGATGTTGAACGGCGGGATGATCACGTCGCGGAACACGTGCCGGGGCTCGGTCGGCGCGGCGATCGCGCTGGTCGCGACACCGGCCCCTCCGGCCACGGCCAGGACGGCGACGCCCGCGAGCAGGCGCCGCAGGCGCATGTGCGCGGCGCGCGACGGGTCGACCTCACTGACCGAGACGGCCGCGTTCTGCGGCGCCCAGATCTGACGGAGGGCGAGCCAGGCGATGCTGACGACGGCGAACACGAGACCCTGCACGATCGGGAACGCGGGCTGCGGGGTGCCGAGCGCGATCACGAGCATCAGCGCCGCACCGGCGGGCAGCAGCGCCCAGGCCACCTGCGGCAGGCGCAGAGCGAGGGATGCGGTGAGCGTCGTGACGACGAGCGCCAGCAGGAACGGGACGAGCAGGTGCCCGTCGGCCGCTGCGACGGGGGCCACGGTGGTGAGCAACTGCTTCCACGCGGTGACCGTTCCCACGGCGAGGCGCTGCAGCGTGTCGAGCGTCGGGATGAAGCCGAAGATCGCGGTGTGCGGAAGGGCGAATGCGCCGCCGAACACGAAGTAGGCGGCCACGGTGAGACCGGTGATGATGAGGATGCCCCAGCGGCGCCACGCCGCGACGCCCGCGACGGCGAGGCCGATGACGATGCCGCCGACGACCGCGGGCACGAACGCCGGGCCCGCGAACGTCGGCCAGAAGCCGACGAGCGCGACGGCGACGAGCAGCGCGGTCGCGCCGAGGTCGAGACTCCAGCGGCGCACGGAGATAGCAGCGGGTGCGGGAGCTGGCGCTGTCATGCGAGGACCTTCTGCAGTGCGAGCGGGATCTGGTCGAGCGCGCCGATCGTGACGACGTCGGCGTCGCCGATGCGCCGCAGAGCCGGAGCCTGAGCGGACGTGTCGGCGACCACGGCGAGAGCGCGTGCTCCGAACGGCAGCCGCGAGCAGGCGAGGCGCAGGTCGTCGGAGCGCACCTTCGAGCCGCACACCAGCACGACGACGCTCGCCAGGGGCATGGTGGCGGAGAGGACGCCGGCGAGTTCGGCGATGCCGCCGTCGCGCGGCTTGCTGTTCTCGACCGCCGACAGCGAGTCGAGCAATTGCTTGCCGGTACCGGCGGGCAGCTCGCGTCCCTGCACGCGCATGTCCACGCGCTGCGAGTCGCGGAGCGCGCGGAGGCCGATGGACCCTGCCGCCGAGATCGCGAGCTCGAAGTCGTCGGCCGTGGCGTAGTCGCCGCTGGAGCTGGACAGCCCGATCACGAAGTGCGAGCGGCGGGTCTCCTCGTACTGGCGGACCATCATGGTCCCCGTGCGCGCCGTGGACTTCCAGTGCACGTGCCGCAGGTCATCACCGGGCTGGTACTCGAGGAGGGCGTGGAACGACACGTCGTCGCGGGAGAGGTCGGCGGCGGGCATCCCCTCGAGGTCGCGCAGGTAGCCGAGCGACTGCCCGTCGAACAGCACGGTGCGCGGATGCACGAAGAGGTCGACCGGCTCGTCGCGCCGGTGCGCCCGCTCGAACAGGCCGAGCGGATCGCCCCGCACGACGCTCACCGGACCGACCTTGACCACGCCGCGCTTCTGCGTGGGGATCGCGAAGAGCTCCTCCGCCTCCTCGCCGGCGGCGAGACGCTGGATGCCGAACTCACCGCGACCGGAGCCGACCGGGAGCACGATGCGCGAGGGCAGGATCGCGCGGGTGCCGCGGTTCGCCAGCGTCAGCGCGCCGACCGCGCGCTCGCCCACGACCACACGCGTGCGCGCGAGGTCGAGCGACACGTCGTAGGCGGTGCGGCCGATCAGGAAGAGGGCGCACAGGGTGACCGTGATCGCGATCACGATCGCCGCGACGGTGAACTCCGACCAGCCGGCGATCTGCCCGAGGATCCAGAAGCCGACGGCGAGGCCCATCAGCACCCACGCGAGCGGGCGGATGGCCGAGGCGATGATGCGGAGGCGGGTCAGGACGCGCGCGCCGATGACGGCCGCGACGTCACGCCAACCGGCGTCGCGGTCCGTCTGCGCCGACGGCGCCGAGAGTGCCTCCGTGGTCATCAGGCCGCCGTTCGCGCCTGGGGTGCCGCGATCCCGTCGAGCACGCGAGCGATCACGGTGTCGCTGCTGGTCCCGGCGAACTCCGCCTCGGCGTCGAGGAGCAGACGGTGCTGCCACGTCGGACGCGCGAGGGCCTTGATGTCGTCGGGCAGGACGAAGTGGCGGCCGTGCGCGGCGGCCCAGACCTTCGCGATGCGGATCATGGCGATCGCGCCGCGCACCGAGACGCCCAGACGGATCGCGGAGTCGTTGCGGGTCGCCTCGGCGAGCTCCGCCACGTACCGGAGCACGGCGGGCTCGACGTGCACGGATGCCGCGAGGTCGGCCATGTCGGCGACCGCGCTCGTCGTGATGATCGCCCCCAGGCCGGCCGACGGGTTGCGGTCGGATGCTCCGGCCAAGATGCTCTCGGTCACCGCGAGGTCGGGGTAGCCGATCGACGTCTTGATGAGGAAGCGGTCGAGCTGCGCCTCGGGGAGCTTGTAGGTTCCGGCCTGCTCGATCGGGTTCTGCGTCGCGATGACGAGGAACGGTCGGCCCGTCTCATGCGTGACGCCGTCGACCGTGACCCGGGACTCCTCCATGACCTCGAGCAGCGCCGACTGCGTCTTCGGCGACGCGCGGTTGATCTCGTCGGCGAGCACGATCGACGCGAAGATCGGGCCCTTGTGGAACTCGAAGCGGTGCGACTGCTGGTCGTAGATCGTGACACCGGTGACGTCGGACGGCAGCAGATCCGGCGTGAACTGGATGCGCGCGCTCGTGCCCTGCACGGTCGCGGCGAGCGCCTTGGCGAGGCTGGTCTTCCCGGTTCCGGGGGCGTCCTCGAGGAGGACGTGCCCCTCGGCGAGCATCGACGCCAGCACGAGGCCGACGATCTCGCGCTTGCCCTGCACGGCCTTGTCGATGTTGTCCACGAGGCGCGTGAAGGTTCCCTGGAACCAGGCTGCCTGCTCGGGGGTCATGCTCATGCGTTGTCTCTGCTTCCTCTGTGGTGACGGTGGGTCGAGCGGGGCACTACCAGGCCCGGTGTTCGTAGTTGGTTCCGCCGATGGTGACCCAGACGTCGGTGCGGCCGCCGTAGCCGTGGAAGCAGCCGAGGTTGAAGGTCCCGTTGGCGGGAACGGACACCGAACTGTAGGAGGAGAAGCTCCCGCTCACTGTGCTGTTGCAGACCACCGTGTAGGTGCCTGCCGGGAAGTCCTTGGTGGTGACCTTGAACTTCGCGCAGGTCCCGTCGTTGCACTGCGCATTGCTGACGGAGTCACCTCGCGTCACCCACGCGCGCGGCGGTGGCGGATCGCTCGTACGCGCCGACGCCGAATTCACAGGAGACCAGGTCCCGTTCGAGTCCTGCGCGCGAACGTCGATGCTGTGGTTCTGCTGGTATCCGTTGCCCACCGTGCGGGAGCCGCTGGCCGCGACGTCCTGCCAGCCGCCGCCGCCGATCCGGATCTGCGTGGTCTGGATCGGACGACCGTTGTAGGAACGGTCGGAGTTCCAGCTGACCTCGACGCTCGTGCCGAGGTTCCTGGCGCTGGCCGCGGGTGTCTTAGGCGGGCCGAACGGGGTCTGCGCGACCCCGTTGGATGCCGCGCCGACGTACTGCTGGCCGTCGACGTTCGCGACGCCGCGCACTTCGACCGTGTACGACGTGCCGTTGTTGAGCCCGCCGATCGTGTTGTTCCCCGGCATTCCCGCCCAGCCGCCGCCGTTGAGCTGGTACTGGTAGCTCACCTCGCTCGTCTTGGCGCCGTTGCGGTTGCCCTGCGCCCACACGACGGTCACAGAGCCGTCGCCCGCGTTGACGGCGCTGATGGACGGGGCGGACGGGGCGATGACACCGCGTCGAGGCGCCGACATCGCGCTCCACTCGCCCCAGCCGGCCTTGTTGTGCCCGCGGATCCGGTAGGTGTAGCCGTTCTCCGAGGTCGGTACCACGACTGCCTGGCTGAATGCTCCCGGGCTGGGGGTCAGCGTCCTCTGCAGACTGGACCCCTCCCACACCTCGAGCTGCAGGGAGTCGATCGCGTCGCCGTTCGCCGGAACGTTTCCCCAGTTGACCTGCATCTGCGCCTGGTCGCCCACGGGCTGCAGTTCCGCCGTCGTCGGCGCCCCGGCCGCCAGCGGCGGACCTGCTGGCACTTCGGATGCCGACCAGGCACTCCAGCTGGAAGGGTCCGGCGCGCGGTTGTGCGCCTGCACCCGCACCTGGTAGTTGCCGCCGTTCTCGAGGCCCTCCCAGGTGAGGGAGTTGCCGGTCACCTCTTTCTGGGTGATGCCCGACGGCGGGGCGGGCGAGATCTGCAGCGTGTACCGCTCGACGGGCGATCCCGGGGTCGTCGGAGTCGTCCAGGCGACCTGGAGCGACTTGTCGCCGAACTTCAGGGTCGGCGGGTTGGGCGTGTCCGGGCGCGCATCCGGGCGTGCGACGGCCGACGAGCCGGAGGGCTCGGACTCGCCGACGCGGTTCGTCGCGGTGACCTGGAAGACGTACTCGACGTTGTTCGTGAGTCCGTCGAGCGTGCACGTGGTCGACTGGCACTCCTTCGAATACGAGCCGCCCTGCACCGCCTTCACCGTGTACTTGGTGATCTCGGCGCCGTTGTTCGACGGAGCGCCGTACGACACCACCACGGTACGGTCCTGCACGCTCGTGACCGTCGGCGCGCCCGGCGCATTCGGGACGCCCTGCACCGTGAGCACGACCTGTCCGGTCGCCTGACGGTCGACGTCCTCCGTCGCATCCTGGATCGTGTAGCGCACCACCATGGTGCCGACGAAGTCCTTCGACGGCGTGGCCACGACGTCGTCGCCCTTGATGCTCGCCTGGCCGGAGCCGGTCTCGACGTTCGCCGTCAAGAGCTTGAGCGGCGTCTCGGGGAACGGGTTGAAGTCGTTCGCGAGCACCGGCACCGTGACGCTTTTACCCTGATCGGCTTCTGCGACGGTGTCGGTGTTGGCGGCGGGCATCGCGCGGTTCGACGCTCCGACCTGCACGAGGACGGAGCCCTCGACCGGTTCGGTCTCGCCGTCGCTGACGCGCAGCGTCAGCGTGGTCGCCGCGCCCTTCTTCGCGTTCGAGGATGCCTCGACGAGCAGCTTGTCGCCGTCGATCTTCGCGGTGATCCCCTTGCCCTCGCCGTCGACGAGGGTGTACTTGTGCTTGCCCTTGTCCTCCGGATCCGGGTCGACCGTGAGTGCCGCCAGGTCGAGGACACTCGCCTTCTCGCCGGGGGCGACGTTCATCTGGCCGCCGACGAACTTCGGCTGCTGGTTGTCGGGCGGCAGCACGTTGATCGGGATGCTGAGCGTCGCCTTGCGACCCTCAGGGTCGTCGGGTCCGGTGCCGTCGGTGACCTCGAACGTGAGCGAGTCCTGACCGAAGTATCCGGGAGCCGAGGTGTAGACGAGCGTGCGCTCATCCTTCACGAGGTCGGATCCGTCGGCCTTGAGTGCGCTCACCTTGGCGTGCTCGGTGATGACGACGTCGCCGCCACCGGCCACGGTGACGTACTTCTCGAGGGGCACGTCCTTGGTCTCGCCGCTCTTGACCTCGAGCGGCTTGGTCGAGGTCAGCGTCGGTCGCAGGCCGTCTTCCGATGGGACGAAGATGAACGCCGAGGACTGCAGCTCGTCCTGGTCGGTGAGGGTGTACCGGATCAGCTGCAGCTCGTCGGTGACGGTGACGCGGACCTTGCCGTTCTCCAGCACCGTCGCCCCGGGCCCGACATCGAGGTCGAGGCGCTCGGTCGTGCCGTCGGGGTCCTCGTCGTTGTCGAGGATGTCGAGGTCGGCGGTGAGACCGCCGTCCTCGAGATCGGCGGGGCGCAGCCGGTCGTCTCTCGCGACCGGTGCCTGCAGAGGCACGTCCTCGTCGACGGTGACCTGCAGCACGGCCGTCGCGGTCGCGCCGCGCGCGTCGCTGACGGTGTACTGCAGGGACGACTCGAGCGCGCGATCGGGCGCCTGCACGAGCACCCGGTCTCCCGAGACGCGGGCCTCCAGCTCGCCGGGGACCTCGAGTCCCTTCTTCACCAGCGAGATCTTGTCGCCCTCGGGATCGGAGTCGTTCAGCATGACGGGCACGGCGATCTCGCGACCGGGACGCACCACGACAGCATCCTTCACTGCGAACGGCGCCTGGTTCACCTGCTCGGCGGGAGCGATACCCACGCGGATCGTGGCGGTGCCCTCCTTGCCGAGACGGTCGCGCACCCGGTACTTGAAGACGTCGACACCCGTCGCACCGTCGAGCGCCTCGTAGGTGAAGTAGTCCTGCGCGACCTCGGTGATGCGCCCCTTCGTCGGGTTCGAGGCGATGTCCAGGAGCTCGACCGAGTCGCCGTCGGCGTCGATGCCGTCGAGCGGCACCGCGATGTTGGTCTCGGTGCCCGCGAGCGTGCGGGCCACGAGGTCGCGGGGCCGCGGCGCCGCGTTCGTCTCCTCGTCGATCGGCAGGATCTGGACGGTCACGTATCCCGCGGCCTTCTGCTGGCGGGAGTCCACGGCCTCGTAGGTCAGATAGACCGTCTTGGCGACGTCGCCGGCCTTGAACCGCACCTCGTCCTGCGAGACGAAGGCCTCGCCGTCCTCGGGATCGACGAAGGGCTCGATGAGATCGGGAGCCAGATGCAGGGCGTCGTCGCTCGGATGCGTGTCGTTGTCGAGCACCGGGATGGTCACCACGTCGCCGGCGCGGACGTAGACCGAGTCGGGGTTGGCGACCGGCTGCAGGATCTCCTCGGGGGCCGGGATCGGCACCACGACGACCTCGCCCTCGGCGGATTGCTCGCCGTTGGAGATCCGGTACTTGATGCGGACCTGCTCGTCGAGCGTGCCCTGGTCCGTGATGCGGAGCGTCTCGTGGTTGAGCACCGACACCGAGACGCCGGTGCCGGGCTCGATCGACACGGACTGCACGACGAGGATGCCGCCGGACGGATCGGTGTCGTTGTCGAGCACGCCGATGAGCACGTCGCCGCCGGTGGGGAGCAGCGCCACGTCGCGCACGGCGACGGGCGGCAGAGTCACCTCGGCGGCTTCGGTGACGTCGATGCGGACGAGTCCCTCGCCGTTCTCCGGGCCGGCGGTCGCGAGATACTGCACGTAGTAGACGCCGACCGCCGGAGCGGTGAAGCTGAAGGTGTTGTTGGTGATGTCGGGCAGCACGGTCGCACCCGGGACCTCGTCGACGCGGCCGAGACGCAGGCGCTCGCGACCGGAGCTGGTGTCGTTCGCGAGAGGGGCGACCGTGATCTGCTCGCCGACGCGGGTGACCACGTGGTCGGCGTTCGTCTTCGGCTTGGTGGTGCCCTGCGGTCGCACATCGAGGGTGACCGTGGCCGTGGTGTACTCGCCCAAGCCGTCGGCGACCGTGACCTGGATGTCCTTGCGACCCTGCAGGCTCGCCGTCGCCTTGTAGGTCAGCTGGCCGTCGGTGCTGAAGTCGACCTCGTCGCCGGGGGCAGGGACGACGTCCTTGAGGTAGATGTCGTCACCGTCGGGGTCGATCCAGTCCGGAAGGATGTTGTACGACACCGTGCCGCCGGTCTCGACCGTGAGCGAGGTCTTGCGCTTGGGCGCCGGCGCCGAGTTCGTGCCCTCGTCGTGCACCGCCAGGGTGACCGTCGCGGTGTCCTTGCCACCGCGACCGTCGTCGACCTCGTACTGGAAGGTGGCCGTGCCCGAGGCATCCTCCGCGACGGCGATCTGCAGCGAGGCGCCGTTGTAGATCGGCTGGACCGTGCCGATCGACGGCTGTTCCTGCGCCATCGCGGCGACGAGGACGTCGCCGTCGGGGTCGTTGTCGTTGTCGATCACGGGCAGCAGCGCCGAGGCGCCCGGTCGCACGCCGAAGGAGTCGTCCTCGGCGATCGGCGGGGTGTTGATCTCGCTGCGCTCCGGGAGGGTGGTCTCGACCGTCTCCTCGGTCGAGTCCTCCTCGTTCTCGGTCTCGCCCTCCGGCGGGGTGAGGTCGTTCCAGTTGTCGACGCGCTGCAGGCTCTCGTCGGCGAGCCAGGCCGCGCCGCCCACAGCGTCGTTCAGGATGATCACGTCGCGGTTCACGCGGAAGACGAGGCTCTTCGAGTCCTGCGCCTCCTCGATCGTGGCGGAGACGTCGTTCGCCGATCCGGCGCACTCCCGCACGAAGGCGCCGGTGCCGCCCCAGGCGCCGTAGGTGCAGCCGTTCAGCCACACCGGTGCCGCCGGCGAGCCCTTGCCACCGGCATCCGTCGTCGTCACCTCGGAGCCGTCGAGCGGAACACGAACCAGGGCGGATGCCGTCGCGACCGCGACCGCGTCCGTCTCGGCCGATGCCTGCTGGAGCGCGGCTCCTTCGGCATCGGGGATCTCGGTGCGGAATCCGCCGGGCGTCATCACCACGCCGGACGCCGATTCCAGGACGACCGGGGTGCGACCGACGGCGGTGATGGTCACCGGCTTCGACGCGTCGAGCTCGCCGACCGACGCCGTGGACGGCTCGAGCGGCTCGCCCTCGTTGTCGACGGGGACGGTGACGACCTCGCCCTTCGCGCTCGACAGCCCGAAGACCGTGCCGTCCTCGGCGACGACGACATCCGCACCCTCGCCGAGCTCGGCGACGGGGTCGGCGGCCTCGATCTCGAACGAGGCGATGCCCTTCACCGGCACGACCCACAGGTTGCCGGACTTCGTGTCGAGGATGGCGGCCGTCTGAAGGCCCATGGCCACCTTGGCCGAGCTCGGGATGCCTGCGGAGTCGCCCAGCGAGACACGAGCGGGATCGACGGCCGTGACCGTCGAGCTTCCCTCGTCGACCACGAGCACGTTCGCCGCGTCCTGGACGATGTCGTAGTCCTCGCCTGCCGTGCGCAGACCACCGTCGAGAACGGTCGACTCGTGGTTGAAATGCCCGACGAGCAGGCTCGAGGTCTTGGTGATCCAGACGCCGCCGTCGTTCAGATCGACCTTGGTGGTCGGGAAGCCCTCATAGGTGAGCGCCATCGTCGTGATGGCGACGATGCCCACGGTGACACCGGCGGCAGACGCCAGCATCTTCGGCCGCGCCCGCATCCACGACAACGCCTTCATACCCGGTTCCCCCCAGGGTCGACACACTTCGACTCTTCCGTGCAGGGCGCGAAGGCCCTGCAACACACCCGTTCATCCTAACCGCGTACCGAAATATCGTTGATGGGCTGATCTGCCCATCGCCGCAGGGGTCAGGCGCGCCAGCATCCCGCCAGATGATCGTCGACCATGCCGGCCGACTGCATGAGCGCGTACATGGTCGTGGGCCCGACGAATCGGAACCCGCGACGACGCAGCTCCTTGCTCAGAGCGCTCGAGGCCGGGGTGACGGCGGGGACGTCGGCCATGGTCGCCGGACGGATGCCGGACGCCGGCGGCGCGAACGACCACATGAGCTCGTCGAGCTCGCCATCGGCCATGGTGCGGACGAGCTGCGCGTTGCCGATCGTGGCCTCGATCTTCGCGCGGTTGCGGATGATCCCGGCATCCGCCATCAGGCGCTCCACGTCGGATTCGTCGAACTCCGCGACGACCTCGGGCTCGAAGCCGGCGAACACCTCGCGGAACCGCGGGCGCTTGCGCAGGATCGTGATCCACGAGAGGCCGGCCTGGAACCCCTCCAGCGCCATCTTCTCGAACAGGGCGCGATCGCCGTGCAGCGCGGAGCCCCATTCCTCGTCGTGATAGCGCCGGTACTCGACGTCGTCGCCGACCCAGGCGCACCGGGCGCGGGCATCGGGGCCCGTGATCAGCGAGGTCATGCGTCGAGGCTATCCGCGACGACCGACATCACTCGCTGAACGTCGCGGCGTCGATGACGAACCGGTACCGCACGTCCGAGGCCAGCACCCGCTCGTAGGCGGCGTTGATCTCGGATGCCGGGATCACCTCGATCTCGGCGGCGATGCCGTGCTCGGCGCAGAAGTCCAGCATCTCCTGCGTCTCGGCGATACCGCCGATGTTCGAGCCGGCCAGCGAGCGGCGCCCGCCGATGAGCGACATGACCTGGACGGGGAGCGGTTCGGCCGGAGCGCCGACGCACACCATGGTGCCGCCGACGTCGAGCAGGCTGAGGTACGAGCGCGTGTCGATCACGGCGCTCACGGTGTTGAGGATCACGTCGAACGAGCTGCGGAGCTCGCGGAAGGTCTCACGATCGCTCGTCGCGCGGTAGTCGTCGGCGCCGAGGCGGAGCCCGTCGTCCTTCTTGCTCAGCGTCTGCGAGAGCACCGTCACCTCGGCGCCGAGCGCGTGCGCGATCTGCACACCCATGTGGCCGAGTCCGCCGAGTCCGACGACCGCGACGCGCGTGCCGGGACCGACGTTCCAGTGCCTCAGCGGCGAGTACGTCGTGATGCCGGCGCAGAGCAGGGGTGCTGCCACGTCGAGCGCCAGCCCGTCGGGGATGCGGAGCACGAACGACTCCGTCACGACGACCTGCTCGGAGTAGCCGCCCTGGGTGACGGTGCCGTCGCGGTCGGTCGCGCCGTAGGTGAAGATCGCTCCCTCGGTGCAGAACTGCTCGTCGCCGCGCAGGCAGTTGCGGCATTCGCCGCAGGAGTTCACGAGGCAGCCGACGCCGACGCGGTCGCCCACGGCATGCTTCGTCACCTCGGCGCCGACGGCCGCGACGGTGCCCGTGATCTCGTGCCCGGGAGCGAGTGGATACTGCTGCGGACCCCAATCCCCCTGCACCGTGTGGATGTCGGAGTGGCAGATGCCGGCGAAGGCGATGTCGATGAGAACGTCGAGCGGGCCGAGCTCGCGGCGCTCGATGACGGTCTTCTCGAGCGGTGCGGCTTCGCTGGGGGCGGCGTAGGCGTGGACGCGGGTCATGCGGGCTCCTCGGGTGTGCGGTCCTTCGAGACTACCGACCGCACGCGGAGTCGATACGGTGGACGGAGACTCCGGAGGGGGAAGTCATCATGCGCGGATCCCGCACGCTCGCTCGCCTGATCACCATCGTCATCGCGGTGATCGTCACACCTGTCGCCGTGGGGCTGCTCTCCAGCGGCGGCACGTCGTGGCTCATGACCTACTTCCAGTACGGGGGCGCCCGCGACGGCTTCGGCCCGCTGGTGATGCCGACGCTCCTTCAGGCGCTCGGCATCCTGCTCCTGCTCCTCGTGGTGCTGACCGGCATCTGGAGCTCGGCGGGCCTGATCGCGGTGGGGGTGCTGGCGGTCGTGCCGCTCCTTCTCGCGCTCCTGCCGGCGCTGCTGCTGCAGTCGTACCGGGTGCTGGGGTCGGTCCTCCCGCGCGAATGGCTCGACGGCCTCACGTATGGCATCCCGCTGGTCCTGTTCCCGGCGCTCGGAGCGATGGGCGTCGTTCTCGCGATCGTGCGCCGCCATCCCGAGCGGACCGCGACCGGCCTGTCGATCATCGGCCTCGTCGCCTCACCGATCCTCCTGGCGGCCGGGATCCTGCTGCTGTCGTGGGGCATCGCTCGCGGTCAGTTCACCGCGCTCCAGCAGTTCCGGTTCGACTTCCTGCCGGATGCCGCCGCAGCCGTCCTGCTCGGGACGCTGCTCTCCGTCGCCGGAGTGTTCGCCACCCGCTGGTCGACGTTCGCGCTGGTGCTGCCGGCTGCGGTCCTGTTGGTGCTCGGTCTGCTCGTGCTCATCCCTGATGCGGTGTTCGCCGCGCTCGGGCGCGTGCCGATGGTCGGCCGGACGCTGCCGCAGCTGCTGATCCTCGGAGTGGGGACGGCGATCGCGCTGGTCTATCTCGCCTTCACCGTGGTGCTGCTGCGCGTGCGGAAGCAGGCGATGTCGACGGCGGCGGGAACGGGCGCGTTCCCGGCCGCCGGCTATCCGCCCGTTCCTGCGCCGCCGTACCCACCGCAGTACCCGCCTGCCCCAGGCGTCTGACGCAGGCCGATCAGCGCTGCTTCAGATCACCCAGCGGCTCGCGCTTGACCTTCTTCTCCCGCACGGGTGCCTTGCCCGATGCCTCGAGGTCGGCGTAGTAGGCGCGGGCCTCGTCCTGACGCTGCTTCTCGACACCGCTCGCGATGGGGGCGCGGACGTGCTCCGGCTCGTAGCCGAAGGCGTCGACGAGGTCGAGCGCGTAGGGACGCAGTCGCGCGCACAGGCGGTCGATGTAGCTCGAGACCGCGGCAGCACGCTGGGTCGACAGGCGACCGTTGATCAGGTGCCAGGCCAGGTGCTTCTCGATCAGCTGAAGACCGAACAGGTCGCGCAGCCAGGTGAGCACCTTCTTCGTGTCGGCGTCGTCGATCTCGTGCACGGCATCCGTGAAGGCCTCCCACTGCAGCAGCTCGCCGTGCGCACGGGCGGCCTCGATGAGCTCGGCCTGGTTCTCGTTGAAGAGGCGCGCGCCGAGGGCCTTGTCCTTCGCGCCGGGGCGCAGGCGAGCGGCGATGTCGGCGACCATCTGCTGCACGCGGCCGGCGAGCAGATCGTGCTGCTGCTCTTCGCGCAGGCCGCGCTCGACCGAGCGGGACACCTGGCCGAAGTCGGACACGGCCTGACCGAGCTGACGGAGTCCTGCACCGTGGAAGACCTTGCCCGCGGTCATGCCGACGGCGAACTTCGCGAGCGCCGCGGCATCCTTGCCCTTGAACTGGCTCGCGTAGTCGGTCAGCAGGCGCTTGCCGACCAGCTGGAGCAGCACATTGTTGTCGCCCTCGAAGGTGACGTAGATGTCGAGGTCGGCACGGAGTCCGACGAGGCGGTTCTCGAACATGAACCCGGCACCACCGCAGGCTTCGCGCGCCTCCTGCAGGGTGTCGAGCGCGTGCCAGGTCGACAGCGGCTTGAGGGCGGCCGCGAGCGTCTCGAGGTCTTCGCGGTCGGCGGGGGTGTCGATGCGACCCGAGAAGACGCCGTCGAACTTCTGCAGGAACTCGTCGTGCGCGAAGATCTGCGCGTACGTGGTGGCGAGCCGCGGGAGCAGCCGGCGCTGGTGCTTGCCGTAGTCGAGGAGCACGACCTCCTGGCCGTCGGCGCCGTCGAACTGGCGACGCTGGGTCGCGTACGTGATCGCGATCTTCAGCGCGAGGGCGGATGCCCAGCTGGCCGCACCGTCGAGCGAGACGCGACCCTGCACGAGCGTGCCGAGCATCGTGAAGAAGCGACGGCCGGGGCTGTCGATCGCGCTGGAGTAGGTGCCGTCTGCGGCGACGTCGCCGTAGCGGTTCAGCAGGTTCGTGCGGGGGATGCGGACCTGGTCGAACGAGAGCCGACCGTTGTCGATGCCGTTGAGTCCGCCCTTGAGTCCGTCGTCCTCACGGCCGATGCCCGGGAGATCGTTGCCGTCCTCGCCGCGCAGGGGCACGTAGAAGCAGTGCACGCCGTGGTTGACGCCGTTCGTGATCAGCTGCGCGAACACGGTCGCGGCGATGCCGTGCAGTGCGGCGTTGCCGAGGTACTCCTTCGTCGCCGCGCGGAACGGCGTGTGGATGACGAACTCCTCGGTGTCCGGGTCGTAGGTCGCGGTCGTGCCGACGGCCGCGACGTCGGAGCCGTGGCCGATCTCGGTCATGGCGAAGGCGCCGGGAATCGACAGGTCCATGACACCGGGGAGCCACTTCTCGTGGTGCTCCGTCGTGCCGAGCTGCAGGATCGCCGATCCGAACAGCCCCCACTGCACGCCCGACTTGATCTGCAGGCTCGGGTCGGCGACCACGAGCTCCTCGAAGCCGGCGATGTTCGCGCCGTTGTTCTCCTCGCCGCCGAGCGACTTCGGGAAGGCGCGGTGCACGGCCTTGTTCTCGACCAGCAGGTGCAGCTGGCTCAGCACGCGCTCGCGGTGCTCGTCCTTGCCGAGCTCGTCCTTGCGCCAGAACGCGGAGTCCTTGATCATCTCGCGCGCCTCGCGGCGGGTGTCGGCCCAGGTGCCCATCAGCGCATCGTTGACGGCGGCGACATCGATCTGCGGGACGGTGAGCGGCTCGATCGACACGTCAGGTGTCGTCGAAGGACGGACGGCGGCGTCGACCATGGCATTCCTCCAGAGAGAAGTAGGGATGCCTCCATGGTAGGTCTGCGACAAACCAAGGCGAAGTCGACTGTACTGATCCTCTAACGATGCGCCGGGGCATCCCGCCATCCGCTTGTCGCCAGCCGACAGGATGGCGCTCCCCTCCCCGCCGAGCCGCCCCCTTCTGCGCGAACCGCCCCTCTATGAACGCTCATAGAGGGGCGGCTCGCACGCAGAGGGGCCGGTCGGCGGGCAGGACTCAGAGCGAGAGGCCGTGCCCGAAGCGGAACAGCGGGTCGGCGGTGTCGAACGGCACGTCGGGACGCGACGCCTCGACGGCCGCCATCGAGCGCGGGAGATCGAACGGCAGCTTCCCCAGCGCGGCGACGGCTCCGCTGAGCACATCGAGGAGCGCCGCACCCGAGGCTCCCCAGTTCACGGTGACCGCAGCCGCAGCATCCGTGATCGGGGTGAGGATCGGCGGGCGGTCGGCGAGCACGTCGACCACCGTCGGCACGGCCGCCGCCACCTCGCGCACGTGCGCGACCACGTCGTCGGCGAAATCGAGCGACCCCGCGTGGAAGAAGTTCTCGAACATCGTCGCCCGCTCCTCGAACGGAGCCTGCAGGCGGATGACGGCGAGGTCGGCCTCGTCCGGCGTCGCGACGACCTCGCCGAAGGATGCCGCGACCGCGGCGTCGATCCCCTCGACATAGAGCTTCAGCCCGGGGGCGAACGGCAGGGCGCCGTCGTTCGTGAGCACCGTGATCGACGCGCGCTGCGCGTTCTCTCCCGCCGCGCGGAAGTCGGCGCGGCCGACGACCTCGTCTGCGGCATCCTCATCGACGAGGGGATCCTCGAAGAGCCCCAGCTCGAACTTCTCCCGCAGAATCCGGCGCGCGGAGACGTCGATGCGCTCCTCGGTGATCTCGCCGTCGGCGATGAGCGCCAGCAGCAGCTCCGGGTCGGCCTCGCCGCCGAACTGGTCGGCGCCGGCATCCAGCACCTTCTTCATCCGCTCGCGGGGCGTCAGGTCCTCGACTCCCCAGGCGCGCGCCGGGAACGGCTGGCCGAAGATCTCGGAGTCGTTGATCAGCCCCCAGTCGGTGCACACGAGACCGTCGAAACCGTAGCGCTCGCGCAGGAGGCCGGTGATGACGGACTTGTTGAACCCGAATCCGACCTCCTCGTACTCGGTGCCGACCGGCATGCCGTAGTACGGCATCATCTGCCGGGTGCCTGCGGCGAGCGCGTCCTCGAACGGCTTGAGATGCAGCTCGAACTCGCCGCCCGGGTAGACCTGCTCGCGACCGTACGGGAAGTGCGGGTCCTCGCCGTCCTTCTGCGGTCCGCCTCCGGGGAAGTGCTTGGTCATCGTCGAGACCGAGCCGGGGCCGAAGGCCGCACCCTGGAACCCGCGGATGTAGGCGGCGCCCAGTCGGCCGGAGAGCTCGGCATCCTCGCCGAAGGTCGCCGTCTGCCGCGCCCAGCGCGGCTCGGTCGCGAGGTCGACCTGCGGGTGCAGAGCCACGCGGAGTCCGACCGCGGTGTACTCCTGACGCGCGATGTCGGCGAAGCGCTCGACCAGTTCCTCGTCGCGCGTCGCGGCGAGGCCCAGGGTCTCGGGCCACTGCGAGAACGGACCGGCGAGGATCGACGCACCCGGGTTCTCGCTGAACGAGTGGCGCGGGTCCGTCGACAGGGTGACAGGGATGCCGAGACGCGTGGATGCCGCGAGCCGCTGCAGCGCGTTCTGCCACGCCGCGATCTCCCGGCCCGTGGGGGCGGCGCCGAGCAGGTTGAAGTGCGTCATCCGCTTCGTCTCGAGGAACTCCCTCGCCGACGGCGTCGCGAAGACGGGGTTCGGCTCCTCGAGATCGCCGATCGCGATCATCGTGTGGAAGAAGAGCCCGGCCTTCTCCTCGATCGTCATCGCGTCGAGGAGGAGCTGCACCCGCTCGTCGACCGGCAGGTCGGCGTTCAGCCAGGGGCGGGCGGTGGTCGTGGCGGTGGTGTCGGAGATGGTCACTTGACTCCCTTGATGCGGTAGACGAGAACGGCACCGGCGAGCGCGACGAGCGCGCCGAAGAGGTACCAGGTGGTGTAGCCGCCGAGCGGCGTGGCCGCGCCCAGCGCGATGATTCCGGGGGCGATGGCCGGGGCGATCGACTGCGGCAGGGCGTTGGCGATGTTCAGCACGCCGAGGTCCTTCGCCACGTCGTCGGGGTTGGGCAGCACCTCGGTCGCGAGGGCGAGGTCGACCGAGAGGAAGGAACCGGCGCCGAGGCCGATGATCGCCTGCGCCACGATGACGGTCGTGATGTCGGGGGCGACGGCGAGGATCACGAGGCCGACCACCATGATGAGACCCGCGACGGCGACGAACGGGCGACGCTTGCCGATCTTGTCGGAGAGGAAGCCGCCCAGCGGCGAGGAGATCGCCATCGCGGCCATCGACGCGAGGTTCGCGGCGAGGATGATGCCGACCGCCCCCTGCTCGTCGAGGCCGAACTTGGTCACGAGGTACAGCGGCAGGAAGGTGGCGATGCCGGCGTATCCGAACATGACGAAGAACTTGGTCAGCCAGGTCCAGCCGAAGTCGGGGTGCTTGCGCGGGTTGAACACGAACGAGCCGAAGAAGGTGCCGATCGTGAACCTCTCGGCGGGCTTCTGGGCGAGACGGCGGTCCTTGAGGAGCAGCACGAAGACGATCACGAGCACGAGGGCGATCGCGCCGGGCACGACGAAGCGCTCGAAGTCGCCGGGGAGGAAGTTCACGAGGAAGCTGCCGGCGAGGATGCCGATGGGCGTGGTGATCCCGATGATGCCGGAGACCTTGCCGCGGCTCGAGACGGGCACCTGGTCGGGCAGCGTCGCGTTCGCCGCTGCGAGCACGGCGTTCATCGACGCCTGCACCAGGCACCAGGCGAGCAGGACGACGAGCACGGAGTCGGCCGCGCCGATCAGCGCGAAGCCGCCGAGGCCGACGATCGCGCCGCCGAGGATCCACGGGCGACGCATGCCCCACCGCGACGTCGTGCGGTCGGAGAGCCGGCCCACCAGTGGGTTCGCGATGAGGGCGAATGCCGCGCCGACGCCCATGACGAGACCGAGGCTGCCCTCGGTGTTGGTCGGGTCGATGTGTTGGATCTTGAACGCCATCGACACCATCACCGGGGTGAGCAGGGCGAGATAGACGCCGAAGTTCACGGCGGCGAGGCCCGGCGTGTACCCGCGGGGCGTCCGGGGCGGCGTCGTTCCCGGGGCCTTGAAGCCGGTCGTGCCGACCGCTGCCGCGGTCGCGGCGGATGACAGCTCTGTCATGACAGTCCTTTCGATGCGCCGCACGTCTTCGGGCGAGGCGGCTCTGGGACGACCTTACATCAATCTCGACCGATTGGTAAGTGAATGCCGACCGCCTGGTAATGAGACAGGATAGGAGCAGGGAAGAGGATGCGATGACGACGACGGTGCCCCAGGGCTCACGGCACGACCGCGCCGCCGCGACGCGCGGACGGATCGTGTCCGCCGCGCGCGAGCTCTTCGTCAGCCACGGCTATCGCTCCACCTCCCTGCGCGACATCGCCACGGCGGCATCGGTCAGCCATCCGGGCCTGCTCGGCCACTTCGCATCGAAGGACGCCCTGCTCGCCGAGGTGGTCGGCGAGTTCGAAGCGGAGAACGAGGCGGTCTTCAGCGCGGTGGCCGCGGCATCCGAACCCGGCGAGCTGATCTTCGCCCAGCTCGCCGAACGGAATGCGCGGACCGTGGGCTATCTCGAGCTGTTCGCCGCGCTGACCGGGGAGGCATCGTCTCCGGGACACCCCGCGCACGAGCGGATGCGGGAGCGCTACGCGCAGTTGCGCAGCCTGAGCCGCGACGTGCTCGCAGACGCTCAGCACCTCGGCGCGATCGACTCCGAGCGTGACGTCGACGGCGAGATCACACGCCACACCGCCGGCTGGGACGGACTGCAGCTGCTCGCCCAGTACCTGCCGGGCGAGGTCGACGTGGTCGAGATGCTGGAAGAGCGCGAGGCGCTGTGGGCACTGCCCCACGGCTGGCGCGACCCCGACGACGGCGAGCCCGCGACGGAGGCCTCGGGACCCCTGCCTCCTCCGTTCGGCGACGAGCCGGTCGGCGTCGAACCCGGGTACGCGGTCGGACGCCGACGTCGCGCGCAGATCGTCGCCGATGCCATGCGGCTGTTCTCGCGCGACGGCTATGGCGACACGAGCCTGCGCGACATCGCCGAGGCCGTCGGCGTCTCGAAGTCGACCCTGCTGCACCACTACCCCACCAAGGAGCTGCTGCTCAGCGCCGTGCTCGCCGAGCGCGACAGCGCCATCCGCGAGAGGGGCGTCGTGCGCGCGTCGGAGCGCGCCGGGGAGCTGCTCCGCGGCATCGCCGACGGCGCACGGGTGAACGCGCTCGAGGAGCCCGGTCTGATCCAGGTGTACGCGGTGCTCTCCTGCGAGGCCGTGCCGTCGTCGCATCCGGCGCACGAGTACTTCACGGACCGCTTCCGGAGTGCGATCGCGTACTTCACCGAGCTCTTCCGCCTCGCCCAGGTCGACGGCGACCTGCCCGAGCACCGCGACCCCGCTCGCGAGGCCATCTGGCTCATCGCGATGTGGGACGGCCTGCAGTATCAGTGGCTCTACGACCGGGACGCCGTCGACGTCGCCGCGCACCTGCGTGCGCACATCGACGACGTGCTGCCGGTCAGCTGACCAGGCCGGTCAGGCCGCGGCGATGACCGCGAGCACGCCTTCGCCGTAGGCCTCGCGCTTCTTCGCGCCGATGCCGGTGATGCCGTCGAGATCGCCGAGGGATGCCGGGCGATGCTCGGCCAGAGCCCGCAGGGTCGCGTCGCCGAACACGATGTACGCCGGAACACCCTGCTCGCGGGCGGTCTCGGCGCGCCAGGCGCGCAGCGCCTCGAACAGCCCGCGGTCCCCGGCATCCAGGGCGTCGGCCGCACTGGCCTTGCGAGCACGGGTCGACGAGGCCGGGCGCCCGATCGTGTCCTTGCGCAGCGGCACGGGCGTCTCGCCGCGCAGCACGGCGGCCGCGGCCTCACCGGGAGCGAGGGTGCCGTAGTCGCCCTGGGCGACGAGGATGCCGCGGGCGAGGAGTTGCCGCACGACGCTGCGCCAGTCCTGGTCGGAGAGATCGGCACCGATGCCGTAGGTCGCGAGCTTGTCATGACCCTGCTGACGGATGCGCTCGGTCGAGGCGCCGCGGAGGATGTCGACGAGGTGCCCGGCGCCGAACGACTGGTTGCGCTCGCGCTTCAAACGCACGATCGTCGAGAGCAGCTTCTGCGCGGGGACGAGGCCGTCGAACGTCTCGGTGTCGTCGAGACAGGTGTCGCAGTTGCCGCACGGCTGCGAATCCTGACCGAAGTATCCGAGCAGGTTCTGCCGACGGCACTCGACCGTCTCGCACAGGGCGAGCATCGCATCGAGGTGCTGCCCGAGCCGCATCTTGAACGTGCGGTCGCCCGGGCTCTGGTCGATCATGCGGCGCTGCTGCACGACGTCGCCGAGGCCGTACGCCATCCAGGCGACCGAGGGCTCGCCGTCGCGACCCGCGCGACCCGTCTCCTGGTAGTACCCCTCGACGGACTTCGGCAGGTCGATGTGCGCGACGAAACGCACGTCGGGCTTGTCGATGCCCATGCCGAACGCGATGGTGGCGACCATGACCACGCCGTCTTCGCGCAGGAAGCGCGACTGGTTCGCCGCCCGCACCTCGGCCGGGAGTCCCGCGTGATACGGCAGGGCGTCGAGACCCTGTGCCGCGAGGTAGGTGGCCGTCTGCTCGACCGACTTGCGGCTGAGCGCGTAGACGATGCCGGCCGGCTGGGCGCCGTCGTCGGTCGCCGGGGTCTGCGATTTGATGAAAGAGACGAGCTGCTTACGCGGGTCGACCTTCGGCACGATCCGGTACTGGATGTTCGGCCGGTCGAAGCTGGCGACGAAGTGCTTCGCGGTGTCGAGCCGCAGCCGGTCGGTGAGCTCCTTGTGGGTCGCCGCGGTCGCCGTCGCGGTGAGCGCCATGCGGGGCACACCGGGGAACCGCTCGCCGAGGTCGCCCAGCGCGAGGTAGTCGGGACGGAAGTCGTGCCCCCACTGCGACACGCAGTGCGCCTCGTCGATCGCGATGACGCTGAGCGTGCCGCGCTGCAACAGCGCTGTGGTCTGCGCGCTCGAGAGGCGCTCGGGGGCGACATAGATCAGGTCGAGCTCACCGGCGACGTAGGCGCGCTCGACCTCTCGGCGCTCGTCGATCGCCTGTGTCGAGTTCAGATACGCGGCCTTGACGCCGTTCGCGCGCAGCGCGTCGACCTGGTCGTGCATGAGCGCGATGAGCGGACTGATCACGAGACCGGTCCCCTCGCGCACGAGCGCCGGCACCTGGTACGTGATGCTCTTGCCGCCGCCGGTGGGCATCAGCACGACCGCGTCGCCCCCGGCGATCACCTGGTCGACGATGGCGGCCTGGTCGCCGCGGAACTCGTCGTAGCCGAAGACCGTGTGCAGCGCCTCGGCTGCAGTGGCGTAGCGGCTCGGCGTGGCCTTGCGGACCTCGCGCCCTTCGACAGGCTCAGGGACCCACGATCTCGGTGCGACCTTGGTGACCGGCCCGGGACCCCAGTCGAGCGGCGGTTCGAACCCCGCTCCCTGCGGTTCCCAGTCCATCGGCTCGGGCGGAGCAGACGACTCCCAGCCGTCGTCGTAGGGCTCGTCGGCGTACGGCAGATCCGCGTACGGGTCACGGGGAGTCTGCGGCATCCCTCCAGCGTAACGATCCCCGCCGACCTCGGCGGCGCCCGTCCACAGATACGGGCGTAGGTTGGATGCAGACGCATGAAGGAGCACCCATGACCGACATCACCGTCACCCGCAACGACGAGGAATCGCGCTACGAGATCCGCTCGGGCGACGTGCTCGCCGGTTTCGCCGCGTTCGATCTGCGTCCCGGTTCCATCCGCTTCCTCCATACCGAGATCGACGACGAGTTCCAGGGTCAGGGTCTCGCGGGGAAGCTCGCTTCAGCGGCGCTGACGGATGCCGCGGGTCGCGGCGAGGCGATCGTGCCGCTGTGCCCCTACATCGCGAAGTACCTCGAGACGCATGAGATCGAGGGCGCCGAGATCCGCTGGCCGCGCCCCCGAACGGCCGATTCCGAATGATCGGGCAGCGCCGCATCGTCCTGGAGCCCCGCGAGGTTCCGCTCGGCGGGGTGCGCGGCATGAATGTCCTGCGTGCACTTCCGCATCGCAACCTGCCGACGATCGGCGCCTGGTGCTTCCTCGACCGGTTCGGCCCTGCCGACACGAAGATGCGCGTCGAGCCGCACCCGCACATCGGTCTGCAGACCGTGACCTGGCCGCTCGTCGGCGAGATCCGGCACCGCGACTCCCTCGGCAGCGACGCCGACCTGCGCCGCGGCCAGCTGAACCTGATGACCGCTGGCAACGGCATCTCACACTCGGAGTACTCGATCGGCGAGAGCCCGATCCCCCTCGACGCGCTGCAGCTCTGGGTCGTGCTGCCGGACTCCGCCCGCCACGGCGCGGGAGGATTCGAGCGGCACACGGAGCTGCCGACGGTGGCCCTGACGGCGGATGCCGGGGCCGATGCCACGGCGACGGTCGTGCTCGGCGAGTTCGCGGGTGTCTCATCGCCGGCGACGGTGCACACCCCGATCGTCGGCGCCGAGATCGTGCTCGCGCCGGGCTCCCGCGTGCGGCTGCCGATGGCGTCGGCCTGGGAGCATGCGCTCATGCTCGTCGAGGGCGATGCCGTCGTGTCCGAGCATCCGCTGGAGCGCAACGAGCTGCTGTACCTGGGCGATTCCCGCGATCACGTCGAAGTCTCGTCGACCGAGGGCGCCCTCCTGTTCCTGCTCGGCGGCGAGCCGTTCGAGGACGAGATCGTGATGTGGTGGAACTTCGCCGGCCGCTCGCACGAAGAGATCGTCGCGGCGCGGGAGGACTGGGAGGCGGCATCCGCTCGTTTCGGGACCGTCGACGGGCACGACGTGCGCATCCCCGCTCCGCCTCTGCCCGACGTGCGGCTGATGCCGCGAGGCCGGAAGATCTGAACCCGATGGCGACGTCGGACGTCTTCCCCGGCGCACTGGCGCGGATGCCGGATGCCAAGGAATCCGGCCTGATGATCTGGTCGAGCGCCGACCCCGCGCCTCCTCCGCGATTCGTGGAGGGCTTCGAGCGCTTCGAGACGTTCGCCCGCGACGCCGGCGCGGACCCTGCCGTCCTCGCCGCCGATCTCGCCGCGCTGTGGGATTTCGTGGCCGCACACCCCGCCCTCCTCGTTTCCGCCGACACCGCGGATGCGGCGACGCGGTTCCTGGGGAACGCGATCGCCGTCGCGCATCCGGCGGCGACGTGGCGAATGATGAGCGAACCCGAGGTGGGCACCTCGACGAGGTCGGTGACGGTGGTCGGCCTGCTGCGGACGATCGTGGAGCGCCCGGATCAGCGTGAGCCGTTCCTGGAGATGATCGCCTCGTGGCCGCAGGCCGACCGCGACGACCAGGAGCTCTCAGCCCTCGCGCAGGAAGACGCTGACGTCGAGCTCGTCGTCCCACCGGAGCCCTTCGCGCGTCCGGCGCTCGCGCTCCCGGAGTTCGTCGACGACGACGGCCGGGTCATCGGCTACGGATCCCGTTGGGCCGGCGGCTCCCCGCCGGACGACGCCTACTCGCGGGTCTCGCACCCCGAGCGCTTTGCCCCGGTGCTGACGGTCGTCGAAGCTCTGGTCGACTACCTCGAGACCTGGTACGTCGTCGACGTCGACCGCCGAGCCGGCGAATCGGATGCGCGCGTCATGCACCTGCGGCCGACGACGGGCGCGGCGATCACGATCACCGCGACCGCCGAGTCCGTGAGCATAGAGGCCGGAGCGCTGTTCCGTGACCTCGCCCCCGGCTGCACCTGCGACGCCTGCGACGAGACCGCGGAGACCGTGGCCGACCAGCTGGAGGAGACCCTGCTCGCGATCGCCGCCGGAGGACTACGGGAAGTGTTCCCCGTCGGGCGGCAGCGCTCGCTGCACACCCGGATCCTCACCGCCGACGGCGGGCGGTCGAGCAGCGGCGATCCCGGCCCGTCGATCTCGCCGGAGCGGCTGGACCGCGCCGCCGAGATCCTCGGGCGTCTCGCCGACGGCTGGTGGCCCGCCTGGTCGCTGCGCGACGCCCGGCCCTGAGAATCGCCCGCCCGCTTCAGCCGCGCTCGGGCGTGTGCACCCGCGCGAGGAAGCGCTCGGTGCGCGGGGAGGGTCCGCGGGGATCGAGGAGCGACATCACGACCGTGACCGCCGCCGCGAGGGGGATGGTCCACGCGGCCGGCTGCGCCAGGTACGGCGCGGCGACGCCGACTCCCCCGATCACGGCGTGCACGAGCAGCGCGAGGCCGGCCGCGAGGCCGCCCGACAGCATCCCCGCCACCGCTCCTCGCGCCGTGAGTCCCCGCCGCCACACGCCGAGCAGCACGACCGGCGACAGCGTCGAGGCCGCCACGACGAACACCACACCCACGCTCGAGCCGAGACCCGCGGGCGCAGTGAGCAGCGCGACGGCGAGCGGGACCAGGGCGCACAGCACCGCCGACAACCGGAACGATCGCACCGAGCCGGAGAACACGTCCTGGCTGATCACGCCGGCGAGCGAGACGACGAGCCCGGCCGAGGTCGCCAGGAACGCGGCGAAGGCACCGGCCACGATGAGCGCGGTGAGCAGCTCGCCGAAGACACCGGGGAAGACGCGCGAGGGCAGCAGGAGCACGACCGTGTCGGCGATGCCGGGCACGGCCAGGTCGGGCGCCGCGATGCGCGCCAGCAGCCCCATGGTGCTCGACACCGCGTAGAACGCGCTCACCATCACGATCACGATCACGGTCGTGCGGCGCGCCGAGACCCCGGTCGGACTCGTGTAGAACCGCACGAGCACGTGCGGGAGACCCATGGTCCCGAGCAGCAGGGCGAGCAGGAGGGATGCCGTCTCGTAGGCATCGAACCCGGAGGGCCCTGCCTCGGCAGGGAAGACGAGCGCCGGATCGAAATCGTGAGGTCCGCCGCTCAGCGCGAAGGCGATGCAGACCACCGGGACGAGGAGCGCCGTGAGCTTGAGCCAGTACTGGAACGCCTGCACGTAGGTGATCGCGCGCATGCCGCCGGCGGCCACGGCGGCGGCCACGAGCACCGCGACAGTGACGGCGCCCACCCACTCCGGCACGCCGGCGACGACGAGCAGGGTGATCCCCGCACCGTGCAGCTGCGGCACGATGTAGAGCCAGCCGATGATGAGCACCGCGATGCTGGTGACCCGCCGCGCGGCGCCCGACTCCAGCCGCGCCTCGATGAAGTCCGGGATCGTGTACGCGCCGCTGCGCCGGAGCGGGGCCGCGACGAACGCGAGCACGAGCAGATACCCGGCCGCGTAGCCGATCGGGAACCAGAACCCCCGGGCGCCGTCGAGCAGCACGAGCCCCGACAGCCCGAGGAACGTGCCCGCCGAGAGGTACTCCCCGCTGATGGCCGAGGCGTTCCACACCGGCCGCACCGTGCGAGAGGCGACGAAGAAGTCGCCGGTCGTACGCGAGATCCGCAGCCCGTACACGCCGATGAGCAGCGTCGCGACGACGACAAGCGCGACGCCGACCAGGTCGAGGACGGCGTTCACTCGCGGTCCCGCAGCGCGCGGTAGCGCCGCTCGTTGCGGGCCGCGGTGCGCACGTAGAGCACCGCGAACACGAGGATGATCGGGTAGAACGCGTAGGCCTGCAGCAGCCACGACAGCGGCAGCCCCCATACCAGCACCCTGCCGATCTCGGGGATCAGGGCGATCGTCAGCGTCAGGGCGACGACGACGAGCACGAAGCCGGCGACGGTACCGAGCGCCAGGCGGAGCTGGCTCCGCATGAGGGCCCGCGCGTAGACGGCATCCGCCTCGTCCACCGGCGAACCCGGCAGCGCGATGCCGCGGGTCGACGGGGACGGTCGCCGCACGGGGAGGTCGGCCGTCACCCGCACGCGCTTCGGGGTCACGCTCACCCGGATCCCTCGCCCCGCACCAGGGCCTCGCGCACCGCCGGCACCAGGCGTCGGCTGACCGGAAGCGACAGCTCGCCGATCGAGACCGCGGGGTCCGCCCCGGAGAGACGCGCCTCGGTCACCGCGGCGGTGCGGACCAGCGACGAGCGATGGATGCGGAGGAAGCCGGCGTCCGCCCACCGCACCTCCAGCTCGGAGATCGGGATGCGCACGAGATGCCCCGCGCCGTCGCCGGTGTGCAGCCGGGAGTAGTCGCCCTGCGCCTGCACCCAGCGCACGTCGCTGCGGCGCACGAAGCGCACGGCGGATCCGACCGTGACCGGGACCATCTCGTCGTCGCCCGATCTCGCGGTCTCGCCCAGCTCGACGACCCGATCGACGGCCTGCCGCAGCCGTTCGGCGCGGACGGGTTTGAGCAGGTAGTCCGCCGCCCGCAGTTCGAACGCCTCGACGGCGCGGGCGTCATCGGCCGTGACGAAGACCACGGCCGGCGGCTGGGCGAGGCCGAGCAGGGCGCGTGCCAGCTCTGTGCCGGTCAGCCCCGGCATGTGGATGTCGAGGAACGCGATCCGCACGGCCCGCTCCGACAGCTGCCGCAGAGCATCCGCCCCGCTGCCCGCCGTGAGGATGTCGCCGATGCGATCGTCGGTGCGCAGCAGGTGGACGAGCTCGTCGAGCGCCGGCTTCTCGTCGTCGGCGACCAGCACGTCGATCATGGGGTCACCTGATCGCGCAGAGGATCATGCAGGGGCTGCGATTTCGGGACCCGCATGCGCACCAGAGTACCCGCGCCGGTGTTGGTCTCGACGACCAGACCGCCCTCGGCGCCGTAGAGCTGGCGCAGGCGGGTGTCGACGTTGCGGAGGCCCACGTGCACGCCGTCGTCTCCCGCGGTGAGCGTGGCCCGCAGCCCCTCCGGGTCCATCCCCACGCCGTCATCCTCGACGGCGATCTCGGTGTGCGTGCCGTCGTCGCGAGAGAGGATGCGGATCTCGCCGCCACCCTCCCCCGGCTCCAGCCCGTGCCGCACGGCGTTCTCGACCAGCGGCTGCACCGAGAGGAACGGAATGACCGTGGCGAGGGTCTCCGGTGCGATCTGCAGGGTGACACGCAACCGGTCGCCGAAACGTGCGCGCTCGAGCTCGAGATAGGAGTGGATGCTGCCCAGCTCCTCGGCGAGCGTGGTGAACTCGCCCTGGCGGCGGAAGGAGTAGCGGGTGAAGTCGGCGAACTCGAGCACGAGCTCCCTGGCGCGGGCGGGGTCGGTGAGGATGAAGGACGCGATGGCGGTGAGCGCGTTGTAGATGAAGTGCGGCGAGATCTGCGCGCGCAGCGACCGCAGCTCGGCCTCGGCCAGTTGCGTGCGAGAGGCGTCGAGGCCGCCCAGCTCGACCTGCGCCGCGCACCAGTCCGCGACCTCCTCCGCCGCTCGCACGAGCGCCGCGCGCACCGGCGCTGCGAACGCCACCACCACGCCGATGACACGGCCATCGACGAGGATCGGCGCGCCGACCGCCTCCAGATCGTCGTCGGGTCCGGGAGCGGGGAAGACCTGCCGTCGGCCGGACTCCTCGACCTGCGTCGCGATGCGGAGCGCCGCCGACTCCAGTCCGTCGGACGGGCCGTCGAACGACACCGTGCCGTCGGCGCTCACGATCGCCACGGCGGCGCTGCCGAGCAGCACGCGCAGATGCCGCGCGGCCTTCACGACATCGGGCGCCGACAGTCCTGCGCGCAGATGCGGAGCCGCGAGGCTCGCATGGTGCAGGGCGTTCAGCGCCGCCTGTTCGGCATCGCTGCCGAGATCGGTCGCGCCGCGCGCGAGGCGGCGGGCGAGCAGCAGCAGCACCGTCAGGACGATCCCGCCGAGCACGCCCAGCACGGCAGCGAGAACGACGTCGGTCATGCGTTCAGCCTAGGCAGGTCAGCAGCACCGGGCACCGGGGTTGCGATCCTGGTCGTCCATCTTCTGCCGCCAGAACTGCCGCTCCGTCATCGGCTCCTCTCCCGGATGCGCGCGGCGATGGTGGGCGACGTACGTCGCGTACGCCGTGTCGCCCATCAGCGTCGTCATGTACCAGCGGATGCCGCGGCCGACCCGCCCTGCGACACGAACGAGCGTGCGCAGGGGGTGGGTGGTCGCGGCATCCGCTGGATTCATGGTGTCGACCATCTCAGTGACTCGACGCCTTGCGGTCGTCGGCGAGGATCGGCTCCCACTGCTTCTCGAGCTCGCGCTCCGCGGCGTTCGGCAGGAATCCGGCCGGGGCGAAGCGTCGCGAGGCCACGGGCTCCTCCTCGGTGTTCTCGCCGCCGCCGTTGCGGATCGCCTTGATCGTCACGATCACCGCCGCGACCATGACGATGATCGCGAGCGTGACGAAGATGATCGACAGCGTGCCCTGCACCGCGGTGTTGCGGATGACCGCCTCGAGCACCTCGGGAGCGCCGAGCGAGTCGTCGCCCGAGTCGCGGGCCGCCACGTACTTGAAGTGGTTCGCCCAGTAGCCGATCGCCGGTACCGGCGAGAGGATCTTGTAGAACGAGGCCGTGATCGTCACGACCGCCGTGAACGCGAGCGGCAGACCGATGATCCACAACCACTTGAAGTAGCTGCGCCCACGCTTGGCCACGATCGCCAGCACCACGGCGAGCGCGATCGCGGCGAGCAGCTGGTTCGCGATGCCGAACAGCGGGAAGAAGGTGTTGATGCCGCCGAGCGGGTCGGTCACGCCGAGGATGAGGATCGCTCCCCAGCCGGCCACCATGATCGCGGTGCAGATCCAGACGCCGGGACGCCACGAGACGTCACGGAACTTGGGGAACCAGGCGCCGATCGAGTCCTGCAGCATGAAGCGGGCGACGCGCGTGCCGGCGTCCACCGCGGTGAGGATGAACAGCGCCTCGAACATGATCGCGAAGTGGTACCAGAACGCCATGAGCGCCTGCCCGCCGAGAGCCTGCTGCATGATGTGCGCGAGGCCGAGCGCGAGCGTCGGGGCGCCACCGGTGCGCGAGACGATCGACTCCTCGCCGACCGCCTGGGCCGTGCCGGTGAGCATCTCGGGTGTGAGGTTCACCCCCGTCAGCCCCAGCGAGTTCACGAAGGCGACGGCCCCTTCGACCGTGCCTCCTGTCGCCGCGGTCGGAGCGTTCATGGCGAAGTAGATGCCCTGGTCGATCGAGATCGCGGCGACGAGCGCCATGATCGCGACGAACGACTCCATCAGCATGCCGCCGTAGCCGATGAAGCGCGTCTGGCGCTCCTTCTCGATGAGCTTCGGCGTCGTGCCGGAGGCGATCAGGGCGTGGAAGCCCGACAGCGCGCCGCAGGCGATCGTCACGAAGAGGAAGGGGAAGAGAGGGCCTGCGAACACCGGCCCCATGCCGTTCTCGCCGAAGATGCTGACTGCCGGGACCGTGATCTCAGGGCGGACCAGGATGATCGCGCCGGCGAGCATGACGATCACGCCGATCTTCATGAACGTCGACAGGTAGTCGCGAGGTGCGAGCAGCAGCCAGACCGGGAGCACCGCGGCGATGAAGCCGTAGATGATGATGCCCCACGCGATCGTGGTGCGGTCGAGGTGGAAGATCGCCTGACCCCAGTCGGTCGCGGCGACCTGACCGCCGCCGATGATCGCGGCCATGAGCAGCACGAAGCCGATGATCGAGACCTCGGTGACCTTGCCCGGGCGCAGGAAGCGCAGGTAGATGCCCATGAAGATCGCGATCGGGATGGTCATCGCGACCGAGAACACGCCCCACGGGCTCTCGCCGAGGGCGTTGACGACGACGAGCGCGAGGATCGCGACGATGATCAGCATGATCAGCAGCGAGGCGACGATCGCCGCCGTGCCACCGATGCGGCCGAGCTCCTGTCGCGCCATCTGGCCGATCGTGCGACCGCCGCGGCGCATCGAGAAGAAGAGGACCGTGTAGTCCTGCACGGCACCGGCGAGCACGACGCCGACGATGATCCAGATCGTGCCGGGGAGGTAGCCCATCTGCGCGGCGAGCACGGGACCGACGAGCGGGCCGGCGCCGGCGATCGCGGCGAAGTGGTGGCCGTAGAGCACGCGCCGGTCGGTGGGGACGTAGTCCTTGCCGTCCTGTTTGACCTCGGCCGGAGTGGCGCGACGGTCGTCGGGGCGCGTGATGTACTTCTCGATCACCTTCGAGTAGAAGCGGTAGCCGATCAGGTACGTGCACACGGCTGCGAACACGAACCAGATCGCGTTCACGGTCTCGCCGCGGACGATCGCGAGCATGGTCCAGGCGACGGCCCCCAGCAGCGCGATCGCCGCCCAGAGGACGATCTTCGGCAGGGTCCAGCGATTCGCCTTCTCGTGGTGCTCGTCGGAGAGAGCTGTGGAGGGGAGTTTCGGGTCGGTGACGATGACGGGTTCAGTGCTGCCCGGTGCGGTCATGGGGGTCTCCTCGGGATACGCGTCGTTGCGTTCCCCCACGCTAGGAAGGCCCCGGCGCCGGCGGAGGATCATCGGACGGATGCTGCGACGAGCGGCGGCGACGACGCGATGAACGGATGCCCGGACGCACACAGCGCCCCGCGGTCTGTCGACCGCGGGGCGCTGTGCTGTGGGGGCTTACTCCGGCTTCGGTGTCTCCGGAACCTCCGTCGGCGGGGCCTCGGTCGGCGGCGCCGGCGTCTCCGGTGCCGGCGTCTCGGGGGCTTCCGTCGGCGGCGCTTCCGTCGGCGGGACCTCCTTCTCCGGGACCTTGGCCGCCGGGGCGTCGACCGTCAGGATCGTGCGGACAGCCGAGTCGCCGTACTGCACGAGCCCCAGGTAGCGGGTGCCGGCGGTGAGACCGGTCCAGCCGAGCTGGTAGCTCGTCTTCACACCGCGGAGCGCGGCGATCGGGTTCGGCGTCGCCGTGAGCGCGCCCTCGTCGGCGGGCAGGACGTTGGCGTAGGTCATGTCCCACGTCATCGGCCCCGTCGTCGAGTACACGTTCGCCACCACGAGGTAGGTGCCGGCTGTGGGGGCGGGGATCGTGACCTGCTCGTCCGCCGAACCGGTCGCTGACCGCCAGCGCTCGTAGTACTGCAGGTCGTCGGCGCTCACCACGCGGTAGACGGTGAGGTCGAGATCGCTGCCGTCGTCATCCGACGAGTCGAGGTCGAACCGCGAGAGCGTGGTGCCCTCCGGCACGTCCACGATCCAGGAGACGTCCTTGTTGGCGTCGCCGGAGTTCTCATCACCCGAGTGCCCCTCGACCGGGTTGTCCGGGTCGGCGAGCAGTTCGAACGGAGTGAGCCCGGAGAGGTTCAGCGGCAGATCCCCGTCGAGACCAGGGGTGATCTCCACGGTGGTGCTGCCGTCGACGCCGGTGCCCGCGACTTCTGCCGGAGCATCCGCCGTCACCGGGAACACCGCGATCGGAGAGCGGACCGTGTTCTTCTTGCTCGTCCAGACGAGAGACCCGGTCGTCCACTGCTCGACGGGTGCGTCGGCGTTGTCGAACGTCACCGTGAACGTCTTCGTCTGCCCCGCCTTGTCGAACGTCAGCTGCTGGGGCGAGACCTGGACGTTCAGTCCGGGGACCGAGGCCTGCGCCGTGAAGACGCCCTTCTCGGTCGAGGTGACGGAACGGGTCACGGTCTGCTCGCTGGCCAGAGAGCCGATCGAGATCGACGCCTGGTTGAGGTCGCTGCCGTCGATGGGCTCGATCCCCGGGAAGTCCGAGAGACCCTTCCCGTCGAGGAAGGCGGCCCAGTCCTTGACGCCGTTGAGGTAGAGCAGTCCGGGGTTGAAGAAGCGCCGTGGGTCGACGTGACCCGCCCCCTGTTCGAACGGGTTCGTGTTCGGCGATCCGTCGGCCAGCACGGTGTCGTAGGCGGTGGTCATCATCGCCGACTTGACCTCGGCGGGCGTCGCCTTCGGGCGCTCCCCGAGGTAGAGGGCGGCGAGACCCGCGACGTGGGGCGAGGCCATCGACGTGCCGGAGAGGATGCCGAAGGTCGGCTTCTCCCCCGGCGCGTTGTTCGTCGCGGCGAGGATCGCGACGCCGGGAGCCGAGACATCCGGCTTCAGCACGTCGCTGCCGTCGGCGAGCATCGGACCGCGGCTCGAGAAGCCGGCGATCTGCGGCGTCGGCGTCGTCACACCCGTCGTGTTCTCCCCGACCAGCGAGATCGGCAGGTCGGTGCCGCTCTGCACGTAGGCGAGCACGGCCTCACGATGCACGGACCCGAGGTGCACGGTCGGCACCGCGTGGAAGTCGTTGTCGAGGGAGTCCGCACCACCGGGCACGTTCACCAGGACCATGCCGATGCCACCGGCATCCTTCACGACCTGCGACTTCTCGGCACGCGCGTTGTTCCCTCGATCGCAGACCACGATGTGACCTGCGACCTTGGCCGGATCGAGGGTGCCGGGCAGGCAGACCTGCGCGTCGACGGCGCCGTCGGCTGCGGCATCCGCTGCGGCGATCGACGGGCCGGTCACTGTCGTGCCGAACGGCACGCTCACCGAGGCTCCGGCCTGCGCGAACCCGTCGAACTGGACGGTGCCCTCCCAGGTCGGGATGGTGGATGCCGCGACCGTCGTGTACCACGGCGAGGCGTGGTCGGCCGTGACGGGGTCGGGACCGTCGTTGCCGGCGCTGGCGGCGATGAAGACGCCCGCGGCGGCCGCGTTGAAGAACGCGAGGTCCTCGGGGGCGAGCACGGTGCTGGCCGCTCCGCCGCCGATCGAGTAGTTGATCACGTCGACGCCGTCGGCGACGGCCTGGTCGATCGCAGCGACGAGGTCGCTGAGCGCGCAGATGTCATCGGTGGTGACGGTGGTGTCGGGTCCGACGTAGCAGGCCTTGTAGGCCGCGACCTTCGCGCCGGGGGCGACGCCCGAGATCGTGCCGAACTTCACGTCCTCGATCTGGGCCTTGACCTTGAAGTTCCCGGCCGCCGTGCTCGCGGTGTGCGAGCCGTGGCCGTCGCCGTCGCGCGGCGAGAGGTAGTCGTACTGGAAGTCGAAACCGGCTGCCTCCGCACCGGCGTAGAAGTACTGGCCGCCGATGAGCTTGGAGGAGTAGTCGCGCTTGTCCCAGTCCTGACCTTCGACCATCGCGGACTGGAACTGCCCGCCGTCGGACTTGTCGAAGTAGACGTAGGTGCCGTCGGTGTACGGCTGGCCGCCTTTGTGGCGGTTCTGCTGCTTGTTCTGCTTCTTGAGCTTCTTGCCCTCGAACGACGGATGCTCGGGAGCGATGCCCGTGTCGATCACGCCGACCACGACGCCTTCGCCGGCCTTGTCGACGCCGCCGGTCTGCTGCCAGACGCCGCCGCGACCCTTGCGGTCGTCGCCGAGTCCGAGGAAGTCGGTCGAGGTCTGCGCGTCGGGGTGCCGGATCTCATCAGGGTAGACGCCGAACACGTCCTTCGAGGCGCGGAGCTCGTCGACCTGCTCGCCGGTGAGATCGGCGCTGAAGCCGTTCAGGACGACCTGGTAGGTCGTGTCCGGGGTGATGCCGACCTGCGTGGCGAGGTCGGTCTGCTCGGTCTGGAGGTGCTCGACATAGCGCTGGGAATCCTGCGACTGCGTCTCGAGCTGCTCGCCCTCGGCGGGTTTGGTCGCCTTGAGGCCGTCGACGTCGCCTTCGTAGCTGGCGAGCGGATCGGACTTCATCACGACGATGTAGTGCCCAGGCGTGCCGGCGACGGGGACGGGGTGCGTCACCTCCTCCGCCGCGTAGCCTGCGGTTGCCGTCGATGCGATGAACAGCGTGGCCAGGGTGGTGGCTGCTGCTATGCGGAGGGGTGTTCGACCCATGCGCTTTTCTCCCGATGCTCGATGATCTTCGTGCGGCGTCGTTGCCGCAATGCCGCTCAAAGTAGTCCGGGGTCGAAGGCCACGCCAGGGGATTGGCGGAAACATAGACGAAGGGCCACAGGGGGGACTTTGGTCGAAGGGGCGGCGATGGTTCGCCCTTTTTGCCGGCCCTCGGCGGCGCTGCTCGGCGGTGGCGCAACTAGGCTGGGGAGGTGGCCCGAACCCCCGTCCTTTCGACCAGATTGCTGCTGGTCTGCGCGGCGATCGGCGTCGCCACGGGCATCATCGGCGGGATCGCGGGGCTGCTGACACCGGTCGTGCTGCTCGCCGCCCCGTTCGCCTACGGGCTGCTGCTGGGTTCGCATGTGCTGCCCGGCATCATCGCTCAGGAGGTCCTGCGTCGGCCGCTGGTCGCGCTGATCACCCACGTCATCGCCGCGCTCGTCGCGAGTGCCTTCAACCCGGCGTGGGCGCTGCGGTTCCTCGGCACGGCGCTGCTGTTCGGGGCGATCCAGGAGGGCGTCGCGGCCCTCACCCGCTATCGGGCATGGGGCGCCTGGCGGTTCTTCGTCTCGGCGGCCGTGATCGGCGTGCTCGTCGCGGTGGTCGTGTTCTTCGCCGCGCATCTCGGGGCGCTGCCACTGTGGGCCCAGGTCCTGTACCTCGTGATCTCGGTGCTCGGCCCGATCGCGTGGACGGCCGTCGGGCTGGCGATCGGGGCGGCGCTGCGGCGGGCCGGGGTCGCGCAGCGCTGAATCTCCGCGGTGCCGATCGCGCGTTTTCGCTCGATGGCGGATCAGGTAAGGCTCAGCTAAGTTAGAAGCGTTCGATCCGCCGACCTCGGGACTCCGCCGTGCGCTCATCCGCGCCCCTGCTCCGCGTGCGTGAGCTCTCTCTCACCCACGCGGATGCCGCGCACCCGTCGCCGCGCGACGTGACGTTCGACATCGACGCCGGGGAGGTCGTGCTGCTGCTCGGGCCGTCGGGTTCGGGCAAGTCGACGCTGACGCTCGCCCTCAACGGGCTCATCCCCCATGCGGTGCCGGCGACCATGACGGGCACCGTCGAGGCGGGTGGGCTCGACACGGGGTCGACGCACACGGCGACGCTGAGCACACAGGTCGCGATGGTGTTCCAGGATCCGGATGCGCAGATCGTCACGGGCACCGTGTACGACGAGGTCGCATTCGGGCCGGAGAACCTGCTGCTCCCGCTGGAGGAGGTGCGTGCCAGGGTCGAGGACGCGCTGCGCCGTGTCGGGCTGTGGGAGCGTCGCGACGACAACCCCGACCACCTCTCCGGCGGCGGGCGGCAGCGTCTCGCGATCGCCTGCGCGCTGGCGATGGGGTCGCCGCTGATCGTGCTGGACGAGCCCACGGCGAATCTCGATCCGCAGGGAATCGACGACGTGTATGCGGCGCTCACCGATGTCGTGGCGGCGGGCGATCGCGCGATCCTGCTCGTCGAGCACAACCTCGATGCGGCCATGGCCTTCGTGACACGCACGATCGTGCTCGACCGCGAGGGACGCGTGGTGTTCGACGGGCCGGCGGCGGAGATCATCCGGACGCATGCCGAGGAACTCGTCACGATGGGCGTGTGGCTGCCCACGGCGACGCTGGCCGCACTGCGGCTGCGGGAGCAGGGTCACCGGTTCGATCCGCTGCCGCTGTCGCCGGAGGAGCTGGCCCGTTCGCTGCCCGCAGCGGACGTCTCGTCTCGCCCTGCTCGCACGACGAGCACGACGACCGAGGATGCCGGTCCGGCGATCATCCGCGCGCGAGGGCTGACTGTGCGGCGGCGACGGACCGAGATCCTGCATGGCATCGATCTGGATCTTGCGGAGGGGAGTCTCACCGCGATCGTCGGCGCGAACGGCGCCGGCAAGACGACGCTGATCCAGGCGCTGGCGGGGGTCGTGCCGCCGCCGAAGGGCCAGGTCAGCGTCGACGGCATGGATCCGGGGTCGGCGTCTCCGCGGGATCTCGCTTCGCGCATCGGCTTCGTGTTCCAGAATCCGGAGCACCAGTTCATCGCGCACACCGTGTTCGACGAGCTCGCGCATGGACTTCGCCTCCGGCGCGTTCCGGATGCGGAGATCACGGCGCGCGTGGAGGAGATGCTCGCGCGATTCGGGCTCGAGCACAAGGCGGGCGTGCATCCGTTCCTGCTGTCGGGCGGCGAGAAGCGGCGCCTGTCGGTCGGCACCGCGCTGATCACACGCCCTCGGGTGCTGGCGCTGGATGAGCCGACGTTCGGTCAGGATCGTGCCAGAGCATCCGAGCTGCTCACGCTGCTGCAGAGTCTGCGCGCCGAGGGTACGACGATCGTGATCGTCACGCACGATCTGCAGCTCGTCGCCGAGCACACGACGCACACGGTGGTGCTGAGGGACGGGCGCGTTCATGCGGCGGGCCCTACGTCGACACTCTTCCGGGACGAGCAGGTCTTCGCGGACGCGGGACTGCGCCTGCCCGCGCTGCAGCGGGTCCTGGCATCCGCCGGTCTGGAGGTGGCGTCGTGACCGCCACGACTCCCGCGTCGGCACCCTTCGATCCGTACGCGACGATGACGGCCTCGTCGCGCCACCAGTTCCTGTACGCCCTGAATCCGCTCGCGAAGGTGGTGGGTTTCGCGCCGGCGATGGTGCTGCTCATCTTCGTGCGGGATCTCGCGACGCCAGCCTCGTTCCTCGTGCTGGCGTACGCGGTGATCCTGATCGGTGCGCGGCTGACGGGGCGGCTGCTCGCGCTCATGCTGCTGGCCCTGCCGGTCGGGATGCTGGCGATCGGCGTCGGGTTCTCGCTCTGGGTGGATGCCGCGCTCGTCGCCGAAACCGCCCCGTTCCTGCGCATCGGCGGGTGGACGCTCTACGCAGGCGCCCTCGAGATCGGGTTCGCGACGGCGCTGCGCCTCGGTGCGATCATCGCCCTCGCGCTGATCGGCGGGCTCACGACGACGGGCCCTGATCTGGTGCGGGCGAGCGTGCAGCAGCTGCGCGTGCCGTATCGGATCGGGTACACGGCGCTGGCGGCGTTCCGGTTCGTGCCGCGGTTCGGGCATGAGCTCGCGGTGATCCGGGCGGCGCATCGCGTGCGCGGGCATCACGGCGGCCGGGGTCCGTTCGCGCGGATCGCTCGCGGGTGGGGGTACATCGTGCCGCTGCTGGCCGGTGCGATCCGGCATGCGGAGCGGGTGGCGCTCGCGATGGATTCGCGCGCGTTCGGCGCTCACTCGACGCGGACCGAACGGCATCTGGTGCCGTTCCGTGCGCGCGACGTCATCTTCACGGTCGCGAGTCTCGCGGCATCCGCGGCGATCTTCGTCGCGTTCTTCCCCTGGCAGCTTTCCTGAAAGGCGTCGTATGGCATACAGCAAGCTGGTCAAGCCCGAGTCGGCCGAGCTCATCCACCTCACGGTGCTGCGCAGCGAACAACTGTCGGCGCACTGGATCAGGGTGACGCTCGGCGGCGGCGAGATCGAGAAGTTCCGGCCGATGGGTTTCGACCAGTGGTTCCGGCTGTTCCTGCCGATCGGCGGCGACGCGGGTCTGGATCGGGTGCCGGCGAAGGCGAACAAGGTGTTCGGGTATCTGAAGTTCCTGCGGATCCCCGACGGCGAGCGGCCTGTCATGCGCAACTACAGCGTGCGGGCGTATCGCGCGGCGACCGCGGATGCCGGGGCGGAGATCGACGTGGACTTCGTGCTGCACGGCTCTGCGGCCGATGGCACGGCCGGTCCGGCGTCGCGGTGGGCGGAGACGTGCCGGCCGGGGGAGCATGTGCTGATCATCGACGAGGGTCTGACTTTCAACCCGCAGCGCGGAACGGATCGTGTTCTGCTGGTCGGCGACGAGACGGCGCTGCCGGCGATCGCCTCGATCAGCGCTTCACTGCCGTCGGATGCCGCCGGCCTCGCGATCATCGAGGTGCCGACGCGGGAGGACGCGCTGTCGTTCCCGCATCCTGCGGGGCTCGAGGTCGTCTGGATCGTGCGGCCGCACGAGGCCGCACCGGGTTCTCTGGCGTTGGAGACGCTGGGCCGGACGGCTCTGCCGGAGGCGCCGTTCCACGCGTATGCGGCGGGCGAGCAGGCTCTCGCCTCGGGGGTGCGCAAGCATCTCGTGGGTGAGCGCGGTGTCGACAAGAACGCGGTGAGCTTCTGCGGGTACTGGAAGATCGGCGCGGCCTCTCCGGCGTCGAAGGCCGCACGCGAGGCAGCTGCGGAGCCCCTCGCATGAGCGGCACCGACGCGGGCGCGCCCCGGTCGCGCGGACGCTTCCGCTTCCCGACGGCGATCCTGTTGACGTGCGCGGCGCTCGGCGTCGCGGGCGGTCTGCTGCTGGCGCCGGCGAACTGGATCTCGACGATCCTCTTCCCCGGTCTGCCATTCGTCAGCGTCGCTCTGGCTGGGCTGTGGCTGCTGCCGTCGGTTATCGCCTTGCGGCTGCTGCGCCGGCCGCTGGTCGGATTGCTGGTCGGCCTGCTCGCCGGGCTCGTGATCGTGCCGTTCTCGGGCTACGGATTCGGCAGCGTCGCGACGAACCTGTGGTGGGCGGCGTTCACCGAGCTGCCGTTCCTCTTCGTGATCTGGCGGTACTGGGGAACGTGGCTGCACTACGTCGGCGCGGTGGTCGTCGGCGTCGTGTATCCGCTGCTGGCGTGGGCCTCGTTCAACCTCGAGACCATGCCCGTGGGTGTGCGCATCGCGTTCTTCGCCATCACGCTGGCGAGTTGCGTCGGGGCGACGGCTCTCGGCATCCTGATCGCGGATCGTCTGCGTCGAGCCGGGGTCGGCGGGCGGCTTCCGCAGCCTCGTTCCGCACGCACGCCGGCCGCGAAGCCGGAGGCCTGAGAGCTCGACGCGCGGAGATTCCGAGGTGCCGTTCTTACGGCCGGAGTCGTCGTTCATGCGGCGATGTCGAAGCGATGGCGGCCGCCGGTGCGAGGCGTGCGGGCGGGGTCGACGTGGGCGGGCGGGATGAACCACACTCTCGCGGCGACGCCGGTTCCGTCGATGCGGACTTCCCATCCGTTGTCATGGATCCGGTGGTGGCACGTCTCGCACAACAGCACTCCGTTGCTGAGATCGGTGGGGCCGTTGTCCCTCGTCCACCATCGGATGTGGTGCGCTTTCGTCATCCCCGGTGGCAGACCGCACATCGCACACCCGCCATCCCGCTCCACCAAGGCGAGGCGTTGCGCACGGGTGAAGAGGCGTTTCTCCCTCCCCCAGTCGAGGATCTCGCTGCGCCCGCCCATGACCCACGGGATCACCCCGGCAGCCAACGCCGCCCGCAGCACCTCATACCGGGCCGGCAACCTGGCCCCGAGTAGGTCCGTGCGGGGAGCGGTCGCCTCTCCCACTTTCACCAACCGGGACGCATCCCCCGACGACACGCCCGTGGTCGCGGCGATCAACTTCGCCGCCGACCGGAACCCGTGCTCTTTCGCCAGGCTCCCCGCACCCAGCTCGGCCCGCGACTCATAAGCAATCCGCGCGGCCACATCCGCGTGCACAGCATCCGCCGTCCGCTGCACCACCCCGATCGCCGTCTCCACCGCGATCAGCTGCTCCCGCGACAACCCCGTCGCGTCATCCGCACCCGCCCACCGCATCGAGACGGGTGACCGCCTCCAACAATCCAGTGAGCTTCGACATACCCCCAGTTTACCGCGCGTCCACCCGACTTTCGAAGCTTTGTTCGATTGCATGCTGGAATATCGCGCCAGTGCCGCAACCCCGAGTTCTAACGAATTGTCGCGAGCATCCGAGCATTCGCCGCATAGTCGAATGTGCTGGAGATGAGCTCCGCTGATTCACCAGCACTCGTAGACCGCCGCCCGATGGCCCGGATGCGCCGCCGCGACCGCGGCACCGCGGCACCGCGGCAGGCCCTTACACCAGGTCGAAGAGCCGACCGAGTCGAAACGGCGGCAGGGTTCGCATCTGGGAGATTGCGTGGAACCTCGCCTCGCCCTCGAGTCTGACCAGCGGACGCAATGGCCCCTTGATCAGCAACATGCAGAAGATCCCGTCGTACCAGGAAATCGCCTGGCCGAGGGAAGCCCGTTGCGCCCAGGAATGAACCATGAGCCACGCAAGGAATGCAATGGGAATCAGTACCCAAAGAGCCAACCCGCGCACGATCAGAAGAAAGAACCAGCCGAGACCTTGAAAGAACTTCGCCACGTCATCCCCGCCGATCATGCTTTTGCGCTTCACTCTAGATGCGCGGGATGCTGCGGCAGGAGCACCGAGGGCAGCGTCAGCACCCACGCACAGAAGCGCACGTCCGGGAACCATCCCCGAACGTGCGCTCCCGATGCAGATCAGATCGCAGCCCTACCGCTTCCCCGCGATCTGCCGTCCGACGATCTCGCGCATGATCTCGTTCGTGCCGCCATAGATGCGGTGCACGCGGGCGTCGAGGAAGGCACGGGCGATCGGATACTCGGTGATGTAGCCGTAGCCTCCGTGCAGCTGCACGCCGGTGTCGAGCACCTCCCACTCGCGTTCGGTCGCCCAGAACTTGACCTTCGCGGCCTCTTCGGCCGAGAGCTTGCCCTTCGAGTACGCGAGCAGTGCGCGGTCGATGTAGGCCCAGAGCGCGTCGACCGTGGTGGCCATGTCGGCGATCTTGAAACGGGTGTTCTGGAAGTCGATGATCCGCTCGCCGAAGGCCTCGCGGTCCTTCGTGTACGCGACGGTCCAGTCGAGCGCGGCCTGCGCGGCCGCAGCTCCGGCGACGCCGATCGACAGCCGCTCGAGGGGAAGGTTCATCATGAGCTGCACGAAGCCCTTGCCCTCGACGCCACCGATGAGGTTCTCCTCTGGCACGAACACGTCGCTGAACGACAGCTCGGCGGTGTCGTGACCCTGGAAGCCCATCTTGTGCAGCTTCTTGCCGTGGTCGAAGCCCTCCATGCCGTTCTCGATCAGCACGAGGCTGAACGCGTCGGGACGGTTGCCCTCGCCCGTCTTCACGAACGTGACGACGAGATCGGCGGTCGCGCCGGAGGAGATGAACGTCTTCGCACCGTTGACGATGTAGCCGCCGTCCACCTTCTTCGCGGTGGTCTTGATGCCACGGAGGTCGGATCCGGCACCGGGCTCGGTCATGGCGAGAGCGCCGACAACCTCACCGGTGGCCATGCGGGGCAGCCACTTCTCCTTCTGCTCCTGCGTGCCCATGTGCACGAGGTACGGCACGGCCAGGTCATCCTGGATGCCGAACGCGCCGGCGAGCGAACCCGCACCGGCCGCGATGACCTCTTCGTTCACGACGGCACGGAAGCGGTAATCCTGCAGCATCCCGGCGCCGCCGAACTCCTCGGGAACCGACAGGCCGATGATCCCGGCCTCGCCCGCGGCGAGCATCGTGGCCCGGTCGACCTCGCCGTCGGCGTTCCACTTCTCGATCGTCTCGTTGGTGACGTAGCGCTTGACGAAATCCTTGACGAGGTCGCGGAATGCCTCGTGATCCTCTTCGTAGATGTCGCGTTCCATGCGATCCTCCTGAACGTGTCGTGCCTCATTGCTCCGGCGATTCTATGTCCGGATGCCGACGCACAGCAGGTCATTGTGAGAATGCATCCCACAGAAGGTGACACTGGGTACCGCGCTTGTGGGATGCCGCAAACCCGGCAGTCCGGCCGGGTCAGTAGGCGTAGTCGGGCGCCGCGGGCAGCCCGAAGAACTCCTCGAGCGTGTGGAATCCGCCCGCGTGATAGGCGGCAGCGATGTCGACGCCGACATAGCGCAGGTGCCACGGCTCGGGCGAATATCCGGTCACCGGGGTGCCGACGCCCTCGTAGCGGACGATGAACCCGTACTCCCAAGCGTGCGCAGCGACCCAGTCGCTCTGCGCCGTGGCGCCGAAGTCGTCGAGCCCTCCGCAGCCCCCTCCGCACGCGACGACGTCGAGCGCGAGCCCCGTCTGATGCTCGCTGTGGCCGGGCCTGGCCGAACCGGCATCCGCTCCCTCCTGCCCCTCGGCGCGGACATGCGAATCGTACGTCGACACCTGCAGGCTGTAGGACCGGTAGCCGTTGTTCGCCCCGATGACCCCGACGCCGGACGCCGAGGCCGCATCGGCCATCTGGCCGACGGCGACCGCGACGTCCGAGCGCACGAGCCCGGAGAGCGTCGTCATCTGCAGGGGCACCGAATCCAGCGACGCAGGCTCGAACTCGATCGGATCCAGCGGGCGGGTCTTGTTGACGACCACCCAGAGCCGCGACGGATCGCTGAGCGAGATGCACGGCGCATTCCCCGCGACGACAGCAGCACGGAAGTTCTCGCCCCCGCCGAAGCCGGCGATCGTCGCCGCATCGTCGCCGCTCGCGAGAGACTCCAGCACCGAGGGCTCGGCGCACGGATCGGCCGCGATGGTCGCGCCCACCTTCACCGTCGGCACCTGCACCACCGCGACCGGCTCCGGCATCGACGCGGGCTCGACTGACGTGTCCATCGGTGCGGACGCGATGGAGAACAGCATCCCGATCGCGGTCACGGCGACACCGATGGGCAGTGCGGGACCGCGGATCGGGGAGCGCGGAGCCGCGTGCTGGGCGTGCGGCGAGGAAAGCATCGCTCCCATTCTCCCCCGATACGGCCATCACGCGAGTACGGGTTGCGACATACCGCTACTTCAAGCCATCTGTGGATGATGGCACATTACTTCGAATCTCGCTTGCGTTAACTTCGTTCACATGTTCGAATGAAGCATGCGCTGGCAGGGACAGAAGCTCGGAGAGACGGATGCCGCGGCACTCCCCGGTCTCGAAGACCGGTCGAGCGTGCTGCGGTCGGTGACGACCCCCGAGTTCGCCGGCATGACGTTCCACGAGGTGCTCTCGAAGTCCGCGTTGAACCATGTTCCGGGCGCTTCGCGCATGCCGTTCGCCTGGACGATCAACCCGTACCGTGGATGCAGTCATGCCTGCGTCTACTGCTTCGCCCGCGGAACACACGAGTATCTCGACCTCGATGGGGGCGCCGACTTCGACTCGCAGATCGTCGTCAAGGTGAACGTCGTCGAGGTGCTCGAGAAAGAGCTGCGCAAGGGCAGCTGGCAACACGAGACCGTCGCACTCGGGACCAACACCGACCCGTACCAGCGGGCCGAGGGGCGCTACAAGCTGATGCCCGGGATCATCGAGACGCTCGCGGCGTCCGGCACGCCGATGTCGATCCTCACCAAGGGCACGCTGATCCGGCGGGACATCCCGCTGCTCGTGAAGGCTGCCGAGCGCGTGCCCATCGACGTGCAGATGTCGATCGCCATGTACGACGACGACCTGCAGAAGGCGATCGAACCGGGAGCCCCGACGACCCAGGCTCGGCTCGACACCGTGCGGGCGCTGGCGGATGCCGGATTCCGGGTCACCGTGTTCCTGATGCCGATCATGCCGCACATGACCGACTCGGTCGTCGCCATCGACGACGCGCTGGCCCGCATCAAGACCGCCGGAGCCCGTAGCGTGATCTACGGAGCCCTGCACCTCCGCGCTGGGGTGAAGCCGTGGTTCTTCCAGTGGCTCGGCGAGGCGCGCCCCGACCTCGTCTCGTCGTACCGCGGGCTATATCCCGGCGTCTCCGCCGAGGCGCCGAAGGGCTACCGGCAATGGCTAGCCAAACGCGCGCGGCCGCTGATCCGCATGCATGGCCTCGACGGCCGGCACGAAGACGACTATCCGCAGCGCGGAATCCGTCCGGGGCAAGGGCACGTCGAGTCGATCTGGCGTCAGGGTGGCGATCAGAGCGCCGGCTCCTCGAGCACAGCCGTCACATTCCGGACGACGAGGTCGGGCGCGGCATCCCCCGCGCAGCCGATGCTGTTCTGACCGGTCGCGCCGCCGCCGCCGCGTAGGCTCGGTGGTTATGGCTACCGGCTCCACGATGCACACGTTCGACGTCCAACTGGCCGACACCGATCGGGGCGTCTACGAGGACTACACGTTGCGCGTCGCGCGGCATCCGTCCGAGACCGACGCCTACATGGTCACCCGCGTCCTGGCCCACGGCCTCGAGCATGCGGAGGGGATCGCCTTCGGCGACGGCATCTCGTCGACCGAGGAGCCCGCGGTGATCGTGCGCGACATGACCGGGGCGATCATGGCGTGGATCGAGATCGGTGCCCCCGACGCCGAGCGTCTGCACTACGGCAGCCGCCTCGCCGAGCGCACCGTCGTCTACACGCACCGAGACCCGGCGAAGGTCATGGCGCCGTGGGCAGGGAAGAAGATCCACCGGTCCGACGCCATCCGTGTCTACAGCTTCGACCCTGGCTTCATCGACGCCGCGGCGGCGCTGATCGAGCGACGCAACACCATGACCCTCACGGTCACGGAGCAGGTGCTCTACCTCGACCTCAACGGCACCAGCCTGACCTCGGCCATCCACGAGCACGAGCTCGGCTAGGTCGCGCATCACGACGGCATCCGACCCGGACCCGACACCCGCGACCCGCACAACTTCGGAATCCCGCGACGACACACCGCCGGTTCGACTCCGACGCAGGCGCGTCGCGGGAGGATCTCCGAAGTTGTGCCGCAGGAGCCCCGCACACGAGAGAGGCCCCGCCCCCGCCGAAGCGGTGACGGGGCCTCTCGAACAATCGCCTCAGCTCGTGAGAGCCGCAGCGGTCGGCATGCGACCGGTGATCTCCTCGATGATGTCGTCGTCGAGACGCGCGTTCTCGAACGGCGCGTCGATCTCGGCCCGGTCGAGCAGCTCGGTCATGCGACGCTGACGCTGGCGCGTGATGAGCGTGACGACACGACCCGAGCGGCCGGCGCGACCGGTGCGGCCGGAGCGGTGCAGGTACGTCTTGTACTCGTCGGGAGCGTCGGCCTGGACGACCAGGTCGATGTCATCCACGTGGATGCCGCGGGCCGCGACATCCGTCGCCACCAGCACATTCACGCGACCCGAGGTCAGGCGCTCCAGGTTGCGGGTGCGCTTGGCCTGGTTCAGGTCGCCGTGCAGCGAGACGGCCGGGATGCCGGCATCGTCGAACTGCTCGGCGAGCATGTCGGCGTAGGCACGGGTGCGGGCGAAGACGAGGGTCTTGCCTGCGCGGTCGACGAGCGAGGTGAGGATGTCGGCCTTGTCGCGGTGCTCGATGACGAGCACGCGGTGCTCGATCGTGCTGGATCCCTGGTCCTCACCGGCGACCTCGAAGACGGCCGGATCGATCAGGAACTCGTCGACGAGGGCTGCGACCTCACGGTCGAGCGTCGCCGAGAAGAGCAGCTTCTGGCTGCCCTCGGCCGTGTGACGCAGGATGCGCTGCACGGGCTCGACGAAGCCGAGCTCGCACATGTGGTCGGCCTCGTCGAGAACCGCGATGCGGCAGTCGGAGAGGTCGAGCTTGCCCTGGTTGATGAGGTCCTCGACGCGACCGGGGGTACCGATCACGATGTCGACGCCCTTCTTGAGCGCTCCGACCTGACGGCCCTGCGGGACGCCACCGTAGATCTGGGTGGTGAACAGGCCGACGCTGCGGGCGATCGGCTGGATCGTGCGGTCGATCTGCAGCGCGAGCTCGCGCGTCGGAGCGAGGATGATCGCGCGCGGCGACCGGCCGAACTCACGACGCTTGCCTGCCTGCGACTTCAGCACGTTCTCGACGAGCGGGGCGCCGAAGGCGATGGTCTTGCCGGAGCCGGTGCGACCACGAGCGAGGACGTCGCGTCCTTCGAGAACGGCGGGGATGCTCGCCGCCTGGATGGCGAACGGCGACGCCGCTCCCAGACCTGCCAGCGTCTCGACGATGTTCGAGCCCAGCCCGAGGTCGCTGAAGCTCACACCGTCGACCTCGACAGCCTCGACGGACTTCGCCTCGAGGCGCTCGTGAACGACGTCGGCGCCCGGCTCGAACTTCGCCGCCGCGGGTGCGGGACGGCTCGTCGCGTTCCAGTCGTTGCGGCTCGGACGCTCGTTGCGGCTCGGACGCCCGCGGGTGTCCGAGGTCAGCGGACGCACGCGCTCGGTGCGGTACGCGCCGCCGGTCGACGGACGGCTCCGCTCGCCACCGCGGGAATCGCGCGCGTCGCGGTCGTACCGCGGGCGCTCGGTGCGGTCGGACGAGGTGCGGTCGTCACGGCGGGGACGATCGTCGCGCGGTGCGTCGAACGAACGCTGCGTGCGATCGCGGTCGAAAGCGCGGCGCGCGCGATCGGCATCGTACGAGCGCTCCGGGCGCTCGGCGCCTCCGCGGTTCGGACGGTCGTAGCCGCGACCCTGGGGCGCAGCTCCGCGATCGTCACGACGCGGACGCTCGTCACGATCGAAGCGCTGGCCACCGCGCTCATCGCGGTAGCTGCCGGGACCGGTGGGACGCTGGCCGCGACGGTCGTCGCGAACCGGGCGGCCGCCGTCACGGTGGTCGTTGTCGCGGAAGCCCTGACGCTGGGTGCCGGCGCCACGGTCGTCACGACGCGGACGCTCGTCACGGTCGAAGCGCTGGCCACCGCGCTCATCGCGGTAGGTGCCGGGACCGGTGGGGCGACGCTCGTCGCCGCGGTGGTGCGGGGCCTCACGGCGACCCGACTCGGCGCGGTTGCGGATGCTGCGGGCCTCGTCGCGCCCGGCGCGCTCCTGCGCGTTCCAGCGCTGCTTCGGAGCGCCGGTCTCGGCCTCAGCCGGACGGTAGCCGCGGTGGTTCGCACTGCGGCTGCCCGGGCGACGGTCGTAACCGCCTGCGGCGGGCGCGCTGCGGCGCTCACCGGCATCCGCTCGTGCACCGCGCTCGGGGCGGGCGCCGTCGCGGGCACTGTCGCGGCCCGTGGTGTGGCGGTCGTGGAAAGAGGTCTTCTTGGCGCCGTAGCGCGGCTCGAAGTTGGCGGCGGGGCGTCCGCCGCGGGGCTTCTTGTTCTTGGGCAAAGCAGGTGTCCTTCTGAGTTCTCGCACGAGAACGGCGCTGCGCGCACGCGCGAGCACCCGAGTGCTTCCTCCCGTGGGGAGGAGCAGGGTTCCGGACTGTCAGCGGCCGGGGCCATTCATGTGATGGTTGATTTGCGTCGATCGACGCTCACCATCGGCCCCTGGACTCACACTTCTTACACAAAAACGTCCGCGCTGTGCGCGGGTGTCCGAAGCCGACCGAAGAAGTCTACAGGTCGCGCCTGAGAGAGTCCTCCGCGACCGTACGATGGCGAGGTGAGCTTCGAATCCCCCACCGGCACCCAGGTGCACCTCCAGTCCGGCGACGTCACGGCGCAGATCGCGCAGGTCGGCGCCTCTCTCCGTTCCCTCCGCGTCGGCGGGATCGACCTCGTGACGCCGTACCCGCTCGACATCCCGACGCCGTCGTGCTCGGGCGTCGTCCTCACACCCTGGCCGAATCGCGTGCGTGACGGACTGTGGAACGACGAGGGCACCGCGCGCCAGCTCGCGATCACCGAGCCGAAGTTCACCAACGCGAGCCACGGCCTGCTGCGGTTCTCGGCCTACGAGATCGACCAGACGGATGCCGCGGCCACGCTCAGCGCGACGATCTTCCCGCAGACCGGGTTTCCGTATCTGGTCGAGACCTCGGTCACCTACCTGCTGACGGATGCCGGCATCGAGGTCATCCACGTGCTCACGAACCGCTCGGCCGACCCCGCGCCGGTGGCCCTCGGCACCCACCCGTTCGTCACGATCGGGGACGTCGACCCGCACGAGCTCGTGCTGCGCATTCCGGCCGCGACCGCGTTCGAGACCGATGAGCGGATGCTGCCCACCGGCACCCGTCCGGCCGACGCGGCCCTGCGCGACGGCATCCGTCTGGGCGACGCCTCGCTCGACACCGGCTTCACCGACCTGACCCGCGACGGCGACGGACGGGTGCGCACGTCACTCACGGCGCCGGACGGCCGCCGGGTCACGCTCTGGCAGGGCGAAGGCTTCGACTTCGTGCAGGTGTACACCGCGACGAACTACCCGGGGCACGACCTTGCTGTCGCGATCGAACCGATGACGGCACCGGCCGATGCGCTCAACAGCGGCCTCGGCATCCGTCGCCTCGCCCCCGACGAGTCCTGGACCCTGCGCTGGGGCATCACGCTGGGCTGATTCCTGCCTTCTCGTTCGTTGAGCGAGCCGCAGGCGAGACGAAACGCCGTGTCGAACGCGTTTCGTCTCGCTTCGCTCGCTCAACGACCGGAGGAGACGGAGCGATCAGACGACCCCGCGGTCGCGCAGCTCGCGTCGCGTCAGGTGCGACAGGTCGGGCAGACCGCTCGCATCGACCGTGACGGCGTCCGGATCGGAACTCGCGCCCACGGCATCCGATCCGCCGCCCTTGCGAGCCCGACGCCGCTCCTTCGCACCCTCGACGAGGTTGTACAGCGTCGGCAGCACGATCAGGGTCAGCACGGTCGAGGAGATGAGCCCACCGATCACCACGATCGCGAGCGGCTGCGAGATGAAGCCGCCGTGCCCGGTGATGCCGAGCGCCATCGGGGTGAGCGCGAAGATCGTCGCGAGCGCGGTCATGAGGATCGGACGCAGTCGCTTCTCGCCACCGGCCTTCACCGCCTCGATCGTCGACAGCCCCTTCTCGCGGTATTGGTTCACGAGGTCGATGAGCACGATCGCGTTCGTCACCACGATGCCGATCAGCATCAGCACGCCGATCAGCGAGGCGACGCCGAGCGGCACACCCGTGACGATCTGCAGCAGGATCGCACCGGTCGCCGCGAACGGCACGGACACGAGCAGCAGCAGCGGCTGGCGCAGCGACTTGAACGTCGCGACCATCACCACGTACACGATCAGGATCGCGGCGAGCATCGCCAGGCCCAGCTGCGAGAACGAGTCGGCCTGCTGCGAGGCGACACCGCCGACCTCGGCGGACGCACCGTCGGGCAGCTCGACCGCGGCGAGCGCCGCGGTCACCGATGCGGTCGCGGTCGCGAGGTTGTCGGATGCCGGCGGCACGGTGATCGTCGCGGTGCGGCGGCCCTGTTCCGTGGTGATGGACGTGGGGCCGTTGCGCTCCTCGACGGTCGCGATGTCCTGCAGCTGGACGATGCCGAGCGGGGTCGGGATCGCGAGGGTCTTCAGGGCGTCGATCGTGGTGGGCGGCGCCGGGGTGACGATGTAGATCGTCAGCGCGGTGTCGTCGATCTCGACGGAACCGGCCTGGGTCGGGCGCATGGTGTTCGACACGATGGATCCGACCGCGACCTCGGAGAGCCCGCGCTGCGCGGCAGCCTCACGGTCGACCACGACGGCGATGTAGGGCAGCGATGCCGCCAGGTTGTCGGTCACCTGACCGACGCCGTCGCGCCCGTCGAGCTCCTCCATCACGGAGGTCGTCGCGGTCTGCAGGTCGTCGGCGTTCGACGCCGAGACGGAGATCTCGATGTCGCTCGAGCCGAAGCCCGCGGATGCCGCGACCGACACGTCTCCGACCTCGTCGCCGAGTCCGTCGATCGCGTCCTGCACGTCGGCGCGCAGCTTCTCCTGGTCGGCGTCGCCGTCGGTCAGTACCGAGTACGTGACGCCGGCCCCGCCGGAGAAGGCGTCGCGCAGCGCCGAGCCGCTCGATCCGATCGATGCCTGCACGTGCTCGATGCCGTCGACGCCCAGCAGTGCGTCCTCGACCGCGGTCGCGGCATCCGACTTCGCCTCGAGGCTCGCGGTCGGACCGAGGTCCTGCGTGACCGTCATGGTGTTCTGGCCCGAGTCGCCGAGGAAGTTGACCTTCATGAGCGGCGCCGCGGCGAGCGTGCCGCCCAGCACCACGACGGCGAGGATCACGGTGACGGCGGAATGCTTGAGCGTCCACCCGAGGATGGGCCGGTAGGCGCGCTGGAGCGCGGTGGGCGGAGCATCCTGGTGCTCCGGGTCGATGGCCACGCCGTTCTCGTCGAGCAGCGGCTTGCCGGGGCGCAGGAACCAGTAGGCGAGCACCGGCACGATCGTCAGCGAGACGAGCAGGGAGGCGATCATGGCGATCGCCACGGTCATCGCGAACGGCCGGAACAGCTCGCCGACCATGTCGCCGACGAAGACGATCGGGAGGAACACCGCGACGGTCGTGATCGTGGACGCCGTGACGGCCATCGCGACCTCGCGCACGGCGAGCCTGATGGCGTCGCCCTTGTCGGCATCGCCCACGTAGTGCCTCTTGATGTTCTCGATCACCACGATGGAGTCGTCGACCACACGGCCGATCGCGATCGTGAGCGCGCCGAGCGTCAGGATGTTCAGGGAGTATCCGAACGCCTGCAGCCCGATGAACGTGATGAGCACGGAGGTCGGGATCGAGATCGCCGTCACCAGGGTGGAGCGGATCGACAGCAGGAAGACGAGGATCACGATCACCGCGAAGACCAGTCCGAGGAGACCTTCCGTCGCGAGGCTCTCGATGGACTGCACGATGAACGGCGCCTGATCGAAGATCACCGTGAACTCGGCATCCGGGAACGCCTCGCCGATCTCGTCGAGCGCGGCGAGCACGCCCTGCGAGACCTCGACGGTGTTCGCGGCGGGGAGCTTGGTGATCGAGATGGAGAGTGCGTCCTTGCCGTCGACGCGCGAGATCGAGCTGATCGGGTCGGACTCCTGCGCGACCGTCGCCACGTCGCCGATCGTCAGCGAGGTACCGACCAGCGGGAGGGCGGCGAGCTCGTCGACCGACGTGATCTTCGCGCCCGTCTGGACGGTGAGGGTCTCGCCGTTCTCGGTGATGTCACCGCCGGGGAAGAGCGTGCCGTTCTGCTGCAGCGCCGACGTGATGGCCTGCGTGCTCTGGCCTTCGGCGGCGAGCAGCGCGAAGTCGGGGGTGATGGTGATGCGCTGGCCGACGCCGCCGATGAGCTGCGCGGCATTGACGCCGTCGACGTCTTCGAGGTCGGGGATCGCGACGCTCTGGAGCTCGGCCTGGGCGTTGTCGGCGTCCTCGAATCCGGTGACCGCGACCTGGATCACCGGGAAGTCGTCGATCGACACCGCGAGCACCTGGGGGCTCACGTCTTCGGGGAGCTGGCTCGAGATGCGGTTGATGGCCTGCTGGATCTTCTGCTCCGCGGTCGCGAGGTTCGTGCCGTAGGCGAAGGTCGCCTGCACGATCGACGCGTTCGTGGTGCTCGTCGCCGTCGTCCCCTCGAGGCCGGGCACCCCCTGGATCGCCGACTCGACCGGCGTCGACACGTCGTTCTCGACGACCTCGGGCGAGGCGCCGGGGTACGTCGTCATGACCATGAGGTTGGGCAGCTCGAGCGAGGGGATGAGCTCCTGCTTGAGGTTGGTCAGCGCCAGCCCGCCGAACACCGCGGCGACGATCGTGATGAGCGCGATGAGCGCCCGGTTCTTCAAGCTCAGGACGGCGAGATTCGACAAGGCGGATTCCTCGGTTCAGTGTGCGGAGGACGCTGCGGTGCGACCGGGGGTGGTATCAGTCTCGGGCATGCCGAGGAGCTGCGTGAGCACGGTCTCGATGAACGCGCGATCCAGGGTGGTCTCCCGGATCTGGGTGCTCCACATGACGCCGTCGATGAAGATCATCGCGGCCGTCGCCCTGTCGTACCCGTAGGCGGGCTCGAGGAAGGAGACCAGCTGCTCGGACAGGTGCCGCGCGAGCTTGCGCAGGCGGGGGTCGTGGATCGCGGCGGTGACGACGGCCCGATCGGCTTTCACGGCACGGGCGTCGTCGAGTCCCTCGGTGATCAGATCGGCGATCACGGCCGGGCTCACCCCGCGCTGGGCGAGAGCGATGCGCACACCGTCGAGGCGTGCGTCGACCTCGTCCGCGAGCGCGCGGAGGGCGGCGGAGCGGAGGTCGTCGAGCGTGTCGAAGTACTGCGTGGTGGCGCCGAGCGGAACGCCGGCGCGCGCCGCGACCATGCGGTGGGTGACGCCGTCGGCGCCGACCTCGACGATCAGCTCCGCCGCGGCGGTGACGATCTCCCGGCGGCGCGCTTCAGGGTCACGTCGGCGACGCGTGCTCTCCCCCATCGGGCACCCCCTGGACTTCCGTACATGTACGTTTGTACATTTCCGGATTGTGAGGATGCTGGGAGCCGTGCCGTCCGCTCAGGGCGACGCCGCCGACCGCGGGCGCTGCGACCTCGATCGGATCACGACGAGCATCCCCGCCAGCGTGAGCACGATCCCCCACACCTGCAGCGGCTCCGGCAGAGCGGCGAGGCCGAGGACCGCGGCGGTGAGTCCGACGACCGGCGGCACCGCGAGCCCGAAGAGCGCCGCATGCGAGGCACCGGCGGTCGCGATGATGCGGTGCTGCACCAGGTACGCGGGCACGTACACGGCCAGGCCGAGCACCGCCAGCACCAGGATCACCCAGGGCTCGCACCGGCCGCCCGACCACACCTCGACGACGGCCCAGAGCACGAGAGGGACGCTGCCGAGGGCGAAGATCGGCAGGATGCGCGGAGCCATCGGCCCGCGACGACCCCGGTTGAGGTGCGCGAACAACAGACCGTACGCCGCCATGGACAGCATCGCGCCGACGGCGGCCAGCACGCCGAGGACACTCGACCCGCCCGGTGCGCCGAGGCGAGGAAGGACATAGAGCACAGCGCCGACGATGGCGACGGTCGTCGAGGCGAGCACGAGGAGCGACATCCGCACTCGGTTCAGCAGGCTCTCCGCGACGAGAGTGACGACCGGCGAGAGTGCCAGGATGAGGCTCGGGATGGCGGGGCCGGCGAGGGAGATCGCGACCGTCGAGAGCACGGTGTACCCGGTGACCCCGGTGAGGGACAGGATGCCGAGCTGCCACCAGGCGTACCCCCGGCCGGCGGGTGTCCGATCCGCCGGGGCAGAGCGTGCTCCCCCTCGGCGCGGCAGCAGCGTCAGGAGGAACAGCCCGAGCGCGGCGAACCCCGCGCGGCCCGCCGCGACGACGCCGACTCCGGCGCCTTCGAGCGCGAAGCCCGCGATCACCCAGGTCGCCGCGAGCAGCACGACCAGCAGCAGCGATTCCCGGAGCAATGACTCCTGCGGCAGCCGCGTGCCGCCGGCCGAGCTCATACCAGCGCGACCTCGACCTGTCCCCGTTCGAAGTAGGCCGCGAGGTCGGGGTCCAGCGGCGGGATCGCGATCGACGAGCCGTCGCCGCGCAGGGACACGGTCGCGAGGATGCCGGCCGCCACAGCCTCTCGTGCCGCGACGGGTGACGTCTCTGTGAGGCCGCCGTCGCGGACGAACCGCAGGAACTCGGCGACGAGCAGCGCGTCGGCGCCGTCGTGCCCGGCATCCGGCACCGCCGGGACGATGAACACCTCGTCGGCGTCTGCGGCTCCGGCGTGACGTCGGTTCCACAGCCTGACCTCGCTGCCCGCCACATCGCCGAAGTTCTCGATCCGGCCCTCGGTGCCGATCACGGTGTAGTTGCGCCAGTAGTCGGGCGTGAAGTGGCACTGCTGGTACGACGCGAGGATTCCGCCTTCGAGCCGCATGTTGACCATCGAGATGTCCTCCACATCGATCACGGGGTTGAGCCCCGTGAGGGAGGTCGGCGGCCAGTTGTCGACGCTGAACCAGTCACGCATGCGCTCGTTCGTCCGCTCGCGCCGATCGTCGATGTCGCCGTAGACGCTCAGCGCGCCCATCGCGGCGACCTGCTCGGTGTACGCGCCGGCGAGCCAGTGGATGATGTCGATGTCATGGGCGCCCTTCTGCAGGAGCAACCCGTTGGTGCGTCGCCGGTCGGCGTGCCAGTCCTTGAAGTAGAAGTCGCCGCCGTGCCCGACGAAGTGGCGCACCCACACCGCCTTGACCTCGCCGATGCGACCGGCCTGGATGAGGTCGCGCATCAGGGTGATGAGGGGCATGTGCCGCATGTTGTGGCCGATGTAGAGACGCGTCCCGGTGCGGCGGGCCGTCTCGAGCATGGCATCGGCATCGGCGAGGTCGATGGCGAGCGGCTTCTCGCAGAAAACGGGCACCCCCGCCTCCAGAGCGCGGATGCTGAGCGCCGCGTGGGTGTCGTCGGGGGTGAGCACCATCACCGCGTCGACACCGGACGCGAGGAGCTCGTCGAGCGAGTCCGTGACGAGCGCGTCGGGCAGCAGGGCGCTCGCGTCCTGCCTGGCACGGTCGGCGAGGTCGCAGACGGCCGTGATGCGCGACCCCTTGCCGGGGCGATGCACCTCTTCCTGCAGGGTCGAGCGCGCGCCGAAGCCGATGATGCCGATCTTGAGATCCACGATGGTCCTTCTGTGAGGTGAGAGGTGTGTGGGCGGGGCCGCGTCAGCGCGGCCGCGCGGTGGGGGCGTCGAGGTCCGTCGAGCCGCCGGGGAAGAGCGTCCAGGGGAAATCGTGCCGTCGCCCCGGTGAGGGTTCGCTCTCGAGAGCGCGGTCGATGATGATGCTCGCCTGGCGCTCGTAGAAGTCGGTCGGGCCGACCGTCGTCAGCGTCGGCGCCACGAGGCTCGCATCGGGCGTGTTGCCCACGCCCACCACGGCGACGTCGTGCGGCACTCGGAGTCCGAGCATGTGCGCGGCGTTGATCGCGGCGATGGCGGCGAAGTCGGTCGTGGCGTAGATCGCGCGGGGACGGTCGTCGCGCGAGAGCAGCGTGACGGCGGCGGTGAAGGCGCTGGCCGGTGTCTCCTCGTAGGTGACGGTCCAGTCCGGGTCGGGTTCGATGCCCGCCGCCGCCAGCTTCTCGAGGTAGGGCGTGTAACGCGTGACCTGCTCGGGTGCGAGGCGCACGGCACCCTCCGCGGCGATGCATCCGATCGCGGTGTGCCGCTCGAGGAGGTGGTCCATCGCGAGCTCGCATCCGGGGATGGCATCCGAGCGGATGACGTCGAAGCCGTCGGGTTCGAGCGACTCCGAGAACACCACGAGGCGCTGGCCGCGCTGCACGAGTTCCTGCAGCTTGCGCCTCGCGTCCTCGCCGAGTCCGACTCCGTCGAGATAGGCGACGTCGCTCTCGACCCGGTCGAGGGCGGCATGCCAGTCGCCGTCGGCGAGGATCAGCGTCGTGAGTCCGTGGCGGTTCGCCTCGGCGTTCACGGCGTCGGCGACGGCCAGAGACCACGGGTCGCTGAGCAGATGCAGCGAGAGCTGCACCATGCCGCTGCGACCGGTGCGGATCGACCGCGCCGCACTGTTCGGTCGGTAGTTGAGCTCTTCCGCTGCGGCCAGCACGCGGGCGGCCGTCGCCTCGGCGACCCCGGCGCCGGTGGATCCCGATCGCCCGGAGAAGACGTACGACACGGTCGCCGTCGACACCCCCGCGCGCTCGGCCACCATGCGGAGGGTCGGTCGCCGGGGCGCCGAATGTTCGCGCTGCGCCATGATTCAGCCTTTCGATCCGCTGAAGGCGATGCCCTGGATGAACTGCCGCTGCAGGATCATGAACGTCACCAGCATCGGCAGCGTCGCCAGGAGCGCTCCGGCCATCAGCACGGGGTAGTCGGTGCCGTGCAGACCGACCAGCTGGGAGAGCCCGACGGACAGCGGCATCTTCGCCGGATCGGTCGTCACGATCAGCGGCCAGAGGAGGTCGTTCCACGACCAGAGCACAGTGAACACCACGAGAGCGATGATGCCAGGCTTCGCGAGCGGAACCATGATGCGCCAGAAGGTCTGCCACGGATTCGCCCCGTCGATGCGCGCCGCCTCTTCGAGCTCGGCCGGCATCGACAGGAAGAACTGCCGCATCAGGAACGTGCCGAACGCGCTGAAGATGCCGGGCACGATCAGCGCCTGCAGGGTGTTCAGCCAGCCGAGCGCCTGGATGATCTCGTACTGCGGCAGCAGGTACAGCTGCGACGGCACCATCAGGACCGAGAGGAAGAGCACGAAGAGGGCGTTGCGTCCGGGGAACGGGATGCGCGCGAACGCGTACCCGGCCATCGTGCACAGCAGCACCTGACCGACCGTGCGTCCGACGGTGAGCCACACCGAGTTGAGGAACATCTGGGCGAACGGCATCGACTCGAAGACCTCGGCGAAGTTCGTGAAGACCCATTCGCGCGGCAGCAGGCTCGGCGGCACCTGCACGGAGTCGGACAGCGTCTTGAACGAGGTGAGCAGCTGCCAGAGGAAGGGGAAGACCATCAGCACCGCGCCGATGAGGAGCACGAGATGCACGACCCAGAGGCCGCGGTTCTTCGTGCGGCCGGCACCGGCGCCTTCGCGTCGGGAGGCGCCGACGATGGCACGCGTGTCGAGCGAGACGTCACTCATAGTGCACCCACTTCTTCTGCAGACGGAACTGGACGACGGTGAGCAGCAGGATGATCACGAGCAGGAGGAAGGCGACGGCGGCCGCGTAGCCGCGGTCGTTGTCGAGGAAGCCCGCTTCGTAGAACAGGTAGACCACGGTGCGGGTGTTCGGCATCGCGGGGTTGCTGCGGCCGAGCATCATGTAGATGAGGTCGAACACCTGCAGCGCGCCGATCACGCTGATCACGCTGACGAAGAAGATCGACGGCGACAGCAGCGGGATCGTGATCGAGAAGAACTTGCGCACGGGTCCGGCGCCGTCGAGGTCGGCGGCCTCCATGATCGTGTCGGGGATGCCCTGCAGCCCCGCGAGGAAGATGACGATGTTCGTGCCGAGGCCGGCCCAGATGCCCACGACCGCGATCGCGATGAGCGCGGTGCTCGGGTCGGTGAGCCAGCTGCGACCGTCGATGCCGACGGCACCGAGCGCCGCGTTGAGCACGCCGTAATCGCCGTTGTAGATCATCCGCCACACCAGCGCGATCGCCGCGGGCATCGTGACCACGGGGATGAAGTAGAGGGTGCGGTAGACGCTGCGGCCCTTGAGCCCTGTCGTGTTCAGGAGTGCGGCGATCGCCACGGCGAGAGGGATGCCGATCAGGGCGATCACCGTGTAGAGCGCGGTGTTGCGCAGCGCGCCGATCAGCTCGGCATCCTGGAAAAGGCGGGTGTAGTTCTCGATGCCGACCCACTCCGAGCCGCCGAACGGCCCGGACCTGGTGAACGAGATGATCAGGGTGCGCACTGTCGGCCACAGGTAGAAGGCGGTGATCCCCAGGGCCGTGGGGCCGAGGAAGACCAGCGCCCACCACGGGGAGGCGCCGGGGTTGCGCCGGCGGCGGCGGATGCCGGGGCGCGGGGCCTCCGGCATCCGCTCTGCCGAGGCGCGCGGGGGTGACGCGACGACGATCATGGGATCACTCCTGTTCGGCGTCCAGGGCCGCCTGCATCTGCTCGGCGAGGTCCTGGAGGCCGTCCTTCGGCGAGACCGCGCCCGACCAGACCTGAGACAGCACTTCGCTCTCGATGCTCGTCCAGGCGGACGTGTTCTTCGACACCGGGTAGGGCACTGCCGTGTCGAGCGCGTCGATGTAGACCTGCAGGTCGTACTGCGGCAGTGCATCCACCCAGGCCTGCTGCGTGCCGTTGAAGGCGGGGATGACGGTGCCCGTCTCGGCCTGGATCTTCGCCGCCTGCTCTCCGGACGCGAAGGCGGCGAAGGCCTTCGCCTCTTCGAGGTGCGGGCTCTTCGCGTTGGCGACGTTGGCCAACCCGTGGATCACGCTCTGGTTCCCCTCGGGTCCCGCCGAGAGCGGAGCCACGTTCACGGAGCCGCCGATGTCCGCGTTGTCCGCGTAGGCTCCGGCAGCCCACGACCCGTTCTGGAACATCGCGACCTTGCCCGAGAGGAAGAAGTCCTCCGGGTTGGTGTCGGTGAGCTGCTGCGCGGTCGGCGATGAACCGCTGGCGATGAGATCCGTCCACAGTTCGATGCCTTCGAGCGCCTCGCCCGACCCGTATCCGCTCTCGGTGCCGTCGGCGGAGACGACCTCGCCACCCGCCTGAGCGATCGAGTTGTAGTAGTTCTCCTGGCCGTACTGGCTCGCGGCGATCCCGTACTGGCCCTTCGCCGGATCCGTCAGCTTCTTCGCCGCGTCCTTGAGGTCATCCCACGTCCAGTCAGCGGTCGGATACTCGACTCCGGCGGCGTCGAAGAGCGCGGTGTTGTACCAGAGCGCGACGGTGTCGAAGTCCTTGGGTGCGCCGTAGAGCTTGCCGTCGAAGGTGTAGAGCTCGGCGAGGGCCTCCGGGTAGTCAGCGGGGTCGATGGCGGAGTCGTCGAGCGGAGCCAGCTGGCCGTTCGACGCGTAGAGCTGGAAGTTCGGGCCGTTCATCCAGAAAACGTCCGCGGCCGCTCCGCCGCTCGCCGCCGTCTGCAGCTTGGTCCAGTACTCCTTGGTCGGAGTGACCTGGATGTCGATCGTGACGTTCGGGTTCTCTTCGGTGAACGCCGCGGCGATGTCTTCCATCGCCGGCTTCTGGTTCTCGTCCCAGATGGCGTAGCTGAGGGTGACGTCGCCGCCGGACGACCCCTCGCCGGACGGCGTGGACGAGCAGGCGCTCAGGGCGAGGACGGCGGCCGCGGTGGCGGCCAGGGCGCCGAAGGCGCGGAGGGAGGTGCAGGGCATCGGTGTCTCCTTTGACAGTTTCTGCGTCGTGATGCAGGGGGAAAGCGCGTGTTAACCGTTTAGCGTTAAACGATTAGCACGACGATAACCCGGATGCCGGGCAGAGCGCAACCGTCAATTCGGAGAGCAGCTCTCGTCAGATCGAAGCGCCGAGAGCCAGCCCGAGTCCCGCCGCGACGAGTCCGAGCAGCAGCATCCCGATCGCGTTGAGGACGGATGCCGGACGCTCCCCGTCGCGCCACAGGGCGACGGTGTCGAGCATGGCGGTGCTGAACGTCGTGTATCCGCCGAGGAGCCCGGCCCCGAGGAGGAACGCGGCATCCGGCAGCGCGGTCGTGACGACACCGAGGGCGAAGGAGCCCGTGATGTTCACCAGCAGGATGCCCCACGGGAAGCGGCGCCCGGCGACGTGGGCGACTCCGAGGTCGGCGAGATAACGCAGCACCGCCCCGAGTCCGCCGGCGAGCGCAGCACCGAGGAAGAGCAGCGGACTCACGACGCCGCCCCTGAGGCCGGGCGGGGTCGACCGATGCGCAGCCCCAGCGCGGCGGCGCCGAGGCCGAGCGCGAGAGTTCCGGCGGCGTAGGCGGTCGCGACGAGCGGAGCATCCGCCCACAGCGACACCGTTCCGGTCATGAAGGCGCTGTACGTCGTGAACCCGCCGAGCACGCCGGTGCCGAGCAGCAGGCGGAGATCGGCAGCAGCGGTCTCCCCGCGCCTGTCGAGGGGGCGCGCCACCAGCACACCGATCAGCAGAGCGCCGACGACGTTCGCGAGCAGCACCGCGATCGGGAAGCCGCCCGCATCCGGGATGACGAGTCCGAGACCCAGCCTCGCCGCGGTGCCGACCGTGCCGCCGAGGGCGACGAGCAGGACGCGGCGGAGGTTCACTTTCGTCACTGTAGTCGCCTCTGGCAGCGCGGCGCCCCGATGTCAAGGCAGTGGGACCCGCGCCGCCGAGGGCGTTGACTGAACGCATGAATCCGCTCTGGAAGATCGACACGTCCCCGCTCCTCGGCTCGCCGCTCGAGCCGGGCGCCCAGCACGACGTGGTCATCGTGGGAGCGGGGATCACCGGCCTGACCACCGCGGTGATGCTCACCCGCGCCGGGCTCGATGTGGCCGTGATCGAATCCGGCGACATCGCCGAGCTCGCGACGGGCGGGAACACCGGCAAGCTCTCGCTGCTGCAGGGCAAGCGGCTCGCGGAGATCCGCCGCCACCACCCTGCCGCGCTCGTGCGCGCCTACGTCGACGCCAACCGCCAGGGCATGGAGTGGCTGCTCGCGTTCGCCGAGACCGCGGGAGTCCCGTACACCTGGCGCCCCGACCATTCCTACGCGCAGACACCGGACGGACTCGAGACGCTGCGGGCACAGCACGCGGCCGCCCGCGAGGCGGGGCTCGCGACGAGGATGCTGACCCCCGGCGACCTGGACGCGGCCCCGTTCCCGGCCGCCGGCGCCGTCGCGCTCGACGACCAGGTGACGATCGACCCCGTGACCGTCACGCGCGCCCTCGCCGGCGAGTTCCTCGAGGAGGGCGGGACGCTGCACACCGGCATCCGCGCCACCGGTGTGCACGCACTCCCCTCGCCGCGCGTCGAGACGGCGGACGGACCGGTCTTCGCCGACCACATCGTGCTCGCCACCGGAAGCCCGATCCTCGACCGCGGCCTCTACTTCACCAAGACCAGCGGAATGCGGTCGTACTGCGTCTCGTTCCGGGTGCCCGGCGAGGTGCCGACCGGCACCTTCCTCTCGGTCGACGGTTCGACCCGCTCCATCCGCCCCGTGTCGGAGACCGACGGGCCGGCCGACACGGCGCAGCTCGTCGTCGGCGGCAACGGCCACCCGGTCGGACGCTCGGACAGCGAGGCCGCCGCGATCGACGACCTGGTCTCGTGGACCGCGCAGCACTTCCCCGGCGCGGAGGAGACGCACCGCTGGTCGGCGCAGGACTACACGTCGCACAACCAGATCCCGTTCGTGGGAGCGATGCCCCGCGGGCTCGGCGCGATCCGCTTCGCCACCGGCTACGCGAAATGGGGACTCTCGAACGCTCCGGCCGCCGCGCTGCGGCTGACCGCCGAGATCCTCGGCACGGGCTGGCGCGACCGGCCGCGCTGGATGAACGCGATCGCCACGCGACTGACCGTGCCGGCCGATCTCGCGAAGGGCGCCGTCGAGGGCGCCAAGGTCGCGGCGGCGGCCGCCTCCGGGTGGGTGGGGGCCGAATCACGATCGGTCCCGGTTCCGCGTCCCGAAGAGGGCAGCGGGGTGCGTGCCAACCGGGCCGGAGTCCCGGTCGGGATCTCGACCGTCGACGGCGTCACGCGCGCCGTCTCCGCGGTGTGCACGCATCTCGGCGGGGTGCTGGAGTGGAACGATGCCGAGTGCACGTGGGACTGCCCGCTGCACGCCTCGCGCTTCGCTCCCGACGGCACGCGCATCGAAGGCCCGGCGCTCAAGGACCTCCCGGAGCTGCCCCGCGTGGGCAGCAGCTGACGCCCGACGTCACGCCTCGTGCGGGAGTGTCGGCGCGTCATCCCAGCCCTGCTGGGGAACCTCGCAGTTCTCGCGGAACACGTACTGCGAGGCGAGCTTGCGCTGACTGCTCGACCAGTCGATCGCCGGGCGGCGCTGGTCCGGCGGCAGGTAGCCGAGCCGGTACACGGCCATCAGCTCGAGGTCGTCGGGCACCTTCAGCAGGCTGATGATCTCCTCCCACCGACCGGGCACCTCCATCGGGAAGGAGATGAACTGGATGCCCATGCCGAGCTCGACCGTGGTGAGCCAGATGTTCTCCATCGCCGCGCCCATGCTGAACACCGAGTAGAACGACGAGAGCTGGCCGGGGCGGTACTCGCTGCGATCGAGCATGACCCCCAGAAGCAGGGGCGACCCCGCGACGAGCTTCCGGTTCTCCGATCCCAGTGTCTTCGGCACACCGAACGTGTTCATCAGTGTCTGCCCGCGCTTGGTGAAGACCTGGCTGGTGAAGGGCCGGAGCGCGGCGGGCAGCTTGTCGAACAGCATCCCGCTGCGCTTCTCCTCCATCTCGGCCTCGCTGAAGCGGAAGTACGGCTTGTACCGCTCGAAGAAGGTGCCGTTCGACATCGCCTCGGTCATGCTCTCGCCTGAGATGCGCGCGATCTGCTCGATGGTGTCGCGACTCTCGATCACGACGAATCTCCAGGGCTGGCTGTTCAGCTGCGAGGGAGCGCGTCCCGCCGCTTCCAGCAGCAGGCGCTGGTGCTCCTCGGAGACCGGGTCCGGCAGGAGCGGCCCGTTCGTGGTCTTGCGGCGGCGGATGGCGTCGAGCAGTTCCATGCGTTCACTTCCGGTCGGAGGGCAGGAGCGAGCACACGAGGCCCGCGAGGAGGAAGGGCGCGGCGGCGAGCGCGACGAGCGGATGCCGACGGCTGTGCGTTCCGAGGTACGGGATCGCGGCGAGCGGCGCGGCGGCGGGCGCGAGCAGCAGGGCTGCGCGACGGCTCGCTCCGCGCGGTCTCGCCCAGAACAGCCCGCCGGCCGCAGCGGCTGCTGTCGTCGCGCACGTCGCGATGTAGAGCGCGTGGTGCACCCACCGGAATTCGGAGGTGTCGACGGCCCGGGTCGCGACAGCCGTGCCGAGGGCGGCGTTGGCGGTGTACGCGATCGCCGCGGCGACGAACAGCGGCGCAGCGTTGCTGCGCTGCGCCCGTTGCCTCATGTCCCGACCATACGCCCCACCTCCCGGTGCCGAGCCACCCCCTTGCGTGCCAGCGGCCCCTTTGCGTACGACCACAACGGGGTGGCTCGTACGCAAAGGGGCCGCGGGTGGGACGAAGCGCTACAGATTCGCCTCCGCGTAGATGCGAAGGGCGTCGCGGACGAACTCCGCGCCCTGAGTGCCGCCGGATGCCGTCGCGTAGTTCGCGCCGAAGCGCGGGTCCGCGACGTACATCTCGCCGAGACCGATCACGTAGCCCTTCACGTCGCCGCCGGGGACCGCCGCAGGCGTGCCGGGCACGCTCGTCAGCCACTCGACGTGACGACGGGCGACGTCCTGAGCCTCGGCGGATGCCGGGTCGATGCCGCTCTCCGCGGCGGCGATCCAGTCGCGCCCGAGATCGGAGACGCGCTGCTGCCAGTCGGCGCGCTCGGCATCCGTCATGCCCCGCCACCAGCGGTCGCTGTCGGCGTAGGCCTTCTTACCCCAACGATCCTCGACCTCCTCCTTGTACTTGGTGTGGTCGAAGCCGTCGAACATGTTCTCTGCCATGAGTTCTTCACCTCCTCTCAATGCGTCGATGGTGGATTCGACGGACGCGATCTGACGCGCCAGTCGGGCCTGCTCCTCGCGCAGCAGCGCGAGATGGGTCTGCAGGGCGGATGTCTCCGCGCTCTCCTTCGCGAGGATCCCGGCGATCTGCGGCAGCCCGAGGCCGAGGTCCCGCAGCAGCAGGATGCGCTGCAGGCGCACGAGCGCCGGGGCGTCATAGTGACGGTAGCCGTTGGGCGCGATGCGTGTCGGCGGCAGCAGTCCGATGTCGTCGTAGTGTCGCAGCGTGCGGCTCGTGGTTCCTGCGAGTCGTGCGATCTCCTGGATAGACCAGTCCTTCTGCTCCATCTGCATCCTCCTTCCGTTGTCGATATCTCGACTCTAGAAGTTGACGTTGCGTCAAGGTCAACTGCGCTTGTGGAATTTGTTCCACATTCGCGCGACTAGCCTGTTCAGGGCGCCGGATGAGCTGCCGCCCCAACTCGCCGGAGGTACTGACGCATGCCCGAAATCGTTCAGAAGACGACGATCGGCCTGAGCCGACGCACGATTCTGCAGGCATCGGCATGGTCGATCCCGGTGATGGCCGTCGCCGTCGCCACGCCTCTCGCGGCCGCGAGCACCGCGATCGATCTCGAGCTCGTCGCGCGGCCCGGTGGCGATCGCATCGGGGGCACGAACCCCGAGGGAACGCAGGCTGTCGACCTCACGCTTCCCTTCACGTACGACGCGACGAGCGCGGGAGGGCCGGTCGCGAACGCGACGCTGGTCGTCAGCTTCGACACGCGCCTGATCGACGACCCCAGCGTGAGGATCGACGGTTTCCCGGCGCAGCAGATCGCGACGGAGCTCTCCGGCACCACGCGCACCGTGACGTTCTCGCTGCCGTTCGACATTCCGGGCAACGGCGACACCATCCCGATCCAGCCCTCGTTCGCCGTCGTGAACCGGACCGCCTGGGTTCCGGATGCCGCCGACTACGTCGTCACGCTGCTCGGTCCGGGCAGCCGCCTCGACCTCAACCCATCGAACAACACGGTGACCATGGCGCCGCAGTACGGCGGCCCGCCGGTGTGATCGACACGCGATCCCTGTCGTAGAAGAGGCGCTCCCGCATCCGTCGAGAGCGCCTCTCGACATTCACACAGGAAGTTTCGTTGACAAGATCGAGATATATCGTGTTACTCTCGATACACACGATATATCTCGATCCCCCGACACAGGAGAAGCAGACATGACCGAGAAGTGGCTCATCGCCCCCGGCGAGGAACGCGTCATCGACATCGAATCCATCAGCCGGCTGAAGGTCGGCCTCGTCGGCGGCCAGGTCGACATCGTCGCGCACGACGAACCCGGCATCCGCATCGAGGTGCACGGCGTCACCACCAAGGACCTCCGCATCGAGTCCCACGACGGCGAGGTCGAGATCGACCACCCGCAGCTCGGCTGGGACAACTTCCTCGAGGTCTTCCGCAACTTCGGCTCAGGCGGACCCCGGGCCGAGGTGAGCGTGGCCGTCCCGCGCTCGATCGCCCTGAACCTCGGCGTCGTCAGCGCCGGCGCCCTGGTGTCCGGCATCCGAAACGACGCCCGGCTCAACACCGTCTCCGGCGACATCATCGTCGACACCCTCATCGGCGACCTCAACGTCAACTCCGTCTCCGGCGATGTGCAGGTGCGCGGACTCACCGGTTCGATCACCGCCAACAGCGTCTCGGGCGATGTCGCCGTCACCGGCGCCGTGCGCAAGGCGACCGTCGACATCGTCTCGGGTTCGACGCTCGTGGACGCTGCCGGCGATGTGAACACCATCTCCGTGAACTCGGTCTCGGGCGGCACCACCGTGCGGCTCGACGAGTCGCTCGCCGCGAACTACGTGATCCGCTCGCTCAGCGGACGCCTGCTCATCGACGGCGTGGAGCGCAGCTCCTCCGGCCCGAGCAACTACACCGGCACGACCGGCGAACTCGCGGGGCGCTTCGTCGACCTCCGGGCGAACTCGGTGTCGGGCGGCGTCACGGTGCTCCGCCGCGCACCCGAATCGATCACGAACGACGCGGAGTGGGAGGAATCATGAGCCCCGCCGTCTTCTCTCACGGCGACCTGCGTCTGTACCTTCTCTCGCTGCTCGCCGAGGCGCCCCAGCACGGCTACGGCATCATCCAGTCGCTCACCGACCGCACCGGGGGCACCTACACCCCCAGCGCCGGCACCATCTATCCGCGACTCGCGAAGCTCGAGGAGGAGGGCCTGGTCTCGAAGACCGTCGACGGACGCACCACCATCTACGCGATCACCGATGCCGGCCGCGCCGAACTCGCGTCTCGTGAGGGCGACCTCGCCGGCATCGAGGCCGGCCTCACGGACTCGGTGCGGCTCATCGCGAACGAAGTGCGCCAGAGCGTGCAAGAGGCCATGAAGAGCCTCCGGGCCGATCTCGCCTCGGCGGAACACGACGAGCGCTCGGCCGCGAAGAGCCGACCGCGTGCCGCCTCGGACGACGCCCGCATCATCAGCCGCGAAGAGCTGCACCGTGCGGATGCCGTCGTCAACGCCTTCCGCGCCCGGGTGCGGACCGACCTGCGCACGCACGTGGCGAAGGGCGGCTCGCTCCCGGCATCCGTCGTCAGCGAACTCGAAGACGGATTGGATGCCGCGGCGCACGCGGTGACCCGCGCTCTCGACACCCTCCGCCCCGGCCACTGACGGGGCGGTCAGAGAGGCCCGGTGTCCGTCGCGGACACCGGGCCTCTCTGCGCCGGAGCAGCAACGGCCTGTCACGCGTCGAGATCGCCGAGGTGCCATAGCCTGACGGCATGAGGACGATGACGAAGCCGCTGCCTTTCTTCGTGGTGATCGCTACGGCGCTGGTGCTCGCCGGATGCAGTCCTGCTCCCTCCACCGGCGGAGAGAGCGCCCCTCCGACCGCAGAGTCCTCTGCCACGCCGACCCCGAGCGCCGAACCCACCCCTGAACCCACCGACACCTCGGTCGGCCTGCCGACGCCCGAGAGCATCAGCTGCGACACGATGCTGGATCCCCTGGTCGACCGTGTCCTGCGCTCCACGCAGCTCATTCCTGCGGCGAAACCATGGACGCAGTTCGGATTCGAGCCGACGGGCGCAGCGATCGAATGCCCGTGGGGATACGAGGGGCAGCCTCACGCCGTGACCTACTTCGCCTGGGCGGCACTCGGCGAGGGCGAAGGCGAGACGTTCCTGGCCCTCACGGCGGAGAACGGTTATGGGACGACCGAGACCGAACAGGGAACCTGGGTGACGGATCCCGGAAGCACCCCGGGAGAGCTCTCCGGGATCCTCGTCACCGACGGCTGGGTCGCGTTCGCTCCCACCGCCGAACTCATCCCGGCGATCCTCTGGACCCGTTGACAGGACGACGGCGCCGCTGAGCGGAAGAACCTACACGGTCTCCGGCCAGATCTCCTTCTGCGAGTCCGGCACGGACTCTCCGAGCGGAACGACAAGTACGGAGCGATGCTGCCGATGTGTGAGCCGCGCCGCCACCGAACCGGTGAAGAACTCCCTGATCGACTCGCCGATGCCCCGCTTGCGCGTGCCGACCACGATCAGCGAGGCGTCGAGCTTGTTCGCGAGCTGCTTGATCGCCAGCGCGGGATCTCCCACCAGCTGGCGCGCGGTCCAGGTGAGGCCGGTGCCGTCGAGCAGGGACGCGGCTGACGCCTGCACGGCTTCGAACTCGGCCACCCCCGCGACGAAGTTGATGTCGATGGGGGCGGAGTGCACATAGCCATCCGGGTCCTCGTAGGTGACGAATCGCGTGACGTCGACATGGGCGACGACGAGAGGCGCGCCGAGCAATCTGGCGAAGCGGACAGCCTCGTCGATCACGTGCCGATCCTGATCCGGTTGCATGCCGACGATGACGGCCTTCTGCAATGCCGCGTTCTGCGAGGCCTCGTCGGACGGAGTGGAGGTGCTGTCGGTCATGAGATCGCTCCGTTCACCAGCCTGGCGTCAGCCAGAGGGTCGTACCCGCGTGCTATTCTGAATGCTACTCTTACCGGCTTCATCCGGTGTCGTGAAATGCGTCGGGCCTCAGTAGCCCGCAGCTGAAATCGTGAGGGGGTCTGGCGTATGGGCCGTGGCCGTCAGAAGGCGAAGCACACAAAGATCGCCCGCGAACTCAAGGCGTACAGTCCGTCGGTGAACTACTCCGCGCTCGAGCGCGAGTTGGCTCACCCGACTGACGAAGACGCCTACGTCGACAAGTGGGCCGACGAGTACGCAGACGAAGACGAGGACGAGCTGGAAAAGGCCTGACCGCCTGTTCCGTCGTCCTGCCCCCGTGCGACCCACGGGGGCTTCGTCGTGTCCGCGATCGGGGTCAGGTCTCGCTCGACCGCTGAGTCTCCAGCGACCACACCTGTTCGATCGGCAGGAACCCGTCCTCCCCGTCCGGGCCGTGGAAGCCCTCGACGAAGCGCCCGATATCGGCCTGCCATGCGGCGTTCGCGGGCGCGGCGTCGACGATGCGCATCGCCCCGTCGAAGTCGTCGCACTCGACCAGGTGGAACAGGTTCCTTCCCGACCGCCAGATGATCCAGTCGTGGATGCCGGCTTCGGCGAACAGGTCGCGCAGATCATCGGGGATCCGCGCGTGATGCGATCGGTACTGATCGACGGCTCCGTCCGCGATGACCGAGTGCAGGGCGATCCGCATGGTTCCTCCTAGCCGGTGACCCCGGCGACCGTGTGATGTGACCTGCGAGAATCATTTCATGGCTCGTGTCGTTGCTCTCTACCGTCACCCGATCAAGGGGTTCACCCCCGAATCCCGTGAATCGCTCACCGTGCAGGCGGATGGCAGGGTCGCCGGCGACCGGGTGCTCGCGTTCCGCTTCGCCGATGCGGTCACCCCGGAGGATGACGGCGGTCTCGACTACTGGCCGAAGTCCAAGGGCCTCGCTCTGCAGGATTTCCCGGCTTTGGCCGCGCTGCGCACGAGCTATGACGATGCGTCAAGGCGTCTGAGGGTCGAACACGACGGCAGTGTTCTCGCGGAGGCGGTCATCGACGATGACGGCCGGGCCGAGCTCGTGTCGGCGGTCACCGACTTCGTGCTCTCCACTCGGGAAGGCCGACGGCTGCAGCGTCCTGGGCGACTCCCTCTCGTCCTCGTGGGCGACGGGGAGACGTCGAGATTCCAGGATCGTGCGCGCGGGTACGTGTCGGTGCACAGCCACGGCAGCACTCGGGCTCTGAGCGACGCGCTGGATCTTCCTGCCGACGACCGTCGCTTCCGCTCCAACATCGTCATCGACGGCGTCGCCCCGTGGGCGGAACTCGACTGGGCGGGCGAAGTGCGCATCGGCAGCGTGACGTTCCGGACGGCCGGTCCCATCGTGCGCTGCCTGGCGACGCACGCGAACCCCGACACGGGCGTGCGCGATGCGAAGGTCCTGACCACCCTCACCAAGGCATTCGCGCAGGACGAGCCCACCCTCGGACGACTGCTGCTCCCCGCGGACGAATCCGCGGAGGGTGTCGTGCGCCTCGGCGACGAGGTGCTCGCCGCCTGACGCACCCGCGGCGGGCGAGCTCACCCGCGCACGCGACCTGTCGGACGAGCCCGGGTCGTGCTCTCCCGTCGAGCTTCGCGTCGCGCTCTCGGTTCGCGCTCTCGGTTCGCGCTCCCTGTCAGACGAACATGACACGCGAGGTGGGTCGGTCGGTGTAGTCGCGGCCGAGGGGGCTGTGCCAGGTGATGGTGCCGTCGCGTTGCTGCTGGGCGGTCCACCGGTGCGTGTCGGGGATGTCGGGGTGTTTGAGGGTGTGGTGGCGGCGGCAGAGGTGGGCGAGGTTGTCGATCCGGGTCTTGCCGCCTCGGGCGTGGTCGTGGTTGTGGTCGATGTCGCACCGGTGCACGGGCATCCGGCAGCCGGGGAACCGGCAATGCTGATCCCGGGCACGCAGGAACCGCCGCATCCCCTCCGTCGGGGTGTACGTGTCGGTCTGAACGACCATTCCGTCCGGGTCGAGGAACAGGCGCGACCACCCGGTGTTCCGTCCGGCGAGATCCCGGGCGATATCGGGATGTATCGGCCCGTACCCATCGAGCTCCGCCGGCCGGTCATCGGCACCGGCGAGGGTGGTCCCGGCGACGGTGACCTGGATGCGCCCGTGGATGTTGTCCAGCCCGCCACCCTGCACGGCACTCGGGTCAGCGGTGAGCAGGAGGTCGGCGAACAGATCCGCCTGCACCTGATCCCACGTGCGCGTGTCCGCGGGGACATCTTCCGTGTCTGAATCGGTGTCTGTCTCGGGGTCGGTGGCGAACGTGTCGTCGCTGAAGATCTTGCCCTCGTCGCGGTTGGCGTCGCAGCCCTCGTCGGTGCGGGGCTCGTCGGTGCGGGGCTCGTCGCCCGGCGTGGCACCGGGAGCACGGCCAGTGCGGTTCCGGATCACCTGTCGGGCCATCTGCGCCAACCGGTCCGCGATCGCGACCGCGAGCCATTCCGGCAACACCGCCGTCAACAACGCCAGCCCGTCACCGACCGAGCGGACCGTCACACCCCGCTCCGAGGCCGCCCGCTTGTGCCGGTCCGTGACCGTCTCCCCGACCAGCGCCGCCGCAACCTGCTTCGCATCCGCACCGGTACGGGCAGCGGTCTCCCGTTCCGCGAATACCAGCACCGCCGCCTCATACAGCCCCATCACGCCGGCATCCGCCTTCTTGTTGCGGATCGCCTCCGCCACGATCGCACTCGCCCGCACGATCTCCCGCACATGAGAGGCACTGATCCGCCCCGCCGCGAACGCCTCCCACACCGCGGGCAACTCGCCACTCACCGTGCGGGCGTCCGTGAACGCGAACTCGATCGACCCCTGAGGGATCCGCCCCGCGGCCGAGAACTCCGCGACCATCGACCGGTAGATCGCATCCCGATGAAACGGACTCCCCGCCACATCCGCATCGTGGATGGAGATCTGCTCCACCATCAGCCCCATCGCCTCGCACTCCAGCACCGCGATCTGCCGCTTCTTCTCCACCCACGCATCCAGCACACGACCACGCTCCTCGAGATCGAGGTCGAAATCCGTCCGCCGCTGTGCCATACCCCCAGATTAGAACATGCGTTCGAATATGGCAGCATACTAGCTACGGACATCACCAGCGACCGCGGCGACGCTCCCACTCGTCTTCGATCGTGCGCCGTCGGCCGGCGACGATCCCGGCGGGGATGGACAGCACGAGCACGGCCGCGACGACGAAGATCGGCACCTGCCACCCGGCTGTCGTCTCGTGCAGCATCCCGATCAGCAGGGGGAAGACGGCGGCGATCGCGTAGCCGATGCTCTGCACGAAGCCGCTCAGCGCGACAGCGCTCTCGGGCGTGCGTGCGCGGATGCTCAGCAGCACGAGGCTCAGCGGGAACATGATCGCCGAGAGTCCGAAGATGCCGACCCACAGCGGCAGCGCCACGGTCGGCACGAACAGGAATCCGGCCAGGCCCACCAGACCGCCGATCACGCCGACGAAGAACAGCGGACGCGTCGCCTGGTACTTGACGACGAGGACCGGCACGATCATCGAGCACGGCAGACCGACGAGGGCGAACAGGGAGAGCAGCAGTCCGGCAGTCGCGGGGGTGACTCCGCCGATGTCGACCAGCATCGTCGGCATCCAGGCGAACGAGACGTACGCCATGGTCGACGACGTGCCGAAGACGAGCGCGAGCGCCCAGGCCAGCGGCAGCCGCCACAGCCGGGCGAAGTACCGCGGGTTCGCCGGAGCCGTCGAGATCGGACCGGTCGCGACCGCCACGGCATCCTGCATGTCATGGCGTCCGTCGGTGGGATCGATGTCGTCGTCCTCGACCGGCGCGACCATCGGGGAGCGACGCTCGCGCAGGGCGAGCGTCACCCAGGGCAGCAGCGAGACCGCCGCGACGACGCCCCACATGCCGAGCGACAGGCGCCAGCCGAGCGAGTCGGCGACCGGCACGGCGACGAGCGGCGGCAGGAACGTGGAGATCGCCAACGTCGTGGAGTAGACCGTCATCATCAGGCCGATGCGGTCGGGGAAGTACTTCTTCACCAGGGGCGGCAGCAGCACGTTCCCGGAACCGACGCCCGCGAAGACGAGGGCGGTCGACGCCAGGAGGGTCACGGAGTCGACCGTAAACCCGCGCAGCAGCATCCCGGCCGCCATCAGCGCGATGGCGGTCACCGCGACGCGCTCCAGCCCGAAGCGCCGCTCGAACAGCGGGGTGAGCAGCCCGAAGACCGCGAAGCACACCGGCGGCGCGGCCCCGATCAGACCGACGACGACCGGCGAGACGGGGAAATCCTCGGCCACGTGGTCGATCACCGGCGACAGCGAGGCGACGGCGGATCGCAGCGAGAACGCGACCAGCACGATCCCGACGAGCGCGAGAGCCCTCCCCTGCCAGAGCGGCCTCGACGTCACGAGGTCTGCGACCCCTCCACCCAGGCGAGGTATTCGTCGGAGACGGTGCCGGTCACGTAGCGGCCGTCGAAGCAGCTCATGTCGAGATCCGTCAGGACGGAGCCCTCGATGATCGCGGCCTTGAGGTCTTCGACCTCCTGGTACACCAGGTGGTCGCAGCCGAGCTCCTCCGCGATCTCCGGAATGGTCCTCCCGTGCGCGATGAGCTCGTGCCGCGACGGCATGTTGATGCCGTAGACGTGCGGATGCCGGACCGGCGGCGCCGCGGATGCGAAGGTGACCGAGGCGGCTCCGGCATCCCGAGCCATCTGGATGATCTCCTTCGACGTCGTCCCGCGCACGATCGAGTCATCGATCAGCAGGACGTTCTTGCCCTGGAACTCGGTCGACATGGCGTTGAGCTTCTGTCGCACGCTCTTCTTGCGCACCGCCTGCCCCGGCATGATGAAGGTGCGGCCGACGTAGCGGTTCTTGTAGAAGCCCTCGCGGTACTCGATGCCGAGCTTGCGGGCGACCTCCATCGCGGCGGGGCGCGACGAGTCCGGGATCGGCATGACCACGTCGATCTTGTCCATCGGCACGTGCTTGGCGATCGTGTCGGCGAGGCGGTCGCCCATGCGCAGGCGCGACTCGTACACCGAGATGCCGTTCATGACGGAGTCGGGGCGGGCGAGGTAGACGTACTCGAAGGCGCACGGAGCGAGGTGCACCTCCGATGCGCACCGCTTGCTGAACATCTCGCCGTCGTTCGTGATGAAGACGGCCTCGCCCGGCTCGACCTCGCGGACGACCTCGTAGTCGCCGTTCTCGAGCACGAGCGACTCGCTCGCGACGACCCACTCGTCGCGCCCCTCCGCGCCCTCGACGGTCGACGGGCGACGCCCGAGGATGAGGGGACGGATGCCGAACGGATCGCGGAACGCGAGCAGGCCGTAGCCGGCGATGACGGCGATCACGGCGTAGGCGCCCTCGATGCGCGCCTGCGTGCGGGCGACGGCTTCGAAGACGCGCTCGGAGTCGAGGTCGACGGTCGAGGTGGTCGCCTGCAGCTCACCGGCGAGCACGTTGAGCAGCAGCTCGGTGTCGCTCGACGAGTTGAGGTGACGACGGTCGCGCTTGGCCATGTCGGCGGTCAGCTCGCGCGTGTTGGTGAGGTTTCCGTTGTGGATGAGGATGATGCCGTACGGGGCGTTCACGTAGAACGGCTGCATCTCCTCCTCGTTCGAGGCGGTGCCCTTCGTGGCGTAGCGCACATGGCCGAGGCCGACGTTGCCGAGCAGCGCACGCATGTCACGCGTGCGGAACGCCTCGCGCACCATGCCCTGCGCCTTCGCGTTGTGCATGACGCCGTTGGCTTCCGCCGTGGCGATGCCCGTCGCATCCTGGCCGCGATGCTGCAGCAGCAGGAGTGCGTCGTAGATGTCCTGATTGACCGGGGCGGACCCCACCATTCCGACGATGCCGCACATGGGCTCTTACTTCGCTCCGTCCGCGTAGGCGCCCACCAGGCGCACTGCTCCACCGTCGACGCCCTTGGCGCCCTGTTCGAACTCTCCTGCCGGGCGGCTGCCTGCCGCGCCGCCCTCGAAGTGCACCGTGCCGACCTGCCATGCGGGCATGCCCTCGGCGCCGAGCGCCGCGATCGCGGCATCCTTCTTGTCTGCGGCGATCACGGCCAGGAAGCCGATGCCGAGGTTCCAGGTGCCCTCGGCAGACTCCAGCGTCGACCCGGCGATGTCGCTGAGCACGCGGAAGACCGGGCTCGGCGACCACGTGCTGCGGTCGACCTCGGCCCAGGTGCCCTGCGGGAGCACGCGCGCGAGGTTCGCCGCGATTCCGCCGCCCGTGACGTGGCTGAGAGCGTGCACGCCGCCCGACAGCCCCTCGATCAGACGCAGCAGGGGAAGCGTGTACAGGCGGGTCGGCTCCAGGAGCGCTTCGCCCCACGTCGTGCCGAGGTCCGCCGCGTTGTCCCCATAGGAGATCCCGGCACCGGTGATGATGTGACGCACGAGAGAGAAGCCGTTGGAGTGCAGTCCGCTGGAGGCGACGGCGATGACCGCGTCGCCGTCCTGCACGCGCTCGGCGCCCAGGATCGCGTCGGCCTCGACCACACCCGTGGCCGCACCGGCCACGTCGTAGTCGCGGGGGCCGAGGAGTCCGGGATGCTCGGCCGTCTCGCCGCCGACGAGCGCCGTGCCCGTCGCGGCGCACGCCTCGGCGATACCGCGGACGATGTCGGCGATGCGCTGCGGGAACACCTTGCCGCAGGCGATGTAGTCGGTCATGAAGAGCGGCTTCGCGCCCACCACGACGATGTCGTCGACGACCATGCCGACCAGGTCTTGGCCGATCGTGTCGTGCTTGTCGATCGCCTGCGCGATCGCGACCTTCGTACCGACGCCGTCGGTACTGGTCGCGAGCAGCGGACGACGGAAGTCGCGCAACGCGCTGGCATCGAACAGGCCGGCGAATCCGCCGACACCGCCGAGCACTTCAGGGCCGTGCGTCGCGCGCACGGACGACTTCATCAGCTCGACGGCGAGATCACCTGCAGCGGTGTCGACGCCAGCTTCGGAATAGGGATTGGTGGGGGAGGCAGCCACGCCTCCAGCCTACCGCCCGCGGGCACCTCGACTCTCCGCTGGAACAGAGCTCGGACGACGGCCCCGCTCCCGCCTACGATGGGGCCATGGCCGACAAGCCGCAGTGGCTCATCCGCGAAGACGCGAGCGTTCCGGTGCTCGTCGCGCTCGCGCTGCGCCAGACGCTCGGGATCCGGGCCCCGGAGGACCTCCCGAGCCTTCGCGAGCTCGCCGTGCGGGCGCCGGACGCCACCGACGCGTCCGCCGCCGTCGAGGCGCAGTGGCGGGACTACTGGGACATGACCGTCGAGCCGCGCGCCCACCCGTCAGGGGTGCCGCTCGAGCTCGTCGACGGCTTCGACACGCTCGTCGCGCTGCCTGCCACCGGAGCGGAGGAGCTCACTGCGGCGGTCGCCCCGCACGGGGAATCCGTCCTCCGCTATGCGCGGGCCGCCCACGATCGCTATGTGAACTCGATGAAGAGCCACACCGGCGGCGACGCGTACCGCGCCTACGCGAGCGCCATCGCCGAGTTCGAGCGCGAGGTCGGACGCCGGGCGCACTCGTTCGAGTTGAACGTGCAGGTGCTGCCGTTCTCGCAGCGCGGCATCTGGTGGGTCGGCGCCCTCACGGTCGCGGTGACAGACGGGCTCCGGCGCGATGTCGTGGCGTTCGACGCCGCGATCCGTCCGGTGATCGCCGAACTGGCCTAGTCGGCGACCGATCAGTCGGTCTCGACGACGGTCTCCCGGTCGACCTTCACGACGCGATCGTGACGGCGCGCGACGCGCTCCATGATGATGCCGACGACGCCCCCGAGCGCGAGACCGATCGGCACCGTCCACAGCAGCAGGAAGCCGAAGACCTGACCGGGCGGGTAGACGACGTCGAGCGCCTGCGACTGCTCGAAGCTGCCGCTCCAGGTCAGGATGGCGGCCGCGATGATGCCGACGACCACGCCGATGCCCATGAGCACGCCGTAGCGAGGCACGCGACGCACGGTCGCCTCGACGGTACGGTGGGTGTCGGTGGTGGCCATGCCTCCATTGTCCCACCGTTCTGCAGGGCACGACACCGGATGTGCGGACGGGCTCACCTGTCGGTCGAAGGAACGGTTGCAGGTCGAAATCGTCGATTCCGACCTGCAACCGTGATCCGGACCTGCAGGGGTGCCGCTGCGGCCCGATCGGATCAGACCTCGGTCGTCACCTCGGCGGCACCGCTCGTGCGGCTGCGGCGGCCGATGAGCACCCCGCCCGCGGCGGCGAGCGCGACGACGACCAGGCCGCCGACGATCCACGGCCACACCGGGGCACCCTCCGCGGCTGCCGGTGCGGTCACGGCCGTGACCGCGGCGGTCGCGTCGGACTCGTCCTCGGCCGGCACCCCTGATCCGCACTCGGCATTCACCGGGATCACCGCGGTGACCGGGTCGAGCGCCTCACCCGCGGCATACGTGCCGAACGCCGCCGCACCGGCCGCGGTCAGAGTGGTGGGCACGGCGTCGAGCGACAGCGCCCCGTCGACGACCGCGGCATCCGCCAGGGCGAACTCCGCCAGGCGGACGCCCTTCTGGTCGACGCTCGCGCCATCCTGCGTCGTGCCGGTCACGTCGAACACGAGGTATCCGGCGTCGCCGGCGAGCTCGATCCGCGCGTTCGCCAGCGTCGTGTTCAGCGCACCCTCGTGGCCCGTGAAGGCGATCGCGCCGCCGAAGGTCACGAGCCCGGCGAGCGTCTTGTCGTCGAACGAGCCGGCGCCGGAGTCCCAGACGTAGTCCGGGTACTGGTACGCCACGTCGGTGAGCGTCCATCCGCCCTTCGCGATGCCCTCGATGTACGTGCGGAACGACTCCTTGTAGCCCCACTTCAGCGTCGCACCCTCCACCGTGCAGGCGCCGATCACGGTCGCCGCCCGGTTCAGCGTGAAGGCGAGGCCGCGGTCGACGGATCCCTGCAACGTCAGCGTGTGCGCCCCGTCCTCGAGGCTGGCGGGCAGCGTGCCCGACCAGGTCGCGACGCCGGTGGCATCCGCCTTCACGGTCTCGAGCAGCATCGGCGTCGAGTAGACGACGACCTGGATGCCCTCCTCGTTCGGCTGGAAGCCCGCGGCGGCGACGGTCGCCGCCTTGCCCGCTCCCAGCGCGGCGAGGTTCTTCTCGTCGATCACGATCCCCTCGGCGGAGGGAGGCGTGGCCGGGAGGGTCGGCTTCTTCGTGACGGATGCCGCGGCGATCGTGCCCGACGTTCCAGCGGGCGCCGCCGATGCGGAGCCGATCGTGAAGCTGACCGGGTTGAGCGTGGTCGAGTTGCCCGAGAGAACCCGGTCGCGTCCGGCATCCGTCAGCGCAGCAGGAGCCGCGGTGTAGCTCACGGCACCGTTCGCCGTCGTGCGCACGGCATTCCCCAGGTCGAGCGTCGCGAAGGCCACCTGCGCCCCGCCGCTCGACACGAACAGCGTCGCACTGTTCGAGGACGTGACGCGGATCACCGGGTCGGAGAGCGTGATGTCGAGCACCCCGTGATGGCCGGTGAAGCGCACCGAGCCCCGATAGACGACGCTGCCGACACCGGTCGCGACGTCGAAGTCGCCGCCGACGGACTGACCGAACTGGAACTGTCCGCCGGAGCGCGTCGCGCCGCCCGACACGGAGATCGAGCCCTGCGCGATCGGACCGGTGACGTAGTCGGCGAAGGACGAGGAGATCGCCCAGCGCAGCGAGCCGCCGGGGACGTTCGCCGGCGGCGTGACGGGGGTCACAGGCGGCTTCGGCTCCTCCGGCTTCTTTCCGAGCAGCGCGTCCCACTGCGCCTCGGTGATCGTGACCGTCGAGCGCGCGAGGATCGTGTCGGCTTTCGGGAGGGTGTGCTGCTTCCAGACGATCACCTCATACGTCTTCGTCCGGTCGAGCGTGACGGCGGCCGTCGTGAGGTCGACGGAGAACGTCTCGAAAGCGATCCTGGGGACGTACTTCATGGCGAGGAAGCCGCCGCCGGCGGTGACGCCCGCCTCGGTGCCGGCCTCGATAAGCGCGACGTACGCGCCGGGATTCGTGCCCATCTCCGAGCCGGCGGCCGTGACCGTGAGACCATCCGCAGCGGTGGCGGTCTTGACCGTGGTCTCGACCATCGGCACCTCGACAGGGAACAGGACATCCCAGTCGGCGTCGCTGATCGCGACCGCGCCACGAGCGAGGATGGTGTCGGCATTCGGCATCGTGTGCTGCTTCCACACGATCACCTCGTAGGTCTTCGTGCGGTCGAGCTTGTCGACCGGAGCAGTCAGGTCGACCGAGAACGCACCACCGGAGATCCCGCGCACGTACTGCATCGCGAGGAAGCCGCCGCCGGCGGTGACATCCGCCTCGGTGCCGGTCTCGATCAGCGCCGCGTAGACGCCGGTGTCGCTGCCGAAGCCCGTTCCCGTGACGGATGCGGTGATGCCGGGCTCGGCCGTCGCGAGGGCGGCCGAGATCGCGAGCTTCGGCGGGATGACGTAGTTCAGGGCGACGCTGCGCTCCTGGTCGGCGTTCACGACGCCACCGGCCCCGTAGGTGTAGACGCCGTAGGAACCGGGGGCGGCCGCGGCATCCTTCAGCGTGAGCGTGGCCTGGAACGTGCCGTCATCGGCGAGCGCGACCCACTGCGCGCGGATCGCGCCCTGATACTGCGCCGGCACCTGATCCAGCACGGACTCCGAAAGGGCCCATCCCTGCGCACCGACGGAGCGTGTCGCGGATGCCGCGCCGCCGGACGGCTGCCAGTTCGAGGCGAAGTTGCCGAAGACCACGTAGGTGCCCTGGGGGAGGTTCGCCGGGATCGGCGCCCCGCGTCCGCCGACGTTCGCGGTCGGGTCGTAGCCCGAACCCTTCACGACGATCGTGTCGCCGGCCTGGAGCACGGTGTCCGCCACCGGGGTGGTGCCGTCACCGAGGAAGACCTCGAGCGACGCGGATGCCGGGGGCGTGGTGCCGGGATCCGTGCCCGGGTCGGTACCCGGATCGGTCCCCGGGTCCGTGCCCGGATCGGTGCCGGGGTCCGTGCCCGGATCAGTGCCGGGATCGGTCCCCGGGTCCGTGCCCGGGTCAGTCCCGGGGTCAGTCCCGGGGTCGGTGCCCGGCTCCGCGCCGAAGACGGCATCCCACTGCTCCGCGGTGATCTCCACGTCGCCCCGGGCGTAGATCGTCGTCGCATCCGGGTTCGAGTGCTGCTGCCAGACCAGCACCTCGTAGGTCTGAGTGCGGTCCAGCGATCCGGCGGGAGCCGTGAGCGTGAACGAGGTCGCCCCGCCGCTGACCGAGGGGAACGGCATCGCGAACGCCGCGTATCCGCCGCCCGCCGAGATCGAGCCCTCGGTGCCCTTCACTATGAGCGCGGCATATGCGCCGGCGACGTCCGGGAGCCCGGATGCCTCCACCTGCACGGTCACACCCGCCGTCGAGGCGTCCGTGACGCTCGCGCCGACGCTGCCGTCCGCAGCGTGCGCGGGGGCGGCGACCACTGCTCCCGCAGCGACGAGGAGGAAGGAGACGAGAGCGGCGATGAGCACGCGAAGGCGGCTGCTCGCTCGAAGGGGAATGGCTGTGTCGTTCACGGGTTCTCTCCGGACCCCGGGGCACGCGGACACGCGCGCCGGCGGTGCCGCAATGCAGTCGGGCGAAGGGATGAGGTTTGGTTAGGCTCAGCTAAGAAGCCGATGGTCCCGAGCGTAGGGGGAGCCCACGGAGCGCGTCAAGTTTTAGGATAGCCTTGCCTAATGCGTCGCGCCTTCGCCCTCCTCCTCGCCGCTGCACTCGCCGTCGGCCTCACCGCGTGCGCCGAGCCGGGTGCGACCGCGGCAGCCCCATCCGAGGCGACGGACTCCTGCCCGTCGGCATCCGCTCCGCTCTCGTCCCTTGCACTGGTCGACGACGTGCGCGCGGTCACGGGCGGGTCGACCGCCTGCCTGTCGAGCCGGGCGATCGAGGCCGTCGACGACGACACCGCGCCGGAACTGCCGGTGACCGTGACCGACAGCGAAGGTCGTGAGGTCGAGATCACCGACGTCGATCGCATCCTCCCGATCGACATCTCGGGCACGATCGCCGCCACGGTGTTCGCCCTCGGCCTCGGCGACCAGGTCGTCGGCCGCGACTCGTCGACCGGCTTCGCCGGCACGGAAGACCTTCCCGTGGTGACCAAGACCGGCCACACCCTCAACGCCGAGGCGATCCTCGAGCTCGCCCCGACCGTCATCCTGACCGACACCTCGATCGGTCCGAAGGAGATCCGCCAGCAGCTGCGCGACGCCGGCATCACCGTCGTCGTCATCTCCAGCGACCGCCGCATTGACACGACCGACGAGCTGGTCGCCGAGATCGCCGCAGCCCTCGGTGTGCCGAGCCGCGGCGAAGCGCTCATCGAGCGGCTCGCTCTCGCGCTCGACGCCTCCCTCGCCGAGATCGCCGACGTGGTCCCCGCCGCGGAGGAAGATCGCGCTCGGATGCTGTTCCTCTACGTGCGCGGCAGCGCGAACGTCTACTACATCTTCGGAGAGGACTCCGGTGCCGATTCGCTGATCGAGGCGGTCGGCGGTGTCGACGTCGCCGGCGAGATCGGCTGGGAGGGCATGAAGCCGATGAGCGCAGAAGCGCTCGTCGCCGCGCGCCCCGACGTGCTCGTCATGATGACCGACGGCCTGGAGTCCGTCGGCGGCATCGACGGACTCATCGAACGGATCCCCGCGGTCGCCGAGACGCCCGCCGGCGCCAACCGTCGCGTGATCGACATGGCCGACAGCGAGATCCTCAGCTTCGGCCCGCGCTCGGCCGACGTCATCAGCGCACTCGCTCGCGCCCTGTACGCGCCCGAGCCGCAGAAGTGACCTCGGCGGGAGCGACCTCGGAGGTCGTCACCTCGACGCCGGGCACACATCGGGGACTGCGCTTCGTCCTGGTCATGGTCGGCCTGGTCGTCGCGCTCGTGGTCACCTGCATCGCATCGATCACCAGCGGACAGTACGACCTCTCCCCCGCCGACCTCATCGGCGTGCTCCTGCACGGCATCGGCATCGACACCGCCTGGGCTCCGTCCGCCTCGACGGACTACGGCGTGATCAACAGCATCCGGATGCCGCGGCTCGTGCTCGGACTCCTCGTCGGCGCCGCCCTGGCCGTCTCGGGTGTGCTCATGCAGGCGATCTTCGGAAACCCGCTGGCGGATGCCGGCGTCGTCGGCGTCTCGTCGGGTGCCGCACTGGGTGCCGCGGGCAGCATCACCTTGGGCCTTGCCACGTTCGGGATGTGGACCACGCCGGCCTTCGCCTTCCTCGGCGGCCTCGCGGCGGTGCTCGCGGTGTACCTCCTCAGCCGCTCCGGCGGGCGCACCGAGGTCGTGACGCTGCTGCTCACCGGTATCGCGATCAACGCGATCGCGGGTGCGGGCATGGCGTTCTTCACGTTCCTCGGCACCACCTCGACCCGCGAGCAGATCGTGTTCTGGCAGCTCGGCTCGCTCAACGGCGCCCTGTGGTCGAACATCCAGCTGATCGCCCCGCTCGTGGGGATCGGCGTCGTCGTCGCCCTCATCGTCGCGCCGAGCCTCGACCTCTTCGCACTCGGCGAGCGCACCGCCCGGCACCTCGGGCTGAACGTCGAGCTGCTGCGGATGGTCGTGATCGTCACGGTCGCGATCCTGGTGTGCGCGGCCGTCGCCTTCGCCGGCATCATCGGCTTCGCGGGTCTCGTCGTGCCGCACCTGATGCGCATGATGATCGGCCCCGCGCACCTGCCGCTCGTCATCGCGTCGGCGGTCGGAGGCGCGCTGCTCATCGCCGTCGCCGACCTCGTCGCGCGGACCGCCGTGCCGTTGGCCGACCTGCCGATCGGCATGATCACCTCGCTCGTGGGCGGGCCCTTCTTCCTCTGGCTGCTCGTGCGCACGCGTCGACGCTCGGGGGGATGGGCGTGACCGTGCGGCTGCGCGGCACCGGGCTCACGGTGCGGGTCGGCGAGGGCCGCGCGATCCTCGAGGATGCCGCGATCGAGATCCGCGCCGGCGAGATCCACGCGCTCGTCGGACCGAACGGCGCCGGCAAGACCACGCTCTTCGGTGTGCTCGCCGGCGATGTCCCCGCGGCGGCCGGCGAGGTCGCCCTCGACGATCAGCCGATCGGCGGCGTGCGCGCACGGATCCTGGCTCAGCAGCGCGCCGTGCTCCTGCAGGAGAACGCCGTGACATTCCCGTTCAGCGCCGAACAGGTCGTGCGGATGGGGCGGACGCCCTGGGCTCGCACCCCCGCCGCGGACGACGACGATCTCGCGGTGACCTCGGCGATGGACCTGACCGAGGTGACGGCGATGCGCGCCCGGGCGGTGACCTCGCTCTCCGGCGGCGAGCGCGCTCGCGTCGCTCTCGCCCGCGTGATCGCCCAGAGCACCGGCATCCTGCTGCTCGACGAGCCCACGGCCGCGCTCGATCTCAAGCACCACGAAGACGTGATGCGCCTGATCAGAGCACGAGCCGACGCCGGGGTCGCCGTGGCGATCGTGCTGCACGACCTGAACGCCGCCCTCGCGCACGCCGATCGCGTGACGCTGCTGTCGGAGGGCCGCGTGGTGGCGTCCGGATCGCCCGCCGAGGTCCTCACGGCCGCGCGCATCGAGGAGGTCTACGGCCAGCCGGTCGATGTCTTCCCGCACCCCGTCACCGGCGTGCCCCTGGTCGTCGCGCGGCGCTGAGGCACGTGACCGTCCCACCCGACGATGCTTCGACAGGCTCAGCAACCCAGTCCTGGATCCCTGAGCTTGTCGAAGGGGTCACGTCGCAGGCTAGGGCCTCAGGGGCAGCACGTCGACGAGGCTGGCGCGGGTGCCCGAGGCCGCGATGCGGCCGGCCGTCTCGGCATCCGTCCAGGCCTCGGCGCCGGTCGCGAGAGCGATCCAGGTCGCGGCATCCATCTCGACGACGTTCGGCGGCGTCCCGCGGGTGTGCCGCGGCCCCTGGATGACCTGCACGGCGCCGAACGGCGGCACACGCACCTCGACGCTGTTGCCCGGGGCCTTCTCGTCGAGCAGCTGCAGCAGGTAGCGGACGGCGGTGGCGAGATCGGTGCGCTGGGGCGTCGAGCCGGCGGCGTCCGCGGCGCGCACGGCGTCGAGGGCCGTGCGTCCGTCGATGATGTCGATCCTGCGGGAAGGCATGAGAACGAGGGTACGCCTCCGCTCGAGCGCTCGCCCCGACGCCCACCGGACAGGAATAGGCTCGAGTCGATGAGCCCCGACCCCGACACCATGCACGGCGCCCGCGCCGAGCTGCTCGCGACCGCGCAGCGCAGCGACGGGTGGACGAAGGGCTTCCCCGCAGTCCCCATGGGCGCCCATCCGGCATCCGTGCTGGTGCTCTTCGGCCGGCTCGACAGCATCCCGGCACGGACCGACGAGCGGACCGTCGCCGCCGATCTCGACGTGCTGCTGCAGCGCCGGGCCGCCACCCTGTCGTCGCACCCCGGTCAGGTCTCGTTCCCGGGCGGGCGACGCGAGGAGCAGGATGCCGATGCCATCGCCACCGCGCTCCGCGAAGCGCAGGAGGAGACCGGCCTCGACCCTGCCGGCGTCGAGGTGCTGGCGACGCTGCCGGAGATCCCCCTCGCTGCCAGCAACCACCTGGTCACCCCTGTCCTCGGCTGGTGGCGGTCCCCCTCCCGTGTCGTCGCGGTCGATCACGCCGAGACCGTGGACGTGTTCCGCGTCCCCGTCGCACAGCTTCTCGACCCTGAGACCCGCTTCACCTCGGCGCTGCACCGGATGGGGCAGACGTTCTCGGGTCCCGCGTTCGACGTCGACGGCACGATCGTGTGGGGCTTCACGGCCATGGTGCTCGACGCCCTCTTCGACGCCGCCGGTTGGACTCAGCCCTGGGACCGCACGGTCGAGCGGCCGATCGAGCTCTGACCCGCGCAGCGGGGCGAGAGAGCGTCCATCGGTGTTCACAATTCAGCAAGAACTCGTCCGGAACGCACCGGAACTCCCCCGGCACGCACCTTCCATCCCGATTCGACTGAATTGTGAACGCCGCACGCGCACACCGAAACGCGGCGGCCACGCTCGGTAGGCTGGACCGGTGAAGATTCTCGTCCTCGGTTCCGGTGCTCGTGAGCACGCGATCATCCTCGCTCTGCGAGCCGAGCAGGCGGAGCACGAGATCTTCGTCTCCCCCGGAAACGCCGGCATCGCGCAGGACGCCACCCCCGTCACGGTCGATCCGCTCGACGGCGCGGCGGTGACCGCGTTCGCGAACGAGCACGCGATCAACCTCGTCGTGGTCGGACCCGAAGCCCCCTTGGTCGCTGGTGTCGCGGATGCCCTGCGCGCACACGGCGTGCCGGTGTTCGGACCGGGCAAGGCCGCGGCGCAGCTCGAGGGCTCGAAGTCGTTCGCGAAGCGGGTGATGGATACCGCGGGCGTGCCGACCGGGCGCGCCGTGCGCGCCTCCACCATCGCCGACGTCGAGGCCGCGTTCGACGAACTCGGCGCTCCGTACGTGGTCAAGGCCGACGGCCTGGCCGCGGGCAAGGGCGTCATCGTCACCTCCGACCGCGCGGAAGCCCTCGCCCACGCCGAGCACTATCTCCCCTCGGGTCCCGTGCTGGTCGAGGAGTTCCTGTCCGGTCCCGAGGTCTCGCTGTTCTTCCTGAGCGACGGCGACACGGTCCGCGCGCTCAGCCCCGCGCAGGACTTCAAGCGCGCGCTCGACGGCGACGCCGGCCCCAACACGGGCGGTATGGGCGCCTACTCGCCGCTGCCGTGGCTCGCCGAGCAGTTCGGCAGCGAGCAGGCCTTCGTCGACGAGGTCACCCGCGACGTCGCGCTCCCTGTCATCCGTCAGCTCGACGCCGAAGGCACCCCGTTCATCGGCCTGCTCTACGCGGGCCTCATCCTCACTCCCGCCGGTGTCCGCGTGATCGAGTTCAACGCGCGCTTCGGCGACCCCGAGACGCAGATCGTGCTGCCCCGCCTCGTGACCCCGCTGTCCGAGCTGCTGTTCGCCGCGGCATCCGGCACCCTCGAGGACCAGCCGCAGCCGGTCTTCAGCGACGACGTCGCGATCACGGTCGTGCTCGCGAGCGAGGGCTACCCCGAAGCTCCGCAGACCGGGCGCCCGATCGAAGGACTCGAGGATGCCGCTGCGGTCGAGGGTGTGCGCCTCGTGCATGCCGCGACGGCGAGCCCGGACGCGCCGGGCGGATCGCTGGTCGCGACCGGCGGCCGGGTGCTGAACGTCGTGGCTGTGGCATCCGACTTCCGCACCGCGCGCGACCGCGCCTACGAGGCGATCGGGCGCATCCGCCTCGACGGCTCGCATTACCGCACCGACATCGCCGCCCGCGTCGCGGAGTAGTCTCCCGACCCGGCTCCTCCTCCGCCGGAATTCGGGCGATCGCACGTTTCTCGGAGGATTCCTGCCGAATCATCCGAGATTCCTGCCATCCTCCGATTTCCGGAGGTCACGCTGTTGACTTCGCTCGCTTTCTTCAAGAAAGTAGGCGGATGCCGCTCCGCTCCGACTGGTCCTCCACGACCTGCCCGATCGCCCGCTCCGCCGATGTGCTGGCCGACCCGTGGGTGCTCCTGATCCTGCGCGAGCTGTTCTCGGGCCGGAGCCGCTTCGATCAGCTGCGCGACGCCACCGGAGCCGCCGACTCGGTGCTCGCCCGACGCCTGACCTCGATGGTCGAAGCGGGTCTACTCCTCCGCGACGACGACCCGCGATCCGGCTACCGGATGACGGATGCCGGTCGCGAGACTCTTCCGATCCTGCACGCCTACGCGCGCTTCACCCGCGCCACCGATCCCGAGGGCGAGTGGGGGCTGACGGTGACCTGCGGACGGTGCGGCGCGGTCGCGGCATCCGCCGACTGGTGCGCCTCGTGCGCGGCGCCGCTCGACGCCGACAGCACGCGCTGGGCACGCCGCAGCATGGGCGATGCCCCGTTCGCGCTGCTCGCGGGAGATGCGGCGTGACCGCCGAGTCGGTGGGGGAGCCCACCGGCACCCCGCCCACCGAGGGTCCCGTCGCCAGGCCGCGACGCTTCCACCCCGCGTGGACGGTCGCGCTCGTCGCCCTCATCGCCCTCATCGGCGCCGCCGGGTTCCGCGCGGCCCCGGGTGTGCTGATGGTTCCGCTCGAGGAGGAGTTCGGGTGGACGACCGCGGAGCTGTCGCTCGCCGTCTCGATCAACCTCCTGCTCTACGGGCTCATCGCCCCGTTCGCGGCTGCGCTGATGCAGCGCTTCGGCATCCGCGCGGTCACCGTCGTCGCGCTGTTCGTGATCGGTGCCGGGGCGGCGCTCAGCGTCTTCGTCGCGACGCCCGGACAGCTGATCCTCACCTGGGGCGTGCTGATCGGGCTCGGCACCGGATCGATGGCCCTCGTGTTCGCCGCCACCATCACCGACACCTGGTTCGCGACGCGGCGAGGGCTCGTCTCCGGGGTTCTCACGGCGGGCAGCGCCACCGGACAGCTGATCTTCCTGCCGGTGATCGCCGCGGCCGCCGAGGACGTCGGCTGGCGGGGAGCATCCCTGATCATCGCGGGAGGAGCACTCGCGGTCGCACCCCTGGTCTGGATCTTCCTGCGCAACCGACCGAGTGACCTGGGCGTCACGCGCTACGGCGAGACCGAGCCGTACTCAGCGCCGGCGCCGACTCCGCGCGGCTCGGCCTGGGGCGCGGCACGACTCGCGCTCACCACGCTGCGGGATGCCGCGCGCACCAAGACCTTCTGGGCCCTCGCGATCGGTTTCGCGATCTGCGGTGCGACCACCAACGGCCTGATCGGCACGCACTTCATCCCGAGCGCGCACGACCACGGGATGGCGACGACGACAGCCGCGGGCCTGCTCGCAGTCGTCGGCGTCTTCGACATCGTCGGGACCGTGTTCTCGGGCTGGCTGACCGACCGCGTCAACCCCCGCATCCTCCTCGCCGCGTACTACGCCCTGCGCGGCGTGAGCCTGCTGTTCCTGCCGAGCCTGCTCTCGGCCGAGGTGCAGCCGAGCATCATCGTCTTCATCGTGATCTACGGGCTCGACTGGGTCGCCACGGTCCCGCCGACCATCGCCCTCTGCCGCGAGGTGTTCGGCACCAAGGGCCCGCTGGTCTTCGGCTGGGTGTTCGCGGCGCACCAGATCGGCGCCGGCATCGCATCGATCCTCGCCGGGATCGTGCGCGACCAGACCGGCCAGTACACGTTCGCGTGGTTCGCCGCCGCCGGGCTGTGCGCGGTGGCGGCCCTGGTCAGTGCGACGATTCGCCGACACAGGCCTCGAGCGACAGCATCCGAACCCGCCGTCGCTCCCCGCCGATAGCCCGCCGACCCGGCCCTTTCTGCGCGAACCGGCCCCTTGAGCGCGTCCTCAAAGGGGCGGCTCGCACGCAAAGGGGCGGCTCGGCAAAAAAGAGACCGTGCCTCAGAGCACCTTCGAGAGGAAGTCCTTCAGGCGCTCGTTCTTCGGGGCGCCGAACAGCTCGGCGGGCGGGGCCTCCTCGACGACGACGCCGCCGTCCATGAAGACCGTGCGACCAGAGACCTCGCGGGCGAAGCCCATCTCGTGCGTGACCAGCACCATGGTCATGCCGCCCGACGCGAGGTCGCGGATCACCTGCAGCACCTCACCCACCATCTCGGGGTCGAGCGCACTCGTCGCCTCGTCGAACAGCATGATCTCGGGGTCCATCGCGAGCGCACGGGCGATCGCCACGCGCTGCTTCTGACCGCCGGAGAGGGATGCCGGCTTCGCATCCGCCTTCTCCGCCAGGCCCACGCGGTCGAGCAGCGACAGCGCACGCTCGCGGGCCTGCGCCTTCGACAGCCTGCCGAGCTCGATCGGCGCGAGGGTGATGTTCTCGAGCACGGTCATGTGCGGGAACAGGTTGAAGTGCTGGAAGACCATGCCGATGCGCTGACGCACCTCGTCGAGCTTCACGCTCTTGTCGGTCAGGTCCACCCCGTCGATGACGATGTGGCCCGACGTGGGCTCTTCGAGCTTGTTCAGGCAGCGCAGCAGCGTCGACTTGCCGGAACCCGACGGGCCGATGACCGCGATGACCTCTCCGTCCTCGACGGCGAGATCGATGCCCTTGAGCACCTGGTTGTCCCCGAACGACTTGTGCAGACCCCGGACCTCGATCTTGCTCATGCGTTGAACTTCCTCTCCAGGCGGTTCGCGAGCAGCGTCAGCAGCGTGATCACGACGAAGTAGATGATGGCGACGATGGTCAGCACCTGTGCCGACAGATAGGTGGAGGCGATGATCTGGCGCGAGACGAACGTGAGCTCGGCCAGGCCGATCACGCTGATCAGCGACGTGTCCTTGAGGGTGATGATGCCCTGGTTCACGAACGACGGGATCATGATGCGGAAGGCCTGCGGAAGGACGACCTTCTGCATCGTCTTCCAGTGCCCGAGGCCGAGCGAGCGCGAGGCCTCGGTCTGCCCGGGATCGACGGCCTGGATGCCGCCGCGGATGATCTCGGTCATGTAGGCACCCGTGTTGAGCGAGAGCGTGATCGCACCGGCGACGAACGGGTTGAAGGTCAGACCGGGGAACAGCTGCGGGATGGCGAAGAAGACGAAGAACGCCTGGACGAGGATCGGCGTGCCGCGGAAGACGAAGACGTAGGCGGTCGCGAGCCAGCGGAAGGGGGCGAACTTCGAGATGCGGCCGAACCCGAACACCAGTCCGAGGATGAAGGCGGCGACGAGGGCGACGAGGGTCGCGAGGATCGTCAGCCAGAGGCCCTGCATGAGAGCGGGCCAGTACTGCACCGCGACCGAGATGATGTCGGTCGCCTGCGTCGACGTCTCGCCGCCAGCGAGATACGTGTCGACGATCTCGTCGTACTCGCCGGACTCCTGCAGGTTCGCGAGGCCCGCGTTGAACATCTCGATGAGCTCGGGGTTCATCCCCTTGTTGACCGCGAAGCCGTACTCGCCGCCGAGCTCGGGTTCGCCGACCAGGCGGAACCCGGAGCCCTGCTGGATGCCGTAGGCCAGCACCGGGAAGTCCTCGAAGTAGCCGACCGCCTGGCCGGCCTTCACGGCATCGACCATGTCGGTCGTGTCGGAGTAGGGGGTGACCTTGAAGCCGTACTCGTCCTGGTTCTCCTCGGCGAAGGTCTGTCCCTGGGTACCGGTCTTGACCGCCACGGCCTCGCCGTCGAGGTCGTCGAGGGACTGGATGTCGCTGGACTCGAGCACCCCGAGCTGGATGCCGCTGGTGAAGTACGGGTCACTGAAGTCGAAGGTCTGCTTGCGCTCGTCGGTGATCGACATGCCGGCCATGACGGCATCCACCTGGTTCGCCTGCAGCGCCTGCACGGCCGCGTCGAATCCGAGCTGACGGATCTCGACCTCGAAGCCCTGATCCTTCGCGATCGCGCGGAGCAGATCCATGTCGATGCCGACGAGGTCGCCGCTCGCGTCGGTGAACTCGAACGGCGCGAACGTGGTGTCGGTGCCGATGACGTAGGTCTCGCCGTCTTCGGCGGCGACGGCGCTCGACGCCCCGCCGAGAAGTGCGCCGACGGCGACGAACGCGGTGAGCGCGGCGGCGACGGCGGTGCGGCCGAGACCTCGCATGCGCGCGGAGGGTGTGCGGATCACGACGGATGCTCCTCGGGATCGGATGATGCGACCGGACAGCCGCCGATCATCCACCCTAACGGGCAGCCGTTCACACGCCGGGCCGCAGGGCGATCCAGTATCGCCGCAGCATCCCCTGCCCGCGCTCGGACTGGTCGCTCACGTCCTGCAGCACGCCGCCCGCCTTCTCGATCGTGCGCGCGGATGCGATGTTGTCGACGTCGCACGTGATGAGCACCCTGTCGAGGCCCATCGCACGGGCACGGTCGAGCCCGAGGGCGAGGGCAGCCGACGCGTGACCCTGACGTCGTCGCGATGCGCGGACCGAGTAGCCGATGTGGCCGCCCGCCTCACGGAGCCAAGCATTGAGCTCGTGCCGGAACGAGAGAAAGCCGATGACCTCTCCCTCGTCGACGATCCAGAGGAGGTCCTCGTGCACGAGACCCTCCGGGAGCTCTGCCGAGGTGTCGGCGTGCAGCAGCGCCTTCTCGATGAGAGCGTCGAGAGTCTCACGGTCGGGGCTGACCGGCGACCGCAATCCGGAACCGTCGACGTGCACATCACCGAACTCGGCGACCGCGGCGGCCCAGCTGTCGAAGAGGTCGGTGGTCGGTCGGATGAGGTCGATCGTCATCCGCCGATGACATCACGATCGTCGGCAGAGACGCAAAACGATCATCGCCCCCGGAGCAGAGCGGAGATCGCGATGTCCTCATCCAGCCCACGCCAGTGGATGCCTTCCCCTGCGCCGATCAGACGCCAATCGAGGCGCTCTGCGGGGGTCGCGCTCGCGAGCCGGGGGAACCACTCGAGGGGCGCACTGATCGTGCGTCCGTCCTTGATGCGAACGTGCAATTCCTGATCGTCGATCACGACGCCGATGGCCACGGCGTCATCAACCGAAGTACTCATCCCACGCCTCCTCGATCAGGTCGCGCCGTAGCTCGACGATGCGATGCAGCAAACGGAGCTCCCGACCGCTGAACCTTGTTCTCGCCGCCGATTCTACGGGCCTCAACCAGAACTTGGCAGTGAATTCTGCCCGTTCGACGTACACATGCGGCGGCTCCGATCCCTCATTGCTGTAGAAGAAGAATCGGTACCCGCGCACGCGCATGACCGTCGGCATCGGTCGAGGCCAGCGTCGCTGCATCGCCTGCTCTGCGGTCCCTCACGTCGACATCCCACGACCGGTAGAAAAGCTCCTCGGAGCGCCGCGTGTGCGGGAGTGGTGCCGGATTCTGGCCGACCGCGAGAACGCACCCGCCCGCAGGAGGGACGGGTGCGTTCTCGAGGCGCGAACTACTCGATCGGTGCGGATGCCGTGACGTCGGGCTGTGCGGCGGGCGCGCCCTTCGGAGCTCCGCGCAGGAACAGCGAGGCGACGAGCGCCACCAGGATCACGACGGCCGGGAGCAGGATCGCCTGCGACATGCCGGCCGCGAAGCCTTCGGCGACCGCCGCGGGCAGATCGCCGCCCGAGCCGATCGAACCCGCGGCATCCCCCATGCCCGGCAGGTTCGCCTCGAGCCGCGCCTGCATGAAGGTCGCGATGGCGGCGGAGCCCACGACCGAGCCGATCGTGCGCGTGGTGTTGTAGATGCCGGCGCCGGCTCCGGCCTGGCGCATCGGCAGCATCCGCGTGGCCGTCGTCGCGAGCGGTCCCCACATGCCCGCGCTGCCGATCCCGAGGAGGGCCGACGGGAACAGGAACATCCAGATCGGGGTGTCCATGTTCACCAGCGACGAGTACCAGAACAGCGCCGCCGCGAAGGCGATGAGGCCGGGGATCAGGATGAACCGCGGGTCGGTGCGGTCGAGGATCCGCCCGGCGAGCGGGGCGAGCACACCGGACAGCACGGCCATCGGGATCATCAGCAGGGCGGCCTGGGTCGGGGCGAGCCCCCGGGCGATCTGCAGGAAGAACATCAGCGGCAGCGACATGCTCGTCACGGCGAAGCCGACCGCGGCGATCGCGACGTTGGCGCCGGAGAAGTTGCGGTCACGGAACAGGTCGAGCGGCACGAGCGCCTCGCTCTTGGTCTTCCACTGCTGCAGGATGAACAGCGCGAGCACGACGATGCCGGCGATGATCAGGCCCCACACCGAGATCGGGCCCCAGATGACGCCCCAGTCGTACTTCTCGCCCTCCTGCAGACCGAAGACCACGAGGAAGATCGCGGCCGCGCTGAGCACGACGCCGAGGATGTCGAAGCGGTGCGGGTGCGTCTTCAGGCGCGGCACGAGGATCCATGCGGCGACGAAGGCGATGACGCCGACGGGCAGGTTGACGAAGAAGATCCATTCCCAACCGAGGCTGTCGACGAGCACGCCGCCGAGCAGCGGGCCGACGAGCGTCGCGACACCCGCGGTCGCGCCCCACAGCCCCATCGCGGCGCCGCGGCGATTCGGCGGGAAGGTGCGGGTGATCACCGCCATGGTCTGCGGGGTCATGAATGCGGCACCGAGTCCCTGTGCCGCGCGGGCGACGATCAGCCCTTCCAGCGAGGTCGACAGACCGCACCAGAGCGAGGCGAGCGTGAAGACGGCGAGACCGATGAGGTAGATGTTCTTCGGGCCGAAGCGATCGCCGAGGCGTCCGGTGATGAGAAGAGGGACGGCGTAGGTCAGCAGATATGCGCTCGTGACCCACACCACGTTGTCGAGGTTGTTCGTGTTCGGATCGAGCGCCGCTTTGATGGCCGGGTTCGCCACCGAGACGATCGTCGTGTCGACGAGGATCATGAAGAAGCCGATGACGAGCGCCCAGAGGGCGGGCCACGGGCTCTTCGGCGCGTTCCCCGTGGCGAACGGCCCGGTCTCGGGGCCGGCGGCCTGTCGTGATTCGGTCATTGCTGTGCAGCCTTTCGCTGAGCGAGGTAGCGGTCTGAAGGGGAGAAAGCCGACGGACCCCAGGGGATGCTGTCGGCGTCGAGGCGGGCGAGCAGGGAGTCGAGCCAGCGCAGTTCGGCCTCGAGGAGGGCCTCCTGGCGCTCGATCTCGACCATGACCTGTTCGGGGACGCCCTTGGCCCTGGATGAATGGAGTCCGTCGTAATGCGTCCGGTGGTCGGCGAACAGCGCGGCCCGACGCTCGTGCAGCAGCTCCCGGAGATCGTCCCGCTCGAGGTTGTGCGCTTCGGCGAGCGCGACGCGGAATTCGGCAGGGCGATCCACTCGCGGGAGCTCACGGCGCACCCACGCGATGACGGCGTCTCGTCCGGCATCCATGAGGGTGTAGGTCGTGCGCTCCGGACGATTGCCGTCGCGATCGGTGCCGAGTTCGTCGATGAGTCCGGCCTTCTGGAGGCGAGCCACCGTGTGGTAAAGCGTGCCGTTCGTGATGGTGATCAGCCGGTCGTCGTGGCGCGCGCGCATGAGCCGCACCATCTCATAGGGGTGCATGTCGGCCTCGCGCAGCAGCGCGAGCACCATCACTCCCATGGGAGTGAGCCGATCCACGGTATCCTTCATGTTCCACCTCGATTAGTCCACATGGACTATACGCCCAGCGACGCGCGGGGACAAGCCGCGGCCGCGTCGCGCTCACCGCAGCGCGGCGTCGAGCTGTGCCAGGGTCAGCGGCCGGTCTGCGTAGACGAGGCGAACGACCGATGGATCGGGGTTGCCCGCGTCGGGTCCGCGGTGCACGAGAGCGAGGCCGAGCTTCTCGGCGACGTGCGCCGACGCCGTGTTGTGCTCGACCAGGTACGCGATCATCGGACGATCGGGATCGATCGCGCGCGCACGCTCGATCCCGGCGCGCGCCAGCTCGGTCGCGAGTCCGCGACCGTGGTGGTCGGCCGAGATCCGGTAGCCGACGTTCCACACCCGACCGCCCAACAGCGTGCATCCGCCGTTCCCGACGACCTCGTCCGTGTCGCGCAGACGAGCGACCCACGAGCCGAGACCGGCTTCGGCCCAGCTGCGCCTCCACCTCTCGATCATCTCGAGGGTCTGCGCCGGGTCAGTGTGCCGGAGGCTCGGATAATGCGTCCACACCCGAGGATCGGTCTGGATCGGGAACAGGGCGTCGAGGTCGCCCGAGACGGGACGCGCCAGTCGAAGGCGCTCGGTGAAGGTGTCGTCACTCACGCATCCAGGCTAGGCACCCGCGCCGACATGAGCCGCGACGAACCGGGATAATGGGCGGGTGAGCACCTCATCAGAAGGCACGGCACGGACCATTCCCGGCTGGCGGCACATCTACTCGGGCAAGGTCCGCGACCTGCATGCCTCCGAGGATCCGGCGGACACGCGCATCCTCGTGGTCGCCTCCGACCGCGTGAGCGCCTTCGACTTCGTGCTCTCCCCCGGCATCCCCGAGAAGGGCGCCCTGCTCACCCGGCTCAGCCGCTGGTGGTTCGCGCAGCTCTCCGACGTGCCCAACCATCTCGCCGACGGCGCGATCCCGGAATCCGTCGCCGACCGCGCCATGCTGGCGCAGTCGCTCGAGATGCTGCCGATCGAATGCGTCGTGCGCGGCTACATCACCGGTTCCGGATGGGCGGAGTACCAGGAGAGCGGCACCGTCTGCGGCATCCCGCTGCCCGCCGGCCTGCAGAACGGCGACCGCCTGCCGGAACCGCTGTTCACCCCCGCCTACAAGGCGCCGATGGGTGAGCACGACGAGAACATCACCTTCGAGAAGGTGGTCGAGCTCGTCGGCCCCGAGCGCGCCGCCGAACTGCGCGACGCCTCACTCGCGATCTACACCCGTGCCGCCGCGATCGCCGAGGACAAGGGCCTGATCCTCGCCGACACCAAGTTCGAGTTCGGGACGGACGGCGACGGGGTGCTGCGCCTGGCCGACGAGGTGCTCACGAGCGACTCGTCCCGCTACTGGGATGCCGAGGCCTGGAAGACGGGCACCACCCCGAGCGAGCGGATGGCCAGCTTCGACAAGCAGATCGTGCGCGACTGGCTGGCCGCGAACTGGGACAAGCAGGGCGAGCCGCCACTGCTTCCCGAAGACATCGTCGAGCGCACGGCCGACCGCTACCGCGAGCTGATCGAGCGCCTCGGGGCGTGAGTCCGCGGGCTACTCGACGCGCCGCACATCGGTGTGGATGAAGCCGTCGCCCGTGAACAGCAGCGGTTCGTCACGGGTGATGGCGAGCGCATACGAGAAGCAGTCGCCGTAGAAGCACCCAGCGAACACTCAGGAATCGGTAGTGTGGCTCCAGCCCGGTCGCGACCCCCGAGCGACCATCCCCCGAACCTGAGGAGCCCGCATGGCCCTGTGGAAGCTGCATGGAAACGGCCGCACGCTCGAGCCCGGCGCCGTCGTGCGCCCGGATGAGCGCCTGAACTGGCCGGCCACGATCGCGATCGGCCTCCAGCACGTGATCGCGATGTTCGGCGCCACGTTCCTCGTGCCGATCATCACCGGCTTCCCGGTCGCCACGACGCTGCTCTTCAGCGGCGTCGGCACGATCATGTTCCTGCTCGTCACCCGCAACAAGCTGCCCAGCTACCTCGGTTCGTCGTTCGCCTTCATCGCGCCGGTGACGGCGGCGACGGCATCCGCGAACATGGGGACCGCGCTCGCCGGCATCGTCGCCGTCGGCGTGCTGCTCGCGATCATCGGCGTGGTCGTGCACACGGTCGGCGTCAAATGGGTCGATCGCTTCCTGCCGCCGGTGCTGGCCGGCACGATCGTCGCGCTCATCGGGTTCAACCTCGCGGGCGCGGCGCACAACAACTACGCGGCGGCGCCGATCACCGCGACGTTCACGCTCGCGATCACGATCATCTTCGCCGTGGTCTTCCGCGGGTTCCTCGGACGCATCTCGATCTTCCTCGGCGTGATCGCGGGGTACATCTTCGCGGCGTTCCGTGGCGAGCTGAACTTCGAGGCCGTCGAGAAGGCCGACTGGATCGGACTTCCGACCTTCACCCTCCCGAATTTCACCGAGCCCGGCACGCTGACGGCTCTCGCGATGTTCCTCCCGGTCGTGCTGGTCCTGATCGCCGAGAACGTCGGGCACGTCCGCGGCGTCGCGACCATGACCGGCGACAGCACCATCAACGAGCAGACCGGGAAGGCTCTGATCGCCGACGGCGTCTCGACCACCCTGGCCGGCTTCTTCGGCGGCTCCGGCACGACGACCTACGGCGAGAACATCGGCGTCATGGCGTCGACGCGGGTCTACTCGACCGCCGCCTACTGGGTCGCGGGCGCCGCGGCGATCCTCCTGAGCCTGTCACCGAAGTTCGGCGAGGTCATCAACTCCGTTCCCGCCGGCGTGCTCGGCGGCGTGACCACCGCTCTCTACGGCCTGATCGGCGTGATCGGCATCAAGATCTGGGTCGACAACCGCGTCGACTTCTCCCGCCCGGTGAATCAGTACACGGCCGCTGTCGCGCTGATCATGGCCGTCGGCGGATTCATGATCAAGGACGAGGCCTCCGGCTTCGAGCTCGGCGGCATCGTCATCGCGACCGTCGCCGCGATCCTGATCTACCACCTCGGCAACCTGATCGCCCGCCTCCGGAAGACGGGCGCCGACGACCCGAAGCCGCTCGAGGCCGTGGGTCCGCTCGGCGGCGACCCGGCCTAGTCGCCCGGGCAGACGGCCCCGGTCGCCCGCGGGCGGGGCTGCCCGTCGCGCACGATCACGGGCGCCAGCGGCATCGGCGTGGCGGGTGCGGGCAGCCCGTACCGCCGGTGCATCCACTGCCGCGCCTCTTCGAGCGGATACGTCGGTCCGAACACGGCGAACTTCACGAAGATCCCCTCGAGCGTGCTCCGCAGCATGACCTCCTCGAGTGCAGGGTCGTCGGCGCCGCGGGCACGGAACAGGTCGCGCACGGCATCCTCCGCGGCCGTCGCCGCCTCTTCGTGGCGGGCCTCGGACTCGGCGAACAGTCGGTGCGTCGCGGGCTGCTGCTGCATCGCGAGCACGGCCCGCTGCAGCGGCAGCGCGTACGCGGTCGCCATGAGGGCGCCGTCGATCACCGCGGCGAGCGCCTCGTCAGGCGTCCCCTCGACACGGGCGAAACCGAGGACGGTCTCGAACCAGCGGTCGATCACGGCGGCGACCAGCTGGTCCTTGCCGCCGAAGTGATAGTTCACGAGACCCTGCGCGACGCCGGCGCGGGAGGTGATCTCGGCGATGCTGGCTCCGGCCACACCCCGTTCGCTGAAGACCTCGACCGCCGCCTGGAGGAGCGTCTCACGCGAGCGTTCCCGCGCGGCTCTGTTCCGTTCGTCGGAGCGCGCCATGCGGCATCCACCTCCTGAGTTGCGACCGTTGCTTTCGAAATCCTCCCCGTGCCGTATAGATTACTCACTGAATGTTCGTTCAATCTGTGAACGACGACGGATTCACCCCTCCCAGGAGTAGCAATGCACCCCTTCGCGCGCGTCGACTTCAATGACCTCGGCTCGATCATCGGCTGGCTCATCGAGCAGTGGTGGGTCTGGGCGATCGTCGGCGTCGTCGTGTTGTTCTTCATCGTCGTGTGGCTCCTTCCGGACGCCAAGGTCAAGCCGTCGGAGCAGTTCTCCACGGCCGACGCCGAGGCGAACGAGATCGCGCTCGGGTTCCTGCAGATCACGAACCTCCCGTCCGGCCCGTGGAACGACCCGACCGCCTCCGGTCTCGGCGCGCGGGAGAAGTCGGTGCTCGTCGACCAGTGGGGTGTGCATTCGCGTCAGGACTGGCTCGACAACATCGAGCGCCTCACCACCGACCGTCGTCGGCGCGAGATGTGGACGCTCTACCTCGCCGTCCGCGCCTCGCTCGCCGAGCGCCTCGGCCGCACGCCGAAGGCGAAGGAATGGCTCGCGGCGATCGTGGAAGAGGGCGGCGACAAGCGCGATGCGCGCAGCTTCGTGACCGCGATCGAATACATCGAGTCGGAGGTGCGCAAGCGCGTCGGCAAGGACATCGTGTCCCCCGGTGTGTTCGTGAAGACGCTCGACGGCTACGCACTGGGTCAGGCCGTCGCGATGACGACCTGGGGCGTGGCGCTGGGCCACGGCGATGTCGGCGAAGCGCGGGAGATCATCCGCCGGATCAATGCCGACGCGCGCCCCGGCTTCAGCTCATGGGCCGACTTCGGCCTGAGCTACGTCGCCGGGCGGGTCATGCACTGGAGCGACGGCAACGTCGACGAGAAGTCGTTCGAGAAGTTCGGTGACGGCTGGTCGGACTTCAAGGCTGCCGCGACCGAGAAGCGCAACGGCCCGTGGGCGTCGCTGTCGTGGAGCCGCTGAGCGTCGACCTGGAACCGCTGCGACGCAGCGCCGGATTCCGCGACATCCTCACCTACGAGCGCATCTGCCGGATGCCGCCGCATCGCCGTTTCGTGGTGATCCTCATCGCCGTGCTGCTGTTCGCCGCGGCGATGCTGGTGGGCCTCTGGTTCCTGGGCCGCACCGACATCCTCGCCGTCGCGCCCATCCTCGGCGTGTTCGTCGTCGGGTACACCGTGCTCGCCGCGGTCGGATTCGTCTGGTATTCGGTCGGGCTCAGCCGCCGGGTCAAGATCGCCGCCTTCGCCTGGCAGAACGGATGGGCCTACGCCGACTCGCTCGAGCACACCCGGCGGCCGGGAGCGGCGTTCACCCGCGTCCTCCGCGGGCAGGAGCGCGCGGTCGTAGCGTGCGACGACGAGCGGATGCCGTTCGAGCTCGGCATGCACCACTCGGTGTCGCGCGGTCAGGAGCGGGCGACCGTGCAGCGCCCGTTCGCGTTCATCGAGCTGCCGCTCCCCTCGTCGGTGCCCCACATCGTGCTCGCGAACAAGCGGCGGAGCATCATCCCGACCCTGGGTCTCGGGCGAGGAGCGGCGCGGATGGACCTCGAGGGCGAGTTCGCCTCGACCTTCCGGCTCATCGTGCCGGAGGGCTACCAGCAGGACGCGCTGTACATCTTCACGCCCGATCTCATGGCACGGGTGCTCGACCTCGGCGCAGGTTCCGAGATCGAACTCGTCTCGGACCGGCTCTATGTCTACCTGCCGGCGAACACACGATTCGATCGCGCCGAGACCATGGCCGCAGCGATCACTCTCGCGGAGGATTTCCACCGCCGCTTCGCCGCACGCACCGCGCTGTACCGCGACGACGACGCCGGCGACATCGCGGCGAGGGCCGGCGTCTCGGTCGGCCTGCGCGGGCAGCGACTGGGCGGGCGCGGGATCTCCGTCCTCGCCGTGGCCGGGACCGCCGGCGTGCTGCTGCTGTCGGCGGGAGTGACCGCCTTCTCGCTGTTCGGCGGCGGCATCCTGCGCACGCTCGGCTTCGGCTGACCCACAGACCCACGGCTGTGGGCCTGGCCCGGAGGGGGCGCCAGGGCCACAGCCGTGTTCACCTCGGTCGTGCCGCGAACTTTGTGCGGCCATTCCGAACTTCTGCGGCCATTCCGAGCGAATGAGGCCGCAGAAGTCGAGATCGGCCGCAGGAGTTCGACCGGCTCAGGCCGAGGCGCGCACCACGAGCTCGGTCGGCAGGATCGTGGTGTTCGCCGGATCCTCGCCGGCGAGCCGCGCCAGCAGCACACCCGCCATCGCCTCACCCTGCCGGTACATCGGCTGGCGCATCGTCGTGAGCTGCGGATCGGTCGACACCGCGACCGAGGAGTCATCGAAACCGACGAGGGCCACGTCCTCCGGGACCCTCAGTCCGGCCGAGCGCAGGGCCGTGAGCGCGCCCCGCGCCATCAGGTCGCTCGCGACGAACACCGCGTCGGGTGCACCGCCCGCGAGGATGCGGCGCATGGCATCGGCTCCGCTGGCCTCGCTGTAGTCGCCGGCCTCCTCCGCGAACGGCCGCAGCCCGGCATCCGCGAGCGCCCGTCGGAAACCCTGCATGCGGTCGATAGACGACACCATGGTCGGCGTGCCCGAGACCGTCGCGATGCGCGTCCGGCCGATGTCGATCAGTCGGCGAGTGGCGTTCTCGGCCCCTGCGACGTTGTCCACGTCGACGACGTAGTCGGTCTCGCGCCGGCGCACGGGGCGTCCGCCGTAGACGACCGGTACGGCATCCGCGATTCGATCGATGAACGCGTCACTGGTGTGGTGCGAGACGATCAGGGCGCCGTCGACACCCCCGTTGCGCACGAAGCTGGTCATCTTGTCGCCGGGGTCGTCGCTGGCGATGAGCAGGTTGAGCAGGTAGTCCGAGCCGCCGAGCTTCCCGGTGATGCCCGCGACGATGGCGGCGAAGAACGGGTCCCCGAAGAAGCGGTTGGTGTCCTCCGGGACGATCAGGGCGATCGCGTGGGTCTGCCGTGATGCCAGCGACCGGGCCGCTCGGTTGGGCACGTAGCTCAGCTCGTCGATGGCTGCGCGCACCGCGGCGAGCGCCTCGGGACTCACCGCCGTCGAGCCGTTGACCACCCGCGACACCGTCGACCGGGACACCCCCGCGGCGGATGCCACCTCCTCGATGGTCGCCCGTGGCGACATCATCGTGCGCACTCTTCCATCGCCCTATTCTGTCTGTTCGGCGGGGAGCTTCCCGTCACCGAGCTTTCGAATCGCGTGAATGGTCGAGTTTCGGGCGTAGCCGCGACCATTCACGCGATTCGAAGGGCACGTCGGCTCAGAGGGCGCGCGCGGCGATGATCCGCGCGTACTCCCTGCCCGAGTCCTTCAGGCTCCGCTCCTGCGTGTCGTAGTCGACGCGCACGATGCCGAATCGCTTGTCGTAGCCCCAGGCCCACTCGTAATTGTCGAACATCGACCAGTAGAAGTAGCCGCGCACGTCGACGCCCGCATCCGCGGCATCCAGCACGGCGCCGAGGTGCAGGCGCAGGAACTCGGCGCGCTCCGCGTCGTGCACGCGGGTCTCGCCGCCCTCGACCACCGCGACGTCGTCGTAGGCCGCGCCGTTCTCGGTCATGTAGAGCACGGTCCCCGCGGGCTCGGCGTACTCGGTCCACACGCGCTGGAGGAGGCGGGTGAGCCCCTCCGGCTGCACCTCCCAGTTCTGCGCGGTGCGCGGGAGGCCCCGCTCGACGGAATGGATGCCGTCGCTCGAGGGGTACGGGCTGCGCCCCTTCCGCTCGGTCGCAGGACCGCCCGACACCGGCGGCTCGGCGGGAGCCGCGCCCGCCACGAAGTCGCCGTGGTAGTAGTTCACGCCCTGAGTGTCGATGTGCTGCGAGATCGTCTCGAGGTCGCCGTCGTGGACCGCGGCCTCGAACTGGGAGACCGCATCCGCATCCACCGCGCGGATGTCCTCGATGATGTCCGCGGGGTAGGCACCGCGGTAGATCGGGTCGAGGAACCAGCGGTTGAACTGGCCGTCGACGCGGCGGGCGGCGTCGACGTCGGCAGGGTTCCCCGGATCCGCCGGGTCGGCGACCGTGTGGTTCAGCGTGATGCCGAGATCCAGCGAGGCGTCGCGACCGCGCAGCTCGCGCACCGTCGAGCCGTGCGCGAGCAGCAGGTGGTGCGAGGCCAGCAGCCCCTCCGCGATGCTCGTGTGGCCGGGGGCGTGCTCACCGCCGGTGTAGGAGAGGAACGACGAGCACCACGGCTCGTTCAACGTCGTCCAGACGTTCACCCGATCACCGAGCGCGTCGTGCATGGTGCCGACGTACTCCAGGAAGCGGTCGACCGTGTCGCGGTTCGTCCAGCCCCCGGCATCCTGCAGCGCCTGCGGCATGTCCCAGTGGTAGAGGGTCAGCCAGGGCAGGATGCCGGCGCCGAGCAGCTCGTCGACCAGACGCTGGTAGAAGTCGACGCCCTTCGCGTTCACGGCGCCGCCGTCGGGCCGCACCCGCGACCACGAGGTCGAGAACCGGTACGTCTGCAGGCCGAGCTCGGTCATGAGGGCGACATCGTCGGCGTAGCGGTGATAGTGGTCGCACGCGATGTCTCCGGTGTCGCCGCCGATGACGGCCCCCGGCACCCTCGAGAACGCATCCCAGATCGACGCGGTGCGCCCGTCCTCGAAGGCCGCTCCTTCGATCTGATACGCCGCCGTCGCGGCGCCGAAGAGGAAGTTCGAGGGGAAGGGGCGCGTCATAGAGGTCATCCTTTCACCGCGCCCGCCATGATGCCACTGACCAACTGGCGGCCCGCGACCACGAAGAGCACGAGCAGCGGGAGGGTCGCGAGCACCGCACCGGCGAGCACGATGGAGTAGTCGATGTAGTAGCCGGACTGCAGCTGACTGAGCGCCGTCTGCAGGGTCGGGTTCTGGGGGGAGAGCACGATCAGCGGCCAGAGGTAGTCGGTCCACGCGGTCATGAACGTGAACAGTCCGAGGATCGCCATGGCCGGGCGGGCGGCGGGCAAGCCGACGGTGAGGAAGGTGCGGAACTGGTTCGCACCGTCCATCCGCGCGGCTTCGATCAGCTCGTCCGGGATCACGTCGACGAGGTACTGCCGCATGAAGAACACCCCGAAGGCGGTGACCAGCGTCGGCACGATGACCGCGCCGATCGACCCGGTCCAGCCGAGTTCGCGCATCAGCATGAACAGCGGGATGATGCCGAGCTGCGTCGGGATCGCCATGGTCGCGATCACGAAGATCATGAGTCCGTCGCGGCCCTTGAAGCGCAGCTTCGCGAAGGCGTAGCCGGCGAGCGTCGAGAAGGTCACGACCGAGATCGTGATGATGCCCGAGATGAGGAACGAGTTGCCGAGCGCCAGCCAGAACGGGATCGCGTCGAACACCTTCGCAGCGTTCACGAGGAAGTTGCCGCCGGGGATGAGGGGCAGCGTCTCGCCGCGGGTGGCGTTGGTGCCGCTCGCCACGACCACCGACCACCACAGCGGATACACGCTGCCGATGATGAACGCGGCGAGCAGACCGTAGGTGAGGAAGCCGGGGCGGCTGCCGATACCCGCGTTCCCTCCGCTCGCGCTGCGGCGGCGGATCTTCTCCGGCACGCTGAGGGCCTGGGTGGCGGTCATCGCGCCTCCTCCTTGCGGGTCGAGCGGGCGCGGCGGCGCGCGGCCCGGTTCTTCGGATCGCTGCCCGTGGAGATGCGGCGGGAGATCAGGAAGTTGATCACGCCGATGCCCACGATGAGCAGGAAGAGCAGGATGGCGACGGCGGATGCCTCGCCGAGATCGCGGCGGAAGAAGGCGAGCTCCCAGAGGAACAGCACGGTCGTCTGGAACTGGCGGTCGCTGCCGCCGATGCCGCCCGCGGTCGACACGTCGAAGAGGCGCGGCTCGGCGAAGATCTGCAGTCCGCCGATCGTGGCGGTGATGATCACGAAGATCAGGGTCGGACGGATCGTGGGGATGGTGATGGAGAAGAAGCGGCGAGCGGCTCCGGCGCCGTCGAGCGCCGCGGACTCGTACAGATCGCGCGGCACGGACTGCATCGCGGCGAGGAGGATGAGGGCGTTGTACCCGGTCCAGCGGAAGTTGACCATCACCGCGATCGCCATGTGCGACAGCGCCGTGTTGTGCTTCCACTCCTGGTCGGCGATGCCGATGAGGTTCAGGAGGTTGTTGGCGAGACCGTCGGCCTCGTTGAAGATGCTCGAGAAGATGATCGCGACGGCGACCGGCGTGACGACGAACGGGATGAGCACGCTCATGCGCCAGAACGTCGGTGCGCGCAGCCCCCGGTCGAGGAGGTAGGCGATCACCAGTGCGACCGCCAGCTGAGGGATCGCGGAGAGCAGGAAGATGCTCAGGGTGTTGCCGATCGAGTTCCAGAACATCGAGTCGCCGAGGATCTCGACGAAGTTGCCGACGCCGACGAAGTCGCCCTCCCCCTTGAGCAGGTCCCACTCGTGCACCGCCACCCACACGGTGTAGAGCAGCGGGAACAGTCCGACGAGCCCGAACAGCAGGAAGAACGGGGAGATGTAGAAGTACGGAGACGCGTTCTGGTCGAAGCGCGAGAGCCTGTGGCGCCACGGCCGCTTCGGCGCGGCATCCGTCTTCTGCGACGGAGCGGATGCCGTGGCCGCGCGCTCTTCTGTGAGAGTCATGGGTCTTCCTTGGTGGATGCGAGGAGTGGGCGTTTCGTCTCGCTGCGCTCGCTCAACGACCGAATGATGTCGGTCGTTGAGCGAGCACGGCGGAGCCGAGCGAGACGAAACGCCCGAGGGTGTCAGTCGACGAGCTCGTTCAGGAGCTTGATCGCGGCATCCCAGGCACCCTGGGTGTCGGTGTCACCGCGGTCGAGTCCGCTGAGAGCCGGCCCGAAGACGTTCTCCTGGATCACGGAGTCGTCGGCGCCCTTGAACTGCGCCACCACGCCCTTCGCGCGCTCGGCCAGGATCGCGCCGGTGGGCGCGTCGTTGAAGAACGCGTTCGGCGTCGCCTCCGAGGCGAGGGTCTCCTGCGCCTTGACGGTCGAGGGGAAGTTGCCCGCGGCGGCGGACTGCTTCACCTGCTGCTCGGGCTGCGTCAGCCAGTCGGCGAGCTCAGCGGCCGCTTCCTGGTGCTGCGAGCTCTCCGGGATCGACAGGAACGCGCCGCCCCAGTTGGCCGCCCCTCCGGGGAACACGTCGGCGAAGTCCCAGCCGGTCGCCGCGTCGCCGCCGCCGGCCTCGACCTGACCCTGCACGACGCCGAGCATCCAGCCCGGGCACACGAAGGTCGCGAAGGTGCCGTCGACGAACGACTTCCCGCCGTTCCAGTCCCACGCGGTCTGCGCAGCGGACTGGCCGCCCTCGGTCGCGGCTCCGAGCAGCTCGAAGCGCTCCTTCAGCTCGGCGTTGTCCTCGACGTTCACCTTGCCGTCGGCGGTGTAGTAGCCCTCGTCGAGCTGGTTGACCATGGCGTTCCAGACGAAGCCGGAGTGGTCGTACCAGGCCTTGCCGGTCTTGGCCGTGTACTCGGCGCCGACGGCGAAGTAGTTCTCCCAGTCGCCGTCGAGCAGCTCGGCGACGGACTCACGGTCGCTGGGCAGGCCAGCGGCCTCGAACGCGGCGCCGTTGTAGCAGATGCCGCTCGGACCGATGTCGGTGCCGTAGCCGATGACACGGCCCTCGGCATCCGTCGCCTGTCCGTACTTCCAGTCGACCCAGTCGGCCTTGCGGTCCTCGATGCCGAAGTCGCGCAGGTCGACGAAGGTGTCGGAGACGTCCATGATGGCGCCGAGCCAGCCCTCTTCGATCGCGACGACGTCGCTGAGGCCGGAGCCGGCCGCGATCTTGGTGAACGCGTCGGTGCGGGCGTTGCCGCCGGTGTCGATGTTGGTCGCCTCGATCGTGACGTTCGGGTGCTCCTTCTCGTACTCGTCGTAGAGGTCTTCGTAGCCGAAGGTGCCGAACGTGGTGACGGTCAGCGTGACGTCCTCGTCGCCACCGCCGTCGGCGTCGCCACCGGCGGCGCCGGAGCATCCGGCCAGGGCGAGGGCGGAGACGGATGCCACGGCGGCTGCCGTCAGGATCCGGGTGCGGGCACGTGTGTTCACAGGTCACTCCTTTGTGGTGGGGGTCGCGCAGTGTGGTGCTCAGGGATTCGTGGGAGCGCTCCCACGAACTGAGACGTCACTCTATGGGAGCGCTCCCACGAAAGTCAAGCAGGACGGGTCGGGGCCGGAGGCTGTGCACAACTCAGCAAGAATTCACCGCCGCACCCCAACACTCCGGTCCCGCGGGCCGATCGGCCGCATTCTTGCTGAGTTACGCACGCGAGGTAGCCTTGCCCGGTGCCCGAAGCCGCTCTCTCCCCCGCCCTCGTCCGCGCCGCGTCCCTGATTCGCAGCATCCCGGACTACCCGGAACCCGGCATCGTCTTCCGCGACATCACCCCGCTGCTCGCCGACGCCGAAGCACTCCGCGTCACGACCGAGGCGATCATCGAGCCGTTCGCCGGCCAGTTCGACGTGGTCGCCGGCATCGAGGCGCGCGGCTTCATCCTGGCCGGAGCGGCCGCGATCGCCGCCGGGGTCGGCCTGATCCCGATCCGCAAGGCGGGCAAGCTGCCGCGGCCGGCGGCATCCGTCGACTACGCGCTCGAGTACGGCACCGCCACGATCGAGATGCACGACGATCTGCCCGCCGGATCCCGCGTGCTGCTCATCGACGACGTGCTCGCCACGGGCGGCACGCTCGCAGCCGGGCGTGAGCTCGTCGAACGACTCGGCAGCCACGTCGTCGGCATCTCGGTGCTGTTCGAGATCGACGGCCTCGGCGGGCGCGCGGCCATCGGCGATCTGCACACGGTCTTCCACTCCGACCCCGCGTAGGACGAGGTGCCGGGGCCGGTAGACTGAGGGCGCCAGCCTTCCCGCGACTTCCGGCGTTTCGACTCCTCGCTAAGACCTGCACTGAGCGAGCGAAGCGAGACGAAGCGTCGTCGCTCAATGACCATAGCTACGGCCTGCGGCCGCCTGGAGGATCACGATGCCCACCATCGTCGTCGACGTCATGCCCAAGTCCGAACTGCTCGACCCGCAGGGGAAGGCCGTCTCCGGCGCATTCGCCCGTCTGGGCGTCGAGGGCTTCACCGACGTCCGCATCGGCAAGCGCTTCGAGCTCACGGTCGAGGGCGAGGTCACCGACGAGCTGCTCGCCGAGGCGAAGCGCGTCGCCGACGAGGTGCTCTCCAACTCCGTGATCGAGGACGTGGTGGGCGTCGAGGTCGTCGAATGACCGTCCGCATCGGCGTCGTCACCTTCCCCGGCTCGCTCGACGACCGTGACGCGCAGCGCGCCGTCCGCATCGCGGGCGCCGAGCCCGTCGCGCTCTGGCACGGCTCGCACGACCTCGAGGGCGTCGACGCCCTCGTGCTGCCCGGCGGCTTCAGCTACGGCGACTACCTGCGCGCCGGAGCCATCGCCGCCCTCTCGCCGATCATGGCCGAGGTGAAGGATGCCGCGGCCAAGGGCATGCCGATCCTCGGCATCTGCAACGGCTTCCAGATGCTCGTCGAGGCGCACCTGCTGCCCGGCGGTCTGATCCGCAACGACCACCAGCACTTCGTGCGTCGCGACCAGAAGCTCACGGTCGAGAACTCCGACACGGCCTGGACGAACACGTTCCGCGCCGGTCAGGAGATCGTCATCCCGCTCAAGAACGGGGACGGCGGCTACATCGCCGACGACGCGACGCTGGACCGCCTGGAGGGCGAGGGCCTGGTCGCGTTCCGCTACGCCGGCGTGAACCCCAACGGCTCCCTGCGCGACATCGCCGGACTCACGAACGAGGCAGGCAACGTCGTGGGGCTCATGCCGCACCCCGAGCACTCGGTCGAGCCGGGCTTCGGCCCCGACACCGCGGTCGCGATGCGCAGCGGGATCGACGGGCTCGGCTTCTTCGCGAGCGCGGTCGCCGCGGTCGCCCGCGTCGCCGCCTAGTTCTCCCTCAATCCACCGGCAGGCGGAAGGGGTTGTCCCCCGCCTCTGCGAGCAGGTACCAGGCCGTCGCGCCCGTGTGCAGGCTCGCGTAGTACAGGTCGCCGAAGCCGGAGTCGAGGCCGTCCGTCGACGTCGCCACGATCCCCTTTCCGTCGCCGTTCGCGGCGTCGCGCTGCACCAGCCGGATGCTGTCGAGCAGGGTCTCCGCGCGATCCGCATCGCCCTGTCCGTCGCGCAGCCGGAGCCCGAGCGCGAGGTTGCCCGCACCCTCGAACCACACCTTCGAGACGTCGGTGTCACTGATCGAGGGCCCCGTGTACGGACCATCGTTCGCGATCAGGTTGGCGAGGGTCCAGTCCAGCGCCGCACCGTAGCGCGGGTCGCCGGTGCCCAGGTAGCTCCACGTCTGCGCATCCAGGGGCACGGGACGGGTGTTGATCGTCGATCCGTCGAGGCCCGTGCCGGTGTCGACATGACCGTCCGCGCTCTGCATCGCTGCGACGAAACCGGCGGCGACGGCTGCCCGATCCGCCCACACCGCATCGCCGGTGAGCTGTGCCAGCTGAGTGAAGAACCCGGAGATGTCGCTGTTGTGCTCGGTCGACTTCCACGTCAGCGAGGTGCCGTCGTCCACCTGGCCGCCCGTGTATCCGTAGGGGGCGCGGATCATGTCGGCGGTGTTCGTCTGGATCCACTCGGCGATCCGCAGCGCCCCGTCGAGATACTTCGTCTCTCCCGTCGCGTGGAAGAGACGCGCGAGCGCCATGCCGACCCAGGCCTGGTTCCCGGTGAACGTGCCGGGGCCCGTGATCTCCACTCGCCCCTGACGGATGCCGTGCGGTTCGTACGAGGTGCGCACGCGACCGTCGCCGATCGGGTCCTCCGCCTGGACGAACAGCAGCGTGTCGCCGATCGCCTGCGCGTGACGGAGGTCGGCGGGCAGGCCGCGGGACGTGTAGGCGATCACCACCAGCGCGTCGTCGTAGACGAACGACGGCGTGAAGTCCCAGCTCGGAGTGGTGAAGAACCCGCCTTGGTAGCTCCGGGGGAGGCAGTGGCCGGCGCCGTCGCAGAACTCGTCGACGCGGGCGTCGAGGAACTCGTAGGCCAGAGCGACGGACTGCTCCGGATCGAGGGCGTTCACCGTCGGCGTGGGTTCATCGGCCGACGTGACGCCGGCCGACACGGCCGGCACCGCCCCCGCGAACACGGTCGCGGCGACGAGCACGGTGACGATCGCCCAGGGCGCGTATCGGCGCGGAGAACCGGACATGGGACCCCTCGGTCGGAAGCGGGCGCATCGCACGACCAGGAAGTCGCAGGAAAAGCCTCGCCCCTCGGGTCCATCCGGGGAAGCGGCGAAAGTCTAGTGTTCACTCTCCGCACGTCGAACTATGCGAGCGCGGGCGGCCACACGCCGATGATCACGGCCATCACCAGCACCGTGACGAGCTCGTGCGCGATGTTCAGGGTGGTGAGTCTGGTCGAGCGCCCCTCGAAGGCGTCGTGCGTGATGAAGCGGGCGGCCGTGAATCCGGCCCAGAGCGTCACGCCCGTCACGATCGTGCCCCAGAAGAACGGGCCGCCGTAGAAGTGCCAGGAGATGGCGGATGCTCCGGCGAGCACCCACGCGGTGAGGAAGCTCACGATGACGGTGGTGATGATGGGCCACATCGCCGTCGCGGCCGGCCGATCCATGTCGACGTTCGCGAGCTTCGACCAGCGCGTGCCGAACACCTTCGGGGCGTACCAGATCGAGCCGACGAGCATACTCGACGCCGTGGCCAGCAGAACCGCCCAGTAGTTGATCTCGGGAACCATCATTGCCTCCTCGAATCGGATGCCGTCAGGCTACTCCTCGGACGGCCGGACTCCTGCAAGCACCGACGGCGCGCGCATCCGCTCTCCTGCTCCGAACCGATTCGATCGCCCATCTGGCGGGAATGTAAGCGTTTGCACTAGTCTCGTCCCATGGCACAGCTTGAACAGATCGCAGCCCCCGGTTCCGAGTGGTGGCGCAGCGCCGTCATCTACCAGATCTATCCCCGCTCCTTCGCGGACGCCTCCGGCGACGGCATCGGCGATCTGCCGGGCATCACCGCGCGGCTCGACTCGCTGAAGGACCTCGGCGTCGATGCGATCTGGCTCAGCCCCTTCATGACGAGCCCCCAGCGCGACGCCGGCTACGACGTCGCCGACTACCGCGACGTCGACCCGCTCTTCGGCACCCTCGCCGACTTCGACGAGATGCTCGCTGAGGCCCATGCCCGCGGCATCCGTGTGGTCGTCGACCTGGTCCCGAACCACTCCTCGGCGCAGCACGCCTGGTTCCAGGAAGCCCTGAAGGCCGCGCCGGGCAGCCCCGAGCGCGCGCGCTACATCTTCCGCGACGGCCAGGGCGAGACCGGCGAGCTCCCGCCGAACAACTGGGAGTCCGTGTTCGGCGGCGGAATGTGGGAGCGCATCGTCGAGGCCGACGGCACGCCCGGTCAGTGGTACCTGCACATCTTCGACCCCACGCAGCCCGACTTCGACTGGAACAACGAAGAGGTGCGCGAGGAGTTCCGCTCGATCCTGCGCTTCTGGCTCGACCGCGGTGTCGACGGGTTCCGCGTCGACGTCGCGCACGGCATGATCAAGGCCGACGGCCTGCCCGACTACACGCCCCCGGCCGACGCCGACTCGATGGGCGGCGGCGAGGCGAACGTGCCGTACTGGGGCCAGGAGGGCGTGCACGACATCTACCGCGACTGGCACGAGGTGCTCGCCGAGTACGACGGCGACCGCGCGCTGTGCGGCGAGGCCTGGATGCCGACGCTGAAGCAGACCGCGCTCTGGGTGCGCCCCGACGAGATGCACCAGACCTTCAACTTCCCGTACCTCATGACCCCGTGGGACGCGAAGGAGCTCGCGGACGTCATCCGCGAATCGCTCGACGCGTTCGGCGCGGTCGGCGCCCCGAGCACCTGGGTGCTCTCGAACCACGACGTCGTTCGTCACGCGAGCCGCCTCGCGCTGACGGCCGAGAACCCGCAGGGCGAGGGGATCGGACCGAACACCCCGGACAAGCCCGACACCGCGATCGGACTGGCGCGCGCCCGCGCGGCGACCACGCTGATGCTGGCCCTCCCCGGATCCGCCTACCTCTACCAGGGCGAGGAGCTCGGCCTTCCCGAGGCGATGGAGATCCCCGACGCGTTCCGTCAGGACCCGACCTGGTTCCGTACGAACGGCGAGCGCTACGGACGCGACGGATGCCGCGTGCCGCTGCCCTGGACCGCCGAGGGCACCGCCTTCGGGTTCAACGACACCGGTGCCTCGTGGCTGCCGCAGCCGGCGAGCTGGGCGACGTACGCCCGCGATGTCGAAGAGGCCGACCCGACGTCGACGCTGTCGCTCTACAAGGAGCTGCTGGCGGCACGCCGCGAGCACGGCTTCGGCAGCGGCTCGCTCGTGTGGGAGGACGCGGGAGCGGACGCCGTGGCCTTCCGCCGCGGCGACGTGCACGTGGTCGCCAACCTCGGCACCGCACCGCTCGAGCTGCCCGCCGGCGCGACGGTCGTCCTGTCGAGCCAGCCGTTCGACGGCACCTCGCTCCCCGTCGACACGGCCGCCTGGTACACGACGGCCTGATCACCCTTCCGTTCCGGTCGCGATATCTGCCGCTCCACCGCCCGTGAGCCGACAGATATCGCGACCGGAGCAGGATCCGACGGAGGAACCGCATGGCGAGCATCGATGAGGTGGCCCGGCTCGCCGGCGTCTCCACGGCGACCGTCTCGCGTGCGCTGAGCGGCCGCGGGCAGGTCTCCGCGTCGGCCAGGGAGCGCGTGCAGGCGGCGGCGCAGACGCTCGGCTACGTCGTCTCCTCGCGGGCCTCGAGCCTGGCCTCGGGGCGCACGCGGAACATCGGCGTCGTGGTGCCGTTCCTCGACCGGTGGTTCTTCAGCACCGTGCTGTCTGGGGTCTCCGCCGCCCTGATGCGCGAGGGCTACGACATCACGCTCTACAACATCACCGCCGACAAGGATGTGCGCCGGCACGTGTTCGACACGTTCCTGCGCCGTCAGCGGGTGGATGCCGTGATCGCGGTGTCGATCGAGCTCGACGAGGACGAGACGCAGTACCTGCTCGAGCTCGGGCTTCCCGTCATCGCGATCGGCGGACCGAACCCCAAGCTCGACACCCTGACGGTCGACGACGTCGCCGTGGCGCAGCTGGCCACCGAGCACCTCATCGGCCTCGGTCACACCGACATCGCGCACATCGGGGCGAACCCCGAGTTCGACCTCGACTTCCACATCCCGACCAACCGACGGCTGGGGTTCGAGCGGGCGCTGGCGAAGGCCGGCATCCCCCTGAACCCCGCGTTCCTGGAGCCTGCGGACTTCACGGTGGAGGGCGGCTACCGCGCGGCGAAGCAGTTGCTGGGTCGTCCGGGGCCCCGCCCGACCGCCGTGTTCGCCGCATCCGACGAGATGGCGATCGGCGCGCTCCTCGCCGCTCGCGACCTGGGCTTCGGGGTGCCGGACGACCTGTCGATCGTCGGCATCGACGGCCATGAGCTGGGCGAGTTCTTCCGCCTCACGACGGTCGACCAGTTCCCGCTCGGGCAGGGGGAACGAGCAGCGGATGCCGTGCTCGCGAAGCTCTCGGAGCCGGATGCCGTGCGCATCCCGGCCGCCCTGCCCTACGAGCTGAACGTGCGCGGGACGACGGCGCGCCTCGTCTGACCTGCCCTGCCGACCCGCCCCCTTCTGCACGACCCGGCCCGTTGCGGACGTCCGAAACGGGCCGGGTCGCACGAAGAGGGCCGGTTCGCCAAGAGGCGGGAGCTCACGGCGCGACGATGAGGCCCTTCGTCGCCGTGCGTGCAGCCGCGAACCGACGCTGCACGTCCGGCCAGTTCACGAGCTCCCAGAACGCCTTCACGTAGTCGGCGCGCACGTTGAGGTAGTCGAGGTAGTAGGCGTGCTCCCACACGTCGAGCTGCAGCAGCGGCGTGACGCCGAGCGGTGCATTGCCCTGCTGGTCGAAGAGCTGGAAGATCACCGGCCGCGCGCCCACGGAATCCCAGGCGAGCACGGCCCAGCCGGAGCCCTGCACGCCGAGTGCCGTGGCGGTGAAATGCGCACGGAAGGCGTCGATCGACCCGAACGCGTCGACGAGCGCGGCCTCGAGCTCGCCTTCGGGAGCCCCGCCGCCCTCGGGCGAGAGGTTCTGCCAGAACACCGAGTGGTTGATGTGGCCGCCGAGGTTGAACGCCAGGTCCTTCTCGAGCTTGTTCACGTTCGCAAGGTCGCCGGCGCTGCGTGCCGTCGCGAGCTGTTCGAGCGCCGTGTTCGCGCCGGTGACATAGGCCTGGTGGTGCTTCGAGTGGTGCAGCTCCATGATCTTGCCGGAGATGTGCGGCTCGAGCGCGGAGTAGTCGTACGGGAGCTCGAGGAGCGTGTAGAGAGCGGACATGGTGTCTTCCTTTCAGAGGTGGGTGTCGTGCGGCAGAGGGTGGAAGCGGCGGTCGAGGTAGACGAGCGGTCGCCCGGCTGTTCCGGGAAGCACCTCGAGCACCTCGGCGATGACCACGGTCGACGAGCCGACCGGCACGGTCTGGATGGGCCGGCACCGCAGCGCGACCCGGGCTTCCGCGAGGTGCGGCTCACCGGTCGGCAGCGTCGCCCATCCCTGCTCCGTCGTGAACCGCTCGGAGCCGCTGACCGCGAAGGTCTGCGCGAGAGCGGAGTGGTCGTCGTCGATCAGGTGCACGACGAAGGAGTCCGCCGCGAGGATCGCCCCGGCGCTGCCGGTCGCACGGGTCACCGAGAACACGATCGCGGCGGGATCGACGGCCACCGACGCGACGCTCGACGCCGTGAGCCCGACCGGACCATCCGGGGTGTTCGCCGTGATGATCGCGACCCCGGCGGGGTGCGTGCGGAATGCTGCCTTGAGCCCTTCGCCGATCGGCGTGGGCACGGGTGCCGTGTTCATCGAGCGATCTCCATCCTCTGTCCCTGCGTGGCATGTTCGAGCATCTCCGCGCGATCGACGATCTTGGTGCGCTCGCGTCCTCGTTCGGCTCCGGCGCCGCGTTCCGCGGCATCGATCCGCAGCCAGCCGTTGAGATCGACGGCGTGCGCGAGGTGGCCGATCGGATCATCGTCGTGGGCCTCGCGTACATCGTCGGCAGCCGCGAGATCGTCGACGAGGTGGCCGACCGTCTGGGCGGCATCCGATTTGGTCGAGCCGATGAGGCCGACCGGTCCCCGCTTGATCCAGCCCGTGGCGTAGAGCCGCGGAATGGGCGATCCGTCGACATCCACCACGCGGCCCTCGATGTGCGGAACGACGCCCGGATCCGCGGCGAACGGCACCCCGGGAACCGGCGTCGACCGATATCCCACAGCACGGTAGACGGCCCCGACGTCGTAGCGCAGCAGCTCCCCGGTGCCGACCATGCGGCCCAGCTCGTCGGATGCCGTGCGCTCCATCTCGATCCCGATGACCCTGTCCGTGCCGAGCAGTCGGACCGGACGCTGCCGCAGATGCAGGTGGATGCGGCGCGAGCCCGTGCGGTCCGCCGGATCGAGCGCGGCCCACTCGGTCAGGGTGCGCACGATGATGCGGCGCTGCGTGAACTGCGCCACCATCCGCTCGGCGTGCGCGTCGAGAGCGAGCTCCTCGGGGTCGACGATCACATCGACGTCGTCCTGCTCGGCCAGCTCCCGCAGCTCCATCGCGGAGAAGCGCACGTCGGCAGGACCGCGTCGCGCAAAGAGGTGCACATCGCGCACTGGGCTCGCAGCGAGACCGTCGAGCACCGCGTCCGGGGTGTCGGTGCGCGTCAGCGCCGAGGCGTGCTTCGCGAGGATCCTGGTGACATCGAGCGCCACGTTGCCGGCGCCGAGCACGGCGACCGACTCGGCCGCGAGCGGCCAGGTGCGCGCCGTGTCCGGGTGCCCGTCGTACCAGGCGACGAACTCCGCCGCACCGAACGATCCCGGCAGGTCGATGCCGGGGATGTCGAGTGCGACGTCGAGGTCGGCACCCGTCGCGATGATCACTCCGTCGTAGGCTGCGCGGAGCGCGTCGACCGTGACGTCGACGCCGATCTCGACATTGCAGCGCAGCCGGATGCGGGGATTCACGAGCACATCGTGCAGCGCGTCGGTGATCTTGCGGATGCGTGGATGATCGGGGGCGACGCCGTACCGGACCAGCCCATACGGTGCGGGGAGCTTCTCGAAGAGGTCGATCGAGGCGTGCGGCACGCGCCCGAGCAGGATGTCGGCGGCGTAGATGCCGGCAGGTCCTGCCCCGACGATGGCGATGCGTGGTTCGGCGATGGTCATGCGTGCGCTCCTTGCGGCGGAAGGGCGGCGACGACGGGGTGGTCGAACGACAGCATCGCCGTCTTGGCGGCGCCTCCCGGCGATCCGATCTCGTCGAAGAACTCGACGTTGGCCTTGTAGTATTCCTGCCACTCGTCGGGCAGGTCGTCCTCGTAGTAGATCGCCTCGACGGGACACACGGGTTCACAGGCGCCGCAGTCGACGCACTCGTCCGGGTGGATGTACAACGAGCGTTCACCCTCGTAGATGCAGTCGACAGGGCACTCGTCGATGCAGGCCTTGTCCTTCAGATCGACGCACGGCAGGGCGATGACATAGGTCATCGAGTGGTCTTCGTTCGGGTCACGCCATCCTCGTTCGGGTCGATCGGCCCTCGTCGGAGCCACATGACCAACCTAAAACCTCAAGCGCAGTTGAGGTCAAATCGAGGAGCGTCGGCGAACGCCGAGCTCAGGAGACGGCGAAGCCCGCCGAGAGCAGCACCTCGTCCCGCGACGACGGGCCGACGAGCAGCTCGAACGCCCCCGGCTCGACGAGACGGATGCCGGCGGCATCCACGATCGTGCAGTCGGCCACCGGCAGCTCTAGCCGCACGCGCACCGACTCCCCCGGCTCGATGTCGACCTGTCGATACGCCTTGAGCTCCTTGTCGGTCCAGCTCACGCTCGTGACCGCATCCCGCACGTACACCTGCACGGTCTCGCGCACGGGACGCTCCCCTGTGTTCGACACCGTGACGTGACCGACGATCGTGTCGCTGACGCAGAGAACCGTCTCCTCGAGCACGAGATCGGAGTATTCGACCGTCGTGTAAGAGCGGCCCTCGCCGAACGCCCAGGCGGGCGACTGGGTGAGGTCGGCGTACCGATCGCCGTGCTGCCCGCGGATCTGGTTGTAGTACGTCGGCTGCTGGCCCACGTGCTGCGCGAAGGAGATCGGCAGACGCCCCGAGGGTTCCACAGCGCCGGCGATGATCTCGGCGAGCGCACGCCCGCCCTGCATCCCCGGGTTCGCGGCCCAGATCACGGCCGCCGCCTGCTGCACGGATGCCGGGAGCACGAGCGGCTTCGAGGCGAGCAGCACCACGACGACCGGCTTCCCGGTGGCGATCAGCGCGTCGAGCAGCGCGTTCTGTCCGCCGATGAGTTCGAGGGTCGCGGTCGAGCGCCCCTCTCCCACGAGCTCGATGCGGTCTCCCACCACGGCGACGACCACGTCGGAGGCGGATGCCGCAGCCACGGCCTCGGCGATCAGAGCCTCATCGGGCGCGCACGGCTTCACCACCGGCGGTCGCGGCTGGTGATCCGGGAAGAACGCGCCCTGCGGGTCCTCCTCGAGCGTGAGGATGTCGGCGCCACGGGCGTACACGACGCTCCAGCCGTCGACGCCCTGAAGCCCGTCGCGCACGGTCGTGATCATGTCGCGCGGCTGCCCGTCGAGCCAGCCGGCCTGTCCCGACCCTCCCGCCCAGTCGCCGAGCTGCGTCTGCGCGTCGTCGGCGAGGGGACCCACGACCGCGACCCGGAGCGGGGCCGTGGCGTCGAGCGGCAGCACGCCGTTGTTCTCGAGCAGCACGATCGAGCGGCGGGCCATCTCGAGGTTGAGCTCGGCGTGCGCGGCGCTGCCGACGACGGCATCCAGCTCCACTCCCGGAAGCCGCGGGTCCTCGAAGAGCCCCAGCTCGAACTTCAGCGTGAGGATCCGCGCGGCTGCGGCGTCGAAGGCGTCCTCCACGAGGAGACCCTGCGCCACGGCATCCAGCGTGCCCTCGAAGAACCCGGGCGTCGTCATGATCATGTCGTTCCCGGCCCGCACCGCCGCAGCCGCCGCGTGCGCGATGTCGGGCTGGATGCGCTGCTCCCAGACCATCCGCCCGACGTTGTCCCAGTCGGTGATGAGGGTCCCGGTGTACCCCCACTCGCCGCGCAGCACGTCGCTGAGCAGCCACTCGTTCGTCGTGATCGGCACGCCGTCCATGGTCTGGTAGCCGAGCATGAACGACCGGCAGCCCTCACGGGCCACGCGCTCGAACGGCGGGAGGAACCAGGACCGGAGCTTCCGCCGCGAGATGTCGGCCTCGCTCGCATCGCGTCCACCCTGCGTCTCGGAGTAGCCCGCGAAGTGCTTGGCCGTCGCGAGGATCGCGGTGGGATCGTCGAGACCGTCGCCCTGATAGCCGCGCACCATGGCGCTGGCGAGCTCGCCGATGAGGAACGGATCCTCGCCGAACGTCTCGCTCACCCGCCCCCAGCGCAGGTCGCGCGAGATGCAGAGCACCGGCGAGAACGTCCAGTGGATGCCGGTGACGGCGACCTCCTCCGCCGTGGCGCGGGCGACGCGCTCGAGCAGCTCGGCATCCCACGACGCAGCCATGCCGAGCTGCGTCGGATAGATCGTCGCGCCCGGCCAGAACGAGTGGCCGTGGATGCAGTCCTCGGCGACGAGCAGCGGGATCCGCAGGCGGGTCTCGGCGGTCAGCTCGTTCGCCCGCAGGATGCGCTCCGGCGAGGTGTGCAGGATCGACCCGGCCAGGCGGCGCAGGATGTGGTCGTCCAGATCGTCGCGTGCGTCGAGCTGCAGCATCTGCCCGATCTTCTCCTCCAGCGTCATGCGACCGAGGAGGTCGGCGACGCGCTCGGGGATCGGCAGCGCGGGGTCCTGGTACGGGAGGGTGGTCGTCAGCGTGGGAGAGGTCATCACTTCGTGTTCTGTGTCTTCGTGGTCTTCGGGGAGGTCGGGATGCTGCGCACGGCGGTGACCGCCTCGTTCACGTTCAGCCCCTTCTTCTTCATGGCCCTGGCCCGCTCGCCCGCCGAGCGCAGCCGCGGGTTGACGTACTCGTCGATGCCGAAGTTGATGAGCGAGAGCGCGACGCCGATGATGGCGATACAGAGACCTGCAGGAACGTACCACCACCACAGCCGGGGGAATGCACCGTTCTGCTGCGCCCAGAACAGGATCGTGCCCCAGTTCAGGTTGCTGACCGGGATCACGCCGATGAAGGCGAGCGTCGTGAGACCAAGGATCGCGGCGGTCACGGTGCCGACGAAGCTCGACGCGATGAGCGCCATGAGGTTCGGCAGCATCTCGACGGTGATGATGCGGCGCAGGGGTTCGCCGTTGGCCCGCGCCGCCTGGATGAAGTCGCGGTTGCGCAGCGACATCGTCTGGGCGCGCAGCACTCTCGCGCCCCATGCCCAGCCGGTCAGGCCGAGGACCGCGGCGATCACGATCAGCGGCGGGTTCTCGAACTGCGACGCGATGATGATGATCAGCGGGATGCCGGGGATCACCAGGAACACGTTGGTCAGGGCCGAGAGCGACTCGCTCTTCCAGCCGCGCACATAGCCCGAGATGACCCCGATCGTGATCGCGATGACCGTGGCGATGGCGGCGGAGAGGAAGCCGACGACGATCACGCCGCGCGTGCCGAAGATGATCTGGCTGAGCACGTCCTCGCCCATGTGGGTGGTGCCGAGCCAGTGCTCGAACGACGGCGGCTGCCGCAGCGCCGAGCGGTCCTTCTGGGTCGCACCGTAGGGGGCGATCCAATCGGCGAGGATCGCGACGAGCACGAAGACACCGAGGATGATGAGCCCGGCGATCGACTTGCGGTTGCGGAACATCGCGAACGCCTGCGCGAGCTGCGAGCGGAAGGTCCGCTGCTCCGGAGGGACGGATGCCGGCGCGCGCAGGGTCGCCGTCTCCGGCATCCCCGAGGCGACCGGCGACCCGTCGGGCGCGGTGGTTCCGGCGGTGGTGGGAACGGTCATCTCAGGCCTCCGTCTGACGAGTGCGCGGATCGAGGTAGGCGTACACGACATCGGCGAGGATGTTCGCGACGAGCACCGAGAGCGTGATCACGAGGAACACGCCCTGCATGAGCGCATAGTCCTTGGCGTTGGTGGCGTCGAGCAGGAGCTTGCCGACGCCGGGGTAGCTGAAGACCATCTCCATCACGATCGTGCCGCCGACGATGAACCCGATCGAGAGCGCGAAGCTCTGGATCTGCGGCAGCACGGCATTGCGGGCGGCATAGGCCCACAGCACGCGGCGGTTCGGCATGCCCTTCGCCTGCGCGACGGTGATGTAGTCCTCGTCGAGCACGGTCAGCATCATGTTGCGCATGCCGAGCATCCATCCGCCGAGCGACGCGATGATGATGGTCAGCGCCGGCAGCGTGCCGTGCATGATCACCTGGCCGATGAAGTCGAAGCTCCACTCCGGCGACTGCCCCTTGTCGTAGGCGTGCGACGAGGGGAACCACTTCAGCGTCGAGGAGAAGATCGCGATCGCGATCAGACCGAGCCAGAAGTACGGGATCGTGTTGAAGAACGTCGTGATCGGGATCAGGGCGTCGAGCCTGCTGCCGCGCCGCCACCCGACGATCGCCCCGCCGATCGTGCCGATCGCGAACGAGATGATCGTCGCGAGCCCGACCAGCCCGAGCGTCCAGGGCAGGGCGGCCGACAGCACCTCGCCGACCGGCCGCAGGCCGTGGAGCGTCGAGATGCCGAGGTCGCCGCGGAACAGCATGCCCCAATATTCGAGGTACTGCTGCCAGATCGACTTGTCGGTGTCGATGCCCAGGAGGATGCGGAGCGAGTCGGCGGCCTCCGGGCTCACGTTGCGGTTGCGCGCCAGGTACGAGCTGACCGCGTCGCCCTTCATGAAACGCGGCAGGAAGAAGTTGATCGTGAGGGCGGCCCAGAGGGTGAAGAGGTAGAACGCCGCGCGGCCGGCGAAGAAGCGCCAGGGCACTGGTCGTCGCGCGCGCTCGGCGGTCGTCGCGGTGGTGCCGACTTCGAGGGCGTCGTTCGCGACGAGGTCGTCGTCGAGGTGGGGCGATGCGGTGGTCACAGGGCACCTCCGGTCGAGGCGAAGTGCTTCTCCGGATCGGGAGACGCCGCGCGCAGTTCGCGGGTGTACGGGTTCTGGGGGTTCAGGATGACGTCGTCGGCGGTGCCGTACTCGACGACCCGCCCCTGGTTGAGCACCATGATCTCGTCGCTGAAGTGGCGGGCGGTGGCGAGGTCGTGGGTGATGTAGAGCACGCCGAGGCCCTCCTCGCGCTGCAGATCGGCGAGCAGAGTGAGCACGCCGAGACGGATCGAGACGTCGAGCATCGACACGGGTTCGTCGGCGACGAGCAGCGACGGCCGCGAGGCGAGCGCGCGGGCGATGGCGACGCGCTGGCGCTGGCCGCCGGAGAGCTCGTGCGGGCGGCGGTCGATCACGGCATCCGCATCGAGGCGCACCCGGGCGAGCAATCGGCGGACCTCGGCGTCGGTGTCCTTCTTCGGCACGACCGCGTCGAGGCGGATCGGCCGCTCGAGGTGGTAGCGGATCGAGTGGTACGGGTTGAGCGAGGCGAACGGGTCCTGGAAGACCATGCGCAGCTGCTGCCGGTAGCGGCGCAGTCCCTTCCCGCGACGCGGGATCGACTGTCCGTCGAGCAGCACCTCGCCGCTGGTCGGGGTCTCCAGCTGCGTGAGGATCTTCGCGATCGTCGACTTGCCGCTGCCGGACTGGCCGACCAGGCCGATCGTGCGGCCCGAGGTCAGCGTGAAGCTGACGTCGTCGAGCGCCTTGATGCGGCCGGCGCCGCGGACGTTGTAGCTCTTCGTGACGCCGCGGAATTCGAGCGTGGTCATCGGACCAGCACCCCTCTCTCCCCGGTCAGCCGGGGGAACGACGACAGCAGGGTCCTCGTGTACTCGTGCTGCGGACGCCGCCAGATCTCCTCGGCGCTCGCGAGCTCGATTATGCGTCCCTCGCGCATGATCGCGATCCGGTCGCTGATCTCGAGGAGCAGGGGGAGGTCGTGGGTGATGAAGATCACCGAGAAGCCGAACTCGTGCCGCAGCTGCGAGATCTGCTTGATGATCTCCCGCTGCACCAGCACATCGAGCGCGGTGGTCGGCTCGTCCATCACCATGAGCTGGGGCCGCAGCGCGAGGGCCATCGCGATCATCACGCGCTGCCGCATGCCGCCCGAGAGCTCGTGCGGGAAGGACCGCATGCGCTGGCGTCCGACCTTGACGATCTCGAGCAGTTCTTCGGCCTCGGCACGGCGCTGGCGGCGGTTCATCCCCGGGCGGTGGATCTCGAAGACGTCCTCGAGCTGCGAGCCGATCGTGTCGACCGGGTTGAGGGCGTTCATCGCCCCCTGGAAGACCATCGAGACCTTGTCCCAGCGGAAGCGCTGCATCGCGTCGACGTCGAGGGCGTTGATGTCGACGTCGTCGCCGGATGCGTCGTGGAAGACGACGTCTCCGCCGGTGATGACGGCCGGCGCGCGCAGCAGTCGCTGCACGCCGTACGCGAGCGTGGTCTTGCCGCATCCGCTCTCGCCGGCGAGTCCGAGGATCTCGCCGCGCTGGAGTTCCAGCGTGACATCGGTCACCGCCTCGACCGGCGGATCGACGTCGTACACGACCGAGAAGTCGCGCACGGTGAGGAGGGGGTCTGACATGGGGGTGTGTTCCTTCATCGATCAGAGGGGGAGGCGCCGGCCCTTCGACAAGCTCAGGGACCCAGTGCTGGATGGCTGAGCCTGTCGAAGCCCCGTCAAGAGGGTCGAGACCGGGCCTCCCCATCGGGTGCTTACTCGGCGGGCTTCAGCTTCGTGAGGATCTGCACGATGTTCTGCTGCGTCGGGTCGGCCGATGCGTACGGGTCCTCCTCCGACGGCCAGCCGACGTAGTTCCGCGTGTTGAACTCGCCGAGCAGCGGGTGCGCACCCAGCGGGATCGCCGGAACCTGATCGACGAAGATCCTCTGCATGGTGTCGAGCGCGGCCGTGCGCTCCTCGTCGGAGGCGGCGTTCGCGTAGGTGTTCAGCGCCTCGGTGGCCGCCGGGTCCTCGAAGCGTCCGAAGTTGAATCCGGCGATGCCGTCGGGCGAGATCCAGCGCGGGTCCATGGTGGACGTGTAGAGACCGTAGGCGGTACCGCTGTCCTCGAGCCAGTGGATGATGGCCGAGAACGTGCCGTCGTCACGCGGGCCCTGCCAGCCGCCCCAGTCGGGCATGTCGATCTTCACCTCAGCGCCGATCGAGTCCGAGACGTCTTCGGCGATCAGCTCCTGCGCGGTGTTCCAGTCGCTCCATCCGGAGGGAACCGAGAGCGTGAAGGAGACGGGCGTGCCGTCGGGATCGATGAGCGCGTCGCCGTCCCACGTGTAGCCGGCGTCCTTCAGGACGCCGCGGGCCTTCTCGGCGTCGACCGAGTACTCCTCGCCCTGGAACTCGGGCTGGATCTCGTCCTCGAGGATCGAGGACAGTCCGGTGACCGACCAGACCGGCTCGCTGGCGCCCTCGCGGGCGATGTCGACGTAGGCGTCGCGGTCGATCACCCAGGCGAGAGCCTGACGGAACGCGGGGTCGTCGAACGGCTTCTGGTGCAGGTTCATGAAGAGCGTCGCGGACCCGGTGGTCGGGGCGGCCCAGAACTTGTTGTGCTCGGGATCGGCGGAGAGGAACTGCTCCTCGATCTGCGGGATGAACGCCTGGGCCCAGTCGGCCTCGCCCTGGGCGAGCGCGGTGGTCAGCGCGGTGTTGTCGCCGTAGGAGACGTAGTGCAGCTCGGGCACGGCCAGGTCGCCGCCCCAGTAGTCGTCGCGCGCCTCGAGGGTGACCGACTCGGTCGACCAGTTCGACAGCGCGTAGGGGCCGGTGCCGACGAGGTCGTCGCCCTTGACGGGGTCGGTGGCCGGCTCGTCGAGGTTCTCCCAGATGTGCTTGGGGACGATCGGCACATGCAGCACACGGGCCTGGTTGACGAACTTCGACTGCCCGAAGGTCAGGGTCACGGCGTCGCCTTCGACTGTCGCGCCTTCGAACTGGAGACCTGCGGTGTCGAGCGCCGGAGTCGAGACGAGCTCGTAGGTGAAGACGATGTCGTCGGCGGTGAACGGCTCGCCGTCGCTCCAGGTGACGTCCTTGCGCGGGACCACGGTCACGGCGGTGTAGTCGTCGTTCCACTCGATGCTCTCGGCCAGCCAGGGGGTCACTTCGCGGTCGCCGGTCTGGTTGACGAGGCCGAGCGTCTCGAAGATGACCTTGCCGTAGCCGTACTTCGAGGCGGACGAGTCGCCGACGAACGGGTTGTTCGACTCGGTGGTGATCGCGCCGTCGGGCTTCGCGATCGTGAGGGCGGCCGACTCGCCCGAGCCGGCGTCGTCGTTCCCGCCGGCGGAGCAGCCGGCGAGGGCCGAGATTCCGAGGGCGGTGATCGCCGTGACGGCGATCAGGGATTTCCTGAGCTTCATTGCTTCTCCTTGGGCACGGTCGTTGTGCTGCGTGGGGGACATTCACTTACTGGCGAGAAAGTAAGTATTGGTGAGGTTACCCACTGGTAAGTAAGATGGCAAGTGCACGGCCGACGAAGGGGATCAGCGTGGTGGACGACGAGTCGAAGGTGCGTCCGTCGACCCGTGCCAAGCGCGAGCAGATCCTCAAGGCCGCGGTCGAGATCTTCGGTAACAAGGGGTCGACCAACGGCACTCTCGCCGATGTGGCCGAGCAGGTCGGTATCACCCACGCCGGCGTCCTGCATCACTTCGGCTCCAAGCAGAAGCTCCTTCTCGAGGTGCTCTCCTACCGCGATCAGGCGGATGTGGCCGCCCTCGAGAAGAAGCACATCCCCGGCGGGCCCGAACTCTTCCTCCACCTCGTGCGCACGGCTTTCGCGAACGAGAAGCGCCCCGGCATCGTGCAGGCGTACACGGTGCTCTCCTCGGAGTCCGTCACCGACGACCACCCGGGCCGCGAGTACTTCGAGGAGCGGTACACGACCCTGCGCCGCGAGGTGACCGCAGCTTTCCACGAGCTCTGCGCCCAGGAGGGCGTCGACGATCCGCAGAGCATCGCCGCGGCATCCGCCGGCATCCTCGCGGTCATGGACGGCCTGCAACTGCAGTGGCTCCTGCACCCCGGCACCATCGAACTCGGCGGGGCGAGCGAGTTCGCGATCCGGGCGATCGTGAACGGCGTCCTGCACCCGGGTCCGGAGCTGGGAACGTACTCCCGCGAGGGCTGACAAGGTTCCGCTCGAATACTCCGCGGACCCGGCCCTTTTCCTGCGAGCCACCCCCTTATCGCGCACCACAGAGGGCTGGCTCGAGCAGAAGGGGCCGGGTCGGCACAATGCATCCCCGAGTAGGCTCGGGGCCATGACGATCGACCTCGAAGCGCTCTACATCGACCTGCACCAGCATCCCGAGCTCTCGTTCCAGGAGACGCGCACCGCCGGCATCGCCGCTGCTCACCTGCGCGATCTGGGCCTCGAGGTCGAGGAGGGCGTCGGGGTCACCGGCGTCGTCGGAGTTCTCGAGAACGGCGCAGGCCCGGTCGTCTGGGTGCGCGCCGACATGGATGCCCTGCCCGTCGAGGAGCAGACCGGCCTGGCCTACGCGAGCACCGCCAAGGGCGTGGACCCCTCGGGGAACACCGTCCCGGTCATGCACGCCTGCGGGCACGACATGCACGTCACGGCGATGGTCGGCGCGGTCGAGAAGCTCGTCGCCGAGAAGGCCGACTGGACGGGCACGCTCGTGGTGCTGATCCAGCCCGCAGAGGAGTACGGCGCCGGTGCGCGAGCGATGCTCGACGACGGCATCCTCAGCCGCTATCCGAAGCCCGACGTCGTGCTGGGCCAGCACGTCACCCCGCTCCCCGCCGGGATCATCGGCGTGCGCAGCGGCACCCAGATGGCGGCATCCGACGGTCTCACGGTCATCCTTCATGGCCGGGGCGGGCACGGCTCCCGCCCGCACTCCACGATCGACCCGGTCGTGATGGCGGCGGCCACGGTGATGCGGCTGCAGACCATCGCCTCCCGCGAGATCGACCCGCAGGGCGTGGGCGTCGTGACGGTCGGCTCGATCCACGCCGGCCTGAAGAACAACATCATCCCGGCAGAGGCGACACTCGAGCTGAGCCTGCGCTACCCGAACGAAGAAGCCCGCGAGAAGGTGCTCGCGAGCGTCGAGCGCATCGTGCGCGCCGAGGCCCTCGCCTCCGGCGCCGAGCGCGAGCCCGAGATCCACACGCTGCACACGCTGCCGGCCACGATCAACGACGAAGATGCCACGGTCCGGGTGACCGCCGCCCTGCAGCGGGCACTGGGCGAGGCATCCGTCATCGATCCCGGGATGTTCACCGGCAGCGAGGACGTCTCGTGGTTCGCACGGGATGCCGGAGTGCCCCTGGTCTTCTGGTTCTGGGGCGGAGTCGACCCGACGCGTTTCGCCGAGGCCGCCGCCGCCGGGCGCCTGGATAAGGACATCCCGACGAACCACTCGCCGTACTTCGCGCCGGAGATCCACCCGACCATCGAGGTCGGCGTGACCGCTCTGTCCTCGGCTGCGCGCGAGTTCCTCGGCTGAGCGTCGTCAGAGGCGTCGCACCGTGATCGCCTCGCGTCCGTACTCCTGTCGCGCCGTCCGCATGCACCGCGAGCACAGGATCTCGACGCGCCGCGGATGACCCTCGCCGCACACGCAGTCGATCGTGACGCGCCATTTGGCCTTGCGTCCGCAGGGGGCGTAGCCGGTCTCGTCGCCGTGGTCGCACTCGCAGCGCTGCGGTTCGCGATCGATGCCGGCCAGAGACCCGACGTCGACGACGCTCTCGGTATCGACATTCGCTGCACTCACCAGGTGATGCTCCCAGGAGTCACCCGTCGACCGCAAGAGCGCGACCGGTGGCGGATCAGCCGTTCAGATACTCCAGGTGGAGGGCGAGTGACGCCTCGAGCGTGTCGGTCTCACCAGTGGATCGCAGGACCTGGACACCACCCTGGATGCCGGCGATCACGGATGCTGCGACCTTCGTGGCATCCGCATCGGTCCTCGCCTCCCCGGCGTCCTGCATGGATCGGATGCCGCGGGCGAGGCGTTTCCGCCAGTCGAGGAGAAGCGCGGAGATGACCTCGGCGGCGCCGGGCGTCGAGGCCTGGTCCATGAGGGCGGCGAGCGGGCAGTTCGCTCCGAGTGCGCGATAGCGGGCGACGACCGCCGCGCTCCACTGCTCCCAGCCGCTCCGACTGGTGAGATCGTCGAGGTGCGGCTGCTGATCATCGATCACCCGATCGGCCTCGCGCCGGATGGCAGCGAGCAGTAGCTCCTGCTTGCCGCCCGGGAAGTAGTGGAACAGTTGCCCCTTGCTGGTCCCGGTGACCGCGCGGATGTCGTCGAGCGTGATCTCACCGGGGGCGTCGCTGCGCAGGTATGCCGCGGTGGTCTCGAGGATGCGGTCTCGAGTCGCGGAGCCCTTGGCTGTCAGGGTCATGCTTCCATCCTGCCCGCTTTCTGGACTCGCGAGTCCAGAAAGCGCGGCGTACCGTCGCCCGCATGACAAACCGACTGCAGAACAAGATCGCCCTCGTCACGGGGGCCACCAGCAACATCGGTCGCGCGATCGCCACCGCCCTGGCCGCAGAAGGTGCCCGGGTCATCGTCTCCGGACGCGATGCGGATCGCGGCGCCCAGGTGATCGCCGAGATCCGCGAGGCCGGCGGACACGCCGATTTCGTGCGCGCCGATCTCACGGGCGACCCCTCGGCGAGCGCCGGTCTGGCCGCAGACGCCCTCGCTCTCACCGGCGGCCGCCTCGACATCCTCGTCAACAATGCGGGCGTCTACCCCCTGCACTCCACCGCCGACGCGGGCGACGATCTGTTCGACCTCGTCTACGGCGTGAACGTGAAGGCACCGTTCCACCTGGTGCAGGCGCTCGTCCCCGCGCTCGCTGCGAGCCACGGAGTGATCCTCAACCTCGGCTCGTGGGTGGCGCGGCTCGCGGTGCCGTCGAGCCCGCTGTACTCCTCGTCGAAGGCGGCGATGGAGGCGCTGACGCGCGCGTGGTCATCGGAGCTCGGGCCGCGCGGCATCCGGGTGGTGGGCGTCTCCCCCGGCGTCATCCGCCCGCTCGGATCGGATCCCGAAGCTCCGCATCGCTCCGACACGTTGATGGCGGATGCTCCCACCGGGCGAGCGGGCGAGGCCGCCGACATCGCGGCGGCATCCGTCTATCTCGTCTCCGACGACGCCTCGTTCGTGCACGGGACGACGCTCGACGTCGACGGCGGACGCGCGAACGTCGCGGTGTCGGCGGAACGAGACGCGGCCTGACGCCGACGGCCCCTCGGTCGGATCAGCCGCCGATGGCGTTCATGCCGCGCGCGGGCTGGAGGAACGACGGGTCGTTGATCGCGTGGCCGGGCAGCTTGCCGTGCACGCAGGAGCGCAGCAACGCGGCGATGGCGTCGGCGCGGTGTCCCGGCACCGATCCTTCGCTCCTCATCACCGCGGTGAGGTCGTACTCGGCATTCGAGAACAGACAGTTGCGGAACTGACCGTCGGCGGTCAGGCGCAGGCGGTCGCAGGCGCCGCAGAACGGTGCGGTCACCGAGGCGATCACGCCGACCTCGTGCGGGCCGCCGTCGATGCGCCACTTCTCGGCCGGAGCTCCTCCGCGCCCGGGCACCGGGTCGAGCTGCCAGCGCTCGCCGAGCTTCTCGAGGATCTCCTCACGGGTCACCATCGTGGAGCGGTCCCACGTGTGCCCGGCATCCAGCGGCATCTGCTCGATGAAGCGCAGCTGCGCGCCGACGCCCATCGCGAAGGCCACGAGGTCGGGCAGCTCATCGTCGTTCACGCCGCGCATCGCGACGGCGTTGAGCTTGAGCGGACGGAGTTCGGATGCCGCGGCGGCGGCGATGCCCTCGAACACGTCCTCGATGCGGTCGCGTCGGGTGAGGTCGGCGAAACGCTGGCGGTCGACCGTGTCGATGCTGATGTTGAGGCGCGTGAGCCCGGCGGCGATGAGGTCGGGGAGCTTCTTCGCGAGGCTGATGCCGTTCGTGGTCATCGCGACCTCGACCGGGCCGTCCTCCCCCTCGATGCGGGCGATCCGACGGACGACGTCGACGATGTCGGCGCGCAGCAGCGGCTCGCCTCCGGTGAGCCGGAACGTGCGGATGCCGAGCGCGGCCGCCACCTCGGCGACCTCGACGATCTCGTCGGTGGAGAGGATGCTGGCGCGCGCGAGCCACTCGTTGCCCTGCTCGGGCATGCAGTAGGTGCAGCGCAGCGAACAGCGATCGGTCAGCGAGATGCGGAGATCACGGTGCACACGGCCGTGAGTGTCGACGAGCGCACCGCTCGTCGGGACAGCACCGCTGGCGGTCGTGACGTCGGGCGTGCGGACGCCGATCACGACCGGTACGGCCGTCATCGCTCCACCTCGCGCGTAGTCATCCTCCGAGACTAACCCCCGATCCGCCGTCGAGGGTAGGCGGGACGGCGACGACCGGCACATTGCCAGCGACGGCCAGCGATCTGTCGAGCAGCCGGCGATGATCGTCAGCGCCCCGCCACGAAGTGCACGCCCGCCGGGTCGACCCGCAGCTGCAGCGGATCCCCCGGTGCGAGTCCCGTCGCGTCGGCGAGCGAGACGTCGACCTGGCAGAACGAAGTGTGCACGCGGATCCCGGCGAGCGTCGACTCGAGCCGCGTGATCTGCGTGCGGCACGCGTCGGGGTTTGTCGCGGCGTCGACGACCCGCACATCCTGCGGGCGGAACACCGCGACCAGCGCCGCACCGTCCGTCGCGGCGAGCGCGCGCGACGCGGCATCCGTGCTCGTCAGGTGCAGCTCGCCGTTCGACCACCCGCCGCCACGCGCAAACCCGACGACCCGGTTGACGCCGGCGATCGAGGCGACGAAACCGGATGCCGGTGCCGCCAGCACCTCGCGCACGGGGCCGCTCTGCGTCACGCGACCGGACTCGATGACGATCAGGCGCTCGGCCAGCGCCACGGCATCCGCCGCATCGTGCGTGACCGCGATCGTCGTGGTCCCGGCGAGCTGGTCGCGCAGCATCCGACGGATCTCTCCCGCCGTCTCCGGGTCGAGCGCGACGAGCGGCTCGTCCAGGAGCACCACGCGCGGAGACGCGGCGAGCGCACGCGCCACCGCGACCCGCTGACCCTCGCCGCCGGAGAGCTCTCGCGGCATCCGGTCTCCTGCTCCCGGAAGGCCGACGCGCACCAGCCATTCATCGGCGGAATCGCGCGCGGAGCGGGCGTCGGCACCACCCGCACGGGGGCCGAAGGCCACGTTCTCGCGCACGGTCAGATGCGGGAACAGTCGGGCGTCCTGCCCGAGCAGCACGATGCCCCGGTTCTTGGGCTCCGTGCGCACGCGCGGCGCGTTCACGCGATCGACCACGCGGTCCCCGACCGAGATCTCCCCGGCTGTCAGCGGCTGGAGACCGGCGAGCGCCTGGAGGAGCGTCGACTTGCCCGCGCCGCTCGGCCCCATCACCGCGACGGTCTCGCCGGGCGCGACATCCAGGGCGATGTCGACGGCGAAGTGCTCACGAGCCACGACGATGTGCGCGTTCAGCCCACTCATCGCGCCGCTCCCGGTCGCCAGCCGCGGACCAGCAGCAGCACGGCGATGGCGGTGGCGAGCAGCAGCAGCGCGAGGGCGACAGCCGCACCCTGCGAGACTCCGGCGCCGTTGAACGCGGTGTAGATCGCAAGGGGCATGGTCTGGGTGACGCCGGGACGGTTGCCGGCGAACAGCGCCGTGGCCCCGAACTCGCCGATGGCACGGGCGAAGCAGAGCACGACGCCCGCCACGATGCCCGGCGCAGCGAGCGGGAGGGTGATGCGGCGGAGGATCGTCCACCGCCCCGCGCCGAGCGCCGCGGCGGTGCGCTCATAGTCGACGCCGGACGTGCGCACGGCGCCCTCGACCGCGAGCACCAGGAACGGCAGGGCGACGAAGGTCTGCGCGAGCACGACCGCGGGCGTGCTGAACGACAGCCCGAGTCCACCGAGCCACCCCGCGCGACCGAACAGGTACAGCAGCGCGACGCCGCCGACCATCGGGGGCAGGACGAGCGGGACCGTCACCGCGGCGCGGAGCACAGCGGCGAGGCGCGGTCCCGAGCGGGCGATGTACAGCGCGAGCGGCACCCCGACGATGATGCACAGCAGTGTGGCGACGAGTCCGGTCCCGAGAGACAGCGCGAGGGCCGAGAGAGCGGCCTCCGACGTCACATCGGCGACGAAGGTCGACCACTGCACGCGGCCGACGAGCGCCGCGAGCGGGAGGATGAGGAAGGCCAGCCCGATCAGCGCGGGGACGGCGAGCGCGCGGGGCGCGTATCCCTGCGCACCGCCCGCGCTCATGGCTTTCCGAAGCCGAAGTCCGCGAGGATCTTCTGGCCGACGGGCGAGAGCACGAAGGCGACGAACGCCGCGGCGGCATCCGGGTTCGCGGCATCGGCGAGAGCCGCGATCGGGTAGTGGTTCACGACGTCCTCAGCCCCCTCGGGCACGATCACCTCGACGTCGTCGCGGCCGACCACGTCCGTCGCGTACACCAGACCCGCGTCGGCTTCGGATGCCGCGACCTTCGTGAGCACCGCGGTCACGTTCTGCTCGAGGCTCGCAGCCTCGACCGTGACCCCGGCGGCGGTGAGGAGCTTCGCGGATGCCGCGCCGCACGGCACCTCGGGGGCGCAGAGAACCGTGGTGGCGTCGGCGAGGTCGGCGAGAGTCTTGACCTCTCCGGGGTTGCCGGCGGGAACCGCGATGACCAGCGTGTTGGAGGCGAAGAGCGCCGGGTCGATCGCGGCATCCTTCGCCTTGTCCATGTTCGCCTCGTCGGCGGACGCGAAGACGTCGGCCGGAGCGCCCTCGAGGATCTGCGTGACCAGCGTCGAGGAGCCGTCGTAGACCGGGCTGACCATCACGTCGGGATTCTCGGCCGTGAACTTCTCGGCGATCGCGTCGAAGGCGCCCGACAGCGACGCGGCGGCGTAGACGGTGAGCTCACCGCTCAGGGTACTTTCCATCGTCGTCTCGGTCGGCGAGGTCGACGGCGCGGATCCGGCGGCGCCCGCACACCCCGTGAGGGCGAGCGCGGCGGCCGCGAGGAGTGCGGTGGCGGAGCGGCGGAACGTGCGATTCATGTGTCAGACCTTCGGGACTTCGACGACGACCTGCGTCGCCTTGACGGAGGCGGTGGCGAGCGAGCCGACCTCGAGCTGCAGCTCGCGCGCCGCCTCGGCCGACATCAGCGAGACGACGCGGTGCGGACCGGCCTGGAGATCGACCTGGGCCATGAGCCCCTCGATCTGCACGCGCGTCACGATGCCGACGAACCGGTTGCGGGCACTGGACAGGAGGTCGTCCGCGGCCTTCGCCTCCTCGGCGAGCGCGACCGCGCGGGCGGCGAGCGCGTCGCCGGGGATCTCGGCCGGAACGGCATCCGTCACCGGGAGGAGCCCGTGATCGATCCAGCGCCGGACGGTGTCGTCGCTCACTCCGAGGAGTCGCGCGGCACGGGCGATCCGATAGGTCTGCATGGGGCGAATCTACCGCAGATGCGGAGCGTGCAGTCATATCCATCCGATTCTGCGTAACTCGCGGTCTCGCGGCGGATCACCGTAGTGACGATTCGCGGAGGAGTCGACGCTTCGCGGACCGATATCCACGGAACGGTCCGGGATTCGTCCTGGGCACCGCGAAACGTCGGTCGACGCCGAGGGCTGATCATCACTGCCGCGACTGCGCCCTACCGTGTCGGCAGCTCGACACCCGTCGCGTCGGCGAGGACGGCGAGCAGCTCCTGCTGGAACGCCGGGTCCGCGACGGCCGGATGGGGCTGCCGCTGCTCGCCGTGGTGCCAGTAGCCACCGGTGGCCGCGAGGTGCGGATCGGTCGCGAGACGCTCCTGGGTCTCGTGGCCGAGGTCGAAGTCGTCGGGTGCGCCGGCACCGCCCATCTTCGTCGGCACCCAGCCGGGGTCGACGGCGTTGGCGGAGACCCGCGGTGCCCACCGATCGGCGACCGCCGTGGAGAGCGTCGTGACGAACAGCTTGGTGTCGGAATAGCTGGCGGTCACACGGTCGCCGTCCCAGTCGAGGCCCGCGAGGTCGGTCGACCCGCCGCGATGCATCCCGCTGCTGAGGTAGACGTGCCGGGTCGGGGTGCGCAGCAGCGCGGTGAAGAGGTACGGGGCGACGACGTTCACGGGCAGCAGGCCGGGGCCCGAGATCACGCCGGCGTTGTGGATGACGGCGTCGATGGCTTCGCCCCCGTCGAGCTCCGCCGCGGCATCCATCACGGCCTGCCGATCGGCCAGGTCGACGATGATCCGGTCGGCACCACGGTCGGTCAGCTCGGCGACCGCCGCGGCCCGATCCGCGCTGCGCGCGTGCACGATCACCTGGTGACCCAGGTCGAGAAGTGCTGCTGCCGTCGCACGGCCGAGACCGTCGGTCGAGCCGGTGACGAGGATGCGTGCCATGACACCATCCTCGCCCCGATCACACGCACGAGGGCCGGAAGGGGTAGTCCTGTCAGGAGCGGCGGTACTCCGCGACGATCGCCCCCTTCTGAGTGACGACGGAGCGAGTGAGCGTCAGCGTCGCCGGCACGGTGCCGTCGACGAAGAGGCGCTTCCCTCCTCCCACAGTGACGGGAAGGATCGTGAGGATGTACCCGTCGATCAGATCGGCTTCCTGCAGGCTGTGCAGCAGCGTCGCACTGCCGAGCATGACGAGTTCGCCGTCGCCGGCGGCCTTGAGGCGCGCGATCGTGTCGGCGGCCTCTCCGGCGAGGAGCTCGCTGTTCGGATGGGGCAGGTCGGTCTCGGGGTTCCTGCTGGCGACGTACTTGGGCGTCTCGCGCAGGACGTCGGTGAACGGGTTCGGCTCGGATGTCGTGAGCCAGTGCCCGACGAGATCGAGGTAGGTGCGTCGGCCGAAGACCATGCCCTCCGTCGCGCCACTCCCCGCCATGGCCGCTGCCCCCGCTTCGGGGTCGCCCGCCATGTGCGTCGCCGCCCATCCCCCTCGGGAGAAGCCGTCGGAGGTGTCTTCGTCCGATCTTCCGGGAGACTGCATGACCCCGTCGAGCGAACTGAACTCCACCGCGATGAGCGTGCGCATGTCGGCATCCGTCTCCCCGGGCACGGGCGGCCCGTCGGCGCCACGATAGTCGCCGCACCGCCGGAGCAACAGGCAAGCGCCTCCACACGCGCGCACGACGAGGCCTACGCTGAAGCCATGCAACCTCTCGTCGCCCCCGCATCCGCTCTGGAGCCGACCGAGCTCGTCCGCACCGCCCGGCACGCGGTGCTCGCGGGCATCGGCGAAGAGGGCCAGCGCCGCCTGAACGCCGCCCGCGTCACCGTCGTGGGCGCCGGCGGACTCGGCTCGCCCGTGCTGCTCGCCCTCGCCGCAGCCGGCATCGGATCGATCACCGTGATCGACGACGACGTCGTGGAGCTGACCAACCTGCAGCGCCAGCTCGCGCACCGGGTCGAGGACATCGGCACGCGGAAGACCGCGTCCGCGGAGCGGGCGATCAGCGCCCTCGCCCCGCAGACCGTCATCACGCAGTACCCGGAGCGCCTCGATGCCGCGAACGCCGAACGTCTGCTCGCCGGTGCGGATGTGGTCGTCGACACGAGCGACTCCTTCGACACCCGCCGCGACGTCGCCGCCGCGGCCGAGGCACTCGGCGTTCCGCTGGTGTGGGGAGCCGTGCAGGAATGGCATGCACAGGCGACCGTCTTCTGGTCGGACCCGCCCGAGGGCGAGCCCGTTGTGCTCGCCGACCTCTTCCCGATCGGCACCGAGGGCGAGCCGCCGAGCTGCGCCCAGGTCGGTGTGCTCGGTGCGCTCTGCGTGCAGGTCGGCGGGATGCTGGCCGGCGAGGTGATCAAGCTCGTCACGGGAGCCGGAAAGCCCCTGCTCGGCCGGCTCGCGATGATCGATGCGCTCTCGTCTCGCCAGCACGAGATCGCGATCCGTCCGGCATCCTCGACGACCGAGGCGGTGTCGGCATGACCGCCCTGCGTTCGGTCGAAGAGCAGCTCGCGCGCGTCCTCGACGCCGTGCACGTGCTCGAGGCCGAGACCCGCCCGGTGCGGGATGCCGCGGGGCGCACTCTCGCGGATCCGGCCGTCGCCGCCCACGACATCCCCCTGTTCGACAACTCCGCCATGGACGGCTTCGCTGTGCGCGCCGCCGACGTCGACGCGGCATCTGAGGCGAACCCGATCACTCTCCGCGTCGTCGCAGACCTTCCGGCCGGGGTGTCTCTCGACCCGCCGCTCGGCCCCGGCGAGGCCGCGCGCATCATGACCGGCTCCCCGGCTCCCACGGATGCTGACGCGATCGTCCCGTTCGAGGACACGGCGGGCGGTCTCGCCGACTCGCTGGGCGAGGTCCGCGTGCTGCGGGCGCCGGCGAAGCCCGGGGCATTCGTGCGCCGGCGCGGCGCGGATCTGCAGGCGGGCGACGACGTCGTGCTCGCGGGCGAGCGTCTGGGCGCGTTCCAGATCGCCGCGGCCGTCGCCGCCGGGATCGCCGAGGTGACCGTGACGCGCGCGCCGCGTGTGGCCGTGGTCTCGACCGGCAGCGAACTGCTCGCACCGGGAGAACCCGCCGCCCGCGGACGCATCCCTGATTCCAACGGCCCCCTGCTCGAGCAGCTGGTGGCGGATGCCGATGCCGAGGTCGTCCTCGTCGCCCGGGTGCCCGACGAAGCGGATGCCGTCCGCGCGGTCACCGCGGAGGCCACGGCCCTCGGCGCCGACGTGATCGTGTTCACGGGCGGTGTGAGTGCGGGCGCCTACGAACCGGTGCGCGGCGCGTTCGACGGACAGGGCGAGGTCGAGTTCGTCGGCGTCGCGATGCAGCCGGGCAAGCCGCAGGCCTTCGGCGTGCTGGATGCCGGAGCACTCGTCTTCGGCCTCCCCGGCAATCCGGTGAGCGTCGCGGTGTCGTTCGAGGTGTTCGTGCGCCCCGCTCTGCTCACGATGCAGGGTCGCGCCGGCATCCACCGCCCGCACGCGTCGTTCACCGCCGACGTCGCCTGGACCACCCCTCCGGGCCGTCGTCAGTTCCTCCCTGCCGTGGTCGATCTCGTCGCCCGCACCGTGAGCCCCGCGACGTCCGGCGGCTCGGGCTCGCACCTGGCGGGCGGGCTCGCTCGAGCGCAGGCGTTCGCGATCGTCCCGGCCGAGGTCGAGGCCGTTTCCGTGGGCGACGCGATCGATGTCATGCTGGTCGGATGAGCTTCCCTCACCTTGACGCGGCCGGCCGCGCGCACATGGTCGATGTGACCGCGAAGCAGCCGACCGTCCGCACGGCGTCCGCACGCGGCTTCGTGCGCTGCAGGCCCGAAGTGATCGCGGCGCTCCGCGACGGCACCGCTCCGAAGGGCGATGTCCTCGCCGTCGCGCGCATCGCCGGCATCCAGGCCGCCAAGTCCACGCCCGCGCTGCTCCCCCTGGCGCACGTCATCGGCGTGCACCGCGCGAGCATCGAGCTCGACATCGTCGACGACGGTGTGCTCATCGAGGCGACCGTCGGCACCGCCGACCGCACCGGCGTCGAGATGGAGGCCCTGACGGCCGTGTCGGTGACGGCCCTCGCGATCGTCGACATGATCAAGGGCATCGATCGCGCGGTCGTGATCGAGAACGTGCGCATCGTCGCGAAGTCGGGCGGACGCTCCGGCGACTGGGTCCGTCCCGGCGAAGACGCGCCAGGAGACGCACGATGACCCGCGTACGCTACTTCGCCGCCGCCGCCGAGGCCGCGGGCACGGATGCCGAGGAACGCGACGAGCGCACGCTGCTCGCTCTCCGCGCGGCGGTCGTGGCGCAGCATCCGGCCCTCACCGACATCCTGCCGCGGTGCGCCGTGCTCGTCGACGGTGTGCGCGCCGACGACGACCGGCCTCTCGATGACGCCCAGCTCATCGACGTGCTCCCGCCCTTCGCCGGCGGCTGAGACAGCTCGGCGTCAGCCGCCGATGCCCTTCCACGACGTCGTCCCGTCGGATTCGAGCTGCCGCTTCCACACCGGCAGGTCGCGCTTGATGTCCTCGATCACCGCGCGGCACACCTCGAAGGCCTCGGCGCGGTGCTCGGAGGCGACCGCGATCACGACGGCCGCATCACCGACCTCCAGCCGACCGACGCGGTGGCTCACGGCCACCACGGCGGAGGCATCGCCGCCGGCCTGCTCGGCGATACGGCGCAGCGTCGCCTCGGCATCCGGGTGGGAGCTGTACTCCAGGCCGACCACCGGCGTCTGAGCATCGGGGTCGTTGTCGCGCACCCGTCCGACGAAGGTGGTCACGCCGCCGAGTCGCGGGTCCTCCACGGCCCGGAGATGCGCGTCGAGGTCGAGGAGCTCCTCGCTCATCGCCGCCAGTCTTACGTCGTTCATGAGTGGTCTCCGCCCTCGAGCTGATCAACGATGTGCCCGGCGACGCCGAGGATCACGGGCACGCCGGATGCCACGGCACGCGTGGAACCGGGAAGATTCACGACCAGCGCCCCGGCGGGGTCGATGATGCCGGCGAGTCCCCGCGACACCACGGACAGCGGAGTGTCCGCGAGTCCGCTGCGCCGCAGCTCCTCGGCGATCCCGGGGAGCTCGCGGGTGATCACCCGGCGCGTGCCCTCGGGCGTCTGATCACGCGGCGCGACGCCGGTGCCGCCGGTGGTGACGATGAGCCGGATGCCGCGCGCGGATGCCCTGCGGAGAGCATCCGCCACCGAGTCGGCGCCGTCCGGGATGATCTCGGCATCCGGGCAGTGCCAGCCGGCATCCCGCAGGAGCCCGACGGCGATCGGTCCGCCGCGGTCTTCCCGCTCTCCCCGAGACGACCGGTCCGAGACCGTGATCACGAGAGCCGGGAGCGAGGTCATGGCTCCACCCTAGGTGCCGACGCTCGTCCGCGCACCGGCATCACGTGACGCGGATCAGCGAACGCTGCCACCCGGTCGAGCCGTCGGGGGCGATCGGTGCGCGCTCCTCGATCTGCAGATCGCCGTTCTTGTTGACCGCGCGGACCGCGACGTAGTGCGTGCCGGGGGTCGCGTCCCACTCCATGAACCACTGCACCCAGGTGTCATCGTTGATGGGGGTCGACATGGTGGCCGGCATCCAATCGCCTTCGTCGATCTTCACCTCGACCCGTTCGATGCCGACCGACTGCGCCCAGGCCACGCCCGCGATCGGGATCTTGCCCGCTGGCACCGCCTCGCCGATGCTCGGGGTGTCGAGCCGCGACGAGAACTTGATCGGGGCCTCGGCGCTGTAACCACGGGGCGTCCAGTAGGCCTCGTCGTCGGCGAAGGTCGTGACCTTGAGCTCGGTGAGCCACTTGGTCGCCGACACGTAGCCGTACAGCCCGGGCACGACCATGCGCACCGGGAAGCCGTGCTCGAGCGGCAGCGGCTCGCCGTTCATCCCGACCGCGAGGATCGCATCGAGGTTGTCGTCGATCAGGGCGGCCAGCGGCGTGCTGGCCGTGTAGCCGTCGACGCTCTTCGAGAGCACCATGTCGGCGCCGGACTTGACGCCTGCCTTCTTCAGCACGTCGCGCAGGGGGACACCGAGCCACATCGCGTTGCCGACGAGCTCTCCGCCGACCTCGTTCGAGACGCAGGTGAGCGTGATCGCGTACTCGTCGAGGCCCATGTCGAGGATGTCCTGGAACGACAGCTCCACGCGCTGGTCGACCATGCCGTCGATCACGAGACGCCAGGTCTCGGGGTCGATCGTGGGAACGGTGAGCGCGGTGTCGACGCGGTAGAAGTCCTTGTTCGGCGTGAACAGCTCGCTCAGCCCCTTGATGTCGAGCTCTGCGCCCTGCGGCACAGTCACGGTCGACTTCGGTGCCGGGAGCTTGAGGGCGTTGCGGATCGACTCGACAGAGCCGACGGCCATGGTCACGGCGCGCGAGGCGACACCCACGACGACGGCGGATACCCCGGCGATCGCGGCGAGGGCGAAGAAGCGACGGCGGTCGATGCCCTTCGGGGCGGCCGGGTTCTCGGGCACCACGCCGCTCGCGGAGTCGTCCGCCGTGGCGGCGGCCGCCGCGCGCCATGCGCGGAGACGCCGGACCAGCAGGACGAGGATCAGCGACCCGACGATCGTGCCGAGGACGGGAGGCAGGAAGGCGAGCGGAGTGACTCCGGCGCGCGTCACGATGGCGGCCGTGGAGAGCACGCCGGCGATGACCAGGGCGATGACGCCCAGCGGAGCCTTCACGAGCTGCAGAACGCCGGCGATCGCCGAAGCGATGACCACCGCGAGGCCCAGGCCCGCGAGCAGTGCGATCTTGTCGTACTCGCCGAAGGTGGCGATCGCGAACTCCTTGAAGGGCTGCGGCACGATGTCGATCACGAAACCGCCGACCGCCAGGATCGGGCTGGCCGTGCGCGCGAAGATCAGGGCGAAGAGCTCGGCGACGGCGAGGAACACCGCGCCGCTGATCACGCCCGCGAGCGCGGCCCACGCGATGAATCGTTTCCCACTGCGTCGCTGCGCCATGATCGTCTCCTGTTCCACCGGTGAAGGTGCTCGCAGGTAGTTCGGAGGCAGAGCGGAAACGGATCGGAGCGGTGTTCCGGCGTGCGGCCGGATCAGACCAGCACGCGCTCCGGACGCGCATAGACGTTCATCGAGCTCCCCCGCACGAACCCCGCGAGCGTGACCCCCGACGCGGCCGCGAGCTCGACGGCGAGTGAGGACGGCGCGGACACGGCGGAGAGGATCGGGATGCCGGCCATCACCGCCTTCTGCACCAGCTCGAAACTCGCCCGCCCCGACACCTGCAGCACCGTGCCGCTCAGCGGCAGGCGGTCGTCGAGGGCGGCCCAGCCGATCACCTTGTCGACGGCGTTGTGCCTGCCGACGTCCTCCCGCAGCACCAGCAGCTCGCCCGACGCCGCGTCGAAGAGCGCAGCCGCGTGGAGGCCGCCGGTCTTCTCGAACACGGCCTGCCCCTCGCGCAGCCTGTCGGGGAGACCGAGCAGCATCGCGGCATCCACGGTGACGGCATCCGCCGCCACGTCGAATCGGGAGGTCTTCTCGATCGCCTCGATGGAGGCCGCTCCGCACACGCCGCACGAGCTCGTCGTGTAGAAGTTGCGTGCGATGTCGGTGAGCAGCGGCTCCAGTCCGGGCCGGAGTGTCACGTCGAGCACGTTGTACGTGTTGCCCGAGGAGAGGACGGATGCCGGCGGGGCGGCCGACTCTGGGTCGCTGAGCCTGTCGAAGCGTCCTGCATGGCCCTTCGACAGGCTCAGGGACCCAGGTGAGTCCATGGTCAGCAGAGAACCGGGCGCCCCGCCTCCTGTGCCCGGACCACCGCAGTGGATCGCGGAGAGGAAATCGCCACCGGCCCCGATCACGCCCTCCGAAACGAGGAATCCGGCGGCGAGCTCGACGTCATGGCCCGGGGTGCGCATCGTCACGGTCAGCGGGGTTCCCGCGACGCGGATCTCCAGCGGCTCCTCCACCGCGAGGGTGTCGGCGCGGCGGCGGACCGTGACCTCGTCATCGACGATCGCGATGCGGGTGACCGGTGAGCGGGCGGTGAGGCGTCCCATCTCAGTCGCCGGTCGCGGCCGCGCCGGTGGCGCCCGCGCCGGCGCGGTGCTCGAGGCGCACGATCACGGCCTTCGACGTGGGTGTGCCGCTGACGTCGGCGACCGAATCGAGGGGCACGAGCACGTTGGTCTCCGGGTAGTACGCCGCCGCGTTGCCGCGCGGCGTCGAGTACGGGACGATGCGGAACTCCTCGGCCCTGCGCTCTTCGACGGTGCCGTCGGGCCCCGTCCACTCCGAGACGATGTCGACGATCTCGCCCTCGGCGAATCCGAGCTCGGCGATGTCCTCCGCATGCACGAGCACGACCCGCCGGCCGCCGCTGATGCCGCGGTAGCGGTCGTCCTTGCCGTAGATCGTCGTGTTGTACTGATCGTGCGACCGCAGCGTCTGCAGCAGCAGGCGGCCCGGGGGGATCACCGGGTACTCGAGCACGTTCGCTGTGAAGCGGGCCTTGCCGTCGACCGTCGCGAACCGGCGCTCGTCGCGGGGTCCGTTCGGGAGGAAGAACGTGCGCCCCTTCTGGATGCGGGCGTCGTAGTCCTCGAAACCCGGGATGACGCGCGCGATGTGGGAGCGGATCAGGGCGTAGTCCGTCTCGAGGGCGGCCCAGTCGGCGCGGGGAGCGTTCTTCGGCCGGGGCGAGTGGCGCTCTCCCTCGAGCTCACCGTGCTCGGGGAGCCCCCGCTCGGGGTCGCCGTCGTGCGATACGGGCGCCTGCGCCGGCGACGGTCCCTCGTCGAAGAGGTGCCCGCACAGGCGAGCGACGATCGCGACCTCGCTCAGCAGATCGTCGGCCGGGGGAGCCAAGCGGCCACGGGACGCGTGGACGGCGCCCATCGAATCCTCGACCGTGACGCGCTGCTCGGCGCCGCCGCGGCGGTCGCGGTCGGTGCGCCCCAGCGTCGGCAGGATGATCGCCCGGCGGCCGGTGACGACGTGCGAGCGATTGAGCTTGGTGGAGACCTGCACCGTGAGGTTCACCCGGGCCATCGCGGCTTCGACGACGGCGGTGTCGGGCGTGGCCGAGACGAAGTTGCCGCCCATGCCCATGAACACGCGCACGCGGCCGTCGCGCATCGCGCGGATCGCCTCGACCGTGTCGAAGCCGTGCTCGCGGGGTGCGGTGAACGCGAACTCGCGGTCGAGGGCCTCGAGGAACGCCTCAGACGGCTTCTCGTAGATGCCCACGGTGCGATCGCCCTGCACGTTGGAGTGTCCGCGCACCGGGCACACACCCGCGCCCTTCCGCCCGATGTTGCCCTGCAGCAGCAGCACGTTGACCACGTCGCGCAGAGTCGGCACGGAGTGCTTGTGCTGCGTGAGGCCCATCGCCCAGCAGACGATCGTGGCTTTCGAGGTGCGCACGTCCTCGGCGATCACGCGCAGCGAGGCTTCGGACACGCCCGTCGCCTCGACCAGCGACGCCCAGTCCGCGCGTGCCATCGCCTCGCGGTACGCGTCGAAGCCGCTGGTGTGCGCGTCGATGAAGGCGTGGTCGAGCACGCCGCCGTCGCGCTCCTCGACCTCGAGCAGGTGCTTGCCGATGGCCTGGAACAGTGCCTGATCGCCACCGGATCGGATCTGCACGAACCGGTCGGCGATCTTCGTGCCGCCGAACGCCACGCCTCGCGGAGTCTGCGGGTTCTCGAACCGCATCAGACCGGCTTCCGGCAGCGGGTTCACCGCGATCACCCTGGCGCCGCGCTGCTTCGCCTTCTCGAGCGCCGACAGCATCCGCGGATGGTTGGTCCCCGGGTTCTGTCCCGCGACGATGAGGAGGTCGGCGTCGTGCACGTCGTCGATCGACACGGTGCCCTTGCCGATGCCGATGGTCTCGGTGAGCGCGGATCCGCTGGACTCGTGGCACATGTTCGAGCAGTCCGGCAGGTTGTTCGTGCCTATGCCGCGCACCAGCAGCTGGTAGAGGAAAGCCGCTTCGTTCGACGTGCGACCCGACGTGTAGAACACCGTCTCGTCGGGGTCGTCGACCGCGGCGATCTCGTCGGCGACGGCGCGCAGCGCGTCGTCCCACGACACGGGACGATAGTGGGTCGCACCTTCGTCGAGGATCATCGGATGCGTCAGCCGCCCCTGCTGCCCGAGCCACCAATCGTCGTGTCCACGGAGCTCGTCGATCGAGTGCTCCTGGAAGAACGCCGGACCGACCGTGCGAAGAGTCGCCTCCTCGGCGACAGCCTTGGCCCCGTTCTCGCAGAACTCGGCGAGGTGTCGCTTGTCCTCCTCCGGCCACGCGCATCCCGGGCAGTCGAACCCATCCTTCTGGTTCACCCGCGCGAGGGTCTGCACCGAGCGGACGACACCCATCTGCTCGTTCGCGATCTGCAGCGCGTGCAGCACGGCGGGCACGCCGACGGCGACCTTCTTCGGCTTCGAGACCCGTACACCGGTCTCGTCGATGTCGGACTTCGGTGCCTTCGTCGCCATGCCGCCCATGTTAGGCCAGGCGCGCGAGGCGACGTTCCGGAGGCCTCAGTCAGACTCCGACGACGCGCGGGGGCGGCGGCGGGGCGAGCTGCCTGCGCGGGACGCCGTGGGCCTCGCGGTGCAGGCGCTCCATGCGGGTGTCGAGCTCGGCGGCGGCCGCCGCGGCATCCGTCAGGCTGTCGACGAGGTGCGAGGGGACCTGGTTCGAGAACTTGTAGTAGATCTTGTGCTCGAGGCTGGCCCAGAAATCCATCGCGATGGTGCGGAACTGCACCTCGACGGGAACCGCCAGGGCGCCCGTCGACAGGAACACGGGGACCTCGATGATCGCGTGCAGGCTCTTGTAGCCGTTCTCCTTCGGCTGCGCGATGTAGTCCTTGACCACCCGCACCGTGACGTCGTCCTGCTGGGTGAGGAGGTCGAAGAGCTGGTACACGTCGGCGACGAAGCTGCAGGTCACGCGCACGCCCGCGATGTCGGTGATCTCGGAGCGGATGCGGTCGAAGTCGGGCTCGTCGATGCCCTTGCGAGCGATCTTCTCGACGATGCTGTCCGGCGTCTTGAGCCGGCTCTTCACGTGCTCGATCGGGTTGTACGCGTGGTCGTGGGTGAACTCGTCACGGAGGATCGAGATCTTCGTCTCCACCTCACGCATCCCGAACTCGTACTCGCGCAGGAAACGCTGGAACTCGTCACGCAGTTCGCGTGTCTTGCGGATGGAGTCTTCGGTGACCTGAAGGGTCGTCATGAGATCGACGTTACAAGTTCGTGATCGGAAACCGCTGTGGATCCGCATCATGGCGATTCCACCCGGATCGACGCGAGCGTGAGCGCATCGTCGGCGCTTACGCTGTGGCAACCCCGCCCCCTGCACAGTGAGAGCTGCAGCACGGAAGGGGCATCGATTGGCACCTGCATCCCCCGGTTCTCGACACCGGATCGCGCGGAGCACACCGCCGGGAACGTCGACCGCACCCGTCGGGGCGTACGCGGCCTACCTGGCCTGGCGCTCCCTGAACGAGGCCCCGCAGGCGCAGCGCGCAGCTCGTCCTGCCGCGGCGGAGCGCACCTCATGATCGACGACCTCTCGACGCTGCTCGCCGGATTCGGGATGCTGCTGTCCGCCGAGATTGTCGCGCTGACGGTCCTGGCCCTCGGCATGATCGCCTTCCTCTCCGTGCTCTTCGCCGTCATCGTGTCGACACTCGCCGTCCGGTGGTTCTTCGGCCTGTTCCGCTCCCCCGGGACCACGGACGGGCCGCTCCCTCCGGGGAGCGACCCGTCTCTCATGCGCTGAGCGCGGCGGTCGGTGATGTCCGGGCGGCGCGGATGGCCGGGATGGACCCCGCGATCGCGCCGACGAACATCGTGACGACGACTCCGGCGACGAGCACCAGCGGAGGGATGGACACGAGCCATCCGTTGCCCGTCGCGACGATCCAGGTGATGAGCCACCCGATGAGGGATCCACCCAGTCCGCCGAGCGAGGCGAGCAGCACGGCTTCGACGAGGAACTGCGAGCGGATGTGCCCGCGGGTCGCGCCGATGGCTCGTCGGAGTCCGATCTCGCGGCGGCGCTCCAGGACCGTGATCACCATGGTGTTGGCGACGCCGATGCCGCCGACGAGAAGGGCGATGGAGCCGACCCCCACCAGAAGTCCGGTGAAGGCCTGATCGATCGTGTTCTTCGCGGCGAGCGCATCGGACGGACGGCTGACCTTGACCTCGTTGGGCGCCTCGGGATTGACCGTGCGCGGCAGGAGATCGCGCGCCTCGTCCACGGCGTCGTCCGCCGACCGCTCGTAGATCGTCGTCGGGGAGCCGTCGAACCCGAAGAGCTCCTCGGCGATACCCGCACCGATCAGCGCGGCGGTGTCGAGCTCGGGTGCGAGCGGCGCTCGCTCGAGAATCCCGACGACGGTGAAGTACCGTCCGCCCAGCCAGACCTGACTCCCGACCGTGCTGATCCCCAGCCTCTCCGCCGCCTTGTAGCCGAGCACGACGGCGGGGAGCTTCTCCGTCACCTCGTTCATCCACGCGCCCGCCTGAAGATCCGACCCGGTCGCCTCGAGCAGATCGTCGCCGGCGGCCGCGACCGTCAGCCCTCCGGTCTCGCCCTTGTCGATCGATGCGCTCCGGTAGACATGCACGTCTTTGAGAGTCGAGATCCAGGTCGCCGTCTCGACGCCGGGGACGTTCCGCACGCGGATGATCGCGTCGGCGGGGAGCTTGGCGTCTCCGCCGAACATGTCGCTGCCTGCCGTGACCGTCAGGAGGTTGGTCCCGAGCGAGGCCAGTCTCTGCTTCACGAGCGCCTCGCTCGACGTGGAGATCCCAATCACGGCGATCATCGCGGCGATGCCGATCGCGATGCCCAGCGCCGACAGCACCGCCCGCAGAGGGTGCGCGCGCAGGCCGTGGAAGCCGAGTCCGAGCAGGTCGGATGGGCGGAGTCTCGCCTGCAGCCGCACGCTCATGCTCTCGCCTCCAGGCTCGGTGCCGACGCGGCCGCGACGTCGCCCGGACGCCCGGTGTCGGCGACGATCTCACCGTCGCGGATGCGGATCTGCCGCGGCATCCGATCGGCGAGCTCCTGGTCGTGGGTGATGACCACGACCGTGGTGCCTGCCCGGTTGAGCTCCTTCAGGATCTCGATGACGGCGGCTCCCGACTTGCTGTCGAGACTCCCGGTGGGCTCGTCGGCGAGCAGCAGCGCGGGCTCCCCCACGACCGCTCGGGCGATGGCGACACGCTGTCGCTCTCCACCGGAGAGCTGACGCGGCTGATGACGCAGCCGGTGCCCCAGCCCCACCCGCTCCAGGGCGACGGCCGCGCGCTTGCGACGCGCGCCCGTCGGCGTGCCGGTGTAGAGGAGTCCCGTCGCGACGTTGTCGATGGCGGTGACGCCGTCGGAGAGATGGAACTGCTGGAACACGAAGCCGATCGTGTACGCGCGCAGGGCGGAGAGCTGCGCGTCGCCCAGGTCGGCGACGTCGTAGCCGGCGATCCGGGTGAGACCGGAACTCGCTCGATCCAAGGTGCCCATGAGGTTCAGGAGAGTGGACTTCCCGGAGCCGCTCGGCCCCACGATCGCGACCATCTCTCCCCGATCGATCCGCAGATCCACTCCGCGCAGGGCGAGAGTCGGGGGTGACCCGTAGGAACGGGTCACCCCCGTCAGCTCGATCACGGCGCTCATTTCGCCACCGCCACGATGTCGCCTTCGGCGAGGTCGCCCCCGACGATCTCCACCATCCCGTCCGCGAACTTGCCGAGCTCGACCGTGACGAGCTCGGTCTTCTTGTTCACGACGCGTTCGACCGCCGACTCTCCGCCCGGCTGCGCGAGCAGGGCGGTCACGGGGACCAGCAGCACGTCCTCGGCGATGAGATGGACCAGCGTCACGCTCACGCTGACCGTGTCGAACGCCGCCGCGAGGGTCGGGTCGTCCAGCACGATCGTGATCGGGAGCTTCAGCGTCTTGCCGCCGTTGTCGTTCTCCCGCTCGACAGGGGCACCAACGGCGGTCACCGTGCCGGTCGCGACGGTGCCGTCCGGCAGCCGCACGTCGACCTTGGCACCCACCGGCGCGTTCGCCGCCAGGTTCGGATCGATGTCGACGGCCGCCTCCTTGGTGCTGTCGGACACCTTGAGCACCGCGCCGCCCGCCGGGCTGCCGACCTTCGCGACGGCATCCTGGACCCGCACCTCTCCGGGAGAGAACACGATCCGTCCCATCTCGATGCGACCCGTGTCTTCGAGACCGAGCGCGTCCTGCCATTCCTTGATCGCCTCGATCGTCGCCCACCGGAACTCGTCGTCCGGTTCGCCGTCGAAGAAGCCGAGTGCCTGGAGGTTGATCTCGAGCTGCCGGATGTCCTCACCGTCGGTCATGCCTTCCGCGAACTCCCGCCACACGGGCAGCCCACCGAACATCAGGATGACCGGGGTGTCGTCCACGCGGTAGAGCTCGTACCCGCGTCCGACGACGGTTCCCGGTGCGGGCACGCCCGTCACCGTGCCCGCGAGCGGAGACCCGAGATCGCGCACGTTCTTGAACTCGAGCTTGCCCGTCACCCGGACCTGCTCGGTCAGGTTCCCCCGGGCGACGGCCGTCGTCTCGGTGGGCGGCGCCTTCTTCTCCTCGCCGGCCTCGGCCGGGGGACGGGTGAGCAGGATCGTCGCGGCGACCGCAGCCACGACCACGAGGGCGGTCGCCGCGATGATCCAGCCGCGGCGACCGCGACCGGAGGAGAAGCGCTGCTCCTCCTCCCCGTCGTCGTCTCCGTTGCCGCCGGTTCCGCCGATACCGAGAACGGTGTCCTGATCGTCCGCGTCAGGATCTCTCTTCCTCAGGATGCCGAAGGAGTGCTTCATCCTTCTGCTCCGGGGAAGCCGGCCTCGGTCATGCACGCATCCATGTCGGCCGGGTCGTAGTCGCCCATGGGCATGGCGGCCGTGGTCCCGGCGGGGCCCGGCTCGGGGTCGGGGAAGTCGTATCCCGCGTCGCGCATGCACTGGGCGAAGGTGAGCATCATCTCGTTCATCTCGTCGTCGGAGGGCATGTCGTCGCGCGTGGGCGGATCTCCGAGCTTCTCGTCGCAGACCTCGCGCGCGTCATCCATCGCGGCGATGTCCGCGTCGCTCGGCGGCTCAGGGGCGACCTCGGTCTCTTCGCCGTCGCTGCCGGCCTTGGCCATGAACTGCGACAGGTCGACGCCCTCGTCCTTCATGCACTTCTCCCAGGCGAGCTGCCAGTCATCGAACTCCTGTTCCTGGCTGGCGCTGTCCAGGTCGGGGGACTCGTCCGCCGCGTCGGGCGTGGGAGCGCAGGCGGCGAGGCCGCCGACGAGCATCAGGCCGGCGAGGAAGGCCAGGCCGCGGTTGCGTGTGATTCGCATGGGTGTCCTTTCGGTGCTCCCTCACGGTGAGGGGTGAGGACAGTTCACGGGGCGGCCGGTCGCAGCAGGGTAAAGAGAACCCTTTACCTTCCGCGAACCTGCATAGTGATTGCATGTGATCAGGAGTGAGGAGAACTCGAGATGCGAGTGCTGGTTGTCGAAGATGAGCGCTATCTGGCGGAGGCCATCCACGCGAGGCTGAGCCTGGAGGCGATATCCGCGGACATCGCCGATGACGGCGCGGCCGCGCTCGAAGCCGTCGCGCACACCGAGTACGACGTCGTGCTCCTGGACCGTGACATTCCCGTCATCCACGGCGACGAGGTGTGCCGGCGCCTCTCGCGCGACCCCGATCGACCGGCCATCCTGATGCTCACCGCTGCTCGACTACTCGACGACAAGGTCGACGGCCTCACGCTGGGAGCGGATGACTACCTCGCGAAACCCTTCCAGTTCCCGGAGCTGATCGCCCGCCTGCGCGCGCTGAGCCGGCGCCGGTTCAGCGCGCTGCCGCCGATCCTGGAAGCGGCCGATGTGCGTCTGAACCCCATCCGGCGAGAGGTGACCCGCTCGGGGAGGTTCGTGAACCTCACCCGTAAGGAGTTCGCGGTCCTGGAGGTGCTGATGCGGGAGCCGGGGACGGTCGTGAGTGCCGAACGACTGCTCGAGAAGGCATGGGACGAGAACGCCAACCCGTTCACGAACTCGGTCAAGGTCACGATCAGCACGCTGCGCCGGAAGCTGGGCGAACCGCGTGTCATCGAGACGTTGCCGGGTGCCGGATACGTCATCGGTCGGACGGGCTGACATGTCCGCCACACGACCGACGGGCTCGACGGAGCCGAATCGCCTGAAGCTGAGCGTCGAGGGTTTCCGGCTGACGCTGCGGACCCGTCTCGCGCTCACCTACGCCGGACTCCTCACGCTGGCTGGTGCGTTGATGATGCTGATCGTCTACGTCGTGGTGGGGTATCTGCCCACTTATGCGTTCGCCGTGCCGGCGACCACGGCGGAACCCCTGCAGACCACCCCGACCGAACCGCTCTACGACACCGGCATCGCAGCCGCCGAGACCATCCCCGGCCTGATCGTCTCCTCGCGCAGTGACGTGCAGACGCTGATCCTGATCATCGCCGCGATCCTCCTGGTGCTCCTCGCCGGCGGCGGAACGTGGGCCGGCTGGGCCCTGGCAGGACGGATGCTCCGACCGCTGCAGGAGGTCAACGCCGCCGCGCACCGCGCGGCACGCGGACACCTCGACCACCGGATCGCCCTCGCAGGCCCGAAAGACGAGCTGACCGACCTGGCCGACACCTTCGACGAGATGCTCGAGGGCCTCGAACGCTCCTTCGGGACCTATCGTCGTTTCGCGGCCAACGCCTCGCACGAGCTGCGCACCCCGTTGGCGACGACCCGCGCGATGCTCGACGTGGCGCTCAGCGGAGCGGATGCGCACGAGCGTCCCCTGCTCGAGCGACTGCGGGAGACCAACGAGCGCAGCATCGACACCGTGGAGTCCCTGCTCGACCTGACGGAGGTCGATGCGGCGAGCGCGGATCACGGCATCGTCCAGCTGGAGCAGGTCGCCACGTTCGTGTTGGCGGAGGTCGCCGAGGAGGCGGAGGCCGCGGGCGTGCGGATCGACTACCGGCTGTCGACGACGCCGGTCTCCGGCGACGCGTCGCTGCTGAGACAGCTGCTCTTCAACCTCATCCAGAACGGCGTCCGGCACAACGAGCCGGGCGGCTGGGTCAGGGTGACGACCGAGTCACGCCCGCGCACAGGGGCCGAGCTGCGGGTCGAGAACTCCGGAGCCTTCGTCGCGGATGCCGACCTCGAATCGCTCACCGACCCGTTCTTCCGCGCGCGCGGCCGATCCACGGCGTCGACCTCGAAGGGGCGGGGCCTCGGCCTGTCGATCGTGAAGGCCATCACCGATCGCCACGACGCCACGCTCCGCTTCGCGGCGAGGGAGGAAGGCGGCCTCGTCGCCACGGTGGTCTTCCCACCGGACGACGCCCCCTGAGCACCTCGCGTGCACCGGCCGCAGGCATCTGCCACGGTCTTGACGCCCCTGCCGGCCCGGTCTACAACTGACCACATGAGCAGCGCCGGAGAGACCTGGACCGAGGCATACGTCGACGCATGGCGATCGAACGACGCGCAGCAGATCGGCGCGCTGTTCGCCGAGGACGCCCGGTACCTGACCAGTCCGGACTCCGAACCCCGGGTGGGACGGGCCGCCATCGTGGCCGGTTGGCTCGAGGATCTCGACGACCCGGGCACCTGGAGCTTCGAGTGGTCGATCATCCACGAGGACGAGAGTCTCGTGCTCATCCAGGGCCGCACGCAGTACCCCGCAGAGCGCGACTATCTGAACCTCTGGGTCGTCCGTCTCGATGCCGAGGGTCGGGCGACCGCGTTCACGGAGTGGTACATGCCGCGTCCGCATCAGGACTGACCCGGGCCCGTAAGGATTCCGTGAGGGTCATCCGACACGCCGTAGGGATTCCGTGAGGATGGCGTGAGGAAGCCGTCGGCAGGCGTAGTGTCGCCGGACGTGTCAGACGAAATCAAGGACGGCGCGGATTCACCCCCGCGGGCCAAGCGCATCCTCATCGGCGACCCGCTGACGAGTGAGCAGGTGGAGGACCAGCTGCTCCCGAAGAAGATGGCGCTACCGATCTTCGCGTCGGACGCGCTGAGCTCGGTGGCGTACGCGCCGCAGGAGCTCGTGATGATCCTGCTGATCGGCGGACTCACCTTCCTGTCGTTCACTCCCCTGGTCGCGGCCGCGGTCGTCCTGCTGCTGATCGTCGTGGTCCTCAGCTACCGGCAGCTCATCAAGGCCTACCCCTCCGGCGGAGGCGACTACGAGGTCGCCTCGAAGAACCTCGGCGAGATCCCCGGCGTGATCGTCGCGGCCGCACTGCTGGTCGACTACGTGCTGACCGTGGCCGTCTCGGTCGCCTCGGGCGTGGACAACATCATCTCCGCGGTCCCCGGTCTCGATCCGCTGCGCGTGGAGCTGGCGGTCGGATTCGTCATCCTGATCATCATCGTGAACCTCCGCGGCGTGCGCGAGGCATCACTCGTCTTCGCGATCCCCACGTACGTGTTCATCGCCTCGGTCGCCTTCATGATCGTGACGGGGCTGGTGCGCACGTTCCTGGGAGACGCCCCCATCGCCTCGAGCGCCGAGTTCTCGGTGCAGGCCGAGAATCTCAGCCAGGCCGCCGTCATCCTCCTCATCCTGCGCGCGTTCTCGAGCGGATGCTCCGCCCTCACGGGCGTGGAGGCCGTGTCGAACGGCGTGCCCGCGTTCCGCACCCCCAAGGTGCGCAACGCGCAGTCGACCCTCGTGCTGATGGGTTCGATCGCCGCCTGCCTGTTCGCGGGGCTCACCGCCCTGGCCCTGATCACCGGCGTGCACTACGCCGAGAATCCATGCGACCTGATCGGCTTCGACTGCGCGAATCCGCAGCCCAGCCTGATGGCGCAGATCGCGAGCGCGACGTTCGGCGGTGGCAGCATCCTGTTCTTCATCGTGCAGGCGGCGACGGCCTGCGTGCTGCTGCTCGCGGCGAACACGGCGTTCAACGGATTCCCGCTGCTCGGTGCGGTCCTCGCCCGCGACGGCTACGCGCCGAAGTCGCTGAACACCCGCGGAGACCGCCTTGTGTTCTCGAACGGCATGATCCTGCTCGGCATCGGCGCCATGATCGTTCTCGTGGTGTTCCAGGCGCGCCTGACGACACTGATCCAGCTGTACATCATCGGCGTCTTCGTGTCGTTCTCGCTTGGCCAGATCGGCATGGTGCGGCACTGGCGGAGGGTCCTCCGCACACCCGACGACGCGTCCGGCGCGGCAGCATCCGATCGCCGCTCCGCGAGAGTGGGGCTCATCATCAACTCCGCCGGCGCCGTCATGACGGTGGCCGTGCTGCTGATCGTGACGATCACCAAGTTCACCCACGGCGCGTATCTCGTGTTCTTCGCGATCCCGATCCTCGCGTTCCTGATGATGGGCGTGAAGCGGTACTACCGCGACGTCGACCACGAGATCGCGATCGACGACACCACCCGCTTCGGCGCGACGGGCGACGTCGCGATCGTCATGGTCAGCAAGCTGCAGAAGCCCGTCGCGAAGGCCGTCGACTACGCGGTCGCCGCGAAGCACGGCAAGACGATCGCGGTGCACGTGGCCGTCGATGCGGATGACGCCAGCGAGCTGCAGCAGCAGTGGGCCGACCATCTGATGCCGATCCCGCTCGTGATCCTCGAGTCGCCGTACCGCTCGTTCGCGCAGCCGGTGACCCAGTTCATCAAGCAGTACCGGGCCAAGCACGGCTCCTCGGTCGTGACCGTGTACCTGCCGCAGTACATCGTCGGCCACTGGTGGGAGTCGTTCCTGCACAACCGCCGCGCTCGTCGCCTCGCCAACCAGCTCATGCTCGTGCACGGGGTGTCGATCACGCTCGTCCCCTGGCTGCTGGACTCCTCCGAGCTCATCTACGGGCGTCGCTCGCGGCCGCTGCCGGGACAGGAACGCGCCGGACGCCCGGTCGTCGTCTCGGGACGGCGCGCACACCGCCCGGGCGGTCCGCCTCAGGAGTGATCGCGGCGCGGCATCCCTAGGCTGAGGGCATGAACTCACGCAGAGCCCTGATCGTGCGCGGCGGCTGGTCGGGACACCAGCCGGTGGAGACCACGGACCTCTTCGTCCCGTTCCTCGAGCAGAACGGCTACGACGTCAGGATCGAGGAGTCCCCCGAGATCTACGCGGATGCCGCCGCGATGGCGGAGACCGATCTCATCGTGCAGTCCGTGACCATGTCGGAGATCTCCGGTGCCGCCGTGAAGGGTCTGCGCGATGCCGTGCTCGCGGGTACGGGGTTCGCGGGCTGGCACGGTGGCATCGTCGACTCGTACCGCGCCAACTCCGACTACCTGCAGCTGGTCGGCGGGCAGTTCGTCAAGCACCCCGCGAAGGCACCGGAGCAGATCCGCGGCGACGGTGCCGACAGCTTCCTGCCGCACACGATCGACATCACCGATCTCGGACGCGATCACGACATCACGCGCGGCATCGACGACCTCGCGCTCACCACCGAGCAGTACTGGGTGCTGCACGACGACCTCAACGACGTGCTGGCCACGACGACGCATCCGGCGCGCTCCGATCAGCCGTGGCACCGCCCCGTGACCTCGCCGGCGGTGTGGACCCGCTCCTGGGGTGCCGGGCGCGTCTTCGTCGCCACCCCTGGGCACGATCCGGATGTGCTGCGCGACGCGAACGTCCGCACCATCGTCGAGCGCGGGCTGCTGTGGGCGAGTCGCGGGAGTTCGGCGTAGCGGCGACCGATACCGGCCTCTTCCCGAATTCCCGTGAACCTTTCTTCCGGGATCGGGCAATAGCTTGTATGACCATTCACGACTCGCACACCGTCGACCCGGCATCCGTCTTCCTCCCGCAGACCGTACAGGTCGACCTCAGCTGGCTCTTCGCCGACCTTCAAGCAGGCAACCCGACGTCGACGCGGTCGGCGTAGCGGCGGAACGAGGAGCGTCGGACGGTTCGGCGCGTCAGACGTCGTCGACCGACCCCAAGACGACCCGCTTCGCCTCATCGACACGCTCTGAGTAGTCCGGGGGAAGCCTCGTCGATCAGAGTCTCGAGTTGCGCCTCGAGATCCGCGAGAGACCATCGGCCGCGGTGTCATCCCACGCGGCGTCGTACCCTTCTGAGAACGCCTGGTCGTACGCCTCCTCCAGATTCGTCATGGCCACATGCTAGCCAACCACCTCGACATCGAGTCAGGCCGCGACGAGGGCGAGCACCAGGGCGGCGACCGCCACCGTCGGCACGGCCACGACGACGCCCCAGAGCATGAAGCGCGGCCAGCTGATCGTGACGCCGAGCGCGACGATGCGGTGATGCCAGAGCAGCGTCGCGAGGGAAGCCCAGGGCGTGATGAGCGGGCCCAGGTTCACGCCGATCAGGAGCGCCATCAGCGCGACGGGGTCGCCCGCGGCGGGCTCGAGGATCAGATAGGCGGGGAGGTTGTTCACGCCATTGGCGGTGACAGCGCCCATCGCGGCGAGCTGGAGAAGCGCCCCCACCCCGTGACCGCTCGGCGCGACGTCCGTCAGGAAGTCCAGGATGCCGTTGGCGTGCGCGGTCTCGACCAGCACGAAGAGCGCGGCCGCGAGGCCCAGCGCCTGCCACGGCACCAGCCCGAGCCGCAGGACGTGCCGTCGACGCACGGCGAAGAGCACGAGCATCGAGAGCGCCGCGACCGTGGCGGGGATCCAGACGTCATGCGTGAGCGTCAGCAGCGGCAGCAGCACCACCAGCACCCCGACCGCGCCCCAGAACAGCACACGGTCGGGCGGTGTGCCCGGCTGCGGCACCCGATAGGCGCCGAAGAGGGTGCGGCGGTGGGCGACCGTGAGGATCGCGACCGGGATGAGCACGCCGACCAGCGTCGGAGCCCAGCTGAGCGCGAGGAACGCGGCGGGGTCGGCGCCGATGGCGGGAGCGGCGAGCAGGTTCGTCAGGTTCGAGGACGGGCAGAGCGAGGGATGCCGTGTTCGCCAGCCACACCGTCGCGAGCGCGAACGGCAGCGGGGAGACGCCGATGCTCTGCGCGAGCACCACCACGACCGGCGTCACGATCACGGCCGTGGTGTCGAGCGACAGGAACACGGTGCTGACCACGGCGAGCGCGACGACCGATGCCCACAGCGCGACGACGCGGCCGTGTCCCCAGCGGGCGAGCCGCTGCGCGAGCACGTCGAACACACCGGCATCACGGGCGAGCTCGGCGACGATCGTGATGGCCACCACGAATCCGAGGACCGGGGCCGTGCGGAGGCCGAGGGCACCGGCATCCGCACTCGGCAGGATGCCGCTGATCGCGCATACCGCGGCGACGGCGATGAGCGTCAGGACGATCACCGTCCCCGCCCCGATCCGCCGTCTGGTCGCACCCACTCCGTGAGCTTAGAACCGCGAGGGTTCTTCCGGTCGCACTTCGCGCTGCCACGCGAGGTTCCGGTCGCAGTTCGCGCCGCCTTTCGCTGCAGAGGGCGGCAGCAACTGCGACCGGAACGCGGTCCTTGTCGACGCCCATCGTGAGGGCCGCGCATGGGTCGCGCCGGAACCCGTAGGGGAACCGTGAGGATCGACGGATGCTGCACCGTACGGGAGTTGTATCGACTCCGTGCTCGACATCATCTACATCGCGCTGACTCTCGCGCTGTTCGCCCTCGTGTCCCTGGTCGCGAAGGGGGTGGAGCGACTGTGATCGTCTTCGAGATCATCGCCGCCGCCCTCGCGGTCGCCGCCGTCGTCTACCTCGTGGTCGCCCTCGTCGCTCCGGAGAGGTTCTGATGGATACGTCGATCTGGTTCGGCATCCTGCAGGTCACGGCCGTCGTGGTCGTGCTCGTCCTGCTGTATCGCCCCCTCGGCGACTACATCGCCCACGTCTACACGACCCCGCGCGACCTCCGCGTCGAGCGCGGCCTCTACCGCGTGATCGGGGTCGACTCCCGGTCCGAGCAGACCTGGCGTGCATACGCCCGCAGCGTGCTCGCCTTCTCGGTCGTCGGCGTCGTCCTCGTCTACGCGCTGCAGCGCCTCCAGGCTTTCCTGCCGCAGTCGCTGGGCCTGCCCGCCGTGCCGGAGGGACTCGCTTTCAACACCGCGGCCTCCTTCGTCGCCAACACGAACTGGCAGTCGTACTCGCCGGAGCAGACGATGGGCTACGCCGTTCAGCTCGCCGGGCTCACCGTGCAGAACTTCGTCTCGGCGGCGGTCGGCCTCACCATCGCGATCGCGCTGATCCGCGGTCTCGCCCGCCGCGGCTCGTCGACGATCGGCAACTTCTGGGTCGACCTGACCCGCGGCCTCGGACGCCTCCTGCTCCCGATCGCGCTGATCGGCGCGGTGGCTCTGCTCGCGGGCGGCGTCATCCAGAACTTCGCCGGCTTCACCGACGTCACCACGGTCTCGGGCGGAACGCAGACGATCCCCGGCGGTCCGGTCGCCTCTCAGGAGGCGATCAAGCTCCTCGGCACGAACGGCGGCGGGTTCTTCAACGCCAACTCGGCGCACCCGTTCGAGAACCCCAGCGGGTTCACGAACCTGCTCGAGATCCTGCTGATCCTCATCATCCCGTTCGCGCTCCCCCGCACTTTCGGGCGCATGGTCGGCGACCACCGCCAGGGCTACGCCATCGCCGCGGTCATGGGCACGATCTTCCTCGTCTCGACGTTCGCGCTCTCTGCGCTCGAACTCGCCGGCCGCGGCAGCGCCCCAGAGCTCGCCGGAGCCGCGATGGAGGGCAAGGAGGCGCGCTTCGGCATCCTGGGCTCCACGCTGTTCGGCACGGCCAGCACGCTCACGTCCACCGGCGCGGTCAACTCCATGCACGACTCGTACACGGCCCTCGGCGGCATGATGCCGATGCTCAACATGATGCTCGGCGAGGTCGCCCCCGGCGGCGTGGGCTCGGGCCTGTACGGCATGCTGGTGCTCGCGATCATCGCGGTGTTCGTCGGCGGGCTGCTCGTCGGCCGCACCCCCGAGTACCTCGGCAAGCGCATCGGGCCGCGCGAGATCAAGCTCGCGAGCCTCTACATCCTCGTGGTGCCGGCGCTCGTCCTCGGCGGTACGGCTCTGAGCTTCGCGATCCCCGGCATCCGCGAGGACGTCGAGTCGACCAGCATCCTGAACCCCGGCGTGCACGGCATGAGCGAGGTGCTCTACGCCTTCACCTCGGCCTCGAACAACAACGGCTCGGCGTTCGCCGGGCTCACCGCCAACACCCCGTGGTTCAACACGGCCCTGGGCGTCGCGATGCTGCTCGGCAGGTTCCTCCCGATCGTGCTCGTGCTGGCCCTGGCCGGCTCGTTCGCGGCACAGGAGCGGGTCCCCGCCACCTCGGGCACGCTGCCCACTCACCGGCCGCAGTTCGTCGGCCTCCTCCTCGCCGTGACGGTCATCGTCACCGCACTCACGTACTTCCCGGTGCTCGCGCTGGGACCCCTCGCTGAAGGACTCGTCTGACATGACAATCGATACCGACGTTCACGAGCCTGACGTTTCGTCTCGCTCCGCTCGCTCGACGACCGAGGCGCCTGCCCGCGCCTTCGGATGGGCACAGCTCGTGCAGGCGCTCCCTGGAGCGCTGCGCAAGCTGAACCCGACCGCGCTCGTGCGCAACCCCGTGATGCTGCTGGTCTGGGTCGGCGCCGCCTTCACCACGGTGCTCGCGATCGCGGAGCCGTTCCTGGGCGGACCGGCCGACTCCGGTGGAACGCCCGTCCCCGCCCCGTTCACCTGGGGCATCGCGGTGTGGCTGTGGCTCACCGTGCTGTTCGCGAACGTCGCCGAGTCCGTGGCCGAGGGCCGCGGCAAAGCCCAGGCCGCGACCCTGCGCAAGACCCGGACGAGCACCATGGCGCGGCGGGTCGTCGCTCACGATATGTCGAGCGATCCGCTCGCCGAATCGGCCGAGGTGGTCGAGGTCTCGTCGGCGGAGCTGCAGCGCGACGACGTCGTGATCGTGACCGCGGGTGAGCTCATCCCCGGCGACGGCGACATCATCGCCGGCATCGCAACCGTCGATGAGTCGGCGATCACGGGCGAGAGCGCCCCGGTCATCCGCGAGTCGGGAGGCGACCGCAGCGCCGTCACCGGCGGCACCCGCGTGCTGTCCGACCGGATCGTGGTGCGCATCACCTCCAAGCCGGGCGAGACCTTCGTCGACCGCATGATCGCCCTCGTCGAAGGCGCGAGCCGGCAGCGCACACCGAACGAGATCGCGCTGAACATCCTGCTCGCGAGCCTCTCGATCGTGTTCGTGGTGGTCGTCCTCGCCCTCAACCCGATCGCGTCGTACGCCGCGTCGCCCGTCAGCATCCCGGTCCTCATCGCGCTGCTCGTGTGCCTCATCCCGACGACCATCGGGGCGCTGCTCTCGGCCATCGGCATCGCGGGCATGGACCGCCTCGTGCAGCGCAACGTGCTGGCGATGTCGGGACGAGCGGTCGAGGCGGCCGGAGACGTGACGACACTGCTGCTCGACAAGACCGGCACCATCACCTACGGCAACCGTCGCGCACACGAGGTGCTGCCGCTTCAGGGCGTGGGAGACGCCGAGCTGCTGCGCATCGCGGCCCTCTCGTCGCTCGCCGACCCGACTCCCGAAGGCGCCTCGATCGTCGAGCTGGCCGCGAGCCGCGGCATCCGGGTCGAACAGCCGACGGATGCCGTCATCGTGCCGTTCACCGCGCAGACGCGCATGAGCGGCCTCGATCTCGCCGACGGCACGCAGATCCGCAAGGGTGCCGGCTCCGCCGTGCGCGCCTGGCTCGGGCTCGGGGGCGACGACACGGAGCTGACATCTCTGACGGATGCCGTCGCCTCCAGCGGCGGCACCCCCCTCGTCGTCGCGGTGAAGGGACCGGAAGGCGTTTCGTCTCGCTCCGCTCGCTCAACGACCGAGGCCGCCGACGACGACCGCATCCTCGGGGTCGTGCACCTCAAGGACATCGTCAAGGACGGCCTGCGCGAGCGCTTCGACGAGCTGCGCAGCATGGGTATTCGCACCGTCATGATCACGGGCGACAACCCGCTCACCGCCAAGGCGATCGCTGCGGAGGCCGGTGTCGACGACTTCCTCGCCGAGGCCACGCCCGAGCAGAAGCTCGAGCTGATCCGCCGCGAGCAGGAGGGCGGACGCCTCGTCGCGATGACCGGCGACGGCACGAACGATGCTCCGGCCCTCGCGCAGGCGGATGTCGGTGTCGCGATGAACACCGGCACCTCGGCCGCGAAGGAGGCCGGCAACATGGTCGACCTCGACTCGGATCCGACCAAGCTGATCGACATCGTGCGCATCGGCAAGCAGCTGCTGATCACGCGCGGGGCGCTCACGACGTTCTCGCTCGCCAACGACATCGCGAAGTACTTCGCGATCATCCCGGCGATGTTCATGGGCGTCTTCCCCGGACTCGCCACCCTCAACATCATGCAGCTGCACTCCCCGGCATCCGCTGTCACCAGCGCGATCATCTTCAACGCGATCGTGATCGTCTTCCTCATCCCGCTCGCCCTCCGCGGAGTGAAGTACCGCCCGGCGAGCGCCTCGCAGATCCTGCAGCGCAACCTGCTGATCTACGGCCTCGGCGGCGTGATCGCGCCGTTCATCGGTATCAAGCTCATCGACCTCGTCGTCAGCCTGATCCCCGGATTCTGACGCTTCGACAGGCTCAGCGACCCCAGGTTGGGTCCCTGAGCCTGTCGAAGGGCCCCACCCCGCACGTCGAAAGGTTCCACACATGTCCTCCACCCGCACCGCCGTCCGGACCACGGGCGTCGCCGTCCGCGCGATGCTCGTCCTCACCCTCGTCCTGGGCGTCGGCTACACGCTGCTCGTCACCGGTATCGGGCAGCTGCTGCTCCCCGGCCAGGCGAACGGCTCCCCGCTTCCCGACGACAAGGGCAGCGCCCTGATCGGCCAGTCGTTTACGGATGCCGACGGCGAGGCTCTGCCCGAGTACTTCCAGTCCCGCCCCTCGGCGGCCGGCGACGGGTACGACGGCACCGCCTCGAGCGGCAGCAACCTCGGCCCCGAGAACCCCGACCTCGTCGCCGCGATCGAGGAGCGGAAGACGGCGATCGCGGAGCGCGAGGGCGTCTCGCCCGACGAGGTCCCGGCCGACGCGGTGACGGCATCCGGCTCCGGTCTCGACCCGCACATCAGCGTCGCGTACGCGCTGCTGCAGGTGCCGCGCGTCGCCGAAGCCCGAGGCATGAGCGAACAGGACGTCCGCGCCGTCGTGGAGTCTAGGATTCAAGGGCGGGATCTGGGATTCCTCGGCGAGGAGCGCATCAACGTCGCCGAACTCAATCTCGCGCTGGATGACGGGGAGGGCGCATGACGGACGGGCCGACCCGCAGTCGACCGCAGGGACCCAGTCGGGCTCACGGGTCCAGGGGCCGCCTCCGCGTGCTCCTCGGCGCCGCTCCCGGTGTCGGCAAGACCTTCGAGATGCTGGCCGAAGGGCGACGACTCCGCGAGGAGGGGCACGACGTCGTCATCGCCATCGTCGAGACCCACGACCGCGCCGCGACGCTCGCCCAGACCGTCGGCCTGGAAGAGGTCCCTCGTCGCGTCGACCTGCACCGCGGCGTTCCGCTGACCGAACTCGACCTCGACGCGGTCCTCGCTCGATCGCCCGAGATCGCGCTCGTCGACGAGCTCGCCCACACGAACAGTCCCGGCTCGCGGCATCCGAAGCGCTGGCAGGACGTCGATCAGCTGCTCGCCGCCGGAATCGACGTGATCACGACCGTCAACGTGCAGCACGTCGAGTCCCTGAACGCGGTGGTCGAGAAGATCACCGGCGTCGCGCAGCAGGAGACGATCCCGGATGCCGTCGTCCGCGCGGCCGACGAGATCGAGGTCGTCGACCTCGCCCCGCAGTCGCTGCGGGATCGGCTCTCCGCCGGCCACGTCTACCCGGCAGAGCGCATCGACGCGGCGCTGTCGAACTACTTCCGCCTCGGCAACCTCACCGCGCTCCGAGAGCTCGCTCTTCTCTGGCTCGCCGACGAGGTCGACAGTGCGCTGCGCAGCTACCGCGCCGAGCAGGGCATCGAGGGCACCTGGCAGGCGCGCGAGCGGGTGGTCGTCGCGCTCACCGGCGGGCCGGAGGGCGAGACCCTGCTGCGCCGCGGCGCCAGGATCGCCGCACGCTCGGCAGGCGGAGAGTTGCTGGCCGTGCACGTGTCCGCGCAGGACGGCCTGCGCACCGAGACCCCCGGCGCCCTCGCCGCGCAGCGCACACTCGTCGAGTCACTCGGCGGCAGCTACCACCAGGTCGTCGGCGACGACATCCCCGCGACGCTCGTCGAGTTCGCCCAGGGTGCCGACGCCACGCAGCTCGTCATCGGCGTCAGCCGGCGCGGACGCCTCACAGCCGCGCTCACCGGACCCGGCATCGGCGCCGAGGTCATCCGTCGATCCGGCGACATCGACGTGCACATCGTCACCCACGCCGCGGCCGGCGGAAGGCTCGCGCTCCCGCGCATGACCGGCGGCGCACTCGGCTGGCGCCGCCAGGTGCTCGGCCTCGCCGTCGCCCTGGTGTTCGGGCCCTTGCTCTCCTGGATCATGTTCACGTTCCGCAGCCCGGAATCGATCACGTCCGAGGTTCTCGCCTACCAGCTTCTGGTCGTGGTCGTCGCCCTCATCGGCGGCATCCGCCCTGCCGTGTTCGCGGCGGTGCTCTCGGGTGTCACGCTCGACTTCCTCTTCGTCGCCCCGCTCTTCACGATCACGATCGCGCATCCGCTGCATGTGCTCGCCCTCGCGCTGTACGTCGTCATCGCGATCCTGGTGAGCATCATCGTCGACCAGGCGGCGCGGCGGGCGCGCACCGCCCAGCGCGCCGCGGCCGAGGCGGAGCTGCTCGCCGCCGTCGCCGGCAACGTGCTGCGCGGCGACAATGCGGTGCTGGCCCTCGTGAGCCGCACCCGCGAGGCGTTCGGTCTCAGCGGCGTGCGCCTTCTCTCTCCTGACGGCGAGGTGCTCGCGAGAGACGGCGAGCCTGTGGCCGACGGCCGCGCCACGACGATCCCGGTCGGCGTCGGCGCGAACGGCACGCCCCGTGCCGTTCTCGAGCTCAACGGCGCCCCGCTCGCCGGCCCCGAGCGCCGCCTGCTGGACGCGATCGTCGCGCAGCTCGCGGCCGCGATCGAGCACACAGACCTGCGCGCGACCGCGCTCGAAGCCGAGGCCCTCGCCGAGACCGACCAGGTGCGCAGCGCACTGCTGTCGGCGGTCAGCCACGACATCCGCCGGCCGCTGGCTTCGGCCGTCGCCGCGATCGGCGGTCTGCGCGGGGCGCATGAGCTGTCGGCATCCGATCGCGCCGAACTGCTCGCCACGGCCGACGAGAGCCTTGCGACACTGTCGGCCCTCGTCACCGATCTGCTCGACGTGAGTCGCGTGCAGGCAGGAGTACTGGCGGTGTCGGCGACCCGGCTGGAGGCGACGGCCCCGATCCTCGCGGCGGTCGACGAGCTCGGCTTCGGTCCGTCCGATGTGGAGCTCTCCCTCGATCCGACCCTCCCCGCGCTCCAGGCCGACCCGGTGCTCCTGCAGCGGGTGCTCGTGAACGTGCTCGCCAACGCCCACCGCCATGCCCCCGAAGGCAGCCGCGTGCGGGTCTCGACGAGCACCCTCGGCGACCGCGCCGAAATCCGCATCATCGACCGTGGTGCCGGAGTCGCCCCCGAACGCCGCGACAGCATCTTCCAGCCGTTCCAGCGCTTCGGCGACACCGACAACACCACGGGACTCGGTCTCGGACTCGCGCTGTCGCGCGGATTCACCGAGGGCATGGGCGGTACTCTGACACCCGAGGACACGCCTGGTGGCGGCCTCACGATGGTCATCTCCCTGCCGCTGGCTGCAGGGTCCACCGACTTGGAGGAGATGGAGTGAAGCTCCTCATCGCCGACGACGACCCGCAGATGGTGCGGGCGCTGCGGATCACCCTGGCGGCGCACGGCTACGAGGTCGTCGTCGCAGCGGACGGAGCGGCCGCAATCGCGGTCGCTGCGCAGACGCATCCGGACCTCATCATGCTCGACCTCGGGATGCCGAGGCTCGACGGCATCGAGGTGATCCAGGCGCTGCGCGGTTGGACGAACGTGCCGATCATCGTGGTGTCCGGACGCACGGGCTCCGCTGACAAGGTCGAAGCGCTGGATGCCGGGGCGGATGACTTCGTCACGAAGCCGTTCCAGGTGGACGAGCTGCTGGCGCGGTTGCGAGCGCTCTCGCGTCGGTCCGCTCCCGCCGGGGGCGAGTCGGTGGTGACGTTCTCCGATGTCGTCGTGGATCTCTCGACGAAGACGGTGACCCGAGGCGGCTCACGCGTACACCTCACGCCCACCGAATGGCGGATGCTGGAGCACCTGTCGCGGCATCCGGGCGCTCTCGTCACACGGCAGGATCTGCTCAAGGAGATCTGGGGAAGCGAGCAGGTCTCCGACTCCGGGTATCTGCGGCTCTACATGTCGCAGCTGCGTAAGAAGCTTGAGCAGGAGCCGAGCGCGCCGGTGCACCTGCTCACCGAGTCGGGGATGGGCTACCGGCTCGTGCTCTGAGGTGCGCTTCGACAAGCTCAGCGACCCAGGATCTTGATCCCTGGACGATTGTTTGGGTCCCTGAGCTTGTCGAAGGGGCTGCCCGTCGAGACGCTTCGACAAGCTCAGCGACCCAGGATCTTGATCCCGGAGCCTGTCGGGTCTTGGGTCCCTGAGCTTGTCGAAGGGGCCGTCGGGGGCTTGCGGACCTGACACCTGTTGTCGGGATCCGGGGCACAGTCCGACACGAGGTGCCAACACCGCGACGGCGTCGGCTCTCGACACAAGACGTTCTAGGCCCGAGCTGACCCGCCCGCACTCGCGCGGCCCCGCAGCACCGCCACGACACCGGCGACGACGAGCAGCACCGCGACGATGATCGCCGTGATCGCAGTGGTGGTGCTCTCCGGCTCGCCCGTGAGGCGGCCGACGGCCAGCCAGGCGAGACCCCACGCGGTCGCGAGCGCCGGGGCGATCCGTCCGGTGAACCACGCGGATGCCACGCCGATCACGAGCACGACCACCAGCACGGCGACGGCCCAGGCCTCGGCCTGATCACCCCAGCTCGAAGGAACCGTCTGCGTGAGCCACGCGGTGATGTTGGCGACGGTCGCGATGGTGACCCACCCGAAATGGAGGCCGTTCGCACCGTCGGTGAGGATGCGGTCGGCGAGGTTCTTCGCCGGGAAACGCCCCAGCAGGACGATGACCCGCGCGATCGTCGCGAGCAGCAGCGCGATGACGATCCAGGTGAGGACCAGCGTCAGGAACTGCGCGGTCACGAGCCAGAGGCCGTTCAGCACCATGGTCGCGGCGACCCATCCGCCGACAGCGCGCTGACGCTCGTCCGCGCGCTGGGGCGGGAGTGCCTGCCACACCGTGTATGCGATCAGTCCGAGGTAGATCAGGGACCAGATCGAGAAGGCGGGTCCGGCCGGGGCGAGGTACGACCCCTGCGCCGAGAGGGCGCCGTCCTGCAACTCGTCCACCGACGTGCCTCCGAAGGCGCCGGAGCCGACGGCGGCGGCGATCAGCATGAAGGATGCCGAGGCGATGATCACGGTCTGGCGGATGATGTCCTGCGTCCGGGATTCCATGCCTGCGACAGTAGCCTCCTCCTGCGCGCGCGGCAGGAGGATTGACAATCGGCATCCAACTCGCTAACCAGGTAAGACACACACGAGGTTCGCGAGTCCGCGGGGGGACGGATGTCTCAGGCGACGGCCGCGTCGATCAACACCTCGGCGGCACTGCGCGCCTGCACCGCGACCTGCGGGTCGGCCGAGATCGCCGCCGTGCTCTGGGCACCCTCGGCGAGGATCGACAGCTGGGCGGCGAGCAGCGGAGACGCCCCGGTGCTCGCCACGAGCCCGGCCATGTACTCCTGGAAGGAGGCCTTGTGCGAGCGGACGATCTCGGCGACCTCGGGGTTCGTGCCGCCGAGCTCGCCGAATGCGTTGATGAAGGCGCAGCCGCGGAAGTCATCGGTGCAGAACCAGTCCTCGAGGTAGCCGTAGACGGCGAGCAGGCGGGTGCGCGCGTCGTCACCGGCATCCGTCACCGCGGCCGACAGGCCGGATTCCCACTGCGCGTGCTTGCGCGCGAGGACGGCGGCGACGATGTCGTTCTTGGCGGGGAACAGCCCGTAGAGCCGACGCAGCGACACGCCGGCGGCGGCGCGCAGCTCGTCCATGCCCACAGCCGCGTATCCCTTGCGGTAGTAGAGCTCGTCAGCCGCCGCAAGGATCTGTTCACGCACAGTTTCCTCGGTCATGATCTCAGTGTACTTGACATGAGAACGAACGTTCTCTATGTTGGTCATATCGAGCGAGAACGATCGTTCTCACCGGAACCGAAAAGGATCAGGATCATGGGTTACATCACCGTCGGAAACGAGAACAGCACCCCGATCGAGCTGTACTACGAAGACCAGGGAGCCGGTCAGCCGGTCGTCCTGATCCACGGCTATCCGCTCGACGGCCACAGCTGGGAGCGCCAGACCCGCGAGCTCCTCGCCCAGGGCTACCGCGTCATCACCTACGACCGCCGCGGCTTCGGCCAGTCGTCCAAGGTGAACGCCGGCTACGACTACGACACCTTCGCCGCCGACCTGAACACAGTCCTCGAGACCCTCGACCTGCGCGACGTCGTGCTCGTCGGCTTCTCGATGGGCACCGGAGAGCTGGCCCGCTACGTCGCCACCTACGGCCACGAGCGCGTCGCCAAGCTCGCCTTCCTCGCCTCGCTCGAGCCCTTCCTCGTGCAGCGCGACGACAACCCCGAGGGTGTTCCGCAGGAAGTCTTCGACGGTATCGAGGCAGCCGCCAAGGGCGACCGCTTCGCCTGGTTCACCGACTTCTACAAGAACTTCTACAACCTCGACGAGAACCTCGGCTCGCGCATCAGCGAGCAGGCCGTCACCGGCAGCTGGAACGTCGCGATCGGCAGCGCACCCGTCGCCGCCTACGCCGTCGTCTCCGCCTGGATCGAGGACTTCCGCGGTGACGTGGAAGCCGTGCGCGCCGCCGCCAAGCCCACGCTGATCCTGCACGGCACGAAGGACAACATCCTCCCGATCGACGCCACGGCCCGCCGCTTCCACCAGGCGGTGCCGGATGCCGACTACGTCGAGGTCGAGGGCGCCCCGCACGGCCTCCTCTGGACGCACGCCGACGAGGTCAACGCCGCACTGAAGGCGTTCCTCGCGAAGTAGCATCCGCGCTTCGGTCGAGCGCTGCGCGCCTCACCAGGTCTTGTGCGCCTGACAAGGTCGGAATCCTCGGATTCGGCCTTGTCAGGCGCACTTCTCCGTGCCAGGCGCACGCACGACGAACGCGCGGATGCCGTGGCGAAACGCGTCAGCCGCGCATCGCGACGCCGCGGCGCCAGTAGCCCATGAAGGCGACCTGCGAGCGGTCGATGCCGAGGTCCTTCACCAGGTGCCGGCGGAGCGTCGTGACGACACCGCTCTCGCCCGCGATCCAGAAGTAGCGCTCCGCGGGAGCATCCGTCACCGTGATGTCCTCGCCGAGACCCGAGTAGTCCGGCGTCTCCCAGAGCAGGTCCTCGGTGTCGATGTCCTTCACGCGGATCTCCTCGGCGGCATCCGCGTCGCCCAGGTATCCAAGCACGGCGGGGATGAGCGTCAGTCCGTGCAGCTCGCCCGCATCGCGCGGCAGCCAGTGCACCTCGACATCCGCGGGCGCATCGATCGCCAGGATGTCAGCCGGAGTCGGCACCTCGATGAAGGCGACGCCGCGCACATCGCGAGGAGCGTCCTCGAGGATGCGGGCGATGGCCGGGGCCGCGGTCTCGTCGCCGACGAGCACGACCGAGCGGGCGCTGCCCGGTTCGTACTCCGCACCGCCGTGCTCGGTGACACCGCGCCGCGGTCCGACCAGGAACAACTCCTGTCCGACCGCTGCTCCACTCGCCCACAGCGAGGCCGGACCGGTCAGACCCGGCTCCAGATGCAGCACGAAGTCGACGACGACCTCGGTGCCCGCCTCGGTCACGCGCAGCTCGCGCACGGAGTAGGTGCGCATCGAGCCGCGCTCCTCCTCCGGAACCGCGAGGTACGAGCCCCACCAGTCATGCGAGGACCGATCGATCGGAGGCAGGATGCCGGATGCCGGCGGGAAGACGAGCTTGATGCGGGAATCGAAGACCTCGCCCGGCGTGCCGAACTCGAACAGCTCGTCGCCGCCGAACGTCACCCGCACGAAGGAGGGCGAGACGCGGTCGACCGCGCGCACCTCGGCGCGGGTGAGGATGTAGGTGGGCCGCTCGGTGGTGGTCGTCTCAGCGGACATGATGCCTCCCGATAGGTGTGACCATCGGCTTTCCGGAAACCGGGTCGGTGGTGATCTGGTTGGCGAGGCCGAAGACCTCTTCCACGATGTCGGCGGTGATGACCTCGTGCGGGGCGCCCGAGGCGTGCACCCGACCGGCCTTCATCGCGACGAGCTCGTCGGCGTACCGCGCGGCCATGTTGAGGTCGTGCAGCACCATGACGATCGTCGTGCCGCGTGAGACGCTCAGGTCGGTCAGCAGGTCGAGCACCTCGATCTGGTGCGCGACGTCGAGGAACGTCGTCGGCTCGTCGAGCAGCAGGATGTCGGTCTCCTGCGCGAGGGCCATCGCGATCCAGACGCGCTGGCGCTGACCGCCCGACAGCTCGTCGACGCTGCGGTCGGCGAGGTCGGTGACTCCGGTCGCCTCGAGCGCATCGGCCACGACCTCGTAGTCGTGGGCGCTCCAGCGGGCCAGCGCCTTCTGGTGCGGGTGGCGACCCCGACCGACGAGGTCGGCGACGGCGATCCCCTCCGGCGCGATCGGCGACTGCGGCAGCAGGCCGAGGATGCGCGCGACCTCCTTCGTGGGGCGCGCGTGCACGGACTTGCCGTCGAGCACGATCTGCCCCTCCGTCGGGGAGAGCAGCCGCGCGAGCGAACGCAGCAGCGTGGACTTGCCGCATCCGTTCGCTCCGACGATGGTCGTGATCCGCCCCGGCGCGATCTGCAGGTCGAGTCCGTCGATGATGGTGCGGTCGCCGTAGGCGAGGGTCACCCCCTCCGCCGACAGAGTGTGCGAGACGGTCATAGCGAACCCCCGGAGCGGTTGATGCGGATGAGGAGATAGATCAGGTACGGAGCGCCCAGCACGCCGGTGACGACGCCCACCGGGTAGCGCGTGCCGAGCGCGAACTGGGCGATCAGGTCGCCACCGAGCACGAGCACGGCACCGACGAACGCGCTCGGCACGAGGAGGTTCGCGCCGGGTCCGGTGAGGCGTGCGGCGATGGGGCCGGCCATGAACGACACGAACGCGATCGGACCGGTCGCCGCGGTCGCGAAGGCGAGCAGGGCGACCGCGCTGAGGATGAACAGCAGCCGCGTGGAGTTCACGCGCACACCGAGCCCCGCGGCCGAATCGTCGCCGAGCTGCATCGCCCCGAGCGCCCGCCCCTGCAGCAGCAGGAAGGGCACGATCAGCGCCGCGGCGATCGCCATCGGCAGGACGCGCTCCCAGGAGGCGTTGTTCAGGCTGCCGGTGAGCCACTGCATCGCGACCTGGATGTCCCAGTTCGGCGCACGCGAGAGCAGGTACGAGATGACGCTCTGCAGCATCGTCGCGACGCCGATCCCGATCAGGATGAGCCGGGTGCCGGCGAAGCCCCCCTTGATCGAGAGCAGGTAGATCGCGACCGCCGTGACGAGGGCGCCCACGAGGGCGAGCATCGAGACGACCGGCCCGTTGACCGAGAGCACGATGATGCCGACGACCGCCGCCGCGCTCGCGCCGTTGGAGATGCCGATGATGTCGGGGGAGGCGAGCGGATTGCGCAGCAGTGTCTGGAAGCTGACGCCCGCGATGCCGAAGGCCAGCCCGGTGAGCACGGCGAGGAGAGCCCGCGGCAGCCGGAGGTCGCCCACGGTGAAGGAGGCTCCGGGGACCGTCTCCCCGAGGATCACGCGGATCACCTCGCCGGGCGTGTAGAACGTGTTGCCGACCATGAGGGCCGTGGCGAACAGCGCGAGGACCAGGATGCCGAGGACGATCGTCGCCGTCGCGTGGCGGCGGTGCCGCGCGCGCCGGCCGGCGACGATGCGGGTCACGCGCTCCGAGGCGGACTGCACCGGCCGGTCGAGGGTGTGCTCGGTCGTGCTCACAGCTCACGCACCTTCTGGCGACGGACGATCCAGATGAAGAACGGGGCGCCGATGATCGCGGTGATGATCCCCACCTGGATCTCCTCCGATGACGGCGCGATCACGCGGCCGACGATGTCGCTCAGGAGCAGCAGCGCGGCGCCGGCGAGCGCCGAGAACGGCAGCAGCCACCGATGATCGGTGCCGATGAGCATCCGGCAGACGTGGGGGATGACCAGCCCGACGAAACCGATCGGGCCGGCGATCGCGGTCGCCGCACCCGCGAGGACCACGGCGCCGAGAGCCGAGAGCATCCGCGTGCGGAACACGTGCTCTCCCAGCCCCTTCGCCATGTCGTCGCCGAGGGCGAGGGAGTTCATTCCCCGGGAGCAGAGGAAGCAGATGAGCGCGCCCAGCGCGAGCACGGGCGCGGTGATCGCGATGCGCGGCCACTCCGCTCCGCCGACGCCGCCGATCTGCCAGGACTGGAAGGTCTGCAGCAGGTCGACGCGCGGGAGCATGATCGCGCTGATCAGCGATGCGAGCGCCGCCGAGGTCGCCGCCCCGGCGAGCGCGAGCTTGAGCGGTGTCGCGCCGCCGCGGCCGAGGGATCCGACCGCGTAGACGAACACCGCGGCGACCGCGGCACCGACGATCGCGAACGCCATCTGACCGTAGGGGTTCGCGAGGCCGAAGAAGGCGATCCCGACGACGACCGCGAGCGAGGCGCCGTTGGAGACGCCGAGGATGCCGGGGTCGGCGATCGGGTTGCGGGTGACCGCCTGCATCGTCGCACCCGAGAGCGCCAGGGCGGCGCCGACGAGGAGCGCGAGGACCGTGCGCGGGATGCGCTTGATGATCGCGGCCTGCGCGATGGTGTCGTCTTGCCCGCTGAAGGCCGCGACGATGTCGTCGAAGCTGACGGAGCGCACACCGAACGACACCGAGAGGATGCTGAGCACCACCAGGACCGCCACGCCGATGAGCAGCCAGACGGTGCGCACCAGCACCGGACGCCGCAGGTCGGCGGCGCCCGGTGCTGCGCTGTTCGGCGCGAGGGTGGTGGAGGTCACGGCTTCGTCATCCCGCTGATGCGGAGCGGTCGATCAGTTGGCGGCGAGCGGTTCTGCCAGCACGGCGAGGTAGTCCGCGAGACCCCACGGGATCGACAGCGGGGACGGGTTCGCGGATGCCGCCAGCGGCGTGGCATCGCCCAGCACGGCGATGCGGCCCTCGGCGATGGCCGGGATCTTCGACAGCAGCGGGTCGGCCTGCAGCAGCGCGACGATCGACTCGTCGCCGTAGGTCACGAAGACGTCGACGTCGGCGAACTTCTCCGCCTCCTCCGAGCTGACCGTGAGGTAGAACTCCTTGCTGTCGGCGTTCTCTTCGACGATGGCCGGCACCGGAAGGCCGATGTCGTGCAGGAAGCCGGGGCGCGTGTCGATCTTCGTGTAGTACCCGATCTGGCTGAGGTCGGCCGGATCGATGTAGGCGAAGAGGAGCTTCTTGTCCTTCAGCACGCTGTTCGCCTCGAGCGCGGCGGCGGACTGCTCGCGGAGGTCTTCGATCAGCGCCTCCCCCTCGTCGGCGAGGCCGAGAGCGGTGGCATCCAGGGTGATCATGTCTTCGACCGAGGTGCCCCAGGCGACCTCGGGGTAGGCGACGACCGGAGCGATCTTGGACAGCTGGTCGTACTCCTCCTCGGTGAGGCCGGAGTACGCCGCGAGGATCACGTCGGGACGGGTGTCGGCGATCGCCTCGTAGTCGAGGCCGTCGTCGTTGTTGAAGAGCACGGGCGTCTCGGCGTCCAGCTCCTCGAGCTTCTCCTCGACCCACGGCAGCACGCCGTTGTCGTCGTCATCGCCCCAGGTGGCTGCGGCCATGCCGACCGGCACGATGCCCAGGGCGAGGGGCACCTCGTGGTTCGCCCACGCGATCGTCGCGACGCGCTCGGGCTTCTTCTCGATGGTGGTCTCGCCGTAGACGTGCTCCACCGTGACGGGGAACGCATCGTCCGATGCCGGGTTGCCGCCGGCGGAGGCGGTCGACTCGGGGGCGTTGGACGAGCACGCGACGAGGCCGACGGCGAGCGCGGCCGCGGCGCCGATGGCGAGGAGACGGGAGGTGCGCACAGGCGTTCCCTTCGGGTTCGGGATGAGGGGGGTCGGCGCGGGATCCGCGTCGAGGCTTTGGTAAGCCTGGCCTAATCTAACAGAAAGTTAGGCAAGCCTCAGTCCCGGTGACGCGGAGGCGCCGGCAGGCACGCAGGTCGCCCCGGGCAGCGAACAGAGGCGGAGCGAACGCTCCGCCTCTGTTCTGTGCAGGGGTCCGAGGGAGGACCTCGGTCCGTGAGGGACGGAGCGAAAGCACCCTCTGCACCCGAAACACCGACCACGAGGATCGATGTGCGGTCGTGGTCGAGCCGCTGCTTCGGAGCCGACACCGACCGCGGGGCGAATGTACCAAGCAGTGGTTCACACTCGACGACCTCGACTGCGAACACCAGTCCTCTCCGCTCGGGCGGGCGGACCTCCCCGAAGCCTCCAACCCGCGATCTGCACACATGGCCGCGCGGGATGTGTGAACGGGCCCTTGCTAGCGTCGTTGTACTGGCTTGTCAGGGGACTCGGCGGGCCAGATCGCGATGTCGCGAGGGGGACCGGCGCTGGGGCGCAGTGTGTGGGGCCGCTGGGGGGTTGCCCCACACACACGGTTCGTATTCGCGCACCCGGTATGCTCACTGCACTGGATACCACTGCGGGAGAGAGCATCGACGATGTCCGCCAGGAACCCTGAGCCGCCGGACGACACCGGCTCCGGATCGACCGCGTTCGCGTCGACCCTCCGCAATGCCCTCCTGTCGCGGGGGATCCCCTTGCGCCGACTCCAGCAGCGCCTCCGTGATCGCGGCTACGAGGTCAGCGTCTCCACGATCTCCATGTGGCAGTCCGGTGCCCGGCGTCCGGAACGCGACACGTCACTCGATGTCATCCGGGAGCTCGAGGCCATCCTGCTCCTCGATGACGGACAGCTCGCCGACACCCTGGGGCCCTCTCGGCGGGTCGGGCCGGATCGGCACGAGAGCTTCGCCTCCCTTCAGGAACTCGAAGCGAACCCCTTCACGGAGGAGCCTGCCGCCGAACTGTTCGAGCGCTCCGGCTCGGTCGGCGTCCACGTCGACGCCGAGAGCAAGGTCCGCCGTGTGGTCAACCGCACGCTCTGGCAGGCACGCCGCGACGGAGCCCGGGACGCCGTGATCTTCTTCGGACTGAACCCGTCGGAGCCCGTCCCGCCCGACGTCCGCGGACTGCTCGGCTGCAATCTGGTCGACGTCAGCGCGGATCTCGACCAGGATCTCGTGCGAGCGACCCTCCGGCTGCATTCGCCTCTGAAGCAGGGGGAGCTGGCCATCACGGAGCGAGAGTCGACCGGTCACGTCCCCACGGAGCCGGAGTACGAGTTCACGCTGGTCGCGCCGCGTCGGCAGGCAGAGGTGCTGCTGCACGTGCACTTCGACCCCGCGCATCTCCCTCATCGCTGCCGAGTCCTCGTCGAGTCCGCCAGCGGCACGACCACGCATGCGGTGATGTTGAACGGGGACTGCGCGACGCATGCCGAGTTCAACTTCGGCCCCGGTCAGGTCACCATGGAATGGGAGTGGTAGACGGCCCCTGACAGACGAAAAACCGGCCGGCCCCCGAAGGGACCGGCCGGCTCAGGAAGTCAGCGCGCGCTCAGAGAGCGCGGATGTTCGCCGCCTGCATGCCCTTGGGGCCACGCTCAGCGTCGAATTCGACCTTCTGGTTCTCGCGGAGCTCCTTGAAACCGGAGCCGGCGATAGCCGAGTAGTGGGCGAAAAGGTCGTCCGAGCCGTCATCGGGAGCGATGAAGCCGAAGCCCTTTTCCGCGTTGAACCATTTCACAGTGCCAGTGGCCATGTGTTTCTACTTTCTATTTGACTTAGCCGTTTGCACGGCCTACGCGGAATCGGAACATCCGACACGCGCGCTTGCTCACGGTACCACGGCTGGCTGACGTGCAGCAGAGAACGTCGGATTCTGCTGTGCAAGAGCCGCCTCGGTGCGGGTGCCGACACCGAGCTTGCGCAGCACGGCCGACACGTGGACGCTCACCGTCTTGACGCTGATGAACAGCCGCTCGCCGATCTGACGGTTGCTCAGTCCCTCGGCGATCAGCTCGAGCACCTGTCGTTCCCGGGCGGTGAGCAGGTCGGCGTCCGTCGCGGCCGGAGAGGTACTGAGCCCCGCCGCGTCGGCGAAGGCCGCGACGGACCGCTGCAGCTGCGCGTGCCCGAGGCGCTCGGCGATGTCGGCGGCCTCGGCGAGCACCGGGGCGGCCGCGGTGCGGTCCCCGTCGCGTACGCGGAGGCGTGCCAGCTCGAGCCGCGCGGCGGCACGGAAGGTCACCGGCACGTCGTCGCCGTCGGCGAGCGCGACCGCGGCGACGAGTCCGTCTCGCGTGGGCTCCAGGAATGCGTGCAGGATGTCGGACCAGGCCGTGGCGCGCAGCTCGGCCGTCTGGGCCGCCCACGCCGCACGGATCGTCTCGACCGCGCCCTCGACGTCTTCGCCGGCCGCGCGCAGCTCGGCGATGATCCATCCGGACTGCAGCAGGATCCGGCGTTGGTGGAGCAACGTCGGCCCCTCGTCGGCCAGCATCGCGAGGACCACGTCGAGAGCTCCCCGCAGATCGCCGGCGCTCTCGGCCACCGAGACCTGCATCACGGTGACGTCGTACCAGATCTGCCGTTCGACGGTCCCTGTCTCGCGGAACGACGGCAGCGATTCGAGGAGCAGCTCGGCGGCCTCCTCGTGTCGTCCGCGCCAGGAGAGCACCCGGACACGCGTCATCGTGGTGTACATCCGGAACACGCGCAGCGTGCTCTGAGCGAGTTCACGGGTGAGCATCTCCTCGACCCTCTCGATCTCGCCGAGCTCCAGCAGCGGCACCGCCATGTTCTGGGTCATCACCGACCCGGACGTCCGTTCGACGCCGTAGGTGCGCGAGCGTGCCAGCCCCTCTTCGGCCAGCTCCACAGCCTCGCGGTAGCGGCCGAGCAGCGTGAGCAGGTCGGAGTAGTTCACCCGGTACTTCAACTCGGCGGTCGATCCACGGCCGAGAGTCCTCGCCAGCTCGTACTCGTGGAACCCCTCCTCGACGCGGCCCTGATGCGAAAGCGAAGCGCCACGGACGTTCGCGGCGATCGACGCCTCGTCGTCTGAGCCCGCGCGGCGGGCGATCTCGCCGGCCTCGACACCGAGCCGGAAGCTCAGATCGAGGTGACCGGCGATCATATGCCGGCTCGCGAGTGTGTTCAGGATCGTCGCTCGAAGCCGGTCATCGTCCGCGCGATCGCCGAGCACGGCCAGCGACTCCTGCAGCAGAGGGATGGATCCGGGGCGCCCCAGGTTCATCGTGTAATACGCCTTGTCGCGCAGCAGGCGCGCGTGCAGGCGCTGGTCGACGGTCATCGGATCGAGCTCGCCGAGCGCCAGGTTGACGACCGAGAGCGCACGCTCACCATCGCCCGCGTTGCGGAGGACCGACCCGAGCATCAGCAGGAGGTCGAGGCGCTCGATGCCCGCGGCATCCGGTGCATCCGGCACCTGCGGCCACAGCTCCAGGACCAGTTCCCCGAAGCGGGCGGCGCTCGCGAAGGCGTAGCGCGCCTTCGCGTGGCGCATCGCGTGCGCCGCGGCGATGAGAGCGCGACGGTCGTCCTGCGCGAGCTGCCAGTGATACGCCAGGGCCGCGGCGTCGCCGCTGTCGGTGCCCGCGCACTCGGCTTCGAGCGACTCGGCATAGGCGCGGTGCAGCCGCGCGCGCTCCCCCGGGAGCAGATCGTCGTGCACGGCCTCGCGCAGCAGCGCGTGCCGGAAACGGTAGTCATCGTCGACGACGACGAGGATGCCGCTGCGCATCGCCTCGCGCATCGCCTCGTCGAGACGCTGCTCGGGCAGATCGACCAGGCGGATGACCAGCGGATGCGTCAGCGGACGCTCCGCTCCGGACACGACCTGCACGATATGGCGCGCGTCGTCTCCGAGCCTGTCGAACCGGGCGAGCAGAAGGTCTCGGAGACTCTCAGGCAGGGGTCCATCCGAGCAGCAGGCCAGCTCCTCGATGAAGAACGGCACGCCTTCTGCGCGCTCCTGCATGCGATCGAGAGCGCTCTCGCTGATCACGCGCCCGGTGAGCTGCTCGGCGAGCAGCCGCGTGGCGTCTCCGTCGAGCCGGGACAGAGGGAGCCGTTCGAGCAGTCGCGAGCGAGTGGCCTCGCCGATGAAGCGGCTCACCGCATCGCCGCGGCGCACGTCGTCGGTGCGGCACGTGATCAGCAACAGGATGCGACCGCGGCTGAGGGCGCGAAGCAGGAAGGAGAGGATGGCGAGAGTGGACTCGTCGGCCCAGTGCAGGTCTTCCACGACGAGCACCTGGGGAGCGGCCTCCGATGCCGCCTCGATGAGTGAGGCGATCGCGTCCCGGAGACGCTCCGGACTGGTGCGCTCACGCTCGGTCGGACCGGATGCCAGCTCGGGGAGCAGCATCCCGAGCGCATCGGCGCCGACGCCGACCGACTCGCGGACGCGCTCGATCCCCATGCGGGTCACGATCGACCGGAGGATGCCGGTGAGGGGCCCGTACGGCGTGCGCGATGCGCCGAGGTCGAGGCACCATCCGACGTGCACGTCGGATGTGCGGTCGATCTCGGCGCCGAACTCCCGGAGCAGCCGCGACTTGCCGATTCCGGCCTCTCCCTCGACCAGGAGGGCGGCGGGGACGCCGTCGCGTGCGACGTCGAACAGGCGGCGCACCTCGGCCAGGTCGGCGTCGCGGCCGACCATCACGACGCTCGGAGCGGACGAAGGCATGGGAACATCGTCCCACTCCCCGGGGACATCCGGGGTCGCCTCTGCTTCCGGCAGAGACCGTGGGGTTCCGCTCGCGGCGAGGTCGGCCGGGAACGTCATCGGGCTGTCGCGGTCGCCGGCTCGCATCCGACTCGGACGCAGTCGTCGACGGTGCTCGCCTTCGGGGCGCGCACGTTTCCCGTCCGCGCGCTCGGCGTGGCCGGCAGGGCCGAGCGCGACGCGGCATCCGTTCGACCGCCGACGATCCGGCGCAGCATCCGACGCATCGCTCCCGCCGGACGCGGCACGATCTGATCGGCGTGCTCCTGAAGGAAGCGACGCCGCTCGGCGGCGCGCACGACCTGCTCCTGCTCGAAGGTGGTGACCTGGTGGCTGAGATACGGGTGCTCGAACATGATTTCTCCTCGGCGGTTCGCTGTATCCCTACACTCCGCTCTGAGGTGCACCGGGCGGATCGGGCGGATGCCCTATCTTTCGGATGCCGATGCCTAGATGCGCACAGAAAGGGGCCCGGATGCAGCGGGAAGCTGCATCCGGGCCCCGAGCCCGCCAAGGCGGTCAGGCCTTCACGTCACCGCGCCAGGCACCGGTCTCGGCGCCTCGGCTCTCGATGAACTCCTTGAAGTTCTTCAGGTCCTTCTTGACCGCGTGCGAGCCGGCTCCGACGAGGGAGCCGAGCTTCTCGAGAAGCCCCTCGGGCTCCCAGTCGATCTGCACCGTGACACGCGTGGACGTCTCGGTGAGCTTGTGGAACGTCACGGCTCCGGCGTGCTCCGTCTCGCCCCCGGTGCTCGTCCATGCGACGCGCTCGTCGGGGTGCTGCTCGGTGATCTCGGCGTCGAACTCGCGCTCGATGCCGCCGACCTTGACCTTCCAGTGGGTGTGGGTGTCGCCGGTCTGCGTGATCGACTCGACCTCGTCGAGGAACTTCGGGAAGTTCTCGAACTGGGTCCACTGGTTGTAGGCGACGTTGACGGGAACGTCGACGTCGATGGTCTCGATGATCTGCACCATGTGATGCTCCTCACTGCTCGTCGTTCGTGTCCCTCCATTCAGCAGGCAGCGACGAGGAAGGGCGACGGGGTTGACAGCGGTGGCCGAGGAGCCCGTTCGCACGGCATCCGGTCAGATGCGGAACCATCGCTGACGCAGCCACGCTCCGACCACGAAGCGGGCGGCTTCGTCTTCGATGTCGATCCCGATCGTTTCGGCTGCGCGACGCAGGCGGTAGTGCACGGTCGCCCGATGTACGCCGAGGTGGTCGGCCATCTCGGCGACGCGAGCTCCATGGGCCAGGTAGGCCTCGAACAGCGCGATGGTCTCCGGCGGAGCTTCGGCGAGTCGGCGGAGCGGCTCGGGGAGGAGGTGCGGAGGAGGTTCGTCCGCAAGCAGGACCGCCGTCGACGCGGCGATCGGATCCGCCCCCCAGGACGCCGATCTGCTCCCCCGCGACCGTGCCACCCGCACCGCGACCAGGGCCTGCTCGTAGGACTCCCACACGTCGGCGAGCGCATCCACCGACGCCCCGACGCCGAGCACGGCACCGAGCGGCTCCTGCACGTCGGCCGCATCGGTCTCCCGGATGACGGCCGCCACCACGCTCTGGATGGCCTCGAGGGTCGGCTCGTTGCGGAAGCCGATCAGGAGCAGCGTCTCGGGCATCGTCGGCACGAAACTGTAGGCATCGATCATCGGCGTCGTGATCGCGCGGAGCAGGGCGTGCGAGATCACCTCGCGGGGTGGCGGACCGCCCCAGGGGGACCATTCGGCATCGAGCGAAAGGCACATCGCCACGAATCGGCGCGACCGGGTGAACATGCCGAGGTCGACGAGCTCGTCAGCCGCGCGACCTCGACTCACCGCGTCCGGGGTGAGCAGGCCGAGCATCTCGGACTCGACCTCGGCGTTCACGGCCTCGATCGACTGCGAGATGTTGACCAGCAGGGCGCGGAGCGTCTCGGCGGTCTCGATGACGAGCTGGGCCTCGCCGGGCGTGAGCGGGGCGACGAGGGTGATCCAGAGGAATCCGAGCACGCCGTACCGGGACCGCAGCGTCAGGACGAGGCGCGGATGCTCGAGCCCCCACGCCGGATCGGCTTCGAGCACGCGGGGCACGAGCTGCGCGTGCAGCCGTCGCGCCCTCAGCTCGGCACCGAGGGCCTCGGTCGGTCGCCGGGACGTGAGGGTCTCCAGCCTCGCCGGGTCGAGATCGTCGTAGTGCGCGCTGCTCGCCAGGAGGACCCACTCGGGGTCCTCGAGCACCACGGATCGGCGCAGCGACATCGCCAGCCGATCGACGGTCTCCTGCACGGTGTCGAACATCGGGCCTCCGCTACCTGACCGGCGAGACGCCTCCGATCCTACGCCGCGGCCCTCCTCCGCCGGCGTCACACGACGAGCGCCCCACCCTTGAGCACCGCCGCGACATCGCAGAAGCGCTCGATCCGGTCGAGATGCGCACCGCGGACGGCGACGAGGTCGGCGAATCGGCCGGGAGCGATCGCCCCGATGTCGGCGGATCGCCCGAGGCAGTCGGCCGCGACCGTGGTCGCGGACTGGAGTGCCTGCATGGGCGTCATCCCCCACTCGACGAACTCGGCCAGCTGTCCGGCATTGCGACCGTGCGGGAAGACGATGGCATCCGTCCCGTAGGCGATCCGCACGCCCGCCTCGATCGCGAGTCGGACGGCTGCGCGCGCCGATGCGCCGACGGTCTGCGTCTTCTCGAGCACGCCGGACGGGTAGTCCTCCCGTTCACCGTGCTCTTCGACCCACTGCAGCAGGTACGTCGTCGGCACGTAATAGGTGCCGTGCTCGAGCATCGCCGACATCGCGGCGTCTCCCAGAAGAGTGCCGTGCTCGATGGTGCGGACTCCGGCGCGGATCGCTCGCAGTGCTCCTTCCTCGCCGTGCGCATGCGCCGCGACGAAGAGCCCGTTCAGAGCCGCCTCCTCGACGCAGGCCCTCAGCTCGGCCTCGGTGTATTCGGGCGCGCCGGGAATGGTGCCGGTGGCGTACACCGCGCCCGTCGCGATGATCTTGATCACGTCCGCGCCACGGTGTGCGATGCGACGCACAGCCGACCGCACTTCGTCGACGGAATCGGCCACGCCGAAGCGGTACGCCTGCGGGAGCTCGATGTCGAGAGCGAGATCGGTGATCTCGCCGCCACCTGATGAGCAGGTGACGTACGCTCCCGCGCACACCATGCGCGGACCCTCGCAGATGCCGGAGTCGATCGCGTCGCGGAGGTCGACGTCGACGAAGGCGCGGAAGCTGCCCACATCGCGCACGGTGGTGAACCCGGCCCGCAGGGTGGCCCGTGCGTTCCGAACTCCGAGCAGCGCATCGCGGGCGGGCGATCCCGTCAGGTACGGGCTGTAGCTGCCGCGCTCGAGTTCTCCGATGAGGTGCGTGTGCAGGTCGATCAGTCCCGGCGCGACGAGGTGGTCGCGGAGATCGAGTACCTCATCGCCACCCCCGTGTCGCGCCGACGACCACGGCTCGACCGCGGCGATACGCTCGCCGTCGATCACGATGGCGTGGTCGGTGAGAACCTCACCGGTGAGCACGTCGGCGACGGCGCCGGCACGAATGGTCCTGGTGGCGAGCGGTGCAGCGGTCATCAGACGACCTCTCCTTCTTGTGTGGTGACGAGACGCCTGCCGAAGGCGAGCCGCACGACGATCATGGTTACGGCGACGACGACCCCGACGACGGCGAAGACGGCGAAGTAGCCGGTCTCGTTCTCGCCGGGGACGAACCCGTCACCCGCGATGCCGGCCGCGGCGATGCCCATGGCGGCGGCGAGATAGTGCACGGACAGCATGCGCGTCTCGAATCCTGCGGGTGCCACGGCGCTCGCCAGCGAGAGACCGGAGGGTGAGACCACGACATCCGAGGCGCCGAACACGAAGACGATGAAGACGAGCACGATGATGGGCGTCAGCTCGCCGGAGCCGGAGGCGACGGCGAGCCATCCCATCGCGAGCGCGCAGCCGGCAAAGGCCACGGCGAACTTGACGGCGAGGGACGGCTGGCGTTCCCCCAATGCCCCCCATACGGCGGCGAGGATCGGGGCGAAGATGATGGTGCACAGCGGCGCGATGCCGAGCACGGTCGATGGTGGGAGCTCGACTCCGAAGATGACCCGATCGGTGCTGGCCTCGGAATGGATCGCCACGGTCGTGTAGAGCTGCTGGTACAGCATCGCGAACACGGCGGTCGCGCCGAAGAAGGGCAGGTACCGCAGCACGCGCCGTTTGTGTTCGCGATCCAGATCCGCCCCGGTGAACAGCTTGACGAACATGCCGACGGCGAGGACGAACGCCCCCAAGCCCACGACCGTCGCCGGGTTGATTCCCGCCGCGACGGTGCCGATGACGGCGGCGACCGAGACGGCCGCCGCGAGGATGGGCCAGGCGAGCGCCCAGCCGTGGACGCCGTCCCCCGAGACGACCGGTGCTGTCGCCTCGGTCGAGCGCCGGAAGGGCAGGTAGATCAGCAGCCCGATCAGGATCGCGACGGCGGAGGCGAAGAAGCCGATCCGGAAGCCGAACTCGGCCTGGACCACTCCGGTCAACGTGATGCCGACGAGCGCGCCGCCCGCGCTGCCGAGGTAATAGACGGTGAAGCCGGACTCCCGCTTCGATTCGTGCGCGTTGAGGGTGCCCCCGATCACGGCGCCTTCGCTCACCCACATCGAGGCTGCCCCGAACGCGATGGCGATGAGGCCGATCGCGAGCCCCAGCTCGCCCGGCACGAAAGCCAGCACCAGATAACCGGCGAGCGCGAGCACCGCGCCCCACCGCAGCCCGCGGCCGGCGCCGAGCACGTTGTCGGCGAGCCAGCCCATGAAGATCGTCGCGAGGAAGGTCGCGGCACTGTAGGTCGACACGATGGCGATCGCGACCGAGGGCGAGAGCTCCAGGCCCCCTTCACTCGCGGCGAAATAGACGTAGTAGACCAGGATCGTCTGCATGCCGTAGAAGGCGAGGGCATCGAATCCGGCGAAACCCGCGACGGGGTACAGCGTGCGTGGAAGGCCGAAGAAGGTGCGCCCGGGCGGGGCTTCGGGTGGGCTGCTGACGGTCATGGCGTCTCCATGGGGGCAGGGATGCCGCAACGCGGCTTCGGGTTGTCGAGAGTCAATCCGATCGCAGCGCTCCGTGGTTTCGACGGATGCGGAATTCCGTGATCAGAAATGCGACGGGCGTCGCACTCACTCGACGCGGTAAACCGGTGACGATGGTCGGATGAGCAACGACGCAGATCTGCCCTTCACGCGAGAAGAGTACGCCGACCGCCTGCAGCGCATGCGGCGCGCGATGGCCGACGCCGACGTCACGGTCGCCATCCTCACCGCCCCCGACACCATGGCCTGGCTCACCGGCTATCGCGTGCGCTGGTATCGGCAGCACACGTCGACGTCGATGCCACCGGCGCAGTGCATCGTGGTGCATGTCGAGGAGGGCAGCCCGTTCATCATCGATGCCGGCTACCACGACGAGCTCGCGCGGACCGCGACCGTGCTCGATGACGTGCGCACACTCCCCTCGTCGTCGGAGATGCACGAGGCGTCGCTCGACGACTACGTGAGCTTCCTCGCCGACCAGCTCCGACCGTGGGCCGGCTCCCGCGTCGGGATGGAGCGGTGGAGCTGCATCCCGAGCCCCGCGGTCGCCGACGTCGTCGACGCCATGCTCGAGGAGCTCGGATGCCGCATCGTCGACGTCACCGTGCCCTTCCGCGGCATCCGGCGTCTGAAGAGCCCCGCCGAGATCCGCAAGATCGAACAGGCGCAGGCCGCGGCCGATGCCGGAGTCCGCGCGATCCTCGCGGAGGCGACTCCCGAGACCTCCGAGCTCGAGGCGTGGGGCATCTACTCCCTGGGAATGGTGCGCGCGGGTGGCGAGCCCGCGGCGCTGCACGAGACCGTCGCCGCCGGATCGTCGGTCTCCGCACTGCACCGCCTCAGCGGCCGCGCACTCCTGGGATCGGGGCCGGTGGTGCATCCCGATGTCGCCTCGTCGGTCGACGGCTACCACGCCAGGGCCACCCGCCCCCTGATGTTCGGGCGGGTCTCCGATGAGAGCCGCCGCCAGGTGGCCATCGCCGCGGGAGCCTACGACGTCGTGCAGCAGCACGGCGTGGTCGGTGCGCCGTGGCAGCAGTTGATCGATGCGCTGCGCACCTACTTCGCCGAGAGCGGGGCGCCCGGCGCCGGCTCGGCCGCGTACGAACTCGGACTCTCCGTCGCTCCCACCGACTTCGTCGGGGAATTCACCTGGGGGATGGACGACGAGAGGGACGACGTCATCGAGGCGGGCCTCGTCACCAACTTCGAGTCGTGGACCTCGCTGATCCTCGTCGACACCGTCGTGTTCGAGGAGACGGGTCCGCGGTTCCTCTCCACGCTTCCGCGCGACGTGCTGGAGTTCGCATGACCGCGTCGCCGTGGAATCGGCAGTTCGATCTGCAGACCTCAGCCGGCTCGATCCGCGTGCGCGAATGGGGCGACCCGGATGGGCCTCTCGTCGTTTTCCATCACGGGACGCCGAGCAGTTCGGTCGCGGTGCCCGGAGGGTGGATGGGGCCGACGGCCGCCGGGGTGAGGCTCTGCTCCTACGATCGACCCGGCTACGGCGGATCAGACAGCGTCCCGGGGCGCACCGTCGCCGATGCCGCTGAGTGGAGCAGGAGCATCGCCGACGTTTGCGGCGCGGAGCGGTTCGCGGTGAAGGGCACCTCGGGTGGAGGGCCGCACGCGGTTGCGACGGCAGCCCTCCTGCCGGAGAGGGTGAGCGCCCTGTGCGTCGACGTCGGTCTCGGCCCTGCCATGTTCGGGTTCGATGCGGCGACCGGGATGGTGGCCGAGACCGTCGCCGAGATCGATGCCGCGCGCCGAGGCGAGATCGCGCTGTGGGCGCATCTGACCTCGCTCGGAGACGGCACGGACGCGCTGGCCGACTGGTTCGAAAGATTGCCGCCCAGCGATCGCGAAGTGCTCGGCCGTGATCAGGTGCAGCATGAGGAAGCCGTCGAGGCGACCGAATGGGCTGCACACGGCATCGACGGCTGGGTCGACGACGACCTCGCGCTGTTCGCCCGCCCCTGGGCGTTCGACCCCGCCGCCGTCCTGGCGCCCACCAGGCTCGTCTACGGCGGGGCCGATGTGCTCGTTCCCGTGTCGCACGGCGAGGCATGGCTCGCACTGCTCCCGCACGCCGAGCTGCAGATCGTGCCCGGTGGCGGCCACTGGCTGCGCGATCACGAGATCGAGGCGCTCCGCTGGTGCGCCTCCGCGATCACGCCGCCAGTCGCCCCACCGCTCTCGCGCGGATGAGCACCGCGGTGCCGTCGGAGTAGGCGACGGGGAGCTCCTCGACCGCCACCACCTCGATCGTGTCGGGGTCGGCACCGGCGAGCCGGGCCCGGTCGGTCGCCTCGGCCGCGGCATCCGCTCGGGACGCACGACGGTCCGAAGGATCGGCGCGGTAGATCTTCTCGATCTGACCCGCGACCTCGCCGAGCGCGGCTCCGACGGCGTTCGCCGCACCGAAGTGGTCCGGTCGGATCAGCGAGGACACCCCGTCGAGCTCGGCCGGAGCGATGATCCCTCCGCCACCGACGAGGATCACCGGGACCGGCGCCGCGTTCGGCTTCATCCGGTCGATCGAGTCCTCGAGGATCGCGCGCATCGCGGTCCATGCCGCCGCACCGCGCTCGGGGTCGACGGTCGGCGTCGCCAGCCCGGCGATCTCCGCACCCCCGAAGGCGAGGGCGATGTCGGTGGCCGTGAGGGTCGCGCCGCCGAACGCGAGGCTCTCCTGCGGCAGACGGTAGCCGACGCTGTCGGGCCCGACGGTCACCCCGTCGCCGGATGGACGGATGATCGTGCCGCCGCCGAGACCGACCGAGAGCACGTCGGGCATCCGGAAGTTCGTGCGGATGCCGCCGATCTCCACGGCGTGCGCGGACTGCCGCGGGAAACCGTCGACGAGCACGCCGATGTCGGTCGTCGTGCCGCCGATGTCGACGACGAGGGCGTCGGTCGCCCCGGAGAGATGCGCCGCCCCGCGGATGGAGTTCGTCGGACCGCAGCCGATCGTCAGCACCGGGAACTCCAGCGCGTACTCGAGCTGCATGAGCGTGCCGTCGTTCTGACCGAAGTACGGGGTCGCCGGGATACCCCGAGCACGAAGCGCGGCGACGAAGCCGCGGGCCATCTGCGTCAGCGTCTGCATCAGGGCCGCGTTGAGGACGGTCGCGTTCTCACGCTCCAGAAGTCCGAGCGAGCCGATGCGCGCCGACCGCGACACCGGCAGGCCGAGTTCGTCCGCGACGATCTCGGCGACGCGCTCCTCCTGGCTCTCGTCGATGGGCGAGAACACGCCGACGACGGCCACGGCGTCGACCTCACCGCGCATGCGATCGCACGCCTCGCGCACGGCCTGCTCGTCGATCGGCGCCAGCAGGCGGCCGTCGACCTCGAATCCGCCGGGCAGCAGGTACGCATGATCGCCGATCGCGCGCCGCAGGTCGTCGGGCCAGCCCTCGAGCGGCGGAACGGCCGTCGTCGCCGGAGCTCCGAGTCGCAGGATGCCGACGCGCCCCAGCCCGCGGCGCTCGACAATGGCGTTGGTGCAGTGCGTGGTGCCGAGCATCGCGTGCGACACGAGAGCAGGGTCGACACCGGATGCCGCGAGCACGGCGTCGATCGCATCGGCGACCCCGTCTCCGGTGTCGCGCGTCGTGGGCCGCTTCACGGAGGCCACGACGGCGAGACGGTCGTCGAGGATCACGGCATCCGTGTTCGTTCCCCCGACATCGATCCCGATACGGTAACCGGCCATCAGGCAGCCTTCCCCTCGGTGGTCCGCGCGCTGTCCGGAAGCGCACGGCGCTCGCGCGGGATGTCTTCGACGGGGACCCAGTCGACGTCGTACCCGAAGTGCGCGGGCCCCGCCGTGAGGAGCCCCATCGGCGTGCGCCACTTCTCATGACAGGGGATCGCGATCACCGCGACGCGCGCGCCGTAGCGGAGCGACTCTGTCGTGATCGGCATCCCGGTGGCGAGGTCGAGCACAGAGATGAGGTCGGGCGTCACCGCGGCGAGCGCTCCATCACGGCGGGCCAGCAGCATCTCGTTCTGGAAGTCGAGGCGGAACGCGCTCCCCCGGTCGGCTCCGACACCATCGAGCTCGGCCGCCCCGCGGGTGAAGCCACCGTCGACCGCCCGCTGCAGGTCGGCGACCTTGCCCTCGAACAGGCGCACCGCGTCGAGGTCGGCGCACAGGGCGTCGATGCGCTCGTCATCGCGGAGCTCTCTGCCGGCGGCATCCCGTCCGCGCAGGATGCGCCCGATGCGCTTCGCCAGGGTGAGTGTGCCGGGGATCGCACACTCGCGCACGACGTCGCCACCGTAGGCGTAGTCGATCATCGTCGCCCCGCCGCCCATCTCGACGGTCACGGCGCGGGCGATGCGCTCCGACCACGCGCCGTCGACGGGACGGCTGACGACCTCGTTGCCGTGGTGGTCGACCATCACGGTGGCACCGGGGCCGTAGCCCGCGAGGTGGAAGGTCACCATCTGCGCCTCGGGGAAGGCTCGGCCCATGGCGTCGCCGTCGACCACGGGGAGCCCCGCGAGGGCGGCCGTGGCGATCGGGATCATGGAGTTGCCGCCGCCGACCTCGATCGGCATCACCGCCGTGGGGCGGCGACCGACCGCGCGCTCGATGGCGGCGAGAGCCGCGAGCAGCTCGGATTCGGCCTGGATGCGTTCGACGCTCACCGAGGGGGCGCCGATGCCGCCGATCGGGATGACGAAGTCGTCGTCGGTCAGGTCGTCGACCCCTCGCAGCGCGACCGGACCGTGCAGGCGGATGAGGCGCTTCGCCATCAGCGAGCCGACGTGCGGATCTCCGCCGCCACCCGTACCCAGCACCGCGGCGCCGAGGGCGATCTCGTCGATGTCCGCCTCTGTCAGCTGCGCGCCGGTCATGCGCTCACTCCATCGTCGAGGCGAGCGGGGTCGTCGAGACGCGAGGGCTCCGCCGAGGCGGGAGCGGATGCCGCGGCATCCGGCTCCACCTTGCGACGCAGCGGCACCAGCGCGAGGTAGACGAGGAAGCCGACGATCAGACCGTCGAGTGCGGAGATCGTGGTGAGGGTGAACCACCCGAAGCCCGGCCCGTCGGCGGGATTCGTCGTGGCCACCGCCACGAGGATGCCGACCACCCAGGCCGCGATCGACCAGCCGTCGGCCGTGGGGACCGCGGCTCCGTGCGCCCAGCGCGGACCGCGGCGGCCGGTGAAGAACGCCGCGAGGTAGACGCCGCCGTACGGCGCGATGATGATGCCGATCACGAGGATGAAGGGCACGAAGTAGTCGGCGGCGCCGATCACTCCGATGATGATGCCGATGACGCCGAGCACGGCGGTGACCATGCGGCGGTCGAACCGCTTGCTGATCGCGGCGAACGAGAGCCCGGCCGAGTAGAGGTTCGTGGTGTTGGTCGTCCACTGCGCGAGGATCAGCACGACCACGGCGACGCCGCCGAGACCGAGCGCGAAGAAGATGGCCATGAGCTCGGTGCCGTCCATGATCCGCGCCAGCAGGATCGAGACGACGATGATGATCGAGTTGCCGAAGAAGAATCCGACGAAACCGGCGATCATCGCCTGCTTCGGCGTGCGGGCCCAGCGGGCCATGTCGGGTGCGAGCACCACGCCCAGGATGAAGATGCCCATGACGAGCGAGACGGCGCCGCCGAACGTGATCGTCTGCTCGACGGGAGCGTCGAGCCCGGACGCCCCGTTCACGGCGAACGCGACGATGACCCCGACCAGCAGGAGCAGGAGGAGCAGCGGCACGGCCAGGGCGCTCAGACGGTTGATGGCGCGGTAGCCCCAGAACGCGGTGAGCGCCATGAGGACGGCGCCGACGCCCGTGAAGATCTGCACGGGGACATCGATGCCGGTGAACTCGGCGAACGCGATCTGTGCGTTCGCGCCGAAGAATCCGGCCTGCACGGCGAACCAGCCGATCAGGCTGACGGAGATGGCGAGGGCGAGGATCGCGCCGCCGACCTTCCCGAAGACCGCCCTCGAGATCATGGCGCTGCTGAGCCCTGTCGACGCGCCGACGTAGGCGCACCCCATGGCGAGCAGCCCCAGCAGGAGCGAGCCCAGCACGGTGGCGGCGATCGCGGGCCAGAACGCCATGCCGGAGGCCAGTGCGACACCCAGGAAGGCGCCGGAGAGATCGATGCCTATCGCGATCCAGACAGTCGCGATCGACAGCCAGCTCTTGCGCTGGTCCTGGGGCACGACGCCGTGCTCGTAGTCGGTGGTGGTCATCATCTGCTCTTTCAGGAGTAGCCGTGCGGGGCCGTCCGCGGGATTCGGGTTCCCAAGATGCGGAGGGCCCCGCAGGGCGGGCTTGTTCAGCGGGAGAGGATCGTGGCGAGGTGACGCCAGGCCTGCTCGAAGCGCTCGCCGTACACTTCGGGTGCGTAGTGCGTGAGCTGCAGGAAGAGGCCGTCCATGAAGACGAAGACGAGCGCGATGAAACCGTCGGCGTCTCCGTCGATGAAGCTTCCGGAGGCGACGCCGTCGTCGTAGGTCTGGCGCACGGCGGCGGCGAGCTTCGATTCCGAGTCGAGGAAGATCTCGCGCAGCTGCCGGCCGGCCGGGCCGTACTCCGTGACGGCGGCGCGCAGACTGAACTCGGCCAGGTCGGGGCGGTCGCGGTAGTACGCCTCGATGCCGCCGAGCAGGTGGCGCAGGCGGGCCAGTGGCTCGAGTTCGCCGCTGCTGCGAGCCAGATCGTCGAAGAACGCCGTGTGCTCGATGGCGACCTCGGCGTACACCGCCTGGTACAGCGCCTCCTTGCTGGAGAAGTGCGCGTAGAGGGAGGGCGTCTTGATGCCGACGGCCTCGGCGATCTCGCGCAGGCTCGCCTCGGCGTAGCCCTGGCGCGCGAAGATCGTGCGGGCCTCGGCGAGGATCGTTGCTCGGGTCATGATTGCCTAACGACTATTAGTTAGGCAGAGAGTATCCCCGGTTCTCGGTATCGCGCAAGACCCCTGAGCTACGCGGCCAATCTCTCGTCAGTGCAGAGGAGCAGGGATGGGCACCACGGCGTTGCTCCTCCGCGCCTCCTCAGCGAGCCAGACGATCCGGTGCGTCGCCAGGCTCTCCTGTGGTCCGGACAACAGGCCGGAACGGTCGCCGGTGCGCACCGCCTCGAGGAACGCCTCGACGAGTGCGTCATCCGCGCCCCCATGCCCGTCGGCCGCGCTCGCGTTGCCTCGGGACTCGGGGACGACGTCGTACTTCTCGTCCCGAGCGAAATCGTGCACCACGAAACCACGTCCGTCGCCCTCGATGCTGCCGTCGGTCCCGAACAGACGCGTTTTGCGGAAGTCGAGTTCTGTGAACGCCGTGACGGTGAAGGATGCCGTCACTCCGCCCTGGTACTCGATGTTGACGACCTGGTGATCCACGACGTCGTTCTGACCGTCGAAGACGCAGCGTCCGTACGGACCTTCGCGTAGCGCGCGGTCCACGCCCTCCGCGGAGACGTCCGTCGTCAGCACGGCGAGCGGCCAGCGCTCGAATGTCTCGTCGCCGAGGAAGCCGCGATAGATCCGTGTCGCGGAGTACGCGCAGGTGTTCTGCAGCGGGCAGTCGAGGCAGCGGTCGGTGGCGCCGACGGGCTTGCTCTCCGGCCGGAAGTGCAGCAGGCTCCCGAAAGAAGAGACGCGTTCCGCCGGGAGACCGATGATGTAGGACAGCCAATCGATGTCATGACTGCTCTTGGTGAGCAGCATCGGACCGGAATCGGCCTCTCGCGCCCAGTTCCCGCGGACGTAGGAGTGAGCGAAGTGCCACCACCCGATCGGCTCCAGATGCTCGACAGAGACCAGACGACCGATCACACCGTCGTCCAGCAGCCGCTTGAGCGTGCGCGAATAGCCCGAGTACCGCATCACGTGACACACCGCGAGCATGACACCCGCGGATTCGGCGGCCTCGACGATTCGGGCGGACTCCTCCTCGGTCGGCGCGATCGGCTTCTCCAACAACAGGTGATAGCCGGCGCTGGCGAGACCGATCGCGGGGTCGGCATGCAGACGATCGGGAGTGGACACGACTGCCGCGTCGGCGACTCGCTCGCCTTGCGCGACGATGTCCTCCCACGTCGCGAAGCACTCGATCCGCTGCCCGGCGAACTCGGCCAGGAAGGCGTCTCGTCGCGATCGGTCGGGCTCGACGACCGCCGTGATGGCCGCGCCCTGTGCCACCGCGCGCCGCGCATAGCCGGTCCCCCGCGATCCGGCCCCGATCACAGCGAGGCGGACGGGATTCGAGAGGGTCATTTGAGTGCTCCTTGGACGAGGCCGGCGACGAACTTGCGCTGGAAGATGAAGTAGAGGATCACGATCGGAGCGATCACGATGATCGTTCCTGCCGCCAGGAGGGGGATGTTCTCGCCGTACTGCTGCACGAACGTCCCCAGACCGGACGGTGCCGTGCGCCGGGAGGGATCACGGATGAGGATGAGCGCGAGCAGGAACTGGTTCCACGCCCACATGAACGTCAGCAGGGCGTAGGTGATGATCGCGGGCTTGGCCCCCGGAACGAGGATCTGCACCAGCGTGCGGAACCGGCCGGCGCCGTCGAGTTGGGCGGCTTCGATCAACTCCGTCGGGACGGACTCGAAGTGCGTGCGCATCCAGAAGATCCCGAAGGGCATGAACGCGCCCGCCAGCGGGAGGATGACCGCCCAGTAGGTGTCGATCAGACCCGTCGATCGCATGGCGAAGTAGAGCGGGATGACGATCGCCTCGTAGGGGAGCGTGAGTCCCGCCAGAAAGAACGCGAAGAGGAACCCCTTCGCCGGCATCCGCATCGTGCCCATCGCGTAGCCGGCGAGCGTGGCGCAGACCACGGAGACAGGCACGACGACGAGGGCGATGATCGCGCTGGAGGCGAGCAGCGAACCGAATCCGGCCATGCTCCACGCCGTCGCGAAGTTGCTCCATTGCGGATCGGTCGGCCAGGTGAGCGTCGGCGCCAGGGTGTCGGCCGGCTGCAGCGCAGCCGAGACGAGCGCGAAGAAAGGCACGATGACGCTGAGCACTGCGACCAGAAGGAACGCAGCGGACAGGATGCGGGAGCCGGCGGATCTCATGCGCCTCGCCTTCCGATTCGGCCGATCACGGCGACGAAGACGAGGATGATCGCGCTCAGCACGGTGGCCAGCGCACATGCGAGCCCGACTTCGTTCGAGGTGAAGACGAGCTTGTAGATCAGCACGCCGGGGACGATGGTCTGGTAGCCGGGACCGCCTCCGGTCGTCACGTAGACGATGTCGAAGCTCGCGAGTGCGGAGATGAGGGTGACGGTGACGGCCACGACGATCTCCGCCCGCACCCCGGGAACCGTGACATGCCAGAACTGGCGCACCGGGCCGCAGCGGTCGAGACGTGCGGCTTCGTAGAGCGAGGGATCGATCTTCTGGATGCCGGCGAGCAGGAGCATCATGCACAGTCCGGTCGTCACCCAGGTGCCGATCACGCCGACCGCGGGATACGCCCAGGTGAAGTCGCCGAGCCACGCCCTGGCCACATCTCCCAACCCCACAGCACGCAGCACCTGATTGATGGGCCCGTCTGCCGCATACAGGTAGCGCCACACGACGCCGACGGCGACGAGAGGCAGGATCTGCGGAAGGAAGAGCACCGTCCGCACGAATCCCGATCCGCGGCGCGGACGCGCCGCGATCACCGCGGCGACGAGAAGCCCGAGGATGACCGGGAAGACCGTGTAGAACACGATGAAGCCGAGACCGTTGCGCAGTGCCACGACGAGCCGCTCGTCGGTGGCGACCTTGATGTAGTTCTCGAACCCGGCCCAGGTCGCGGCCCCGATGCCGTCCCACTCCCAGAAGGAGAGCCAGACGCTCTGGACCCACGGCGCGATCGTGAAGGTCCCGTAGAAGACGAAGGCGGGAACCAGGTAGAGCAGTGAGCTCCAGCCCCGTCGCGTCCGCCGGGAGGAGCCGGTCACACGACCGGACTCCCCCCGTGTGCGGGTCAGCGGTTCGGTCATGGATCAGCCGGCGTGCGCTGCGGCCCAGTCGGCCTGGATCGAAGCGATGAAGTCGCCCACCGACATCTGCCCGGCGATGAGCTGCTGCGTGCCCGCCTTGAGGGCATCGTTCATCGTCGCTGTCGCGTTGTTGTTGAATGCGACGAGACCGTCGGCTTCGGCGATCTCCGCCCAGGCGGCGACGATGTCGCCCTGGAGGGTCCCTTCCTCTGCGACGGCGACCGTTGGGTCGTCGGGCATGAACCCCTGCGCGAACTGCTGCTCACTCGCCTCCGGCGAGCGGAGGAAGTCGAGGAAGGCCGCGGCCTCGTTCGGGTGCTCGCTCTGCGTCGAGATCGCATAGGCGACCGACGTGCCGATCCCGGTGATGTTCTCACCCGGGAACGGGAGGAAACCAGCGTCATCGCCCAAACCCTCACCGATCTTGCCGGCATCCCAGATGCCGTCCACCAGGAAGAGGCCCTTGCCGCCGATGAAGTTGTCCACCGCGCCCTGGAGGTCGGTGCCGTTCACGGTCGTCGGGTCGCCCAGGTAGCCGGCCGTCTGCCAGTCCGCGAGAGTCTGTGCGGCATCGTGGTTCGCCTCGGTGTCGAAGGTCGCACCCGCATGCCCGAAGGCCCAGGCATTGGCCGTGTCGGCTCCCGACGCGCCCTGTCCCAGCAGCTGGACGACGAAGGCGGCGTGCCCCTCGGCGTTTCCGACCTGCACCGGAAGCGCGCCGGCCGCGTTCGCGGTCTTCAGAGCCGCCTCGAACTCGGTCAGCGACGTCGGCGCGTCGATGCCCAGTTCGGCGGCGATCGCCTTGTTGTAATAGGTGCCGACGAGCGAGAACCCGGCGGGGGCCGCGTAGAGCGCTCCCCCATCGCCGAGGGTCGTCCCGTTATCGGCGACGCGCCACTGGTTGAGCTGGTTGGCGGGGAAGAAGTCATTCCAGCCGTAGAGGTCGGCGTAGTCGTCGAGCGGCAGGACGAGCTTGTTCTTGACCGTGTTGGCGACCGCGTTCAGGAGCACGATGTCGGGCGACTGATCGCTGGAGAGGTTGAGATTGACGCTCTGGTTGTAGTCCTCGTAGTTGGTCTGCGAGTACTCGATGGTGATGTTGGGATGCTCGGTCTCGAACGCAGCGATCGTCGCTTCGGTGGCCGCACCGGATTCCGGCGTGGACATCAGGGTGAGCGTGATGTCGTCGGTCGTCAGCTCGGTGCTGGCGTCGGGGGCGGCGCCGGCGCCGGTCGTGGTCGCGCCGGGCGTGCAGGCCGTGAGAGCAAGGCCGAGGAGGGCGCCCGCCGCCAGAGGGGCGAGGACGAGTCGCGTGCGTCTTTGCATGGAGTGTCGCTTTCGGGTGGAGGAGAGATTCTATTTTGCAACTCTCCGTGGTAATTCCCAAAGATAGGTCAGTGGTCCGATCGTGTCAAGCCGCACCGTCAGCGGATGTGGTAGTCAGGACACGTGACCTCACCCGCACTCGGAACCGATCTCGCCGCCATGCGGCGACTCAACGGTCAGGCCGTGTTGACCACGCTCTGGGATGAGGGCGGCCCACTCACCGCGAGCCGCCTCGCCGCGTCGACCGAGCTCTCCCGCACCACGGTCGAAGCCGTCCTCGCCGAGCTGCTCGATGCCGACCTGATCCGCTCCGAGCAGCTGCGGCCACGAGGGGCGGGGCGACCCGCACGCGGATACCGGCTGGCTGCGGACCGGGGCGTGTCCGTCGGGATCGACATCGGCCCGCACGGGATCGCCGGGATCGCGGGCGACCTGCGAGGCACGGTCACCGCACCGCACAGACGCATCGAACAGGATCTCTCCGGCGGCGCAGACGCCGTCACGGCCATCACCGAGATCGTCGAAGCGCTGCTCGAGGAGTCGACAGCGTCGCCCCGTGAACTGGCGGCGCTCACCGTCGGGATCCCCGGCATCGTCGACGCCGACGGTCACCCCGTGAAGACGACGGTGGTTCCCGACTGGTTGGCTGTCGACATCGATGCGCACCTGCGGCGGATGTTCCCCGGCGCCACGATCGCCTTCGACAACGACACCAAGCTCGCCGCGTTCGCCGAGATCGAGAACGGTGCGATCGGCGCCGACGAGACTGCCGTGCTGCTGCGCATCGGGAATCGGATCTCCGCCGCGTCGGTCGTCGAGGGAAGGGTGGCTCGAGGGGCGCACGGAGCTGCCGGTGAGATCGGCGCTCTACAACGGGTGGCCTGGCCACAGGCGCAGCAGCGCCTGTCCGCCCGAGCCGAGGACGGTCTGGAGCTCCTGTTCCGCCGGCACGGCGGCAGCGACGAGGCGATCGCCGAGTTCGCCGCCGGGATCGCCGACGGCCTGGGTGCGCTCGTGCTCGCCATCGACCCGCACGCGGTCGTCGTGAGCAGCAGCATTCCCGAGGCATCCGATCGACTCGCCGATGCCCTGCGCTCCGAACTCGCCGGACGGGCACTCTTCGTGCCCGAGCTCCGCACCTCGTCGCTTGGAGCAGCCGCCCCCTGCCTCGGCGCCCTGGCCGTCAGCAGCGTCTCGGCGCGAAAGCGGTTGTTCTCGCAAGAGTATTGACAATTACGTCAGAGTCCGGGTTAATTGTCCTCGCTGGTCGATGAGTGTTCTTCGCGACCAGATCCACGATCAGAGTCGATCCCGAGGAGCCCCCGTGACCCGCCGAAACCCTGCCCGTATCCGCACCCGCAGACTCGCCGCATCCACCATCATCGCGACGACCGTGGGCGCGCTGGTCCTGTCTGGACCAGCCGCCTGGGCGGCGGACACGCCACCGAACCCGGACTCGAAGCCGGGCTACACCCTGGACTTCGCCGAAGAGTTCTCCGGGACGACCCTGAACACCGACAAGTGGATGCCGAACTACCTGCCGCACTGGGTCCCCGCCGAAGACTTCGCAGACACCGCCGCGCGCTACACGATCTCCGACGGCACCATCAAGCTGCGCGTCGAGCAGAACCAGCCGCCGTGGAACCCGGATCAGGACGGAACGGTGGTCTCGTCGGCCATCCAGACCTACAACCAGAACAACTGGCACCCGTTCAACTCCTCGGCGGTCAACCGCAACAGCCTGCCGACGTTCAACGGCTATTCCACCAAGTACGGGTACGTCGAGGTCAGGGCGAAGAACTCGAACGCCGGCGGCGGCGGCCACCAGGCGCTCTGGCTGGTCGGGACCAACACGACCGGCGGGCAGTCCGAGATCGACATGATCGAGACGTTCTTCAGCACGCCGAACAGCTGGCGCATCGCCGCATATGGCTGGGGAGACCCCAACTTCCTCGGTTCCTGGTCCCTCGACACGGTGCCGGTGTCCGGATCGCCCACGACCGAGTTCCATGTCTACGCGATGAACTGGACGCCCACCGAGCTGAAGTTCTACTACGACGGCCAACTCGTGAAGACGCTCAACGATGCTCCGAACACCGCGATGGGCATCATCATGAACATCTACACCGGCGCGGGCTCCGGCCAGCCGAACAGCGTCTGGCCGAAGCAGTGGGAGGTCGACTACCTGCGGGTGTTCAAGGACAACGCCGGATACTCCGAGGCCGTGTCGCCGACGTGGAAGCTCATCAACAACCGCCACCGCTCCGGCGCGGTCAACGTCGAGCCGAACGACGGCCTCGTCCGATTCGGCGACGTTCCGAGCACGTATTGGAGCGCACAGTGGGTGCCCGAGACGACCTCGTCCGGCGCGACCAAGTACCGCAACCGGTGGACGAACCAGTACCTGTACACGAGCGGCTCGACGGTGCGACACGGCACAGCAGCGACGGCCGGAACCGCCGCGGAATGGTCGACGCCGTCGGCGGGCAGCGGGTACGTCCGCATCCAGAACGCCTCCGGAGCACTGCACGTGGAGAACGGCACCGGAAAGGTCGAGTTCGGCAACGTGTCGAGCTCCTGGTGGTCTTCTCACTGGCAGTTGAACGCGGCGCCCGCCAACTGAGACGACATCCCTGGGAGGGGCGCTTGAGACCCCTCCCACGAAAGGAGACGTGATGATTCCCACTCGCCGCCGCACCACCGCCGCCCTGTCCTTGGCGTTGGCGCTCATCGTGACGACCGTACTCACCGGTTGTGCGGAACCCGCGGGGACCGAGGCGGCGAGCCCGGCACCGAGCGCCTCAGCGACACCGCGATTCGACCCCGACGCGACCCTCTGGAGCATCTCATCGACCGAGGAGGCCCTGGGTCTCGACGATCCGGATGTGCAGGCGCTCCAACAGGTCGTGGCGCTGCATTCCGGCGCATCCGACAACCGCTCCCCCGCGACGGTCGCGGAGTCGGTGACCGCAGAGGAGATGTACTTCACGCCGCTGTTCAGCGAGAAGCTCGCCGCGCAGGGATACCGCGATGCCGTGGTCGCGATGTACGACGACGCCGACCTGACTATCGAGCAGACCGGGGTGGCGTGGCTGCAATCGACGATCGACGCCGATCGCCTGCACGCGACCGTGGGCTTCGAGTCGCTCTTCGCCATCGTCGAGGCCTCGGAGGGATACCTGCACGAGCTCGACGTCGACCCCGGAGCGGAGTTCGCCCAACCGCGTGAGTACTCGCTGACGAAAGTGGACGGCGTCTGGCTCATCGACGACATCTCGAAGGGACCGCTCCGCAAGTCTGCGGAACCCACCCCCTGACGACGCAGCGACGGCGAGCGGCGGCGCAGGACTACCGTGGACGACATGCGCATCCCCGCCGCCATCCGCGCCTCGCAGCGCTCCCCGCTGCTGCAGGTGGGGAAGTCGGCGGCGGCGACGATCGGCGCCTGGCTCATCGCGGGGTGGGTGTTCCCCGCCCAGCTGCCGGTGTTCGCCGCGATCGCTGCGCTGCTGGTCGTGCAGCCGAGTGTGAACCAGTCACTGTCGAAGGCGCTCGAGCGCAGCATCGGCGTGATCGCCGGCGTGCTGATCGCCGTGGCGCTCGGGCTGCTGCTCGGGTCGTCGAGCTGGGTCGTGCTGCTCGCGATCGTGGTAGCGATGCTCGTCGCCTGGCTCCTGCGCACCTCTCCGGGCACCGGCAACCAGATCGCGATCTCGGCGATGCTCGTGCTCGCGCTCGGCTCGTCCAGTCCGGAGTATGCGTTCGCCCGCATCGTCGAGACACTGATCGGCGTCGCGATCGGGCTCGTCGTGAACGCGCTCATCGTGCCGCCGGTGCTGGTCGCACCCGCGCGGCGCGACCTCGGCCTGCTCGGGAAGGAACTCGCCGCGAGTCTGGACCGCCTGGCCGACGCGCTTCCCGAGCCGCAGACTCCCGCGCGGCTGCAGGAGCTGATGCTCGAGGTGCGTCTGCTGCGCCCGATGAAGAACGCCGCCGAGGCATCCATCGTCGCCGGCGAGGAGTCGCTCACCCTGAACCCGCGCCGCTCCACGCACCGGGCGGAGTTGCGCGAGATGAGGCAGCTCCTCGATCGACTGTCGCCGATCGTGACGCAGACGATCGGCATGACGCGCGCGTACTTCGACCACTACGACGACTCCATCGGCGAGGAGCCCGTGGTCGCCGCCATCGCGGATCAGCTGCGCCGGGCAGGGCACGACGTGCGCCTGGCCGTGCAGATCGCCGACATCGCACCGGAGCCGGAAGCGCTCACCTCGGCGATCCCGGCCCTGACCGCACCGCTGGTGGTCCGCCCGCCGTCGTCGCAGCACTGGATCCTCATCGGTTCGCTCATGGAGGACCTGCGCCGCATCCACGGCGGGCTGCTCGACGAGGACTGACGTGGGAAGTGCCGACCCGCTCGCGCAGGAGGGGCCAGGCTTACTCTTGATTCCATGCCCGACACGACACTCGCGGAAGCCCTCGGCGAGCTGGCCGCGCTCGAAGACCCCAAGATGCGCGCGGCGAACGAGAAGCGCGGCGACGACCACGGCATCAACCTCAGCAGGATGCGCGCGGTGGCGAAGAAGATCAAGACCGATCAGCCGCTCGCGCAGGAGCTGTGGGGGACCGGTGAGACCGCTGCCCGGCTGCTCGCCCTGCTGATCTGCCGGCCACGCGACTTCACCGCAGACGAGCTCGACGCGATGCTCCGCGAGACGCGTCCGCCGAAGGTCAACGACTGGTTCGTGAACTACGTCGCGAAGAAGACCCCGCTCGCCGAAGAGATGCGGCTGCGCTGGTTCGACGACGCCGATCCGACGGTCGCCGCGGCCGCCTGGTCGCTGACGACGGAGCGTGTCGTCAAGAACCCCGACGGCCTCGACCTCCCCCACCTTCTCGACCTGATCGAGCGCGACATGAAGGATGCGCCGTCGCGGCTGCAGTGGTCGATGAACGAGACGCTCGCCAACATCGGCATCCACCATCCGCCGCTCCGCGTTCGCGCCCTGGAGATCGGCGAGCGCCTGCAGGTGCTGGCCGACTACCCCACCCCGCCCGGGTGCACCTCGCCGTTCGCGCCCCTGTGGATCGGCGAGATCGTGCGGCGCCGCGAAGGCTGACCTAGCCTGATGTCATGAGCACGCACATCGCCGCCGAGACCGGCCAGATCGCCCCCGTCGTCCTGTTCCCCGGTGACCCGCTGCGGGCGAAGTGGATCGCGGAGACCTTCCTCGACGACGCCGAGCTGTACACCGAGACCCGCGGGATGCTGGGCTTCACCGGCACCTGGGAGGGACAACGGATCTCGGTGCAGGGCTCGGGCATGGGCCAGCCGTCGATGGCGATCTACGCGAACGAGCTGTTCGAGTCGTACGACGTGCAGACGGTGGTGCGCGTGGGTTCGTGCGGTGCGCTGACTGAGAAGCTGGCCGTGCGCGACATCATCATCGCGAACGGCGCCTGCACCGACTCCGGCATCAACCGCGTGCGCTTCCACGGATTGGACTACGCGCCCGTCGCCGATTTCTCGCTGCTGCGCGCGGCCGTCGAGGCGAGCGAGTCGGAGCCACCGGCATCCGCTGTCCACGTGGGCCTGCTGCTGTCGAGCGACCAGTTCTACAGCACACGTCCCGAGCTCAACGAGCCGTTCGTGCAGCACGGCGTGCTGGGGGTCGAGATGGAGACGAGCGGTCTCTACACTCTCGCCGCGTACTACGGGCGACGGGCGCTCAGCATCTGCACGGTCTCCGATCACATCGTGACCGGCGAGCAGACCACGGCACAGGAGCGCGAGCAGACCTTCGGCGACATGATCCGCATCGCGCTGCGGGCCGCGACCGCGGGCTGAGCGGGGGCGCGGCCGCGGGGTTGGCCTGGTGAGCCGTTCACAACTCAGCCATTTTTCTCCGGAAGTGGCCGTGATCACCCGTTGTCCGGCCGCTGCGCCCGATCCTGGCTGAGTTATGACCGGGCGTCGGCAGGAAGCCCCTGCCGGGTTGACCGCGGCGCGCGGAATCAGGCGAACACGGCGCATCAGGCCGTTTCTCGACAGAACGGCCTGATTCCGCGTGATGGCCTGTTCCGGCACGGCGCGCGGCCGGCGCCCGGTAGGGGATGATCGAAGGATGCTCCTCGATGCGCTCCCCGACGGATCCGACCCGGATGCCGTCTACCTGGCGTTCGTCGAGTGGGCGGAGTCAACCGGCATCCGCCTCTACCCCGCCCAGGACGAGGCGGTCATCGAGATCGTCTCGGGCAACAACCTGATCCTGTCGACGCCGACCGGCACGGGGAAGTCGCTCGTCGCGGTCGGTGCGCACTTCGCCGCGCTGGTCGCCGGACGGCGGTCGTTCTACACCGCGCCGATCAAGGCGCTGGTGAGCGAGAAGTTCTTCGCCCTGGTCGACGTGTTCGGCGCACAGAACGTCGGCATGATCACCGGCGACTCCTCGGTGAACGCGGATGCACCGATCATCTGCTGCACCGCCGAGATCCTCGCGAACCTCGCGCTGCGCCAGGGCACCGACATGAACGTCGGCCAGGTCGTCATGGACGAGTTCCACTTCTACGCCGACCCGGAGCGCGGCTGGGCATGGCAGGTTCCGCTGCTCGACCTGCCGCAGGCGCAGTTCATCCTGATGTCGGCCACTCTCGGCGATGTGACCACGCTCGCCGCCGACCTCACTCGGCGCACTGGGCGCGAGACGGCATCCGTCACAGGTGTCGAGCGCCCGGTGCCACTGCACTTCTTCTACGAGACGACGCCGATCCACGAGACGATCGACGATCTGCTGAACACCGGCCAGGCGCCGATCTACGTCGTGCACTTCTCGCAGGCGGCCGCGATGGAGCGCGCGCAGGCGCTCTCGAGTACCAAGGTCGCGACGCGCGAGCAGCGCGATCAGATCGCCGACCTCATCGGCGAGTTCCGGTTCACCACGGCGTTCGGCAAGACGCTCTCCCGCTTCCTCCGCGCGGGCATCGGCGTGCACCACGCCGGCATGCTGCCGAAGTACCGGCGCCTCGTCGAGCAGCTCGCTCAGCGAGGACTGCTGCGAGTCATCTGCGGCACCGACACCCTCGGCGTCGGCATCAACGTGCCGATCCGCACCGTGCTGCTCACGGCGCTGACGAAGTTCGACGGCACGCGCATGCGGCAGCTGAACGCGCGGGAGTTCCACCAGATCGCCGGCCGAGCAGGGCGCGCGGGCTTCGACACCGCCGGCACGGTGGTCGCGCAGGCGCCCGAGCACGAGAGCGAGAACGCCGCGGCGGTCAAGAAGGCCGGCGACGACCCGAAGAAGAAGCGCAAGATCGTGCGCAAGAAGGCTCCGGACGGATTCGTGTCGTGGGGAGAGCCCTCGTTCCGCAAGCTCATCGACGCGGTGCCCGAGACACTGACCTCGCACATGCAGATCACGAGCGCCATGATGCTCAACGTGATCGCCCGCGGCGGCGACGTGTTCGCCAATATGCGCTCGCTGGTATACGACAACCATGAGCCGCGATCTCGCCAGCGCGAACTCGCGATCCGGGCGATCGGCATCTACCGCACGCTCCGCGAATCCGGGATCGTCGAGACCTTCGACGATGGGCCCCTGAGCTCGTCGAAGGGCATCCGGCTCACGGTCGACCTGCAGCCGAACTTCGCCCTCAACCAGCCGTTGTCGCCGTTCGCCCTCGCGGCGTTCGAGCTGCTCGACCCGGATGCTTCGACAGGCTCAGCGGCCCAGAACGGTGTGGGAACAGGGAACTACGCCCTCGACATGATCTCGATCGTGGAGGCGACGCTCGACGATCCGCGCGCCGTGCTGAGCCAGCAGGAGTTCCTGGCTCGCGGTGAGGCCGTCGCCGCGATGAAGTCCGAGGGGATCGAATACGACGAGCGGATGGAGCTGCTCGAGCAGGTCACGTATCCGAAGCCCCTCGACGAGCTCCTCACGGCCGCGTTCGAGACCTTCAGTGCGGCCCAGCCGTGGATCCGCGACTTCGAGCTGCACCCCAAGTCCGTGGTGCGCGACATGTACGAACGAGCCATGTCGTTCGGGGAATATGTCGCCTACTACAAGATCGCCCGTTCCGAGGGCGTCGTGCTCCGTTACCTCTCCGACGCCTACCGCGCGGCCTCGCAGACCATCCCCGAAGAGCTGAAGGACGAGGATCTCCGCGACCTCATCGAGTGGCTCGGCGAGCTCGTGCGGCAGGTCGACTCGAGCCTGCTCGACGAGTGGGAAGAGCTGCGGGCCGGTATCGACAACGGCCGCTTCGACGATGGGTCCCTGAGCCTGTCGAAGGGCGACGAGCCGATCGTGCCGCCCGCACCCAAGCGCCTCACGAGCAACGTGCGCGCCTTCCGCATCCTGGTGCGCAACGAGCTGTTCCGGCGCGTGCAGCTGGCCGCTCGCGAAGACGTGGATGCCCTCGCCGAACTCGACCCGGCGTTCGGCGCCGACGCGTGGTCGGCAGCGCTCGACGGCTACTTCGACGACCACGACGAGATCCTCACCGGGGCGGACGCGCGCAGCTCGAAGCTCCTGATCCTCGAGCAGGGCAGCGCGCAGTGGACTGCGCGTCAGATCCTCGACGACCCTGCCGGCGATCACGACTGGGGCATCTCCGCGACCGTAGACCTGGCGGCATCCGACGAGGCCGGCGAAGCCGTGCTCACCGTGACCGGGGTCGACCGGCTCTAGGTGGTCCGCCGGGTAACCGGCCGATCGATGCGCGACACCACGTGCAGCGGCGGATCGATCGGGTTGTCCGGCTCCATGTCCCCCTCGCCCACCCGGCGGAATCCGGCCTTCTCGAGCGCGCGCCACGAGCCGACGTTCCCCGCGACGACCGGCACGATGATCGCCGGGGCGAGCGGGTACCGCTCCCAGGTCTCGGCGACGACGGCGCGGATGAGAGCCGTGCCGAGGCCGCGCCCGGTGTTCCCGAGATCCGCGATCAGATAGTCGATCGTCACCGCTTCCTCGGGGACGTCGACGATCGCCGAGAGCTCCTCGAAGTCCTCGGCGTAGTCCGCGATGCGCGAGCGCTGCACCAGCGCCCCCGGCACGCCGTCGAACGACACGACCAGATCCTCCCCCGCCTCCTCGCCGCGCGTGCCCGGACCGAAATCGCGCGCCACACCCTCCGGCGAGAAGTCGTGGTGCCAGTACCGGTGCACGTGCGGCCGCGACAGCCAGTCCGCGAGCAGCCCGAAGTCGCTCTCCACGACGGGACGCCAGGTGATGTGTGGGCCGGCCATGCTTCCTAGGATCCCACTCCCGCGAAACCGTAGGTCGAGTTCGCCGCCCCGGGAACGCGGGCACCTGCGACCAGCCGCCCCACGAGGTCGGTGTACTCGACGCCCGCCCCCGCGAACATCCGCGGCACCTGCGATGCCGCGGTCAGTCCTGGCATGGTGTTGACCTCGTTGAGCACCGGGCCGTCGTCGGTGAGGAAGAAGTCCATCCGTGCGACGCCCGCGCAGCCGAGCGCGTCGAACACGGCGATGGCCGCACGCTGGAGAGCCGATGTCTCCGCGGCGTCGAGCTGTGCAGGAACGGTGAACCGCGCACTCCCGTCGTACTTCGTCGCGGTGTCGAAGAGCCCGGATGCATGGATCTCCAGCGGCGGTGCCGCCCAGCGGATGCCGCCCGCTTCACGGAGCACGGCGACGTCGATCTCGCGCGCCCGCACGACCTCCTCCACGAGGATGCGTCGATCGAACCGTGCCGCGGTGCGCAGTGCGTCGAGCAGCTCCGACTCCTCCGTGACGAGGCTCACACCGTAGCTCGAACCGGCCGACACCGGCTTGACGACCACCTCGCACTCGAACTCCGCGTCGCCGATGTCCTCGACCGAGATGACCCTGCCGCGAGCGGTGCGGACGCCGACGGCATCCGCCACCAGTTTCGTCGCCCACTTGTCCATGCCGATCGCTCCCGCGTGCAGGTCCGATCCCACGATCCGCGCGCCGACGAGCGCGGCCAGCGCGGCGAGGGCGCCGTCCTCGCCGAGCGATCCATGCACGGCAGGGAATATGACGTCGGCCTCGGCGATCAGCGGCAGCGCGAGACCGAGCGACTCAATCGGCGACGCGCATGGAGGAAGGCCGTCCGCCCGCCAGATCCCCTCGCGGTCGATGGTCAGCGTGCTCACGGTGTGGCCGCTGAGCCGCAGTGCCGCGGCGACCGCGGCGGCCGACGCCAGCGACACCTCGTGCTCGGCGTTCTGCCCTCCCCCGATGACCAGCACGCGCGGCGTCATGCGATGCTCCGCTGCACCCGCGCACCGACGCGGGTCACGATCGTGTGCGGGATGGTGCCAGCCCACCGCGCCCACTCCTGCACCGAAGGCACCGCGCCAGCCTCCGGACCGAACACGGTCGCCGTCGTGCCGCGCGGGAACAGCGCATCCCCCGTGTCGACGACGATCTGGTCCATCGACACCCTCCCGACCAGCGGATGCCGCGCCCCGCCGATCTCCACGGACGCGCCCTCGCCGACCTCCCGGGGGATGCCGTCGGCGTAGCCCACACCGATGACGGCGAGGCCCGTCGGCCGTGTCGTCAGGTGCGTCCCGCCGTACCCGATGGGTGTGCCGGCCGGCACGGACGAGCTGTGCACGACCGACGCCGTGAACCGCGATGCGCCCGTCAGCGCGATCGACTCCGAGGGGTCGATGCCCACGATTCCCGCGCCGATGCGTACGAGGTCGAAGTGCGTCGCCGGATCGGTCAGCGCGCCCGCGGTCGCGGCCAGGTGCACGAGCAGGGGCCCGAACCCCGCCCTCAGCACCGCATCACGCGCCTGCCGCATCCGCAGCACCGCCGCCTCGTTCGCGCGGGGGTCGCCCTCATCGGCGCACGGCAGATGCCCCATCACCCCCACGATCTCGACGCGCCCCCTCCCCTGCCTCGCGACCCGAAGCAGCTCGGGCCAGTCGTCGAGCGGGCATCCTTCTCGCGACATGCCGGTGTCCAGGTGCAGGTGCACCCGCAGCGGGGAGTCCGCGTCCACGACCAGTCGGCGCAGCTCCTCGACCGATCCGACCGCGATGTCGACGCCGTGCGCCGCCGCCTCGACCGCGTCCACCCCTGCAGGGTTCAGCCACGACAGGATCGGCTCCGTGAGACCGGCCTCCCGCAGCGCGACGGCCTCCGCGACATCGGTGACCCCGAGCCACTCCGCGCCGGCGCCCACCGCCGCCCGCGCCACGGCGACCGCGCCGTGTCCGTAGCCGTCGGCTTTCACCACGGCCATGATGCGGGCGTCGGTTCCGACCCGCACGCGGCGCACGTTCTCCGCAACGGCGGCGGGCAAGGTGCGGAGCAGGGGCGCGGGGAGCAGCGAGAGCGTGGTGCGCTCCGCGGCGAGCAGGGCGGTCATGGCTGCATCCTCGGGTCTTCGGTGGGGTCGGAGTACATCTCGGGACACCCCTCGGTGACGGCATCCGGTCGCAGCTCGTAGTGCCAGGGCTCATTGGCGTAGGTCTGGCACAGCCCGTAGTCCGCACCGAACTGCGCGAGCCAGTCGAGGGTGGGGAGCGGGCCCATGTCGACGGCATCACCGGACACGTGGGCCGACGTCTGCGGAGTGGCGACCCAGCGCGCCGCCTCGGCCTCCGAGCCGTACTGGACGATCGCATCCTGCATCATCCGCTCCTGCAGCGCCGCCGAACGCCACCCGCTGTTCACTCGGAACTCGAGTCCGTCGGCCGCGGCGTCGTTCGCGGCACGCTGCAGCGCGTCGAGCAGGGCCGGGTCGAGGTTGGCGATCGCGACTCCTGCGGTGTCGAACACGGTGGGCTCGTCGCCGTCGCGGATCACGCCGTCGGCATCGCTCGGGGCGACGACCGAGCCGGTGACGTCCTGCGGAGGGGGCCCGGCGGTCTCGCCCGTCGCGTTCTCCTGCGAGGAGACCGAGGCGGATGCCGCGACCAGCGACTGCTGCACGGCGAACGCGAGGATCAGGACCGCGGCGAGCGCGATCGCCGCGACGAGGAGTCGGCGGCGGCGGATGCGGCGGCGGGGATGGCTGGTGCTGCTGTTCATGTCTCCAGTGAAGAAGGACGGCTGTTGCCCGGTCGTATGCGCTTTTCCATACGCTCCCGATATGTCCGGGTGCGTAGGATCGCAGCCATGCGTGTGCTGATCGTCGAGGACGAGCCCTACCTCGCCGAGGCGGTCCGCGACGGGCTGCGCCTGGAGGCGATCGCCGCAGACATCGCGGGCGACGGCGACACGGCTCTCGAGCTGCTGAGCATCAACGCCTACGACATCGCGGTCCTCGACCGCGATGTGCCCGGCCCCTCCGGCGACGACATCGCGCGGTGGATCGTGGCCTCGGGCAGCGGCATCCCGATCCTCATGCTGACCGCCGCGGACCGGCTCGACGACAAGGCGTCGGGGTTCGAGATCGGCGCCGACGACTACCTGACCAAGCCGTTCGAGCTGCGGGAGCTGGTGCTGCGGCTGCGCGCTCTCGACCGCCGCCGGCAGCGCGCACGGCCGCCGGTGCTCGAGGTCGCGGGTCTCCGCCTCGATCCGTTCCGCCGCGAGGTGTACCGCGACGAACGCTACGTCGCCCTCACCCGCAAGCAGTTCGCGGTGCTCGAGGTGCTCGTCGACGCCGGTGGCGGAGTGGTGAGCGCCGAGGAACTGCTCGAGCGCGCGTGGGATGAGAACGCGGACCCGTTCACGAACGCCGTGCGCATCACGGTGTCGTCGCTGCGGAAGCGGCTCGGGGAGCCCTGGCTGATCCTCACCGTGCCCGGCGTCGGGTACCGCATCGGGACGGATGCCGATGCCTAGGCGGGCCGGGATGAGCGCCCGACTCAAGCTCACGCTGAGCTACGCGGGGATCGTCGTCTTCTCCGGCATCCTGCTTCTCGCCGCCGTCGGCCTCTTCCTGCTGCGCTACGTGCCGGACGCGCAGATCGTGGCCGACATCTTCGTTCCCAACCGCTCGGATCTGCTGCGCGCCTTCGTGCCCGTTGCGGGTGCCGTGATGGTCGTGCTGATCGCCCTGGGACTCGGCGGCGGCTGGCTTCTCGCGGGACGGATGCTGGCGCCGCTCGACCGGATCAGCGACGCGGCGAAGCTCGCGACGCAGGGTTCGCTGTCGCATCGCGTCGCGCTCGAGGGTCCGCGCGACGAGTTCCGCGACCTCGCCGACGTCTTCGACTCGATGCTCGAGCAGCTCGAGGCGCAGGTTGCCGAGCAGCAGCGCTTCGCCGCGAACGCCTCGCACGAGCTGCGCACCCCGCTGGCGATCTCGCAGACGATGCTGGAGGTCGCCCGCACCGACCCCGACCGCGATGTCGACGCGCTGATCTCCCGCCTGCAGGAGGTCAACGCCCGCGCGATCGAGCTCACCGAGGCGCTGCTCCTGCTCAGCCGTGCCGAGCGCCGGTCATTCACCCGGGAGGTCGTCGATCTGTCGCTCCTGGCCGAGGAGGCCGTCGAGGCGCTCCTGCCTCTCGCGGACCGACGCGGTGTCGCCGTCGAGGTGGGCGGTGCCGCCGCTCCGGTGCTGGGGTCGTCCGCACTTCTGCAGCAGCTGGTCACGAACCTCGTGCTGAATGCGATCGTGCACAACCTGCCGGCCGGAGGTGCGGTGGCGGTGCGCACGCACGCGACGCCGCACGCCGTGGCGCTGGTGGTCGAGAACACCGGCGAGGTGCTGCCGGCCTATCGCGTGGCGACGCTCACGGAGCCGTTCCAGCGGGGTGCCGAGCGCACGCGTGACGAGGACCACGCCGGGGTCGGGCTCGGACTCGCGATCGCGCAGCGCATCACCCAGGCCCACGGCGGTTCCCTCGTGCTCACTCCGCGGGCGGACGGCGGTCTGATCGTGACGGTGTGGCTGCCGCATCCGTACCCGTCGCCGCTCGGCTGACGGTTCCCCGCCGATCGGGTAGGCCGCCGGGACAGTTGTCGGGCCGTTTCACGGATGCAGGTCCAGAATGCCCTTCCGGACCTGCATCCGTGATTTCGACCTGCAAAGCGTGCCGAGCGGATGCCGGGAGCAGCGGATGCCGGGGCGGCGGCTCTGCCGCTCGCAACAGGTTCTGCGGCCATCCCGAACTTCTGCGGCCCGCTCCCCCGATTCGGGCCGCAGAAGGTGCAGATGGCCGCAGAAGTTGTGGCCTGGCGACCGTGCGCCAGAACTCAGGCGACCTGCGAGCCCCGCAGCGCGGCGACCTCGCGGCCGTACGTGACCGCGTCGGTCTCGGCGGCCTCCTTGAGCTCCTGCGCGGTGTCGGCGAACGCGTCGAGTGCCGGGTTCACGCCCACGAGCGTGAAGGGACGCTGCACGACGCGCAGGTCGAGGCCCCAGACGTCTGCCAGCACGCGGCGCAGCCAGCCGGTCGAGTGGTCCCAGCCGTCCTTGGGCGTGCCGGGGGCGTAGTTTCCGCCGAGCACCGTGACCAGGGTCGCCGGCTTACCCCGGAGCGCAGTGCCCGTCGGGTCGATCCGCGGGTCCGTGTAGGCGAGGTCGAACCAGGTCTTGAAGTGCTGCGAGACGCCGTAGTTGTAGAGCGGCACGGCGAACAGCAGCGCGTCGGCGCCGATCAGCTCGTCGGCGAAGCTCGTCGCGAGCGCGCGGGCCTCGTTCTGCGCCGGAGTGCGCTGTGCCGCGTCGACGAAGCCGCCGGTGACGGCATCCGCCCAGGCCGTCGCGGGCACCGGGTCGGCCGCGAGGTCGCGACGCGTGACCGTCGAGTCGGGGTGGGATGCCGTCCACTCGGCCTCGACGAGGTCGGCGAGTGCGCGGCTGGCGGACGACGCGGGAAGGATGCTGGCATCCAGGCGGAACAGGGACATGTCGAACCTCTCGTTTTCGTAGGCGCTAGGTTTTTCTTAGCGGCAGTGGTTAACGTAGCACGAGTAGGATGGGGGCATGCCCGAGATCGAGGAGGCGGTGCAACGGTGCGACGCCGCCGTCACACTGGCCTTCAGCGTGCTCGGCAAACGGTGGAACGGCATGATCGTGGCCTCGCTCGGCGCCGGCCCCTCGACCTTCGTCGCCCTACGCCGCGCGGTCGCCGGAATCAGCGACACGGTCCTCTCCGACCGCCTCGCCGAGCTCGCCGAAACCGGGCTCGTGGCCCGCACGGTCGACGCGGGACCCCCGGTCACCGTGTCGTACGCACTCACCGCGAGCGGACGGGGACTGCTCCCGATACTCGATCAGCTCGGCGAGTGGGCCTCGGCGAACCTGGAGCGGCGCGAGGTCTGAACCCTCGGCGAGGCCACACAGCCGCCGCGTCGGGTCATACGAGCGGCAGGATGATCTCCGTCACGGATGCCGTCGGCGCCGTGTCGGCCGGATCCGTGAGGTACTCCTCGAACACAGGATGATCGCGCGGTTCCTCCCCGGACGACGGCAGCCAGACTCCGTAGAGCCACCGGTAGGCGCGGTGCATCGACGAGTACGGCCCGACGTAGCGCAGCACCGCGTGCCGTCCGGCGGGGATCGTCCGTGCGTGCAGGGGCTCCGGCACCACGGCATCCGCGTGGATGACCACGCCCGCCGAGGAGCGGAGCGCACCGGCAGGAACGGCATCCGCATCGTCTTCGTAGATCGCGATCATCCGTCCGGCAGGACCCATCCGATCGCGGACGCGAGCGAACGCCCTGCCGATGTCGATGTAGGCGCCGCGGTGGTCGGACATCGCGAGCGTGGTCGCCGGCAGAACGCGGATCTCCACGGGGTGCGCCGACAGCGCCTGGTCGCTCTGCCGGCGGAACTGCACGTGCGCACCGCTCTCGCGGAACCTTCTCGGAGGCATTCCGTAGGCACGGGTCAGGGCACGGGTGAACGTCTCCGTCCCCGAGAACCCCGACCGGCGGGCGATGCGCGCAATCGGCAGATCCGTCTCCACGAGGAGTGCCGCCGCCCGCTCCAGGCGCAGTCGGTGCACGGTCTGCGCGGCGGTCTCCCCTCGCGCAGCGCGGTAGAGGCGGTGCCAATGGAAGGCGGAGAAGCGCGCGACCCCGGCGAGGATGTCGAGGTCGAGATCGTCGTCGAGATGGTCGTAGATGTACGCGGTCACGGCATCGAGCTGCTGCTGATACTGAGCGGCCTTCACGAAGCAGAGCGTAGTCCGAGCGAGATCTCGATGGTGCCGTCGGCCGCATATCGCTCGAAATCGGCGAGGTAGCTCAGGTCGAGATCGCTCCGGGACCAGATCTCCTGCCAGGCGGCGCCGACGAGATCGGGACGGCCGGGTTCGAGCGACACGATCTCGCGCGCGGATGCCGGCACGACGACAGCAGTGAGGTCGGCCGGGATCGTCGCCGGATCATCCACGCGATACCCGATGACCAGCGTGTAGTCGCCGAGGTTGTCGATGCCGGCGTGCTCATGCTCGGCGTAGACGGCATACAGGTCGCCGTCGGCACGCAGTCGCCCCGCGAGGTCAGCCCGCTGGAAGGCTTCCCAGTGCGGCGGGATGGTCGTCGCCGCTTCCCGGTTGCTCGTGCGCAGCGGCAGTCCGACGACGGTGAATTCTTCCTGTGTGGTTCGCATGGTTCCAGCCTGCCCACGACCGCTTGACGATTCTTGCGCTGTCGCGATGCGGCATCCGCCGTTTCCTCGACGGCGCCCCCGTCGACTCACCAGGGGCTGGGCTCGTAGTCCTTCAGGAACACGCCGTGGATGTCTTCGCCCGCCTCGCCGCGCACGATCGGGTCGTACACGCGGGCCGCGCCGTCGACCAGGTCGAGCGGGGCGTGGAAGCCCTCTTCGGCGAGCCGCACCTTCGTGTAGTGCGGGCGTTCGTCGGTGATCCAGCCGGTGTCGACGGCGGTCATCAGGATGCCATCGGTCTCGAGCATCTCGCCGGCGCTGGTGCGCGTGAGCATGTTCAGCGCGGCCTTCGCCATGTTCGTGTGCGGATGCCCCGGCCCCTTGTACCGGCGGGAGAACTGCCCCTCCATCGCCGACACGTTCACGACGTATTTGCGGTGGGAATCGGATGCCGCCATCGACGCGCGCAGCCGGCTGATCAGCAGGAACGGCGCCGTGGTGTTGGCGAGCTGCACCTCGAGCATCTCGAGCGGATCGACCTGATCGATCGACTGCACCCAGCTGTTGGTGCGGTTGACATCCGGGACCAGTCCGCCCGCGTCGATCGCCGTGCCGTCGGCGTGCTTCTCGAGCGAAGACGACCCCGGGGCCATGGCGAGACGTGCGAGGTCCTCCGCGGTGAGCGCCTGACCGCCCTGCTCGGCGACCGTGCCGCCGAGCGCGGCGACCGACAGCAGCGGATGCGCGTCGACCGAGGCCTGCAGCGCCTGCGGGTGCGGGTCGGCGGTGTGCCCGAAGGTCTCCATCTCAGGCAGCGGACCGTCGGGCAGCGGCTGCAGCTCGGCATCCGCCAGCAGCGAGTACGAGCCCGGCGAACGCCGCACGGTCTGCGCCGCGTTGTTGATGAGGATGTCGAGCGGTCCCTGTGCGGCGACCGAGTCGGCGAGCCCGATCACCTGGGCGGGGTCGCGCAGGTCGATGCCGACCACGCGCAGCCGGTGCAGCCAGTCGGCTGAGTCGGGGAGGGCCGAGAACCGGCGCACCGCATCGCGCGGGAAGCGCGTCGTGATCGTGGTGTGCGCGCCGTCGCGCAGCAGCCGCAGCGCGATGTGCATGCCGATCTTGGCGCGACCTCCGGTGAGCAGGGCGCGCTTGCCGGTGAGGTTGGTGCGGGCGTTGCGCTTGCCGTGGCTGAAGCGCGCGCAGTCGGGGCACAGCTGGTGGTAGAACGCGTCGACCACCGTGTACGGCTGCTTGCAGATGTAGCAGTTGCGGGGCTTCAGCAGCTCGCCCGCGATCGGGGCATCCACCACGCTCGTCGCGAGGTCGTGCCCACGCGTCTCGTCGTCGATGCGGTCGGGAGCGCCGGTCGCGGTGCGGGCGACGACGGCCTTGTCGGCCTCGGCGATCGCGTCGCGGATCTCCTTGCGGCGCACGCGCTTGACGGCCTTGAACATCGCCGCGGTGGCGTGGCGTACGGCGACGAAGTCCGGATGCTCGTTGTCGATCTCATGCAGCTGCGACAGCACCCGCAGGGTCGTGGCGAGATCGTCGGGGTCGACACCGGCACCGAACTCGGGGTTCTCGAGCCCTGTTCCCGGGTCTCCGAGCTCGTCGAAGGGTCCAGGTGCGTCGGTCATTGTGCTGATTTTACGCGACTGTCCTGGGGGTTCGGTGCGCCGCAGCGTGCTGCCGCAGGAGCGCGGTGAGCACGGTGCCGTTCGCACCGGCCCAGCCCCCGAGCGTCGCCGGCACGATCGGGGGCACCCGGTGGAAGGTCGCCCGCTCGCGCACGTACCGCTCGGCCAGCATCACCAGGTGGTGCGGCGCCTGCGCGAGGCCCCCGCCGATCACGATCGCTCCGGGATCCACCAGCGCGCACAGCGTGAGCAGAGCCTCCGCCAGCGCCGAGGCTGCGCGCCGCACGATGGCCGTCGCGGTCCCGTCACCCGACGCGAAGGCTTCGAGAAGCTCCTCGGGTCCACCCTTGCCACCGGCATCCGCCCACGCCGCGTGGAGGGCCGGCGCTCCGATGATGGTCTCGAGGCATCCGCGCCGTCCGCACGAGCAGTCCCGGCCGTTCGGGTCGATCGTGATGTGGCCGAGTTCGCCCGCCGAGCCGTGCGCACCGGAGACGACGCGTCCGTCGATCACGTGCGCCCCCGCGATGCCGGTGCCCAGCGCGAGGACGAACACGTCGTCGATGCCGGCGCCCGCGCCCCAGGAGGCCTCTGCCACCGCGGCGGCGTGCCCGTCGTTGATCACGTCGACCGGCACCCCGAGAGCATCCGCCAGCTGGCGTCCGAGCGGCGTCCCGTCGAGCGCGGGGATGTTGGCCGAGCGCACCACGACGCCGTTCTGCTCGTCGACGATGCCGGGGATCGAGAGAACGAGCCGTGTCAGCGTGCGGTCGCCCCGCACCCGTTCGACGATCTCGGCGAGGCCGTTCGCGGGCGACGAGGTGGGAGTCGCGTTCCGGCCGCGCGCGAGCGGGGTCGGAGGCCGCGCAGTCGACGAGTCCGAGCGAGCGAGAAGGTGCTTGACGCTGGACCCGCCGACGTCGATTCCGAGCACGACCGAGACGTCGCCGCCCGTCGCTGCATCCGAGTCCCTCGTCGTGTCCGACGCGAGCGCCGTCACGGAGCCATCACCCGGGCGGCCGCGCGGGCCTCCCGTCGCAGCGCCTGCTTGTCGGGGTCGGGGACCGGGACGGAGGCGAGCAGACGCCGGCTGTACGGATGCTGCGGCGCGAGGAGCACGTCGTCGGCGGAGCCGGTCTCGACGATCTCGCCCTTGAGCATCACGGCCACGCGGTCGGAGATCTGGTGCACCACGGCGAGGTCGTGGCTGATGAACAGGCAGGCGAAGTGCATCCGCTCCTGCAGCGAGCGCAGCACCTCGAGCACGGCAGCCTGCACCGAGACGTCGAGCGCCGAGGTCGGCTCGTCGGCGATGATCAGCTCGGGTTCGAGGGCGATGGCCCGCGCCAGACCGATGCGCTGACGCTGCCCTCCGGAGAGCTCGTGCGGGTACCGGGTGGCGTAGTTCGCCGGCAGCTCGACCGCCTCGAGCAGTTCGGCAACGCGCGCTCGGCGCTGCGCCGCGGTGGTCGGGAGCTTGCGACGCTGCACGAGCATCGGCTCGGAGATCGCCTCGCCGACCGTCATCCGCGGGTCGAGGCTGGACCCAGGGTCCTGGAAGATCGCACCGACGCGTCCGCGCAGCACGCGCTCGCGCCGGCGACCGACACCGCCGCGCCCGACCTTCTCGCCGAACAGGGTGATCGATCCGTCCGAGAGCGGCAGCAGGCCCAGGGCCGCCCGGCCGAGCGTGGACTTCCCGGAGCCGGACTCGCCGACCAGACCGAGGATCTCCCCCGGAGCGATCTGCAGGTCGACGCTGTCGAGCGCGAGGAAGGAGCGCCCACCGCGGCGGTAGGTGACGCTGGCGCCGGAGAGCTCGAGCACGGCGTCCGGTCGCGCCTCCTCCTCCACGCGCTCGACGACGGTCGCGAGGTCCGGCAGCGAGGGCACGGCGCTGAGCAGCTTCTTCGTGTAGTCCTCGCGCGGGGCGGTGAGCACACCACGCGTGTCGCCGACCTCGACCATCGTGCCGCGGAGCATCACGGCCACGCGGTCGGCGATGTCGGCGACGACGCCCATGTTGTGGGTGACCAGCAGAAAGGCGGTCCCGGTGTCGGCGGCGAGGCGTCGGATGAGGTCGAGGATCTCGGCCTGCACGGTCACGTCGAGCGCGGTCGTCGGCTCGTCGGCGATGATCAGCTGGGGTTCGCAGGCGAGGGCGATCGCGATGACAACGCGCTGGCGCTGACCACCCGACAGCTCGTGCGGGTAGCTCTTCGCCCGACGTTCGGGTTCGGGGATGCCGACGCGCTGCAGCAGCGCGACCGCGCGCTTCCAGGCATCCGCCTTCGAGACGCCGCCGTGGTTGAGGATGGCTTCGGTGATCTGGTCGCCGATCCGCATGCTCGGGTTGAGCGCGGTCATCGGCTCCTGGAACACCATCGAGATCTCGGCGCCGCGCACCTTGTTCATCTCGGATTCCGGCAGCGCGAGCAGCTCGCGCCCGCCGAGCCGGATCGATCCCGTGACGGTCGCCGATCGCGGCAGGAGCCCCAGCACGGCCATCGCGGTGACGGACTTGCCCGAGCCGGACTCGCCGACCAGCGCCAGCACCTCGCCCGTGCGCACCTCGAGGTCGATGCCCTTGACGGCCTCGACCGGACCGTCCTCGGTGCGGAACGTGACGGCGAGGTCGGTGATCGACAGCAGCGCGTCGCTCATGCGGCACGTCCCTTCACGTCGAAGAAGTCACGGAGGCCGTCGCCGATGCTGTTGAACGCGCAGACCGTGAGGACGATGCAGAAGCCGGCGGGGAAGATGAGCCACCAGGCTCCGGCGTACGTGTACGTGATGCCGCTGGTGAGCATGGCGCCCCAGTCGGTCGCCGGCTTCTGCAGCCCCATCCCGAGGAAGGAGATGTAGGCGACGAGCAGGATCGCGTCGGCGACCTGGAACGTGGCGTTCACCACGATCGTGCCGACGGTGTTCGGCACGATGTGCTTGAGCACGGCCCGCGAGTGGGTTCCGCCCATGGCGCGGAGCGCGAGCACGTATTCGCGCGACTTCAGCGAGATCGACTCGGCACGCACGAGACGGGCGGGCACGAGCCAGGAGACGAGGCCGATCACGCAGATCATCAGCGGCACGCTGGGCCGCAGGATCGCCGAGAGGATCAGCAGCAGGAAGGTCGCCGGGATCGCGATGCCCGCGTCGACGACGCGCATCATCACCGTGTCGACGACACCGCCGACGTAGCCGGCGATGGCGCCCCAGAGGGTGCCGATGACGGTGGCCAGGATGCCGGCGGCCAGACCGATGAGAATCGAGATCTGCCCACCCATCATGAGCCGACCGAGCACGTCGTATCCGACGTCGTCGGTGCCGAGCGGGTGGCCCGGGCTGCCCGGCGGCAGCATCGTGCTGCGCAGGTCGGTGTGGATCTGATCCGTCGGGTGGATCAGCGGCCCGACGAAGCAGAACAGGAGGAAGAGCGCGATCGTGACGATTCCGAACACGGCGAGCTTGTTCTGCAGGAATCGGCGCATGCCGCGCTGACGCGGGGTCAGCGTGCGGGTCAGGATGGTCGTCGTGCTCACGAGAGCTCCTCACGGGTGCGCGGGTCGAGCAGCGCCTGGATGATGTCGGCGAGCAGCGAGCCGATGACGGTCGCGAGCGCGATGACCAGGATGCAGCCGAGCAGGACGGGGTAGTCGGAGGTCTGCGCCGATGTCCAGAACAGCAGCCCCATGCCGGGGTAGTTGAAGAGCGACTCGACGACGATCATGCCGCCGAACATGACCGGCAGGTAGTAGCCGAGCATCGCGATGACCGGGGTGAGCGAGTTGCGCACGACGTGGCGGGTGATCACGACCGAGACCGACGTGCCCTTCGCCCTGGCGGTGCGGACGTAGTCCTCGGAGAGGTTGTCGATGGTCGCGGAGCGCATGTACCGCGAGAACGTGGCGATGATGCCGGCCGCCGCGGTCAGCACGGGGAGGACGAGGCCGGCGGGGTTGGCCAGCACGTCGCCGACGGTCTCGCCCTGCGGCGCCTGGGCGGGGACGAGCCGCAGCCACTGCGCGAACACGATCACGAGGATGAGCCCGAGGAAGAACGAGGGCGTGGAGTAGACGATGAAGTTCCACGTCGTCAGGATGTAGTCGGCGGCCTTGCCGCGGCGCACCGCCTGGAAGATGCCCATCGGGATCGCGATCGCGAGGGCGATCAGCATCGAGATCAGGGCGAGGATCAGCGTCTTCGGGAGACGCTGGCCGATGGCATCCGCCACCGGGCGATTCAGCTTGAACGAATCGCCGAGGTCTCCCTGGAGCAGCTGGCCCAGGAAGTTGAAGTACTGCTGCCACAGAGGCAGATCGAAGCCGTTCTCACGGTTGAAGGCTTCGATCTGCTCCTGCGAGGCCTGCATGCCGAGGATGCCGGCAGCCGGGCCGTTCGGCATGGCGAGGTGGAGCAGCGCGAACACGATCAGCGTCACGATGAGGATGACGATGCCGCCCTGGCCGACCCGCCTCAGCAGGTACCACCAGAACCGGCCGCCGCCGGGCCTCTCCTTCTTCTGCGCGCTCTGCGCTGCTTCCACCACACTCATGTCATCTACCTCTTGTCACTCGATCCGGGACGGATCACTTGGTCCAGGACCAGCGCTGCGGAAGGAACGACGCGCCCGGGTCCTGGTGGGCGATGTCGAGTCCGTCGCGCACGACCGAGACCTGGTACACCGGGTTCGGCATCCACATGACGGGCAGGTCGGTGGCGAGGAACTCCGAGTACTTCTTGGCGATCTCCGGGTCGGTCGAGAAGGCCATGGCCTGCACGAGCTCCTCGGCCTGGGGGTTGTCGTACTGTCCGGCGTTCCACTTGGTGTCCTTCGCGAAGACGCGCTCACCCGTGGCGTACGGCGGGAAGTACCAGCTGCCCGCGGTGCCGAAGAAGACGAGCTCCCACGTGCACGCGCTGCCGGTCTTGCACTCCTGCGCCTGCGTGAGGACGGTGTCCAGCGGCTTGGAGTCGATCGTCATCTTGACGCCGATCTTGCCGAGCGACGACTGGATCTCCGCCATCATGTTGTCGGTCTCCTGCGAGCCGTTCTGCGTGGTGACGACGATCTCCGCCTTCTCACCCGCGGCGATGCCCTCGCCGCACTGGCCGGCATCCGTTCCGGCGTCGACGCACGAGAGGTTCCCGTCGGAGTCCTTCTCCCAGCCGTTGTCGGTGAAGAGCTTCTCCGCGGCCTTCAGGTCGAAGGGGTACGGGTTGTTCTTCTGGACGTCGGAGAGGCCGTTCGAGTCGGCCGTCTGCGGGATCGGCCCGTAGTCGGGGGTCGCGGCGCCGTGCCAGACGACCTCGGAGATGGTCTCCTGGTCGATGGCGTGCTGCAGCGCCTGACGCACGTAGAGCTGCTTGTAGAACGCGCCCTTCTCCGGGTTGGCGAAGTTGTACGGCATGTACGTGATCGACCAGCCGGCCCACGGCTCGATGCTGTATCCGAGGTCGGTGAACTGCTTCTCGTTCGTCAGCTGCGAGCTGGTGACGTAGCCGTAGTCGACCTCGCCGGAGCGCACGACGTTCATCTCGGCATCCGCCGACGTGAACGGCAGGAACCTGACGTTCGGGATGCTCGGCTTGTCCTCACCGGTGTACTTCTTGTTCTCGGTGAGCTCCACCAGACCCGAGTCCGACCAGCTCTTCACCGTGTACGGACCGGCGACGGTCTTCCACAGGTCGTTGGTCGCGTAGGTCTTCATGTCCTCGGCCTCGGAGTAGAGGTAGTCGAGCACCTGCGTCGCGCCTGCGGCGTCGCGGTCGAGGTCGCCGACCTCGCCGTCGGCACTGGTCTTGTCCCAGACGTGCTGCGGCATCGGGTAGATCAGGCTGAGCTGATTGCCGAGGAGGAACTCCTCGTTGTAGACCTTGTCCATCGTCAGCGAGAACGTCTTGTCGTCGATGGTGGTGAACGCGGTCACGTTGTCGGGCATCAGGCCGGCCGAGTAGCCACCGGTCTTCTCGCCGTTGAAGCGGACCAGGTTGTACCAGAACTCGACATCGCGGGACGTGACGGGCTCGCCGTCCGACCAGTCGAGGTCGTTGAGCGTGATCGTGATGGTCTTCTGGTCCTCGGAGAACTCGTAGGACTTCGCGGCGGAGGCCGTCTCGTCCCAGCCCATCTCGCCGTCCACGCCGTTGTATTCGAACAGGCGCGGCCACATGGTCGCCTTGATCGCGCTGTTGTGCGTCGCCATCTTGTCGGGCGTCGAGATCGGCAGGATCCAGTTGGGCCCGGTGCCGACCTGCAGCGCGAAGCTCACGGTGTCCTTCTCGGCGGCGGATTCGTTCCCGCCCGTTCCGGCTCCGCACGCCGTGAGGGCGAGCGTCGCGACGGCGAGTGCGCCCAGCGGGGCGAGCATCCGGCGACGCAGCGTCTGAGTACGCAATGTAACCTCCTTGTTCCGATGCCGCACTGAAGGACGAGTTCGTCCGGTGTGCGACGCACTTTGAATCATGCCCGAAGCAAGTATCCCGAAATAGCCGGTTGCGTTACGGTTATGTAACTTACTTGCTTCGATTATGGATAAACGCGGCGTCGCGCGCTCAGCGGACGATCTCTGCGGCCAGGTCGGGGTCCACGGCGAAGACATCGAACGGATGCATCGGACGCAGGATGCGGTGATGTCCCAGACGGTCGAGGTCCTGGTCCACCCCGCCGGGGGTCAGGGCCAGCGTCCAGCCGCGCATGGCGGCGAAGAGCTCGGGCTCGAGATAGCCGATCTTGGTGACCACGATCTGCGCGGATGCCGGATCGAGTCCGATCGCGGTGAAATCGGTGATCGCGTGGTACGCCTTGCGGAACTCCGTGACGATGATGTGCAAGCCGCCGCGGCGCAGGACCGCGACTCCCCCGGCATCCACATCGCCTTCGTGCAGGCTGTGCAGCACCGCATCGACTCGCACCGGGCCGTGCGGGCCGTCGTCGACACGAGCACCGACCTCGACCGAGACCTCGTCCCCGATCGCATGCCTGCGGAGGATGTCGAGCGCACCCTTGTCGAACACCGAGGCGCACAGGGTGACCGGCGCATCGTCGGAGGTGAGCTCCGGCTTCTGCAGCAGCTGCGCGAGCGTCCACGTGACGTCGCCCGTGCCGCCGGCCCCGGGGTTGTCGCCCGAGTCGCTGATGAAGTACGGGGTGTCGGTCGCCGCGAGCCCCGCCGCGACGCCCTCATCGAGGGTTCCGGGAGGGCCCACGAACTCGAAGTCGTCGCGCACATCCCAGAACGCCCGGCCCAGCTCTTCGGCCGCCGCGGCGGTGGCGGCTTCATCGGTGCCGGTGACGACCACCGTCGCGTGGCAGCGGGGTTCGTCGGCCCACGCGTACCCGATCCAGATCGCCGCATCCGTCACACCGGGTCGCGCCTCGATCTCGGGGATGCGGGCGTAGAGGCTCTTCGCCGGCTCGACCCTCGTGCTGGTCTTCTCGCCCGGCAGCAGGATCGGAACCCGCACCCAGGCACGATGCGGCGTGGTGCCGCTCTCGAGCGCCTCGACCAGGTTGCGGATCGCGCGGTCGCGCGTCTCCCAGGTGTCCTCGTGCGGGGCGAGACGATAGCAGGTGATGAGGTCGACGTTCTCGATCAGGGTGCGCGAGACGTTGCCGTGCAGGTCCATCGACGCCGAGACGACGACGTCCGAGCCGATGACCTCGCGGATCGCGGTGATGAGGTCGCCTTCGGCGTCGTCCATGCCGACCACGCTCATGGCGCCGTGGATGTCGAAGAACAGGCCGTCCAGTGCGCCGCCGTCGGCGACGAGGGCGGCGAGCCCCTCGCAGATCCGCTTCTTGATGCTCTCGTAGACCTCGGGCAGGACGGCGCCGCCGGGGATCGAGCGGGCGTAGTAGACCGGCAGCCATTCGGCGCGGTCGGTCAGTTCGCCGTTGCGGATCGCGTCGTAGCGACCCGTGAGCTCTGCCCCCTCCACACGCTGGAAGTCGCGTTCGCCCGCGCGGTGCGGCGAGAAGGTGCTGGACTCGATCGCCATGCCGGCGATGGCGATTCGGGGAAGCGCAGAGGTTTCAGCCATGCCAAAAGCTTAGACGTCAGATCGAAGGAAACCGAGCCAGTTCCTTCGCCTGCAGCAGTACTTAGGCCGAAATCGTAGTTTCCTCGGATCGGAGCTCAGCGTCGATCCGCGCCGGATCCAGAATGCTCTCGAGCATCTCCCAGCCCACGCCACGCGCCCCGGCAAGAGCACCCGCCCGGCTCACGTCGATCTCCAGCGAGTCGGTCGACATCGGCAGGCACAGCGTGAAGAGCGCCTGTCGCACGCCGGCCACGAAGGCATCGGCCGAGGCCAGCCGCCCGCCGAGCGCGAGGGTCTGCGGGTTGAAGAAGTTGATGATCGTGGCGAGCACCTCGCCGGTGCGGGCCCCGGCCTCGCGGAGCAGCGCCGTCGCCTTCGGATGCGCGTTCTGCGCGAGCGCCAGGACATCGTCGAGCGTCTCGACCGACGCCCCCGCCTCCTTGAGCGCGTCGACGATCGCCGCACCGCTGGCCACCACGTCGAGGCACCCGATCCGCCCGCACGAGCAGATCACCGGAGGAGCGTTGTGCAGCGCGACGTGGCTGATGTCGCCCGCGACCCCGCGGAACCCGCGGTAGACAGCACCGTCCAGGATGATGCCGCAGCCGATGCCGCTGCCCGCCTTGACGAACACGAGCTGCTCGGTGCCGCCACCGCGCTCGAGGAACTCACCCACGGCCATCGCGTTGGCGTCGTTGTCGATCAGGTAGGGCAGCGAGGTGACGGAGCCGAGGACCTCGCCCACATCGACGCCGTTCCATCCCGGCATCCGCATCGGTGCGAGCAATCGCGATGTCCTCGAGTCGACGGGCCCGGGCAGGCTCATCGCGATGCCCTCGATCTTCAGCCCGCCTGCTTCCTCGGCGAGGCGCTGGGCGCTCTCCCACACCTCGCTGACCACGCTCTCCACGCCGTCGAGGAGCGAGACCTGGTCGATGGTCGACGCGACGATCTCGCCGCGACGGTCGAGCAGCGCGATCGTCGCGTGCCGCTCGCCGAGGTCGACTCCGGCGACGATCGTGCCTCCGGCCTTGACCGCGAGAACCCGAGGCCGGCGGCCGCCGCGCGACTCGCCCTGCCCGGTCTCCTCGACGTAGCCGTGGGAGATGAGCTCCTCGATGCGCAGCGCGACGGTCGAGGCGGAGAGGCCGGTCAGACGGGCGAGATCCGCTCGCGATTGCGCCCTGCCGGCGCGCACGAGACGGAAGAGGTCTCCCGCGGAATGTGAGGTGTGTGCCGCCGGTGTCACGCTGTCCTCGACTCATCTTGTTTCGGTGGTCAAACAAAGATACTGCCCAGGTGGAGCAATGTCACCCCGCGTGACACCGGCGGACGCGCGACCTCCGGCGCTACGCGATCCCGCCGCCGTCGACCACGAGCGCCGAGCCCGTGACGTAGGACGAGTCGTCGCTCGCGAGCCAGACCACGGCCTGCGCGACCTCGTGCGGCTCGCCCATCCGACGCAGCGGACGGTCGGCGGCCTCGGCGAGGAACGCGTTCGTGTCCTGCGCCAGCTGACGGGCCTCTTCGCGCAGCATCCCGGTGTTGACGTCGCCCGGATTGACCGAGTTGACGCGGATGCCGGCCGGCCCGTGGTCGATCGCCAGCGCACGGGTCATGTTCACCACGGCGCCCTTCGAGGCGCAGTACGAGATGGCCTGGCCGCCGCCCTTGAGCCCCCAGCCGGATCCGGTGTTGATGATCGAGCCGCCGCCCGCGGCCTCCATGATCGGCACGATGTGCTTGCACATGAGGAAGATCGAGCGCACGTTCACGCCGAAGACGCGGTCCCACTCCTCGACGGTCGTCTCGACGGCGGTCGTGCGGCGGATGATGCCCGCATTGTTGAAGACGACGTCCACACCGCCGAACTCGGCCACGGCGGTCGCGATGACCCGCTCGATGTCGGGCTCGCTGGAGACGTCGGCGGAGATCGCGACGGCCGTGCCGCCCGCCTCGCGGATCTCGGCCGCGACGGCCTCGGCGGCTTCGACGTTCAGGTCGACGACGGCGACCGCAGCGCCCTCCGCGGCGAGCGCGATCGACGTGGCGCGGCCGATGCCGCCGGCGCCGCCGGTGACGATGGCCTTCTTGTTCTCGAGTCGCATGGGGGTTCCTTTCGGGTTCTTTCAGACGGGGGTGAGTTCGGGGGCGGTCACGGCGTACAGGCTGCTCGTGCCGATGCCGGTGATGATGCGCACGTGTCCGGCGAGCTGCGCGTCGAGTTCGAGATCGCCGGTGTCGACCAGCAGGGGTCGACCGTGCAGGTCGATGAGCTTCTGTTCAGGGGCGACGACGAGCAGGGGGTCGTCGCCGAGGGCGCGGAGCACGGGTGCCGAGAGCTGCTGGTTGCCGCGCCCCAGCAGGAAGCCCTGCCCGCCGATGACCGTGACGACGGCCTGAGCGGGCCCCCGGGCGATCTCGGCGAGGAGATGCTGCTCGCTCGCGCCGCGCACGACGACCGCGCCGTCGAGGATCACGTCGACGCCGAGCGGGCTGCCGTCGACACCGAGCTGCCGGGCGATCTCGGCCGTGGTGCCGCCGGGGCCGAGCAGGTACCGGATGCCGGGCCGCATCCGGGCGACTGCTCCGCGCGCGGCGGACGCGACGGCGGCGGCTTCGGATGCCGGTGTCGCGGCTTTCCGCGCCTGGGTGCGACCGGCGAGGTACGGCACCTGCAGCATCGCGTGGAGAGTGGGTTCGACCCGCGCCCGGCGCATTGCGGCCTCGTCGATGTCGAGCACTTCGCGGTCGTCGGTGGGCAGCCCGCCGCGCGTCACCCAGTCCGCGGCGAGCGCTCCTGCCGCCCGCGGACTGACCGCGAAGACAGGGGAGTACATCTTCACGCCGGCCGGGATGCCGAGGATCGCCGGCATCCGGGGCTCGGGCTCCCGGTCCGTCGGTTCGCAATTCAGCAAGGATTCGCCGAGGAGACCCCCGGATGCCCCTGAAGGGGTCGAATCCGCCGACTCTTGCTGAATTGTGAACGCGGCACCGGCCGCACCGAGCCCGGCCGCCGCATCCCGCAGCGTCCCGTCACCGCCGACCACCAGGATCAGGTCTGCCCCGGCCGCGGTGACTGCGGCGACGGCGCGCGTCGTGTCAACGGCATCCGTCGCCCGCACCGAATCAGGCGAGCGCGCCGGATCAGGCAGATTCAGCGGGAAACGGCCTGATTCCACGTGTTCGCCTGATTCGGCGCGCTCGCGAGACGCACGGGACGGCGCATACGCGACGCACGGCACGAGGCCCGCTGCGCGCACGGCATCCGCTCCCATCTCGCCAGCCGCAGTCACGACGACGAGACCCGGATGCTGCGCCGCCAGCACCGTCAACGCCAGGGCCGCCCGCTCCTGCACGCGCGAACGCGCGCCGCGCGAGACCGCGAGACGCTGCACGTCCGCGCCGTCGGAGCCGGCCAGGCCCGCAGGCCCGCCGACTCCGGCGACAGGGTTGACGACCAGTCCGATCACGAGGCGATGGACTCCTCGAGGACCGACGGCCCGGCGGCGTCCGCCGGCACTTCGCCGAAGTACTTGCGACGGTACGCGCGCCAGGTGACGGCCCAGAGCGCCGGGTCGTCCAGGGAATCATGGTGCGTGTGGTGCACGGTCTGGTTGTGCGGGGCCGTGCGCACGAGCTCCGGATCCTCGCGCGCTTCCTGCGCCACCCGGGCGAGCGCGGTGACGTACTCGTCGATCTCGGTCTTCGAGTAGCACTCGGTGGGCTCCAGCGTGAACGGCTGCGGCACCACGTAGGGGTGGTGGCTCGTCCAGTAGTGGAAGCCGTAGTCGGCCATGCGTATGCCGATCTCCTCCGACGTGATGCCGGTGTCCTCGAACAACTCCTGCCACGAGTACCGCACCTGCTCGATGCGGCGTCGGCCGGTCGCGTAGGGCGCCGAGGCGCCCGGGATCTCGAGCACGCGAGACAGCAGGTAGTTGTTGTTCAGCACGGCGATCTGCGACGCGGTCAGCAGGCCTTCCGCGCCGAGCGCCATGATCCACGCGTACGCGCGCACCACGTGCAGGATCACGCCGTGCGCCGGCGCGACGTGCCCGATCGAGAGCTCACCGGGTTCGCGGACCACGAAGCGGCCGTCGATCTTCTCGACCCGCTGCCCGGGAAGGAAGGGCGCCAGCGCCGCGGAGACCGCGTTCGCCGCAGCGCCAGGGCCACCGCTGCCGTGCGGAGCCGAGAACGTCTTGTGCAGGTTGAACTGGCAGACGTCGAAGCCGGCGTCGCGGGCGCGGGTGATGCCGAGGATGCCGGCGGCGTTGGCCTGGTCGTACGAGGCGAGGGCGCCCACCGCGTGCGCGGCGTCGACCCACTCCCGGATGGCCGGGTTGTAGATGCCGGTGTCCTCGGGGTTGGTCACCATGATCGCCGCGGTGCGCTCGGAGAGCGCGGCCTTCAGCGCGTCCAGGTCGGGGTAGCCGTCGGCATCCGGGTAGATCGTGATGATCTTGTACCCGGCGACCTTGGCGGCGGCGGCGTTGGACGGGTGGCTGAAGATCGTCGTGATGACCTCGTCGCGCTGATCCCCCTCGCCGCGGGACTCGTGGCACGCCCGGATCATCGCGATGTTCGTCCAGATGCCGGCCGATCCGCCGGGAGACGCGAGCGAGACGGCATCCATCCCCGAGATCTCCTGCATCATCTGCTCGAGCCGCCAGATCAGCTCCAGAGCGCCCTGGGTGTCGTCGGGGTTCTGCGCCGGATGCAGCGCCCGCAGCTGCGGCACCTCGATGAGCTGGTCGTTGATCTTCGGCGAGTACTTGATGGTGCAGGTGCCCTGGCCGATGTCGACGTTCAAGTCGGAGCCGAGGTTCTCCTGCGACAGTCGCAGGTAGTGCTTGAGCACGCGCATCTGCGCGATCTCGGGCAGCGCGGGCGGGGCGGCCCGCCGCATCCCCTCGGGCAGGTCGGCGAGCACGTCGCCGACCGCGTCGCGCACCGTCAGCTCGACGGGGGTGATCGACACTCCGCGCTCGCCCGGCGTCGACAGCTCGAAGACGATCGGCTCGTTCCAGCTGGCCTGGTGGAAGCGGCGCGGGCCGGTGGTGGGGGCGATGGGGAGGCTCATGCGCCGTGCTCCTTGGAGTCATCGGAAACGAATGCGGAAACGGCGTCGGCAAGACGGTCGATGTCGGCGGCCGAGGTGGCCTCGGTCACGCAGACCAGCAGCGTCCGCTCGTCGAGCACGACCCCGGGCTCGATGCCCTGGGCGCGCAGCGCGGTGACGACGTCGGCGGCACGCGCGGGGGCGAACCTGACCGTGAACTCGCGCAGGTGCAGCGCGGTGTCGCCGAGCTCCACGCCCGGGATCGCCGCGAGCTTCTGCTGCGCATGGCGCGTGCGGGCCAGCAGCAGCTCGCCCAGCTCGGCCATGCCGGCGGGGCCCATCAGCGAGAGGTACACGCCGGTGGCGATGCCCCACAGCGCGGCGGCGGTGCCGACCCATTCCTTGCCTTCTTCCCGCTGCGCGAAGGAGGTGCGCTCGTAGGCGACGTCGCCGAAGCCGTACTCGCCCGGCACGTCCGTGGACTCCAGCCCGAACAGACGCGAGGGCATCTCCATCACGAACCGCTCGTCGTCATGCACGGCGATGAATCCGGCGTGGGCGCCGCCGAACCACTGGTGCAGCCCCAGCGACTGGATGTCGCCGGTGACGATGTCGGCGCCCTGCATCGACGGCGGCGTCAGCACCCCGTAGCCGATCGGGTCGGTGCCGACCACGACGATCGCACCCACCGCGTGAGCGGCCTCGGCGATCTCTGCCAGCCGGGTCTCGACGGCGCCGGTGGCGCTGGGCGTCTCGATCCAGACGGCGGCGACTCCGTCATCGAGCTGCTCGCGGAAGGCGTCGAGGTCGGCGGTGCCGTCGGCCGGCGCGACCTGTTCGATCGCGAGGCTCGTGCGGATGTAGTCGTGCACCTTCGAGAGCTTCTCCGGCAGGACGTCGCTCAGCGCCAGCACACGGCCGCGGCCGGTGAGGCGTCCGGCCATCGCGAGACCCGTGGCCGTCGCCTGGTACCCGTCGTAGGTCGGCACGTTCACGACATCCATCGCGAGCAGCTCGGCCATCAGCGACTGGTACTCGAACAGCGCCTGGAAGCGTCCGTGGTCCTCGTAGGGCTCGCCGGCGTAGGCGGTGAGGAACTCGCTGCGGCGGATCACCTCGTCGACGACGGCGGGGACGTAGTGGTTGTAGGTGCCGGCGCCGAGGAAGCTCAGACGCTCCTCGGTCGAGCGGTTCGTCGCGAGGATGCCGCGCACGTGACGCGCGAGATCCTGCTCGGCGACGAGCGGCGTGGGCAGGTCGAGCGCGCGCTGCAGGCGCAGCGACTCCGGCACGTCGGCGTAGAACTCCTCGACGGATTCTGCACCGACGGCGGCGAGCATCGCCGCGCGCGATTCGGGTGCCGTGTTGGGGATGTACGGATGCACGAACGTCGTCATGCTTCCTCCTTCGGATCGTGGTCGTGCAGAGGCGGGGCCAGAGTGGCGAACGGGATGGCATCGGACCGAGGCGACGCGAGGACCGCGACGCCGTAGCGGTCGAGATCCAGACGCCCGGAATGACGGATGCCGGTGAGCAGATCGGTGCCCGCATCGGCGATCTCGAACGACACCGGAGCGCGTCCGTGGTTCAGGTAGAACGTGTAGTCGGTGTCGAGGTCGGCACGGGTGACGACCTCGACGTCGACGTCGGTGCCATCGCGGGCGGGGAGTCCGGCCGTGCGCAGCACATCCCGGAAGATCGGCAGCATCCCCTCGGGTTCGACGATCGCGCTCAGGTACCAGGCGGAGCCGGTACCGACCGCGCGGCGCGTCACGGCGGGAAGGCTGTCGAGCTCGCCGCCGGCATACGTCCCGCGCACCTCGACGTCGTCGTCGACCTCGAGCCACTCGCTCCACTGCGGCACGGTGAGGCTCTCACCCGCGTAGTCGATGACCGAGGTCAGTCCGTCGGCGATCGGCCACTGCTCGTCTACCTCGATGCCGAGGAGGTCGCGCAGCAGACCGGGCGCTCCGCCCTCGTGCACCTTCTCGGTCGCGTCAACGACGCCAGAGAACGGCCCGACAACCAGGTGCCCGCCGCGCTCGACGAACGCACGGAGCGCATCGGCCTGCGGCTGCTCGACGATGTAGAGGTTCGGCACCACGACCACGTCGTACGCGTCGAAGGGGCCCGTGGCGCGCACGGCATCCGTCGGCTGACCGAGCGTGTACAGCGCCCGGTGCCAGGCGCGGGCCTGCTGCGCCCACTGCAGTCGCTGCGACGGCAGCGACTCGACGGCGCTGATGCCCCACCAGGAGTCCCAGTCGACGACCAGCGCCACGCGCGAGCGCACCCTGCTGCCGCGCACCGGCTCGAGCTTCTTCAGCTCGAGTCCGAGCGCCTTGGTCTCCTGGAAGCTGCGCGACCGCTCGCCGCGGTGGCCGAGCATCGACGAGTGGAACTTCTCCTGCCCGTACCGGGCCTGGCGCCACTGGAAGAACATCACGGCATCCGATCCGTGCGCGACAGCCTGCAGGCTCTCGACGCGGATCTTGCCCGGCGCCTTCGGCACGTTCACGTCGCGCCAGCTCGTGGCGCTCGCCGACGATTCGAGCAGCAGCCAGGGCTGCCCGCCCTTGAGCGAGCGCATGAGTCCGTAGTTGAGCGCGGCGCCGACGTGCGAGGACGGATCGGCGGGCTCGGGGTAGGCGTCGTCGGTGACGACGTCTTCGACCGCCGCGAAGTCCCAGTAGTCGAGGTCGCGGAACATGCTCATGAAGTTCGTGGTGACCGCGATGTCGGGCGTGACCTCGCGGAGCACGTCGATCTCGACCTGGAACAGCTCGAGCAGCGCATCGGACGAGAACCGCTCGAAGTCGAGCAGCTTGGTCGGGTTGACCGGACCGGGCGCCTTCTTCGGCGTCTCGATGTGCTCCCACGAGGTGTAGCGCTGGCCCCACACGTTGACGCCCCAGGCTTCGTTGAGCCCGTCGAGGTCGCCGTAGCGGTTCTGCAGCCAGCGGCGGAAATGCCGTGCCGACTCGGGGCACCAGCACCGGGAGGTGTGGTCGCCGTACTCGTTCGAGATGTGCCACATCGCCAGCCCCGGGTGCGCGCCGTAGCGCTCGGCCATGGCGCGGGTCATGCGTGCGACGTTCTCGCGCCAGATCGGCGAGGAGGGGCAGTAGGTCTGCCGAGAGCCGAACTCGAGCCGGTGCCCGTCGGCATCCCACGGCGCCATCTCGGGGTGCGCTCGCAGCAGCCACGAGGGCGGGGTCGCGGTGGCGGTGGCGAGGTCGATCGCGATGCCGGCATCCCACAGCAGGTCGATGATGCGGTCGAGCCAGCCCCAGTCGTAGACGCCGGGTTCGGGCTCGAGCTGCGGCCAGCTGAAGATCGGCAGGCTGACCATGTTGACGCCCGCTTCGCGCATCAGACGGATGTCTTCGTGCCAGGTCTCCTCCGACCACTGGTCGGGGTTGTAGTCGCCGCCGTAGGCGAGCGCGTCGAGGCGGACGCGCCGGATCGGCTGGTCGGCTGCGGATGCGGGCACGACGGCTCCTCTCTGAGTTCTCCCCTGCGGTCGCGGTGTCGCTCTGGCGCTTTTCCGGAACCGGTTGTATTCTGTATACACACACTAGGACGTCGTCCAGAGGCCGTCAACCCATAGGCTGACGGGCAGGCGGCAGAACGGGAGAGGCATGGCGATCGAACGCAGGAACCTGCGCTCGCAGGTGCGTGCGGAGCTTCTGGAGCGGATGCGAGCCGGCCTCGTTCAGCCCGGCGAGGGCATCAACGAGGTGCAGCTGGCCACCGAGCTCGGCGTCAGCCGCACACCCCTCCGCGAAGCACTCATCGCCCTGGAATCCGAGGGGCAGATCGAGAGCGAGAACGGCAAGGGCTTCCGGTTCGTGCCGCTCAGCGCCTCGGAGTTCCGAGACCTCGCTCCCGTCATGGCCACCCTGGAGAGCCTCGCCCTCGAGCTCAGTCCTCCCGACGAGCTGCGCGAGATCGGCATCCGTCTGAAGGAGATGGCGGATGCCTTCGCCGACGAGCTCGTCGAGCACCAGCTCGTCATCACCAAGGACGACGAGTGGCACAGCGTCATGCTGTCGGCCTGCCCGAACACGCGTCTGCTCGCGGTCATCGAGAGCGTGCGCAGCTCGTTCCACCGCTACGAGTCACTGCTCGTTCCGGAAGACGTGAAGGTCGAGCGCGTGGCCGCCGAGCACGCCGAGATCGCCCGCCGCCTGGCCGCGGGCGACATCCCCGGCGCCGTCGAGGCGCTGAAGCTCAACTGGCTGCACGGCATGCAGCGCATCCTCGACAACGCGACGAGCAGCTACTTCACCGCGTAGCGATCGCCGCGCGGATGTCGGCGATCGCCGCATCGATCTCGTCTTCGCGAGGGCCGCGCAGCCCCGATCCGTTGCGAGGAACCAGAGTCAGCGAGATCTCTTCATCCGACTCGGTGAGCGACAGAACGAGGGCGGCATAGGACATGCTCGTGGCCTCCCCCCGATCTGAAATAGTCACCCAGCCGGCGCTGGTGCCCTGCCTCTGCTCCCCGTCACGAGCAGCAAATTGCGCCTGCATGAACGCGAACGCGCCGCGAACACCAGCGGCGCGGTTCCGCGACGTTACCGCCGCCGCTGAGGCGCCCCGGTTCGGCCGAGCGTCGCGGCGGGGCCGCACAGCCTGCTCCTGGCGCCCTTCAACACGGAGGGTGCGTCGCCGGTGGGTCGTGAACGAAACCGGATTTACCAGTAACCTCGAAGCGCGTTTCTATAATGAGGATTCTCGCGAAGGTCAGGATGATCAGCTTCGATGCGCGCCCTGACCTGGGACAACATTTGCTCGGCAGCGTTCTGGAATTCGGACATCAATACGACCGAAGCCCCCGGCGCATATTCGGGCGTGATGACAACTTCATTCCCGCGCGGAATGAAGTCAATAATGACACCCGATTCCGTAAAGTCGAATACGTCGGGCCGCCCGAGACTCAAGGTGTCTCCAATCATTCGCATACAGATTGCAAAGTCTAGAATGGGAACCCAACCCCACTGCGCACTAATGTCTACGCTGGCGACCTTGAATATGATGTCACCGAGAAAGCAATCATACCGGAGAGAGACCTCCCCGACTTCGTGCCACACGACATCAGTAAGCGATGAATCACGATGGATGGCGAAGTCTAATTCGATCATTCCGCTCTCTTTCGAATGGAAAGGCCGTCTGTATGAACTCGTAGTGATCCAGCCGAATCCAGAATGCGCCCCTCCCCACCGGCGCATTGACCCGCTTGCCTTTGGGAACCTGCTGCGATCCGGTCAGTACTGCTAGTCCGACCGGTTCTTCGGGATGAAACGCCGACTCGTCTTGTCGAGCAACTCCACAAAGTTCTGTGCTTTCAAGGGCACAGGGTCCAATCTAAATTGGTTCAATGGGTGCCCCTCGGGCAACTCAAGAATTGTTGGCGAACCGCTTCGGGCTTCCAGCACATGGACTCCGTAGCTGTGAACGATTCTGGCGAGATCCAAGTTTGCATGCAGCGCAGGTCCGTCAAAGGGAAAACCCATGATTACATGACACTGATACGAGACGTTTTTCTTCCCCCACGTGAAGAACTCCCAATACAGTTCGGGATGACGAGAAATCATCAAATCACCAAGGTAAAGCGCGACGTCTTCGCAGACCGAGAGCGATACGCCGTCCGGAGTGTCGGTACCTGAGAGTGGACTCATCGCCTCCACAAACCAGTCGTTCAGTAGTTGCACATCCCGATCGCTACCGTCGAGCGAGTTCCCCACAGGCTCAAGCAAATTGCGCAGTGCGACGATCCGGTCCGACTTTGAGGTCATCGTACGCTCGAACTGAGCACGGGCCTCAGTCCGCGGCAGCTCTTGCAAAATCCAGTATGGATCTTGTTCGTTCAGCGGGTATGACGCCCAGCTTTCTATGGCACGACTTGCCATGTGATTCCATTCTTTGTCAGGCACTCGGCTAGCGGACCGCTCGGGCCGACGCGGTCGGTTGTGGGACTACGAGTGAACAGCCACTTGACACTATTGACCGTTCCCTCTGCGATCTTCTGCCCCCACGCCACGTCACCGCCAGCGGCTTGCAGATACTTCGTCGTCACGGCCGGAGCAGAACCCGCCGGATCCATCGTCCGCGACACGATCCGCCCCGACGCATCCCGCACGATCTGCACAGTGGTGCCGCCGTCCCGACATCCCGGGCGTCAGGAGACAGCCTGCCGGTGGCGGATCGCGAGTCCATCACCTGTCACTCGAACATCCGACGGACTATCGGTCTCGGAGCTCTTGAATTCGGAAGTCCTTCGGCCCGACACTCAATAGGAACTCCGCCACGTCGCGCCGCCAGACGATCTGCCGAAACGACTGGTATCCAGCGCCAAACCACTCGGGACTTGCCACCACGGGGCGCTCCAGAGCGAGAACCGCGGGCGCCGGCGGCGGCAAGACGTCCATCCCCACCGGCATCCACCTCACGACCCCGCACACGGCACACTCCTCAGCGGCCTCACCGTGTATCGGGGTGATCAGCTTCTCCAGGTCGTCCGGCTCGAACCAGCTGGCCGGGCTGGAATCAACAACCACTTGCACCGCGTCAAGCTCACCCTTCGGAGCGCGGACTGGGCGGAACGTCAAACCGAATTCAGATTCAGCTCGCGCTCGGAACTGCGACTCCATGCAGTAGACGTCATACTGCCAGAACGGCACCCAGCCGCCGGACACGGTCAACCCGCGACTCTGCAGAACGATCGAGCCGGACTGCGGATGTTGCGGCACCCCGCACACACGGCACCAACCATCTTCCCCGTACATCGGAGTCAGGCCCCACGAATCCTCGGGCCACGGCCACCCCCGATTCCGCCGCAACACGATCTCCACATAGTCCGTCATCCGAGCCCCAATGCTTTAAGAATCTAAAGATCGTCCTGGTAAATGACCTGCGGTGCATCGTTCTCGACGATCCATACGAAATCGCGGCGCGCCAGGCCTTGTGAGCATCTGGCGCCCTCCGCGAGTGAGTCACATCCCACTTGAGTCCAGGATGTGCGGCTTGAAGGCGCCAATTGCGGCATCGGTTCAGAACTCACCGATTCTTTCGGGCAAGACAATCGCCAGGCCCATCAGCACGACCCCGACTACTATCTGCAGAACCCCGAGCAAAAGGACGTACAACGCCGCATTGGCATTCGGTCCACGCAGGATCCCCGCTTGAATCATGTTCGACGACATTCGACGTCGCGCGACGACCGAGGTGACGCCCGCGGCCAGCGCGAGCAGACTGAGAATCCCGAGTATCACGGTCACAACGTTGGGCACGATTCTCCCTCGAGTCTCGAACTGATGTCGAAGGCAACTCTAATTTGCACCTGCGGATGCGAGCAGCCGAACCTCTTCGAAACCGCTGACACGCCGTGCGACCCACATGGGACGCCCAGCGCTACACGGAGTCGCGTTGCGATGCCCCGACTGCGGCATAGGAGAACTGCGCATCCCCGAGACGCTTCGTGCTCCCGCGGACGTCATACGCGATCTCGCCGCCACGAGAGCATCCGCAACCGTCGTTGCCCAACATGTCGACGTCAACATACGATGGCGGGGAAGACGTGCCCGCGCGCGGTGCGGCGAACCGCGTGTCTTCACGTCTCGAACTCTGCGCAAACAGGCCTTTCCCGAGATTTCAACGATCGATCGATGATCTCGCGAAAGTAACGAAACCATCACAGCCGCTTGACTTCGAGTCTCGAACTCAAGAAAGTGTGTCAAGCGAACCTTCACCGAAGCGGGTTCGCGGGCGTCGAGAGAGACGCCGCCGTTCACAGCGAAGGAGCTCGGAATGAAGAAGAAGTATGCACTGGCCGCACTCGGCCTGGTGGGGGCTCTCGCCCTCGCAGGATGCGGTGGTGGCGGCGCCGGCTCAGCGGGCGGCGGCGACGACAAGGGCTCGGTCGACAAGGGCGACCTCCTGATCGGCGTGTCCATGCCCACGCAGACCTCCGAGCGCTGGATCGCCGACGGCAGCGCCGTCGAGGCGGGCCTCGAGGACTCCGGCTACCAGGTCGACCTGCAGTACGCCGGCGACGACATCCCCACCCAGGGCCAGCAGATCGACCAGATGATCACCAAGGGCGCGGATCTCCTGATCATCGCGGCCATCGACGGCACCGCGCTCTCCTCGCAGCTCGACGCCGCGGCGGCCGCCAACATCCCGGTCATCTCGTACGACCGACTGATCCGTGACAGCGAGAACGTCGACTTCTACGTCACGTTCGACAACTACAAGGTCGGCGTCCAGCAGGCGACCTCGCTGCTCGTGGGCCTCGGCGTGCTCGACGCGGACGGCAAGGAGACCGACGTCAAGGGCCCGTTCAACATCGAGCTCTTCGCCGGATCGCTCGATGACAACAACGCGCACTTCTTCTGGCAGGGCGCGATGGACACGCTGCAGCCGTTCCTCGACGACGGCGTGCTCGCCGTGCCGTCCGGGCAGACCGACATCGAGCAGGCGGCGATCCTGCGCTGGCAGCAGGAGACGGCGCAGAAGCGCATGGAAGACCTGCTGACCTCGACCTACGGCAACGGCACCAAGCTCGACGGAGTCCTCTCGCCGTACGACGGCCTCTCGCGAGGCATCATCACGGCGCTGCAGGGCACCGGCGGACTCGGCGCGAACATCGAGGCCGGCCTTCCGATCGTCACCGGTCAGGATGCCGAGATCGGCTCGGTCAGCCTGATCAACCAGGGCGTGCAGTTCGCGTCGATCTTCAAGGACACGCGCAAGCTCGCCGAGCAGTCGGTCGTGGTCGCCGAGGCCATGCTCCAGGGCGATGAGCCTGAGGCCAACGACACGAAGACCTACGACAACGGCGTGAAGGTCGTCCCGTCGTACCTGCTCCAGTCGGACATCGTCTACAAGGACAACATCACGTCGCTCCTCGTCGATTCCGGTTACTGGACCCAGGCCGAGGTCGACTCGGGCGTCGCCGAATAGTCCCTGACCGTGGGGCGCGCGGCCGGACGGCCGCGCGCCCCACAGCTCGATCGGAAGGACACCGTCCATGACGACAGCCATCCTGGAGATGCGCAACATCGAGAAGAGCTTCCCGGGGGTGAAGGCCCTCCAAGGCGTCGACCTCGATGTGAAGCCCGGCGAGATCCTCGCGATCTGCGGAGAGAACGGCGCGGGGAAGTCCACGCTCATGAAGGTCCTCTCGGGCGTCTACCCCCACGGCAGCTACGAGGGGGAGATCGTCTACGAGGGCGAGGAGGCGACCTTCGGCTCGATCAACGATTCCGAGAGCGTCGGCATCGTGATCATCCATCAGGAGCTCGCCCTCATCCCCCACCTCAGCGTCGCCGAGAACATCTTCCTCGGCAACGAACGCCGGGGTCGGGGCGGACTGATCGACTGGGACCGCGCCAACTCCGAGGCCTCCCGCCTGATGGCCCAGGTCGGCCTCGACGAGGACCCGACGGCCCCGGTGTCGCAGCTCGGCGTCGGCAAGCAGCAGCTCATCGAGATCGCGAAGGCTCTCTCGAAGAACGTGCGCCTGCTCATCCTCGACGAGCCGACGGCGGCGCTGAACGACACCGACTCGGCGCACCTGCTCGACCTGCTCCGGCGCCTGCGCGACGAGGGGATGACGTCGATCATCATCTCGCACAAGCTCAACGAGATCGCCGCGATCGCCGACCGCACGACGGTCATCCGCGACGGCAAGACGATCGTGACTCTCGACATGAGCGACCCGGAGTCGACGCAGGAGACGATCATCCGCGCGATGGTCGGCCGCGACCTCGCCAACCGCTACCCCGAGCGCACGCCGGACATCGGCGACGAGGTCCTCCGCATCGAGCACTGGACCGTGCACCACCCCACGCAGCCCGGCCGCGTCATGGTCGACGACGCGTCGCTGACCGTGCGCGCCGGAGAGGTCGTCGGCATCGCCGGCCTCATGGGCGCCGGACGCACCGAGCTGGCGATGAGCGTCTTCGGCCGCACCTACGGACGGAACGCCAGTGGCAAGGTGTTCGTGCGCGGCAAGCAGGTCGACACGTCGACCACGAGCGCCGCGATCCGCGCCGGCATCGCCTATGCCACGGAGGACCGGAAGAAGTTCGGTCTCAACCTCATCGACGACATCCGCCACAACATCACGATGGCGTCGCTGCGCATGATCAGCCCCGGCGGCTGGATCGATGCCAACCGCGAGCTCAAGGTCGCCGAGCAGTACAAGGCCGAGCTCAACATCAAGTCGCCCACGGTCCTCCAGATGGTCGGCAACCTCTCGGGCGGCAACCAGCAGAAGGTCGTGCTGAGCAAGTGGATCCAGACCGGACCCGACGTGCTCATCCTCGATGAGCCGACCCGCGGGATCGATGTCGGGGCGAAGTACGAGATCTACACGATCATCAATCGACTGGTCGCCGAAGGAAAGGGCGTGCTGGTCATCTCGTCCGAGCTACCGGAGCTCCTCGGCATCTGCGACCGCATCTACACACTGGCTTTCGGCAGGATCACCGGCGAAGTGCCGATCGCCCAGGCAACCCAGGAGAACCTCATGCACCTCATGACTGTCGAAAGGACGGCCGCATCATGAACGGCGTCAGCAACCTGATGAGTCTCGCGACGCGGAATCTGCGTCAGAGCGGCATCCTCGTCGCGTTCGTCGCGATCGTCGCCTTCTTCGCGATCCTGAACCCGACGTTCCTCTCCCCCGGCAACATCACCAACATCATCCTGCAGTACTCCTACATCCTGATCCTCGCGATCGGCATGGTGATCATCATCATCGCCGGGCACATCGACCTCTCGGTCGGCTCCGTGGTGGCGCTGACGGGCGCGGTCGCCGCGGTCGTCGTGATCCGCGGACAGTACCCGTGGTGGGTCGGCGTGATCGCGGCGATCGCCGTCGGCCTGCTCGTCGGAGCCTGGCAGGGCTTCTGGGTCGCCTTCGTCGGCATCCCGGCGTTCATCGTGACGCTCGCCGGCATGCTGCTGTTCCGCGGACTCACGTTCCTGGTGCTCCAGAACGTCTCGCTCTCGCCCTTCGGCGGCACGTATTACCAGATCGCGAACGGATTCATCAACGGACTCTTCGGCGGCTACGGCGTCGACGTGTTCACGCTCGCCATCTTCGCGTTCGGTGTCGTGGGGTACGCGGTCTGGCAGGTGCGCTCACGGCGTTCCAAGATCGCGCATCAGCAGACGATCGAGGCGCTGCCCTGGTTCATCGTCAAGATCGCCCTCGTCGCCGCCGTCGTGATGTGGTTCGGATACCAGCTCTCGGTCAGCCGCGGTCTGCCGTTCGTCCTGATCATCCTGGCCGTGCTGATCATCGCTTACTCGGTGATCACGCAGAAGAGCGTGTTCGGCCGCCATGTGTACGCGATCGGCGGCAACCTGCACGCGGCGCTGCTCAGCGGTGTGAACGTGCGGAAGATCAACTTCTGGATCTTCGTCAACATGGGCATGCTCGCCGGTGTCGCGGGTGTCGTCTTCTCATCTCGCACCAACGGCGCGCAGCCGGGTGCCGGCAACATGTTCGAGCTCGATGCGATCGCGGCCTGCTTCATCGGCGGCGCCGCGGTGACCGGTGGCGTCGGCCGCGTCGGCGGAGCGATCATCGGCGGACTCATCATGGCCGTGATGAGCAACGGCATGCAGCTCATGGGCCTCGACCAGGCGACGCAGCAGGTCGTGAAGGGTCTCGTGCTCCTGATCGCCGTGGCGTTCGACGTCTGGAACAAGCGTCGCGCCGGAGCCGCGCGCTGACCTCGGCGACGACGGCGCTGCGCGATAGGCTCCCGCTATGAGCAGATGGCCCGGCGGTTCCCAGTCGGGACTGCGCGAGGCCAACACGGCGAAGATCGTCGATGCGGTCAAGCGCTTCGGCGGGCTCACTCAGGTAGAGCTCGCCGAAGCGACGCGCCTGTCGACGGCCACGGTGTCGGCGATCGTGAAGGAGCTCTCGCAGACCGGTCTGGTCGAGACGCACCCCACCTCACGGAGCGGACGACGAGCACAGCTCGTCACGATCGCCCGTCGCGCCGGACTCGTGGCAGCGGTGCAGATCGGCAGCCGCAGCATGCGGGTGCGACTCAGCGACGTCGGACAGGACGTCCTCGCCGATCGCTCGATGCCCCTTCCGGCCGACCACGCCGAAGACACGGTGCTCGATCGCATCACCCTGCTCCTCATCGACATGCTCACCATGATCGCGGCGGATGCCGAGGACCTGGTCGGCGTGTGCATCGCGGTGCCCGCGCCGATCGACCCCGAGTCCGGCCTCATCGCCTACCGCGGCGTGATGCGCCGGTGGGAGGATCAGCCGGTCGCCGAGGTCGTGCAGCAGCGGCTCGGCTGTCCGGTGCTCGTCGAGAAGGATGCGAACCTCGCCGCCCTCGCCGAGGCCACCCTCGGCACAGCACGCGACGTCGAGGACAGCCTGTTCGTGCATGCCTCGTACACGACGAGCGCCGGCATCGTGCTGGGGTCTCGCCTCTACCGCGGAGGCTCGGGCACCGCGGGCGAGATCGGGCACGTGCAGGTCGATCCGTCCGGCTCCATCTGCACCTGCGGGCAGCGCGGCTGCCTCGAGACCCTCGTCGGGGCCGAAGCCATCACCGCACCGCTGCGCGCGACCTACGGCCAGGTCACCTTCCGCGACGTGATCGCGCAGGCAGCATCGGGCGACCCGGGGTGCGCGCGTGTGATCGCGGATGCCGCCACACTCCTCGGTCGCGTCGTCGCGGGCGTCTGCCAGTCGGTCGCCCCCGAGGTCATCACTGTCGGCGGAGAGCTGGTGGATGCCGGACCGATCTTCCTCCTCCCCTTCGCCTCGGCCGTCCGCGAGCATGCGCCGCAGAGCCGGGCCGCTCGTCGGGACCCGGTGCCCACCTCCTTCGGCAAGGATGCGGTGCTCGTCGGCGCGACGATCCACATCCTCCAGGCGACCGATCCGTCGCAGCTGCTCGAGGACCGCACATGAGCATCAGCGCATCACAGGCGGAACCGCTGCTCACCATGCGCGGCGTCACGAAGCGCTTCGGCGCTGTGGAGGCCCTCGTCGACGTCGACTTCACCGTCAACGCGCGCGAGGTCGTCGGACTCATCGGCGACAACGCCGCCGGCAAGTCCACACTCGCGAAGATCATCTCCGGGGCGCTGGACCCGACCGACGGCGAGATCCGGTTGAACGGCGAGCGCGTCGACATCGGCTCCCCCGCCGACGCGCACGCGCTCGGCATCGCCACGGTGTTCCAGGACCTGGCGGTCTGCGAGAACCTCGACGTGACCGCCAACGTCTTCCTCGGGCGAGAGCTCCGCACCTCGAAGGGCATGCTGCGCGAGGCGGACATGGAGTCGGCGACACGTCAGGCGATCGACGACCTCGGCGCCAGCATCCCTTCGATCCGCGTGCCGCTGAGCACCCTCTCGGGCGGGCAGCGCCAGGCGGTCGCGATCGCCCGCACCCTGATCAGTCACCCGCGCCTGGTCGTGCTCGACGAGCCCACCGCATCGCTCAGCGTCGCCCAGACGGCGGATGTGCTCACGCATATCCAGCGTCTGCGCGATCTGGGTCTGGGCGTGATCTTCATCAGCCACAACCTGGGCGACATCCAGGCCGTGTCCGACCGCGTCGAGGTGCTCCGCCACGGCAGGAACAACGGCTCGTTCAGCGGACCCGAGGTCCAGCACTCCGACCTGATCGCGGCCATCATCGGAACCTCGCGAGGCGCACGCCCGCCGGTCTGAGCCGAACAGTGGAGTCCGCGGCTCCTGCGAGATACCTTTGACGCCACGAGCAACGAAGGGCAGGCGCGTGGGCGGAATCGAAGAGCAGACCGAACCGGTCGAGATGGATCCGATCATGTCGCCGACGCTGACCGACGACCAGTGGGAGCGTCTCGTCGCGGCCGGTACCCCGGAAGACGTCGCCGCCGGGGACTACGTCTTCCGCACCGGTGATTCCCGGTACGACCTCATCGTGATCGAGTCCGGTGAGGTCGAGGTGCTCCGCGACGCGCTGCCCTGGATGGGCGAGGTCATCATCACGACGATGGGGCCGCGCACGTTCGCCGGCGAGCTCGGGCTGCTGAACGGCCAGGGGGCGTTCCTCTCCGCACGCGTGACGAAGGCCGGGCGGATCCACCGTGTGACACGGGCGGAACTGCGGACGCTGATGAACGAGGACGACGAGCTGTGCGACGTGATCCTGCACGCTCTCTGGGCGCGCAGGGAGTCCCTCCGCACGGGGCCCGCCGCCATGACCCTGAAGTTCCTGGGGACGACGACGTCGAGCGACTTCCTGGCGCTGCGCCGTTTCGCCGAGCGCCTCGACCTGGTGCACAAGGCGGTGGCCCTGTCGCCCGCAGAGCTCGACAGTCTCGGCGCTCTCGACGCGCACGACTTCACGATCGACGACCTTCCGGTCGCCTTCATCCAGGGCGAGCCGCTCGTCCGCGCGACACCAGGACTCGTCGCCGAGCGGCTCGGGCTCAGCTACCAGGCGCAGGCCGACGAGATCGTCGATCTGGTCGTGGTCGGCGGCGGTCCCGCCGGGCTCGCGGCTGCCATCTACGGCGCCTCCGAGGGCCTGAGCACCGTGCTGCTGGATGCCGTCGCCCCCGGCGGCCAGGCCGCAGCGACGTCGCGTATCGAGAACTTCCTCGGATTCCCGTTCGGCGTCAGCGGAGGCGACCTGATCGGCCAGGCGATCCTGCAGGCGCTGAAGTTCGGTGTGCGGGTCTATGCGCCGTGCGAAGCCGTCGGGCTCACGCGCGTCGGCCCCGACCTGCTCGACGTCGCCCTGTCCGACGGCCGCCTGATCCGCACGCGCAGCACGATCGTCACGTCGGGAGCGGCGTACCGCCGTCTCGAGCTCGACCGGTGGGAGGACTTCGAGCGGTCCGGCGTGTACTACGCCGCGACACCGCTCGAGCTGCGTCAGGTGCAGGGCAAGCCCGTCGTGGTCGTCGGCGGCGCGAACTCCGCCGGACAGGCGGCGCTCTACCTCTCGGCCCACGGCTCACCGGTACATCTCGTGGTGCGCGGCGCCGACCTGAGCACGCGGATGTCGAGCTACCTGGCCGACCGTCTCGCCGACGATCCGCGCGTGCGGGTGCACACCTCGTCGAACGTCGTCGGCCTCGACGGCGATGGCACGCTCGAGTCGGTGCGCATCGACACCGTCGGCGAGGTCGACGCCCGCGGCCTGTTCTGCTTCATCGGCGCGACCCCGGCGACCTCGTGGCTGCCGACGCTGGACCGCGACGCGGAGGGGTTCATCCGCACCGGAACCGACGTGGGTGTGCAGACGCTGGAACTGTGGCAGGGCCTCGGGCGCGAGCCGCTGCCGTTCGAGACCTCGGCGCCGCGGGTGTTCGCCGCCGGAGACGTGCGACGAGGGTCGATGAAGCGGGTCGCCGCCGCCGTCGGCGAAGGATCGAGCGCCGTGGCATCCGTCCATCGCGCACTGGCGTTCTGAGAGGAAGACATGAGTTCCGACATCGATACGAATGCCGCACCGTCCGGGACCGGGTGCGTGGAATGCGACGCGGACGGCGGATTCTGGGTGCACCTGCGCCGCTGCGCCGCCTGCGGACACGTCGGATGCTGCGACACCTCACCTGGCCAGCACGCCACAGCCCACTACCGCGAGACAGGGCACCGGCTCATCCAGAGCTTCGAGCCGGGCGAGGACTGGTACTGGGACTACGTCGACGAGTCCACTTTCGAAGGACCGGAGCTGGCTGCACCGACCAGCCATCCCGCCGATCAGCCCGTGCCGGGCCCGGCGGGCCGCGTGCCGGGCAACTGGCAGCAGCTCATCCACACCTGAGGCCTACCCCGAAAGCGTCACCGCGAGGTCGATGAACAGCGCGGCCGACCAGCCGAAAGCGGTGGTCGCGGTGCGGGCCTTCTGCCCGGTGCGCGGGTTGAAGTACTCGTGCGGTCCGCCGCCGTGGATCACCAGCGCCACGGTCTGCTCGCGGAGCGCCCGTGCCCGATCGGCGTATCCGGAAGCTTCGAGCCCTTCGGCGACGAGCATGCTCGTGTTCACCCAGATCGGTCCCCGCCACATCCGCTCGTCCGAGAAGTCGGGATCGGATGCCGCGACGGTCGGCAGACCCCACTCGAGGCCGAACCTCTCGGGGTCGTCGACGGCCGCGCGCAGCGCCGCCGCGATCGGCTGCGGCAGCGTGCCCGTGAGCAGCGGCATCAGCCCGACGACGGTGTCGCTGAGCTGCGTCTCGCCCCCGCCGAACGCGAGGAACCTGCCGCGCTCGGCATCCCACATGTCCAGCAGCAGGGTACGGGTGGCAGCCGCCCGCTCGCCGAACCGGGACGCGTCGGCGCCCGGCTCGTACCGCGCGAGGAGCTCGGCGATCTCGAGGTCCTGCCGCACGAGGTACGCGCCGAGGTCGGGCGCAGCCGTCGGCAGCGGGCCGTCGAAGATGGGGCTGTCGTCGAGTCCGGACGAGTACGGATGCCCGTACTCCGGCATCCCGTCGTGGTCGAGGTCGCTGCCCGCGAACCACCAGTCCTGCGAGCGGATGACGCGGGCCAGCTGCTCCCGCGCCCAGTCCGGGGCATCCTCGACCTCGAGCACCTTGCGCAGCGCCCACGCCGCGAGCGGCGGCTTCGTCAGCGGCACCGGCGCACTCGGATCAGCGATCTGCGAGCCGGCGCGACGCAGGTTCGCCCGGTCGCTCTCCGGGAGGTCGTCGCTCGTGGCGAGCACACCCTCTTCATGCACGACATCCGGCAGCTGACCGTCGGGCTGCGGGAACCGGAAGGCGATCTCCAGCTGCTCGCGCGCGAGTTCCGGGTCGCCGTGCCGCAGTCCGACCGCGATGAAGTACGCGTCCCACTGCCAGAGGCCGACGTAGCCGATCTTCGACGGGACGATCGCGCGCGCATCGCCCAGCGACGGCAGCTCGACGATGTTCGCGCCCAGGACCCACCAGCAGAACGCCGTCATCTCCTGCAGGTCGTCGCGCACGATCGGGCACTTCGCGAACCAGTCCGCCCAGATGCGCTCGGTCGCGGCGAGCGCGGCCGCGTGATCGCCCGGCTCGACCGTCACGGAGCGGTCGGCGGCGATGCGGATCCGGATGCCGTCGCCGAGCGGATGCCGCTGCACGCTGCCGTCCGGGAGCTCGAGGTGCAGCGTCAGCCCAGCGGCCCCGCCCAGACTCAGCGTCGACGGGTCGGCGAAGGTGAGCGTGGCGGTCGGCCGGGACGCTTCGACAAGCTCAGCGACCCAACCTTCCTGGGTCCCTGAGCCTGTCGAGGGGCCCCCGAACGTCACCTTCCCGGGCAGCACATCCGCCAGCGGCAGCGCGACGCCCGCGGCATCCACCACCGTCAGCCGATCGAGCACCCGGCACTCCGAGAGCCGCCGCTCGTACTCCGAGGTGTGCACCCGCACGCCATCACCCTCGCGGAACACGAGCACCCGCGACCGTGGCAGCGTGAACGGCGCAGACACCAGATCGAGGTGCCGTCCGGCAAGGGCGGCGAGCGCTACGGCATCCGTCATCAACGTCCTCCGAGGCCCGAGGCGGCCATGCTGTTGAGGATCTTGCGCTGCCCGATCACGAACACGATCAGCATCGGCACGGTCGCGATCGCGGAGGCCGCCATGACCAGGCCGTAGTTGACCGATCCCTGCTGGCTCTCGAAGGCGTTCAGCAGCAGCGGCACCGTGAAGAGGTCGGGCGAGTTCAGCAGCACCAGCGGGAAGAGGAACGCGTTCCACACGTCGAGCGCGACGATGATGCTGAGCGCGGCGAGCCCCGGCTTGAGGTTCGGGAGAACGACGCTCCAGAAGATGCGCCAGCGTCCGGCGCCGTCGACGATCGCGGCCTCCTCGAGCTCGCGCGGCAGAGCCAGCACGAACTGGCGCATCAGGAACACGGCGAACGGGTTCGCGATGATGCCCGGCACGATCAGCGCGAGGTGCGAGTCCACCCATCCGAGGTTCGACATGAGCAGGTAGAACGGGATGAGCGTCACCTGCTTCGGGATCATCTGCGTCGCGAGGAACACGATGAACAGCACCCGGCTGCCACGGAAGCGGATGCGTGCGAACGCGTAGCCGGCCATCGAGGCGGTGATCAGCGTGCCGACGACGACGAGCAGGGCGATGTACCCGCTGTTGAGGTACGCCTGCGCGAACGGCACGGCGTTCCAGGCCTCGGCGTAGTTGTCGAAGGTCCAGGGGTTCGGCAGGAACTCGAGTGGATTCTTCAGCAGCTGCGGCAGCGTCTTGAACGACGTGAGCAGCATCCACACGAACGGGAACACCATCGCGATGCCGGCGACGACGAGCACGACGTGCAGGGCGGTGGATCCGAGGCGCCGACGGGTTCGATCGGTACCGGGGCCTCCGCGACCGCGCCGGCGGTACCCGGGGGCGGTGAGCGCGATGGTCGAGTCGGTCGCCGGAGCAGGACCGGTCAGGGGCGGGGTCTGGATGCTCATGCGGGGTCATCCTCGTAGTGGACGAACTTCTTCTGTGCGCCGAACTGCACCAGGGTGATGACGAGCGTGAGCGCGAGCAGGATGATGCTCGCCGCACTCGACGGGCCGAACTCGAAGCGCCCGAAGCCCAGATCGAAGATGTGGTAGACGATCGTGCGGGTCGCGTTGTCGGGACCCGCGTTCTGCACGAGCACGTAGACCGTGTCGAAGGTCTGCAGCGACGAGATGAACGCCACGACCGACGAGAAGAAGACGATCGGCGAGAGCAGCGGCAGACGGATGCTGGTGAACAGGCGCCAGGGGCCGGCGCCGTCGATGCGCGCTGCTTCGATCACCGAGGGCGAGATGTTCTGCAGCCCGGCGAGGAAGATCACCACGTTGAGGCCCATCGACGACCAGATGGTGACGATGCAGACGGCGAGGAGGGCGAGCTTCGGATCCTGCAGCCAGTCGGGCGGGGTGATGCCGAAGATCTTCGAGATCGTGACCGACAGCAGGCCGTCTGAGCGGAACATCTGCTGCCAGATCATCGCCACCGCGACCGTCGAGGTGACGACGGGGGCGAAGAAGAGGATCAGGTAGAGCGTGCGCGTCTTCAGCTTCTCGAGCGCGACCGCGACGATCACCGAGAGGCCGAGACCGATCGGCACCGTGACGACGGCGATGATCAGCGTGTTGATGATGGCGCGGCCCAGCAGCGGGTCCTGCAGCTGGTCGGCGAAGTTGGCGAAGCCCACCCAGGTCAGGTCGGTCAGGCCGTCCCAGTCCGCGAACGCGAGCACGAGGCTGGCGGCGAAGGGGAGCACGACGAACAGGCCCATCCCGATCATCTGCGGGCCGACGAAGACATAGCCCCAGAGGCGATCGCGTCGACGCCAGGGTGCCTCCTTGCGCAGGGGCGGGACGGATGCCGCAGGCGTGGCCTGCGGCATCCGTCCGTTCTCGGTGAGAGTGGTCACTCCTACTTCTCCGACCGGTCCTTGATCACGTCGGCGATGGTGTCCAGCGTCGCCTGGGCATCCGCCTTGCCCTCGTAGAGCTTCAGGAACTCATCCGCGATCGCGGTCGGGAGGCCCGGGACCATCGCCTCGGCCGGGTAGTCCTCGAAGCCGATGTCGCGCATGTCGAGGAACGTCTGCGCGTGAGCGGGGTAGTCGCCCTCGAGCACCACGTCGTCGGCGCCCTTGATCGACGGGACCGCGTTGCCGCCGCCCTCGAGGCGGAAGGTCTGCCCCTCGGCGGAGAGGAACTCGGTCCAGAAGGTGAACGCCGCGTCCTTCACCTTGGTCTTGCCGTTGATCGCGAGGAAGCTCGTCGCCACTCCGGTGGGTGCGGCCTCGCCGTCGGGGGTCGGCCACTGCACGATGTCGTAGCTGTCCTGCTCGCCCGTCGCGTCGACCGTGCCGATCGTGTAGCGACCCTGCACGAAGAAGCCGGCCTTGTGCGTGACGAAGACGCTGTCGGCTCCGGCGCCGTCCGGGAGGGAGTCGGCGACGACGAACGTGCCGTCCTCGAAGAGGTCGCCGAGCTGCCGCACGGCCTCGACCGTGTCGGCATCCTTGTTCGCGACGAAGGCGCCCGAGTCGTCGTACGGAGCGTCCAGGCCCTGCGACGACAGCCAGCTCCAGTGGGTGGCCCAGTAGTTCCAGTACATGGTGCCGGTGAGGCCCGCGTCGTGCAGCTTCGCGTTCATCTCGAGGAACTTGTCGGTGGTCCACTCGCCGTTCTCGGCCAGGGTCGCGGGGTCCTCGGTGATGCCGGCGGCGGCGAGCGCCTGCTTGTCGTACCAGAAGACGTCGGGGTTCGAGTCGTTGGGGGCGGCGTAGACCTCGCCGTCGTTCTCGGCGGCGCCGAAGAGGCCGGGGAAGAAGTCGTCCTTCTTGGTCTGGCTGTCCTTCGAGTCCATCAGCTCGTTCAGCGGCATCAGCCGCTTCGAGTCGACGAACTGGCCGATCTTGTCGTCGCCGACGTAGAAGACGTCGGGGGCGGTGTTGCTGGTGAGCTGTGCGAGCAGCTTGGAGTGGTAGTCGCCGTAGTCGGCGACCGGCTGGAGCTTGACGGTGATGTCGGGGTGCCGCTCCATGAAGTCCTTGTTGAACTCCTCGTAGCGGGTGAGCTCGTCGGCGGTGCCCCAGGTGGACCAGACGACCGTGGCCTTGCCGTCGGCATCCACGCCGCCGCCTCCGCCACCGCCGCTGCATGCGGCGAGTCCCAGTGCCAGAGCGCCGGCAGCACCCAGTGCCAGATACCGCGTCACGTTCGCACGTGCCATCTCGCTACCTCTTTCATCATCGGAAGATCGTGTCGGGAAGCCTCTGAGGGCTCCCTCGTATTCTGTATACAGAACGCAATCCTGTCAAGATGCGGTCGAGAGGGGCGGTCGGCGACCGGGTGTGCACAATTCAGTCAGAAAGTGGGCTCGGCACCGGAACCGACCCGATTTCGAGCCGATGCGCGACGTTCTTGCTGAGTTGGGCACATGGACCCTGCCGCGAGGACGGAGAATGGCCGGATGGACACTCCTGACCCGCACCTGCTCGGACCCGGACTGCTGCCGACGCCCTTCACGGCCGACGAGATCCGCGACGCGACCGGATCCGGCAAGGTGATCCGGCTGCTCCTCGAAGGACCGGACGGACCGCTGGGCGAGCACGTCAACCGATTCAGCGAGACGGATGCCGAGGGCGCCACGCTCGACCGCTGGGATGCCGAGGACCCGAAGGCGGTCGTATCCAGCCGCGTGACCTGGGCCGAGCTGCAGGGCCACGCGGCCTTCGACGCCGGTACGACGAGCGTGTCGACCGTGTCCCTGTCGTCGCCCCTGGGCGAGCTCACCTGCCGGAAGTACGACACCGAAGACGGCGTCTTCTGGTTCTCGATCGCGCACCCCGGCATGCCGGTGCTGTACGAGTCCGACGGCATGCGGACCACCGTGCTCAGCATCGAGCCCGAGGGAACTGCCTGAGGCACACGCCGAAGGGCGGACCCGCCACCCGCGGACCCGCCCTTCGGACTCCTCTCAGTGACCGGCGGCGCCGACCACGACGAACTCGTTCGGCACGACGTCGAGAACAGCGGATGCCGACACCTCACCCGAGTGCAGGTCGATCGCCAGGATCTTGTCCGACGCGGGCTCCGTCACGTAGGCGATGTCACCCACGACACGCAGACCCGGGTGCGGCTGCTGCCACTCCGCGGGGCTCTCCCACGGCTCGATGACGCTCCACTGGTCGATGACCTCGCCGTCTTCGTCGAGCAGGTACAGGCTGCCGTCGGCGCTCAGCACCACGACGTTGTCGTGTCCGTCGCGTCCGACTCCGCGCCAGGTGTACTCGACGCCCTCGGGCAGGTCGATGACCGAGAGCTCCTCAGTCTCGGTGTCGATGCGCACGAGCTTCGACAGCAGGTAGCCCTCGGCATCCGGGTCGGTCTTGTAGTCGCCGAAGGCGATCGTGCTCGTGTCGGTCACGTACGCGTTACCGGTGCGGCCGAACTCATCCGGCGCATCGAGCTTGGTGAAGGCGCCGTCGGCGAACAGCAGCACGCCGTCCTCGCAGCCGAACATGACGGCCTCGCCCTTCAGCGCGCCCTCGCCGTGCACGCTCGGGCACTCCTCGTTGCGGGCCAGCTCCGTGCCGTCGGCCGCGAGATGCCGCACACCGGTGCGGGCCTCCTCCGTGCCGATCGTCGCCAGCGCGGTGCCGTCGGACAGTTCGATCGCGACGCCGTGGTGCGCGGCAGCCGAGGTGATCGTGTCGATCTCCGGGAGCGTGCCGGCGCCGACGGCGTCCGTGTCGAAGATCCGGATCTCTCCGGTGCCGTCGTCGAACAGGGCGGTGCGCCCGGCATGCGGGGTGGCGTGACCGGCGGCGACGGCCTCGAAGACCTCGCCGGTGAACTCGACGGTGTCGGAGGCGAGACCGGTGTCGAGCACGTGGAAGCCGTCCTCCGCGGTGACGAAGACGTGTCCGTCGTGGTCGCCGGCGCCGTTGACGCGGAGGAAGCCGCCGAGCTCGACCTGGTCGATCTGCTCGAGGGTCTCGCCGTCGAGCACGACCACGCCCCCGTCATGGGTGACGGCCACGCGGGTGTCGGCCTCGTGCTTCTCTTCGGGGGCGGCGGAACCACCGGATGCCGTGGGCGAGGCGGTCGCGCATCCGGCGAGCGCGGCGACCGCGAGGGCGGTCAGCGCGCCGGCCGCGAGGCGGCGGCGGACAGGTCGGGACATGGTGTCTCTCTTTCTTGGGTGTGGTGCTGCGAGGTGTTGCTTGTGTGTGGTTGCTTGTGGGCCGGGTCAGCCGACCTGGCTGAGGAATCGGGGATCGAGGTCGGTGAACGTGCGGGTGACGATGCCGTCGGCATGGTCGATCTCGTGCACGGCGCCGGCTGCGGGGTCGGAGACGTAGGCGTGCTCCGCGTCGACAACGAGATGCACGCGATCGCGGAGCACGGGGTCGGCGACGGATGCCGCGAGCAGCGGCTCGGTGCGGGCGAGCACGGTGCCGTCGGCGGCGAGCACCCGCACCCGGCCGTCGGCGTCGAGCACGACGGTCCGGCTGTCGTCGTCGCCGACGGCGACAGCACGCAGGAGGGGCACGTCGGAGGAGAGCAGCGTCCACTGCCGGGCACGCACGTCGAGCAGCCACGCCCCCTGTTCACCCGCGACACCGGCGAGGTCGGGGCGATCGGCGCGTCCGGAGAGGTCCACGGCAGCCGGCGCGCCGGCGGGGAGGGGGAGGGACTCCGTCGCGATCGCCCCGCCGACCTCGCGGGTGAACAGCACGGCCCCCTCCGCGCAGGTGAAGACGGCGCCGACACGCGTGATGTCGGCATCTGACGCGGCGGTGCAGGGAGTCGTTCCGCCGTCGACGGGAGCGCCCTCGGCGTCGAGGATCTCGACCGTGTCGGCAGAGCTCGCGACGAGCAGGTGCGCGGCGAAGGAGACGACGGGACCAGCGGAGGCGATCGTCACGCGCGGTACGCCGTCGAGTCCGTCGGCGAGGTCTTCGTGCGGGAGGTCCACGACCTCGCCGCCCGAGAACTGCACGGTCGCACGCTGCGCACCGGCGGTCACGCGCGCCTCGCCAGCACCGTCGATGGTCCCCACGAGGTGCGGTTCCCCGAGGAACGAGTGCGTGTGGTCGCCGTGCGGCACGGTCCAGCGCGCGGTGTCGACGACATCGACGCTCGTCCGCTCCCCGTCGCGATGCGCGACGTAGACGAGGCGCCCATCGGCGTCGATCCGCTCGACATCGGACGCCGCGGGCGAGATCACCGCGCGCTCCTCGGACTCGAGATCGAGCAGCGTGACCTCGCCCTCGTCGTCGGCGATCACCAGCGCGCGGGCCGGAGAGGCGACCTCGGCGGCCGCGCCGGCCTGGATGCCGTGACCGTCGGTTGCCGCGGAGGGCGCGGCAACCGGTGACGAAGACGCTGGCACGGCGCAGGCAGGGAGAACGAGCAGGGCGAGCGCCAGTGCAGCCAGGGGCACGGCACGACGGCCATGGTGAGAGGAGGAATCCATAGGCTTTACACCCTATTGATAACGATTCTCAATCTCAAATCAGGTCTGGGAGGTGTGGGCGACGGCATCCGACACCATCCGGAACCCGGCTGTGGCCGAACGTCCGATGCTGAACGTCGGCGCCCCGGCGTAGGGTCGCACCATGAGCAGCACAGCATCCTTCGAACGTCACGGGGTCGTCCCCTCCTATCTGCTCGCGCGCCTGGCCGAGTCGGGTCGCTTCCCCAAGGCCGCCGCCGCCGCGCGGCAGACGCTCACCGCCGGAAGGCCGCCGTTCCGTGCGCGCATCGACCTCTCGATCGACGAGAACGGCGCCCTCGTCGCGCAGCTCTCCGACGCGCCGAATCGCACGATCAGCGACGCGGGCAACACGCAGCAGCTCCCCGGCGCCGTCGTGCGCACGGAAGACGACGGCTCCGTCGACGACGCCGCCGTGAACGAGGCCTTCGACGGTCTCGGGGCGACGTTCGAGATGCTCCTCTCCGCGTTCGGCCGCAACTCCCTCGACGACGCCGGTGCTCCCCTCGACGCGACCGTGCACTACGGCGTCGACTACGACAACGCGTTCTGGGACGGCGAGCGCATGGTCTTCGGCGACGGCGACGGAGAGGTGTTCCAGGACTTCACCGGTTCCACGACGGTCATCGGGCACGAGCTCGCCCACGGCGTCGTGCAGCACACCGCGAACCTCGAGTACCAGGGGCAGCCCGGTGCGCTCAACGAATCCATCGCCGACGTGTTCGGCGCCCTGACCGAGCAGTACTCCCTGGGGCAGACGGCCGACAAGGCGACCTGGCTCATCGGCGCCGAGATCTTCACGGATGCCGTCGAGGGCAAGGCGCTGCGCTCGATGATCGAGCCCGGCACGGCCTATGACGACGACGAGCTGGGCAAGGATCCGCAGCCGGCGCATATGAGCGGCTTCGTCCGCACCACGGAAGACAACGGCGGGGTGCACATCAACTCCGGCATCCCCAACCGGGCGTTCGCGCTGTTCGCGATCGATCTCGGCGGCAACGCCTGGGAGGCCGCGGGCACCGTCTGGTACAACGCCCTCACCGGCGGGCTCTCGAGCACCGCGACCTTCACCGAATTCGCCGACGCCACCGTGGCCGCGGCGACCGAGCTGGGCGAAGAGACCGCCACAGCCGCTCGACGCGCGTGGAGCACCGTGGGAGTCTATGAAGATGAGCGAGTCCCCTCCTCCGACTGATGTCCGCGTCGTGATCGCGATCGTGCGCTCCGGCGGCATCGCCGGCATCCGTCGCCAATGGCGGGTCGAGGCCGAGGCACCAGACGCTGACGACTGGATCGCCCTCATCGACCGCTGCCCCTGGGATCAGGAAACGGATGCCGCACCCGGCGCTGACTGCTTCGTGTGGACCATCCGCGCGCGCACTCCCTCCGAACGACGAGAGCGCGACCTGAGCGACGCCGAGGTCGACGGCCCGTGGCGGGCTCTGGTCGACGCCGTGCGCGAAGCGTCCAAGCGCACCGAATGACGCCGGGCGCGACTCGGCCGATGCGGCATCCGATCAATCCGGTGTGAATCGGTGCTCGCGGCCGGCGGACGGCGCGAGAATAGGACTCATGGGACTGTTCCAGCACCGCAAGGATGAAGAAGAGAACCAGTGGACGCTTCCGTCCGAGCCGCTCCTCCGCGAGGGTGCGGACGTCCTCGAGGAGGTGCCGTCGGTCGACCCGATGGCGCTCGGACTCGGAGTCGACGTGAGTTCGATCGTGTTCCCGGTCGCCCCTGTTCCTCCCGCCGCCGACTCGATCGAGAGCCGCGAACCGGGAACCGAGCCGGACGACGAACCCGAATCCGATGGCGACTGACCCCGCCGCGTTTCTCCTGTCGCAGCTCGAACCGGACGCCGATCACCGCGATGCGGACCGGCTGTTCCGGGAAGCCGGGTGGCAGCCGTGCGGCGCGGGGGACTGGGCCATCGCCCTACGCTCTCCCGATGGAGAGGTCGTCGCACGGATCAGCCCCTTCGATCCGACCGGTCCGTACACGGCAGAGCTGTACCGGGACGCGGCAGGAACCGGTCAGGTCCCGACGCTGTTCGCGCACCAGCGCCTCGCCGGCGGGGGCGACTTGCAGATCATGGAGTGGCTGCGCGAGGCCGACGAAGCGGATGCCGTCGCCTTCCACGCGCTGATCGCCGACGGCACGCCCGAGGTCGCGACGCTGGTGGACAGCATCCGCCGGATCCACACGCGGGCGCAGGCCGAGCTGCCCTGGTGCGGCCCGCTGGATGAGAACCCGTCGAATGTGATGCGCGGCGGGGATGACCGGCTGGTGCTCACCGACCCCTACTACGCCGACGGTCCGGCGCTCTACGAGACGGCCGCCTCGGATCCGGATGCCGTGGTGGCGAGGATCCCCGCCGAGGAGCGACGGTTCATGACCGAGATCCCCCTCACCTGGTCCGGTCCGTGGGCGGCCGAGGCCCGGGAGGAGATGCGGCGCGGGCTCGATGCCGCCGATGCCCGGCGCGCTCCGCAGGGCTGACGTTCGTCCGGCGGCGTCATCGCCCCCGGCTACGGTTGAGGGATGACGATCACCGCCGCCGCAGACGGCTCCGCCCTGGGCAATCCCGGCCCCAACGGGTGGGCCTGGTACATCGACGACGACAACTGGGCGGCGGGTGGTTCACCGCACGGCACGAACAACCAGGGCGAGCTGCAGGCCGTACTCGAGCTGCTGAAGGCGACCGCCGGCACCGACGAGAAGCTGCATATCTGGTGCGACAGCCGCTACGTGATCGACTCGGTGACGAAGTGGATGCCCGGGTGGAAGCGCAAGGGATGGCGCAAGTCCGACGGCGGGCCCGTCCTCAACCGCGATCTGCTCGAAGGCATCGATGAGGCCATGCGCGGACGCGACGTGCAGTTCTCCTGGGTGAAGGGCCACGCGGGCGACGATCTGAACGAGGCCGCAGACGAACGGGCGAACGCTGCGGCGACCGCGTACAAGAACAAGCAGGAGCCGCGCCGCGGCCCGGGATTCACCCGCGCATCGGAAGCCGGGGCGGCTGTCGCGGCATCCGCACCGATCGCGGCGAGCGCGGCGCCCCCGGCTGCCCCGGCGGCTCCTGCGGCACCCGCTGCTGCTGAGCCCCTCTGGGCCGAGGCATCCGATCTGCTCGACGGTCTCGACGCCCCCGTCGACGACCCGATCGAGGTGCGACTCGCACTCTCCGGCGACGAGCACGCCCGCCTGCGCGATCGCGCAGAGGCGCAGGGCGTCTCTCTCGAAGAGGCGCTCCGCCGCCTCATCTGACCAGCGGATGCCGCGGCGTACACTCGCACCATGTCGACTCCCGCCCGCACCATCGGCCGCATCTTCCTGGGTTCGTCCCTCGTCTTCGCCGGGGTCTCGCACCTGACGGTCGCTCGTGAGGAGTTCCAGGCGCAGGTGCCCGAGTCGCTGCCGCTCGACCCCGACGTGACCGTGGTGGCCTCGGGTGTCGTCGAGATCGCGCTGGGTTCGGCCCTGCTGCTCGCGCGCCGCCGCCGCGGCCTGGTCGGCGTCATCGCCGCCCTGTTCTTCGTCGCCGTGTTCCCGGGCAACCTTGCCCAGTGGATGCATCACCGCGACGGCTTCGGGCTCGACACCGAGATGAAGCGCTTCGTGCGCCTGTTCTTCCAGCCCGTGCTCGTCGTGCTGGCACTCTGGTCGACCCGCAGCCCCCGCCGCTGAGGCTGGGCGACCTGGCCGCGCGGAATCAGGCTGACGCGCGGAATCAGGCCGTTTCGCGAGGTAACCTCCTGATTCCGCGCGATCGCCTGATCCGACGTGGGTCAGCGGCTCTCCGGGCTCCGATCCGTAGACTCGGCTGATGGCATGGACGGTGACGCGACGGTGAAGGCCCGCACGGTCTTCGGCGTGCTCCGCCTCGGTGCGGCCGCCATCTGCCTGATCTCGTTGATCCACCGACTGAGCTGGGGTCTCGCGTCGAACACGATCGCCAGTCAGAACTTCTTCGCCTACCTGACGAACCAGTCGAACATCGCCTTCGTGGTGCTGCTGATCATCGCGGGCGTGATCGCGCTGCGGCGCACGGAGGACCCGCGCTGGCTCACGGTCGCGCTCGCGCTGGTGCTCTCCTGGACGATCACCGCCGGCATCGTGTTCGCCGTGATGGTCTGGCAGGGCGGCGAGCGCGGCATCCGCATCGACGTGCCGTGGTCGGATCAGGTGCTGCACTTCTGGCTTCCGGCGTGCACGATCGCGGCCTGGGCGCTGGCGCCCGGTCATCGCTCCGTGCCGTGGCGGGTCGTGCCGATCGCCCTGGCCTACCCGCTCCTCTGGGGTGCGTTCACCCTCTGGCGCGGCCCCCTGATCGGCTGGTACCCGTACTACTTCCTCGACCCGCGGCAGGTCAGTGGGCCCGTGGAGTTCCTCACCTTCTCCGCCGTGGCGCTCGCGGTCTTCGCGCTGGTCGCCTCGGGACTCGTGCTGATCAGCCGGATGCCGACACGGAAGGAGTGGCGCGATCCCGCTCCCGACGATGCGGGTGAGCACGCGGACGGCGATCGCGGCGAGCTGGCGCTGAGCGCGCGTCAGGGCGCGTAGATCGCGAGCGATTCCATCGCCGACTCGAGAGCCTCGGTGTCGTCGAGGTCGGCGAACTCCTCCGCCGCCGCGCCACCGACGATCCCGACGAGGATGTTCTCGCCCGTCGCGGGACGCAGATTGATCCAGGTGCGGATGCCGACGTCGGCGCCCACCGTGTGCCAGATCGCGGCTTCCGTGTCCCAGAACGGCTCGTCGAACTGCAGCCAGATGGTCTCGATGCGCCCCATACCGAGGGTGCCGATCGCGGTGCGGTTGACGAACGGGAGCGGAGGGTCGAACTCGAGGTCCTGCTCCTGCAGCACGCCGAGCGGCACCGTGACGATCACGCGGTCGAAGGACAGCGCCTCCCCCGTGCCGAGCCGCACACTGACCCCGGCGTCGTCGTAGGCGAGCCGGCTGATCGGCGAGGAGAGCGAGACCTCGACTCCGTCGAGGGCATCCTCGACGAGAGGAGTGAGATCATCGCGCGCACCCGCCACGGGAGCCGCAGGCAGCAGCGGCGGGAACCAGCTGGAGAGCTCTGCGGCATCCGCGCCCGCCCTTGTCGCGAGGTAGGCGAGGAGCGCCGCCGTCGACGGGTCCTCGGGGTCTGCGCCCGCCTCGACGAGCGCGTCGGACAGCGCGACATCGGCGGGCGCGGCCTGCGCCGCTGCGATCGCTGCCTGCAGCGGTTGCGGATCCACCGGATCGGCATCACCGTCGGGGGTATGCCACTGCTCGGGGGCGAGATCGACGGTCCCGATCTCCCACGCCTCCATGCGCTCGCGGAGGTCGTCGTCGCCCTCGCCGAAGAGCCATGCGCCGAGCTGCACGGGCATCGGCCAGGAGTCGTCGACAACCGAATGGACCCGGCCGCCGATGCGATCCCGCGCCTCGAAGACCGTGACCTGCATGTCAGCCGCCGCGAGACGCGCTGCCACCGTCGCACCCGCGAGGCCCGCGCCGATGACGGCGATGCGTTCGCCTGCCTCCGCAAGGTCTTCGACCTCATCCGCCGCCCGAGCACCCGAGCGGATCGCACCGCGCATCGTGCCGGGCTCGTCGACATCCGTGGCCTCGCCGGCGAAGAACACGCGATCGACGACCGGACGGGCGAGCTGCGACCGGGTCTCGGCGAGCACGCCGACCGGGGTGAAGCTCACGGCGCCGTAGGAGAACGGATCGGTGGTCCAGGAACTGCGGAGGCGGGCGGAAGGCTCCGGCACACCCGGTTGCGGTTGCGGCTCGCGGGTCGGCGTCGGGGTCGGCGTCGGCTCCGGATCGGGTGTGCACGACGCCAGGAGCACCGAGACGGCGCCGACTCCGGCGCCCATGAGCAGAGTGCGGCGCGTGATCCTCATCGTGTCGCCACTTTATCCCGCCCGGGTGGATCGAGCGACAGCATCCGGGTCGCAGGCGCGCTCGACGGCCGTCCACAATTCAGGAAGAACGCCGCGCTGAACGCGAGAACCGGCCGATCCGCGAACGGATCGGCCGGTTTTGACTGAATCGTGCACGCTCAGACGGCGAGCAGCTCCTTCTCGAGTCGCGCGTACGAGGTCTCCATGCCGTCGGCCATGCCGGTGGCGAGGATCATGTCGCGCGTCTCCTTGTCGGGGTACTCGATGAAGAGTGTGATGAGCGTCGCGCCGTCCTCCTCGTACAGGTTGAGGTCGTTGAGCGTCTCGACCGGCATCCCGACCATCCGCTCAGTCTGCACCGACCTTCGCGGACCGTCGATCAGCAGCGCTTCGCCCTCGAACCCGAACGCCTGGCCCTCGGTGTCGCCGATCGGAGCCCACGAGGTGCGGTAGGTCTGGCCGACCTCGGTGGCGACGACGCACTCCGTCATCTCCCAGCCGTCGGGGCCGAGCAGCCACTGCTTCATGAGCTCGGGCTCATTGTGGGCTCGCCAGACCAGTTCGCGCGGTCCTTCGACCAGGCGGGTGATGCGGACATGGGTGTCGTCGAGGAGCTCAACGTTCGTGCCCTTGCCCTGCGCGTAGTCGCGGAGGTCCTCCAGCACGGCGTCGAGCTGCGACATCGCCATCTTGATGCCCTCGACCTGGCCCATGGAGACGACCTGCTCGATGGCCTCGACCGACGCGAAGTGGCTCGTCGTCACCATGCGGGTGCCCTCGGCGGTCGACTCGAAGTCGAACGACATCCGCTGTGCCGGGAATCCCTCGAGCGGCTTGCCATCCTCGTCGACGAACGAGTCGAGCACCTCGAAGCGGTGCGGCGCCTCGATCGCGAGGAACTCCCATGATCCCGATGAACGCTCGCCGCGCGGGCCGTTCATCGTGTAGACGGCGTGCCCGCCGACCGTGTGATCCCATTCGCCGAAGGTCGCCGGCCATCCGGGAGGGCCCCAGAAGCGCTCGAGCTGGCGCGGGTCGCTGTAGGCGCTCCAGACCCGCTCGACGGGGGCGGCGAAATCGGCCACGACCGTCATGGTCAGGTTGTCGGTGTCGGTGATGACGTCGGTGACAGGCATTGTCAGTCTCTTTCCTCAGGTCGGTCGTTCTTCTTGTGGGTGTCTTCTCGCTGGGTCCCTGAGCTTGTCGAAGGGGACGCCAGCAGGTCGTCGAGTCGGGCGATGCGCGACCGCCACAGCTCTTCGTATCGGGCGAGGAGCGCCCTGGCACGGGCGATCATCTCGGGGTTCGCGCGGACGAGCCGCTCGCGTCCCTCGGCGCGCTTGACGATGAGGTTCGCGGCTTCGAGCACGGCGACGTGCTTCTGTACCGCGGCGAACGACATCTCGTATTCGGAGGCGAGGGTCGAGACGGACTGCTCCCGCTCGATCGTCCGGCGCAGGATGTCACGCCGGGTCGACGTCGCCAATGCGTGGAACACACGGTCGACCTCCGCTTCGCTCAATTCTCTTTGTGCAACCATTTGGTTGTACGTTAGAACGTTGCGGAGGGCGTGTCAAGAGGTTCCGGGCGGGATCACCCGGACTCAGCGGGTCAGGTCGCGCTCCAGTGCGGTGACGTAGGAGTCGATACAGGCGGCGAAGTCGACCTCGTCGGGGTCGAGCAGCCACTGGTTCGCGATGCCGTCGAGGGCGCCGAGGATCTCGATCGCCTTCAGCGTCGGGTCCACATCGCTGCGGATCTCGCCGCGCTCCTGACCGGCCTCGATGAGGGCTGCGACACTGACGCGGAGCGCACGGTAGTGCTCCACGAAGAAGTCGTGCGCCGGCGCATCGGATTCGAAGTTCTCGGCGAGGAGCACGGCGAAGAGCTTGATCAGCGCGGGCTCCTCGATGCTGCGCCGCGTGAACCCGGGGATCTCGCGGAGTCCGGCGAGACCACCGAGGTCGGCGACGTCGGCGGCGAAGGAGCGACTGACGCCGGCGTGCTGCTCGACGACAGCGCGCAGCAGTCCGACCTTCGTTCCGAAGTGGTAGAGGACGGCGGGTTCCGTGATGCCGACCTGATCGGCGACCTCGGTGATGCCGGTGCCGCGGTAGCCGCCGCTCGCGAAGAGTTCGAGCGCCGCACTCACGATCTGCTCCTTGCGGCGGGCGCCCCGGGCGGACGTGGCGATGCGTCGAGTCTGCGGGGGCACGGTGCGATCGTATCCGTATCTGAACGAGTTGTCAGTTTCGCTAGCGTTTTTTACTGAGTTGTTAGTAAAATTCACTCACCCATCCGGCACGACCCCATGAGGAGGTTCAGATATGACGACCAACGCTGACGGCCCGATCGCCACCGCACAGGATCCCGCACCGCCGCGCACCGCTCCCCCTGCGAGCGCGGGATTCATCACGGCGTTCGTCGCCGCCGTGCTCGGGGTCGCGGTCGCGACCCTCGCTCCACTCTCAGTCACCCTCGCTCTGCGCATCCAGCAGCTCGACCCCGAGAACGCCCCGGCGAGCCTCTCGCTCGTCCTCGGCGTCGCCGCCGTGGTCGCTCTGCTCTCCGGCCCCTTCTTCGGTCAGCTCAGCGACCGCACCACGAGCCGCTGGGGCATGCGCCGACCCTGGCTCTTGGGCGGACTGCTGGTCGGGCTCATCGGGCTCGTCATCCTCTCGATGAGCGCGTCCATCCCGATGATGCTCCTCGGCTGGTGCATCACGCAGCTGGGCTTCAGCGCCCTCAACGCCGCGCTCGCCGCACTGCTCATCGACCACGTCCCCGAGCTGCAGCGGGGCAAGGTCTCCGGCCTCGTCGGCATGTGCCAGGCCGTGGGCGTCGTCACCGGCGTCTTCCTCGTCCAGCTCGTGGGCACCTCGGTGGCGCTGATGTTCCTCGTGCCCGGAGCGCTCGCGGCCGCCACCGTGATCGCACTGTCCCTGGTTCTTCGCGACCGCCGGCTGGACCCTGCCGACCGCAGCCGCTACGACTTCCGCGCCTTCGCGCGCAGCTTCTGGGTGAACCCGCTGCGGCACCGTGCGTTCGGCTGGGCCTGGCTCGGACGGTTCCTGATGATGACGGGCTTCGCGATCCTGCAGACGTACCAGGTGTACTACCTCTCCGATCAGCTCGGCTTCGATGCCGCAGCGATCCCGGGGCTCGTCCTCCAGTCGACCCTCCTGCTGACCGCCGCCGTGGTCGTCAGCTCGGTCGGTTGCGGCTGGCTCTCCGACCGGCTGCGTCGTCGCAAGATCTTCGTGCTCGGCTCGGCGGCACTGTACGGCGTGGCCATGATCGTCGTGGCCACGGCGCAGACCTGGGAGACCTTCCTCGTCGGCATCGTGATCGGCGGACTCGCGCTCGGCACCTACTTGGCCGTCGACCTCGCGCTGGTCGCCCAGGTCCTCCCGAACGGCGGCGCCACCGCCGCCAAGGATCTCGGGGTCTTCAACATCGCCAACGCGGTGCCGCAGATGGTCGCACCTGCGATCGCTCCCCTCTTCCTCGCGATCGGCTCCGGCGGCAACTACACGGCGCTGTTCATCGGCGCTGCGGCGTTCAGCCTGCTGGGCGCGCTCGCGATCCAGCCGATCCGAGGCGTCCGTTGAGCGCGTCGCGGGTGCATGCGCGGCGCGGGATGGCGGCGGTGGTGACCGCGCTCGCCGTCATCGCCACCGGGGTCATCGCCGACCGGGCCGCGGCGACACCGGCTCCCCTCGAGGAGTCCTCCTCCGTGGCGGGGACCGTGGCCGCGCCCCTCGCCGACACGGTGTGGCTGTGTCGTCCCGGCACCCCCGCCAACCCCTGCAATCAGGATGCCGTGGGCTCGCCGCAGCGGGGAGCCGCGGGGGCGGAGTTCACCGCCCGCTACCTGGGCAGCGGTGCGGATGTCACGCTCGACGCGATCAACGTGACCAGCACGCCCACGCACGAGTCGTTTCCGCGCCCGGCAGCCCCCGCCGTCGACTGCTTCTCCGTCTATCCGACCGTCGACCTCACGCCCAACCCGGTGCTGCAGATCGGATCGCTCCCCCCGCAGCCGCAGGACACCCACCTCGCCGTCACGCTCACGCAGGTGGGCCGGTTCGCGAGCACCTGCCGACTCTTCGTGCCGGTGTACCGTCAGGCGCCGCTGCTCAGCCTGGTCGGAGGTGTGCTCACCGGCACGGACGCCGACTACACGACCGGTGCGATGGACGTCGCCGGTGCGTGGGCGGACTACTGGGAGAACGACAACATCGACCCGGTGACGGGTCAGCGGCGCGGTGTCGTCCTGCTCGGGCACTCGCAGGGCACGGCGGACCTCGTCACGCTGCTGCAGGAGGAGTTCGACGCGGGCTCGGCTCCCCGCGAGCAGCTCATCGCCGCCTACCTGCTCGGCGGCGACGTGCAGGTGGCGGACGGCACCGGGCCGGCCGATCACGAGACGATCCCGGGGATGCCGGTCTGCACGCGCACTTCGGCAGCGGCATCGATGCCCACCGGATGCCTGGTGGGGTACTCGAGCTACGCGATGGCCGGGGGCTCCGCCCCCGCCGCCGATGCCGAGTTCGGACGCAGCGTCGACGCCGCGCATCGCATCCTCTGCGTCAACCCGGCGGCCCTGATCGCCGGAGTCGCCGCGGGCGCCGCAACGCCTCTGGACGCCTACCTGCCGACCAATCGCCTGCTCGAGGGCACGGTCGTGCTGCCGAACGGTCACCTCTCGGTCGTGCTCTCCGGGTTCGCGCTCGAGAACAGACCGGCGGGTTTCGTGCGCCGAGAGGCCACGCTCACCGGCCAGTGCAGAACGCAGACGGATGCCGCCGGCACAGCCAGCTGGCTGCAGGTCGACGGGGGTGGCTCCCTGTTCCCTGCCGGGAGCAGCACCTCCACGCTGGGACTGCACGTGGTCGACTACAACGTCGCGCTCGGCGATCTCGTCGAGCTCGCCGGTCTGCAGTCGGCGCAGTGGACGGCGGATCGATGAGCGCGTCCACGGCCACGGTCCTGCACGACCTCACGGCGGTCGAGCAGTGCGCGGCGCTCCGCGACCGCACCGTGAGCGCGGTCGAGCTCACGGAGCACTATCTCGATCGCATCGATCGGCTGGGCGAGCGGCTGGGCGCCTTCGTCGTGACGACACCGGAGCTCGCCCTGCGCGAAGCCGCGGAAGCCGATCGTCGGTTCGCGCGCGGGGACGACGCGCACCGGCCGCTGCAGGGGCTGCCCATCGCCTTCAAAGATCTGCAGCCCATCGCCGGAGTACCGGTGACCAACGGCAGCGCGGTGCTCCCCGCCGTGACGGCCGAGCACGACGCGGAGGCGGTCGGACTCATCCGGGCCGCCGGGGCGGTCACGCTCGGCACGACGCACGCGCCCGAGCTCGGCATCCCCTGTTACACCGACACGACCGTCGTCGGCCGCCCCGCGGTCACTCCCTACGATCTCGGTCGCTCGGCCAGCGGATCGAGCGGCGGGGCCGCCGCAGCGATCGCCGCCGGGCTCATTCCCGTGGGGCACGGCAGCGACGGGGCGGGATCGATCCGGACCCCCGCGGCGGTGTGCGGCCTGGTCGGCGTGAAGCCGAGCCGGGGCGTGGTGAGCGCAGCCCCCGCCTCGTCGTTCTTCGGCTTCAGCACCGACGGACCGCTCGCGCGCAACGTCGAGGACGCGGCACTGCTGCTGGATGCGATGGCGGTCAGAACGCCCCGGGGGCTCCACGAGCTCGCTGCGCCGGCGTCCTTCGTCGCGGCATCCCGTCGCCGAGCGACACGCCGCCTCCGTGTCGCCGTCTGGACCGACAGCGGTTTCGGCGCTGTCCATCCCGAGAACACCGCAGCGGTCGATCGGATCGCCCTGATGCTCGAGGGTCTCGGACACGAGGTCGTCGAGGTCGCCAACCCGGCGCCCTGGGATACGGATCTCGTGCAGGCGTTCTTCGACTACATCGGAGGCGTCGTGTCGGGACTGCTCGCCGGCCTTCCGCCCGCGCACGCACAAGCACTGGAGGAGGACACCCGGTGGATGAAGCAGCGCGGCGATCGGCTCGGAGCCGCGGACTTCGTGAAGTCCACGACGGCACTCGCCGCCTTCGCCGACCGGTTCATCGCGAAGCTGGCGTCGTACGACCTCGCCGTCTCCCCCGTCTCGGCCGGGGTCGCGGTTCCGCTCGGCTCTTTCCACCGCGGGCAGAGCGGAGATGCGCCGTATCGGATGCTCGAGTGGTCGGCCTACACCCCGGTGCAGAACTTGAGCGGCCTTCCGGCGATCTCGATACCGAGTCATGTGACGGCCGACGGCCTCCCGCTCGGCGTGCAGCTCACGGGGGCGGCGATCGGATCCGACCCGATGCTGCTCAGTGTGGCGGCGCAGCTGGAGGAACAGATCGGGTGGGCCCAGCGGCATCCGCCAGTGTGGGGGGAATGAGATGACGAGGGACGACACGATGCCGTTGACACGACAGCGCAGAGAAGGCTTCCTCACCCGAGGGGACGAGCACACCTGGTACCGGGTGACCGGAGAGATCGGAGATCAGCCGACGGTGGTCGTGCTGCACGGCGGACCGGGTGCGACGCACGACTATCTGCTGCCTCTGGAAGCGCTCGCCGCTCCCGGGCGTGCCGTGGTCCTGTACGACCAGGTGGGGAGCGGACGATCGTCGCATCTGCCGGACGCGCCACCGTCGTCGTGGACTGTGACCCGCTTCCTCGACGAGCTCGACCAGCTGCTCGACGAGTTGGGGATCCGCGAGAACCACGTCCTGTTGGGGCAGTCCTGGGGAGGGATCCTCGCGGCAGAGCACGCCGTTCGGCGACCGGCAGGGCTCAAGGGCCTGATCATCGCGAACTCACCGGCATCCATGCCGCTCTGGATGCGCGCCGCCGAGGAGTTGCGGTCCGCACTCCCCGAAGACGTGCAGCGCACGCTGGTCTCCCACGAGGCCGCGGGCACGACCGACAGTCCGGAGTACGTCGAGGCGATGCACGTCTACTATCGACGCCACGTGTGCCGGACCGATCCCTGGCCGGCCGAACTCGAGGCGACGCTCGCAGCGATCGATGCCGACCCGACGGTCTACCACACCATGAACGGCCCGTCGGAGTTCCACGTGACCGGCTCGCTCCGCGACTGGAGCGTCATCGATCGTCTGCACTCCATCGCCGCGCCGGCCCTCGTCATCACCGGCCGATACGACGAGGCGACTCCGGAGACGGTCCGTCCGTTCCTGGAGCACATTCCCCGGGTCCGCGGTGCGGTGCTCCCGCACTCGAGCCACATGCCCCATCTGGAGGAGCCGGAGCGCTTCCGACACCTCGTGCAGACCTACCTCGCGTCCCTCACCTCACCCTGAGGAGACGACCGCACACTCCGTTCCGTGCCGGCCAGCCTCGGCACTCCCACCTCAGACCAGCTCAGGCGCGGTCCCCGTCCTGGCGAGTCACGCCCTCGGGTCGATGGCCGCGGCCCCGACGGTCCGGAACCCGGCATTGCCCATGGAGGAGTCCGGGGTGTTCCGTGACCGCGCGGAGTTGCGGTAGCGGTTGCAGTACGAGTCATGGCAGAGATAGCTCCCTCCCCGCAGCACACGCAGCGAACCCTTCGACGGCCCCGTCGGATCGACTCGGGGCGACTCCGCGTAGTAGCCGGCGTCGAACCAGTCGGAGCACCACTCCCAGACGTTGCCGACGGGCTGCCAGAGCCCATAGCCGTTCGGAGCAAAGGCGCGCACGGGCGAGGTCGTCGCATATCCGTCCTGCGAAGTGTTCACCCGCGGGAACTCGCCCTGCCAGATGTTCGTGCGCCACCCACCGGCATAGGGGTCCTCATCTCCCCAGGGATACCTGCGGGAATCGAGGCCGCCGCGTGCGGCATACTCCCACTGCGCTTCGGAAGGGAGAGCGCGTCCTGCCCAGCGACAGTACGCAAGGGCATCGTGGAAGCTCAGATGAACGGCAGGGTGATCCATGATCTCGTCGACGGAAGATCTCCGCCCGCCGGGGTGACGCCAGTCAGCGCCCCGAACTCCGAGCCACCAGGGAGTCGTCGGTGACCGCCCGATCACGTCACCCGACGGCGCAGCGAGGGCGAGGTGGAACACCGCGGAGAGGCCAAATCTCTCCGCATCCGTCACGTACCCGGTGGCGTCGGCGAACTCGGCGAACACGGCGTTGGTCACACATGTCGCATCGATGAGGAACGCCGACAGCTGCACACGATGCACCGGAGTCTCCCCGTCTCCGGGATTCTCGTCTCCGGACGAATCTCCCATCATGAACTCACCCGCGGGAATGCGCACCTGCTCGATCGGATGATGCCCGCGCTCGATGACGGGTGCCACGTCGGGGCGGATGGATGGCAGCGGGAGGTAGCTCCCGCGACTCGGCGCTGCGCAGGAGCACTCGGAACCACAGGACTCCGTCATGATGTGGAGCCCGCTCGCGATCGAGGGCGACCGGCGGCGATCATGTGGCGGCTCGCGTTCCGGAGGCGATGACCCACCAGGCGGCACCGAACCCACAGAGGGCGACGAGAGCCGCGACTGCCAGCAGCAGTCCCCCCGCCGGAGGAACGGATCGCCCTGCCAGGAGCTCGGCGTACGTGCGTCGTGAGCGACGTTCGGCAAACAGCTGCAGCAGCAGCGCACTTCCCAGCACGGCGAGGGAGAGAAGAGCTGACGCGGATCCGAGCCGCCCCGGCAGCAGCCGGAGACCCACGAGACCGGCCACCGCAAGAGAAAGAAGAGTCCGTCGCCACGCGAGGAGGGTCCTCTCCGGCTGGAGCCCTGCGTCGAAGATCACCGGCGGAGTCATGGGCCGAGGCAGAGGCCGAGTGCGATCAGGAGTGCCACGGCAGACAACGTCACTGCGAGCGGAAGCGCGAGCACCGAGGCAGGGAGCGGCGCCTCCCGCCGGAGTGCGCGCTCAGCGCGGCCCCACCCGATCCACGCGACGAGAGGAAGCGCGACGCCCACCACCAGCAGGAGGAGAGAGGCGATCATGCGCAGAACCGGGTGGAGCGGCAGAGCCAGCGCCTCGAGCGCGACGCCCGCCGCGATGAGCGCGATCGCGGTACGCATCCAGGCCAGAAAGGTGCGTTCGTTGGCGAGCGTGAAGCGCGGGTCCGGCTCGGTTCCCCTTCGGTAGACCCACCCCGAGCCCCAGGGACTCATGATGCGACTGCGGCAGCGAGAGCGGCCGCGGCGGAGTCCTGCGGCTCCCGGTTGGCGGCACGGAGTTCGGCACCGTCGCTCACCATCAGCTCCTGCACGATGCGCAGTTGAGCGGCCGCCATGGTCGCCAACGCGGCGGCGGGAACCTTCTCGACCGTGTCCTCCGGCGAGTGATACCACGACGGGGCGAGCGTGATGTTGTAGCTGGGGACCTCCGGCGGCAGGTGGCCGATCGTCGATGCCGGTCCGAGAAGCGGATGGATCGGGATGCCGGCGCTCTCGAGGTGGTCGACCACGTGCGATCGGAGCACGGCGTTCTCAGATGCGAGCACCCCGTGTGCGACGGTGTTCCCCGGCGCTGCTTCGGCGGCGTCTGCGGCCATGTGGTCGAGCCAGTTGAAGGCGACGGTTCGAGCCAGGATGTCCTCCCGGTGCCGCTCGACGAAGTGGTACAGGTCGAAGTCGCCCGTGTCATGCGCTCCGCTGGCGAGGAACACGAGCGTCTTCGGACGATCGCTGCGGTCCAGCGCGGCAAAGTGCCCCAGCAGGCCCAGCAGGACGGCGCATCCGGTCGCATTGTCGACGGCCCCGTCGAACGTGGAGTCGTAGTGCGCGGCGATCACGATGACCTCGTCCGAGCATCCGGGAAGCACACCGATCACGTCGTCGACCGTCGCACGCAGCAGATGCGAGCCCGGGCCCAGCGCACCCCCGTCGACCAGGAGGTCTCCCCCCTTCGGCACCTCGCAGAGGGCGATGTTCAGCCGGATGTCCGCGCCATCGGCAACCTTCTCGACGAGCCGCGTGAAGTCGGCGCTCCCCACGGTCAGCGCAGGGATGCCGCCCAGCCGAGCCGGCGCGGCATGCGTGGCGAAGTTCTGAGCGAGGTGCATCAGCATCACGCTGTTGCCCGGGGCACCCGCGCGGCGGATGTACCCGATGGCTCCCGCTCGCACGGCCGCGCCGTACAGTCCGGCGTCGGCCGAGGAACTGCCGTCGGTCGGCAGGAAGTTCCCGACGTAGTCCACGTCGACGAGCAGGATCCGGCCCGACAGGTCGATGCCCGAGAGATCCGGCACTCCTCTGCGGGCGTCGATGTGGAGCGCGGGCCCCTCGACTGCGCCGGCGGCCGAGTACCAGATCGGGATCGAGTTCGCCTCCTCGTCGGTGCCCGCAACACCGACCGACCACTCGCGGGGGTAGTACATGTTGAACGGCCAGGTCTCGACACTCGTCTCCAGACCGGCGCTCTCGAACCGCGTACGCATGAACTCCGCCGCTGTTCGCGCTGCCGGACAGCCGTTCCTCCGCCATCCGAATCCGACGATCGTTCGGACGTCGTCGATGAGCGCGCTTGCGCCCAGTGGTTCCGTCATCCGATCTGCTCCTGTCGTCGTTGCTCGAGGATGGCGTCGACGCGACGCACGTCCCGTGGGTACGTGAAGTAGAGGCTGGTGAGCACGACCGCGTTGACGAGCATGAGCGCCACCATGAGCCAGAGGAAGACCGCTTGCAGTCCCACCAGGTCGGCGAGGGCGCCGGCGGTGAGCGTGAAGATCGCCCATCCGATCGCCTCGAAGATGGTGAGGTAGATCGCCAGAGCCTGTCCGCGGAGTTCGGGCAGCGTCACAGCCATGATGATCGGCCGGTTCACTCCGGGGTTGAGCCCCTGGGAGAAGCCCAGCACCGCCCAGAACGCGGCGTAGATCCCGATGTTCGCGTGGTCGAACTGCGTGCCGAAGAATGCCGCGACGGCGAACATGATCTGGGCGGTCTGCAAGATGATGACACGACCACGATCCCGCACGACACGGTCCAGCAGCGAGGCGATCATGCCGCCGCCCACGGTGCCCACGAGATAGGAGACGCCGAAGGGCAGGAGCACGATCGCGGCGACGGCGGTGGAGAACCCTCGCTCCGTGACCAGGAACTGCACGCCGAACACGATGATCAGCAGGTGCCCGGACAACAGGCGCGACAGGAGCATGATCGTGAAGGTGGGCGTGCGGAACAGCGACATGACCGCTCGGAGGGTCGGGCGGCGGCTGGCCCGCTGCTCCGCCGTGAGGTCGACGAGCTGCGGCTCCGAGGCTCCCACTCCGGGATCCTTGAAGAAGACGAACACCGCGGCCGAGGCGAGGAAGCACAGGGCGCCCAGCACCCACATGCCCCACCTCCAACCGTCCTCGAGGTGAGTGAACTGGGCGATGAGCGGGCCGAGCATCGCCGAGCACAGAGCGATTCCGCCATAGAAGAGTCCGACGGCCTTTCCGCGGTTGCGGTCGTCGAAGGAATCGGAGATCACGGCGTTGGCGATCGGGTGGCCGCCCACGAGGACGACCGACATGAGCACGTTGAAGACGAGCAGCATCGCGAAGCCCTGCGAGAATCCCGCAGCGATGCCGAACGCACCCGCCAGCGCCGTGGTCATCGACAGGACGAATCTCCGGGATGTCCGCGATGCCAGCCAGACCCAACCGGGCCCGAACGGCATCGCTGCCAGCTTGCCCACCGCCGACAGGATTCCGAGATGACTGTTGCTGAGCTGAAGCGCCTGTGCAATGGCGGGGAACAGAGTCTCGGTGAGTCCGGACTCCGCGTTGTCGATGACGGTCACACCGGTCAGGGTGAAGAGGTTCCGCCACCGGTGCGGTGTGCGCGTGGCTCGGGCAGCGCGCAGCGTCGCCGTCGGGGTCGCTTCAGCGACGCCATCGGCCGAGATCGTTTCGGTCACAGGAGTGGGGGGCATGGAGTATCTCCAGGAATCGTCGTTGATCGGAGGGGAGGGGTGTGGATGCCGGGTCGCCCGGATCAGATCAGGCTGAGGTCGTCAGCGATCTGTCGCAGCTTGGCTGCGGGGATGGTGATGGTCGCAGCGAGCTTGTAGAGGCTGGTGTCGCCGAGCAGGCCGAGCATCTCGCTCTGGGTGAGAGCGGGCAGATGGCGTTCGAGGATGCCGTGCGTGCGCTGATCCGCGAGCAGTTCGACGACGGGCGAGCCGAGGTGCAGACCCTGGCTGTGCGCGAAGTCGCTCAACGGAGGCAGCGGCGCAGCCGCCGCCTCCGCGCGCGCACTCTGTGCCCGCACCAGCAGATGCGAAGCATCCGGCGGCGCATTCGTGGGAATGCCGAGACGCTCGAATTGGCTGTCGGGAGCATCGTGCTCGTGCAGCAGTTCGGCCAGGAGGCGCAGCATCCGCAATTCCTGTTCGGGATCATCGAGCGGGTTCTCCTGGGCAGGATCGTCCTCGAGGTCGAAGAGCAGTGTGCCGAACACGTGCGGATTGATCTGCGCGCGGCCCGGCATCCGCAGCGTGCGAACGCCCTTCGTGAACGAGAAGGGTGCGGCCAACTCGAGATCGAGCAGCTCGGCGGGGCGGAATCTCTGCCGCATGTGGGTCGGCATAAGCGTGTACTCCTCGAGCGGCTCGTTGGAGGGCGTGGCGCACGCGCGCATGTAGACGAAGCGACCATCGGTGACGTTGACGTGACCTCCGTGGATCCCGAACAGCGCCCCTGGTCGCGGCTCGTCGCCGGCACCATCGGCATCGGCGGTGATGGCCGATCCCGACATGTCCGCCGTCGGAGCGACCGCGAAGTATTCGAGGATCGTCGGCGCGATGTCGATCGTCTGCACCAGTGCCTCGCTGCGGGTGCCGGCCGATCGCGTCCGCGGATCCCAGATGAAAGCGGGGAGGTGGGCGAGTTCGTTGAACCACGGCTGCACGCTCTTGGCCCACCAGCCGTGCTCTCCGAGGAGGAAGCCGTGGTCGGTGTTGACGATGAGCATGGTGTCGTCCCACATGTCGTGCTCATCCATCAGATCGAGGATGCGCCCGAGGGATCGGTCGCACATCGACACGAGCGCCTTGTACTCGTTCCGGGCGTGCTCGACCTGCGCCGCCGGTTCCGTCACCTTCGCATAGGGAGGCCAGTCGAATCGCGGGCCCTCGTAGTCGTGCGGATACAGCGCCTTGTGGTCGTCGTAGCTGAAGAACGGCTCGTGAGGATCGAAGCACTCGATCTGGACGAACCACCGATCGGCATCCTTGTTGGTCTCGATGAAGTGGACCCCGGCGTCGAAGGTCCGCGTCTGCGGATGGTCCGCCTCGTCGGCGAGATAGCTGCGATTGATGTCGTCCTGACGGCGGCTGGGTCCACCGCGCTCACCACGTGCGGGGTCGCCGACGACCCCCTTCCACGGGTCGCCCTCCTGCCCTCGGAAGAACTCCCAGGTCGAGTATCGAGGGTGGTAGGTCGCCCCGCCGTCTTCCCAGTAGTGCGGATGATCGCTCGCGAGGTGCGTGTGCACTCCCGCCTGCTTCAGCATCTCGGGCATCGAGTCGTCGAACGGCTCGAGCGGGCCCCAACTGCGATGCAGGAAGTTGTGCCGGCCGGTGTGCAGCTCCCGCCTCGCCGGCATGCATGGCATCGACCCCGCGTAGAAGTTGTCGAACGTCACCGTGTGCTGCGCGAGGCGCCTGAAGTTCGGCGCGATGATCTCGTCGGAGCCGTAGGGCGGAAGCATGTGCCGGTTGAGGCTGTCGAACATGACCATGATCGCGCGCATGATCAGTCGGCCATGCTCTCGGCAGCCGCCTGCTCGCGCGTGGTCGGTGCGATGCGGTTGTCGAGGAGGTCGCCGCGGAGCGTCTCCAGCGCCGTGATGTATGCGTCCACCTGGCTGGCGCCCCACTCATGCAACCGCTCGCCGATCGCTTCGGCGAGCTCCAGGTCGAACGCCACGTCCGAGCCGACGTTCCGGGACCGATCGCGGAATCGGTACAGGGCGACCTGCTCACGACGAGCATCGAGTTCGATGTCGATGAGCCGGAGGATCTGCGCACGCGACATGAACCCTGCGAATCGAAGCCGCACGGCGAGGTCCGGATCCTGGAAACGCGACGGCGGTGAGTAGTCGCCGGTGAGCCAATCGAGGAAGACGGTCATCCCCTCCGGCGTCACCTGGTAGATCTTGGCGTCCTGGGCACCGGGCCGGGTGTCCGTGGTGTAGCTCACCCAGCCTCGGTCCCCCATGGTGGACAGGCTTCGGTAGACCTGGCTCATGGTGGTGTTGGACCGCAGGAATCGGCCGTGCACGTCGAGGAACTTCTTGATCTCGTACCCGGTGCCGGGATTCTCGCCCAACAGCCCGAGGAGCAGGTATTCCAACTTCATTGTCGCATCCGATCGATTCCACAAGTAGAGTGCTTTCACACATGATGACACAAGTGGAATAGTCCGTCAACGAGGAGACCACGATGACCCGAGCAGCCGCGCCCACGCGCTTCGCCAACCCCCTGGACCTGGCATACGCGGTGCAGGATCAGTCATTCGGCCCGTTCCGGCGCCGGGTCAACCGGGAGGCTGCCGACCCATCGGTGGTCCTCTTCCGAGACCGCTTCTACCTGTTCGCATCGATGTCCGGTGGCTTCTGGCACTCGGAAGACCTCGCCGGGTGGGAATTCATGCCGACGCCCGAACTTCCCGTCTACGACTACGCGCCGGACGTGCGAGTGATCGACGATCGCGTCGTGATGTGCGCGTCGCGCCGGAGCTCCCCCGCATCGTTCTATCACTCCGAGGATCCGCTCGGCGGGCGATGGACCGAGATCCCCGGTACTCGCGGGTTCTGGGATCCGCACCTCTTCCAGGACGACGACGGCCGTGTGTATCTCTACCAGGGATGCTCCTCTCGAACGCCGATCGACGCCGTCGAAGTCGATCGCTCGACATTCGCACCCCTCGAGGAGCCGATCCCCGTGATATCGAGCGACATCAGCACCCGAGGCTGGGAGCGCCGAGGCGAGAGCTACGACGCGTCGACCATCCGCGACCATCCGCTTCTGAAGTGGCGACTCGGCACAGGCCCGTACATCGAGGGTCCATGGATGACGAAGCACGACGGCGTCTACTACCTTCAGTACTCGGCCCCGGGCACGCGGCTGAACACCTACGCAGACGGGTACTACGTGGGGAAGTCGCCGCTCGGGCCGTTCGAGTATGCGCCGAGTTCGCCGTTCTCTCTGAAGCCCGGTGGATTCATCACCGGCGCCGGCCACGGATCGACGTTTCAGGATCGACACGGGAACTGGTGGCACGCGGCGAGCATGCGGATCTCGGTCAACGACATCTTCGAACGCCGGATCGGGATCTTTCCTGCCGGCTTCGACGCCGACGGCACGCTCTTCTCCTGCCAGGAGTTCGCCGACTACCCCATTCGGATGCCGGACGGGCCGGCGGAGCCGCGATCTCTCGTCGGGAGCAGCATGCTGCTCTCGCACGGCGCCGCCGTGACGGCGACCTCCTCCCTCGCCGGGCATGGGCCGGAGCTCATCACCAACGAGGACGTGCGCGACTGGTGGGTCGCAGGCAGCTCTCGGTCTGGAGAGAGGCTCGAACTGACTCTGCCGGAAGGATGTCTCGTCGACAGCATCCAAGTGAACCTCGCCGAGCATCGATGGGAGGAATCCAAGCCGCGACCGCGTCGGAAGGACCAAGTGGTGCGCCTCTGGCAGCGGCGCTCATTGCATGCGGATCCGCTTTCCACGCCGTTCCTGCTGGAGGGCAGCACCGACGGACAGACCTGGACCGTGATAGCGGACACACGGCTCGACGACGCCAGCCGGTCGCACGCGTATTTCCCACTGGAGCAGCCGCAGGCGCTTCGATCGGTCCGCCTCACCGGGTATGAGCAACCGTACGGATCACCGTTCGCCGTCAGCGCTCTTCGCGTGTTCGGCCGGGGCGCAGAACCCCTCCCCAGCCCGAGGATCGGGCAGCCGGAGAGGCTCGGCCCCACGGACGTCCGGGTCACGTGGAATCACGTCGGCGACACGCACGGCTACAACGTCCGCTGGGGTCTCGCGCCCGACAAGCTGTACTCCTGCTGGCAGGTGCGGGACACCGCGAGCCTCGACGTCGGTGCGCTCACCGCCGGCGTCGCGTATTGGGTGGCGGTCGACTCGTTCAACACCGGCGGCGTCACCCGGGGGGAACCCGTGGCTGTCGAACCGTGGCCCCTCCGATGACTCCCGGACAGTCCTGATCCCACCTCAGACTCGTCGCCGCCGCAGCAGGGCAGCTCCTCCGAGCATCCCGACGATCGCGAACGCGACGACAGCCCATGGCGTCGCGTCCCCGCCCGTGGCCGGCAGTCTCGTCGTGCCGGATCCGCCAGGCCCGCCGGCTCCCGAGCCGGTCCCCGGAGCGGCCGACGCCCGCACCTCGAACGAGACAGCGACCTGGCCGGAGGCCGCCCCGATCAGCACGACCTGCACGGGGCCCGCGGGCGTCGCCGACGGAAGGGCGAACGTGAAGGTGACAGCGCCCGAGGAATCAGCGACCTGCGTGTCGAATGGCTGGCCGGCGTCACCGAAGCGGGCCTGCACCGGCTCACCGGGAGCGAAGCCCGTGCCGACGACGGTCTGCGTCTCGTCCGTCGCCACGGACGACCGCTGTGCGACCGCCGTCAGCGGGGCGCGCGCCACGGTGACGGATGCCGCGGGCGACACGTTGCCCGTCTGATCCGTCGCGGTCGCCGCCAGCACGGCGCCGTTCAGCTGCGCGGGAGAGAGCGGCGCCTCGAACAGACCGTCGGCCCCAGCGGTCGCCGATCCGAGCACGGTGCCGTCTACCGCGGTGATCGTCACGACGGCACCCGGCTCGGCCGCTCCGGTGACGGTGAAGCCGTCCGAGGCGAGGCTGCTCGGCTGCGCGGGAGCGATGACGTCGGCGCGCGTGACGATCGAGAGGGTCGCGGTCGTGCGTGACGTCGCCAGCACCTCGACCGAGATCCCGCCGCTGGGAGACGTGAACGTCTGGCCCGGGTTCCAGTAGAGGGCTCGCATTCCGTCGGCTCCCGCGGGTGAAGCGAGGACGCCCGTGCCGTTCGAGGGCTGTTCGACGAGCACCCGCACGCCGTAGCCGCGACGGTAGGTGGTGCCGTCCCAGTCCACGCTGGATCGGGCGTTCCAGTTCCCGACGCTGTAGCGGTCCTCGGTCGCGTACTCGATCCAGAACTTCTCGCCGGTGATCGGGTCGGTGATCTGCGCCGCCCGCATCCCCGTGAGCAGATCGCGCGACTGCAGCGTCACCTCACCGGAGAAGTCACCCGTGACATCGGTGTAGTCCGCCGCCGTCAGGAAGCCGAGTTGGATGGCGCGCGGCACGGGCAGCGATCCCTGCGCGCGCGGGACGGCCGCTCCCATCATCGACACGGAGTCGCTGTATTCGTACCAGACGCACGAGCCGCCGTCGGCGACCAGCGGGCCGTAGACGCTGCCGTCGGCGCACACGTACGCACCCGCGTGACCGAGGGAGAGATTGTGGCCGAGCTCGTGCGCGATCGGTGCATCCTGCCGGGGGTTGCCGCCGCCCTGCTCCACGTCGAGCCAGGTGCTCGAGTCGATGGATCCGGTCTGCACTCCCACGCCTCCGAAGCTGCACCCGGCGACGATGAAGTAGAACAGGTGCGAGCGCGGCGATCCGACGTACCCGAGATCCTCCTTCACGGCCGCGATGCGCTCGCCGCGGTTGCTCCGTGGCGAGCATCGCGCCTGATCGGTGATGCCGTCGTCATCGGTGTCCGCCCATTGAATCGACTCGAGCCGCAGGTCGACGACCCCGCCGCTCATGTCCAGCCAGTACTGGCGCAGCTCCGCGATCTGGGTCTCCGCGAGAGCCATCAGCTCGTCCGGGCTGCTGGTGATCGGCGTCGAGTCGCCCAGGGCGAGCACGACCGTGATCGGATGATCGGTGGGAGAGCCCGGCTCGGCAGCCTCGGCCGCGGGTGCCGACCACCCCAGTCCGGGGAGCAGCATCGTCGCGAACGCGGCTATCGCCACGGCGACGGCGAGGGGGCGGTGGTTTCTCATGAATCTTCCTTCGTGTTGCGTCGGCGAGCGATCCCGACGGCTCCGAGGCCGAGCAGGAGAACCGCGAGCGCGGCGGCACCGATCGGGAGGACGCCACCGGTCTGCGGCAGCCCCCACACAGGCGGAGTGGTCGGTGGCGGCGTGGTGGGCGGCGGCGCGGGGTCTCCCGTCACGATGAGCGTCAGCGTGCTCGTCACGGTCACCCTTGCCGAGTCGGTCGCACGGTAAGCGATCGGCGTCGTCTGACCGGTGAACGCCGGATCCGGGGTGAACGTGATCGAGCCGTCGCCCTCGACCCGGTGGACTCCCTCACCGGGAACAGTCAGGGTCTTCCCCTCGGCGGACACGGTCGCCCCCGAGGGCTGACCCGCCGTCGGGAACACGACGCTCGACGGGACCCACTCGGCCCCCGGCGACGGGCGATCGTTGTCGAGGACGGGCACGGTCACCGGCCGACCCGCCGCAGTGCGTCCCACATCCGGAGTCGACGTCGCTGCCGGCCCGTCGCCGACCACGACGGTGATCTGCGCGGTGTCCGTGAGCCCGTCGGCATCGCTCGCCTGATACGTCACCGGCGTCGTCGTAGACCCGGAGAACCGCGGGTCAGGGGTGAAGGCGACCGATCCGTCCACGCCCACGATGTAGACGCCCTCTCGGGGGACGGTCAGCGTCTTCCCGTCGGCCGAGACCGTCGCACCCGACGGCTGCCCGGCGGCAGGGAAAACGACGCCGGCGGCGTCGAGCGCGGTCGAAGGGTCGGCAGTGTCGTTGCGGAGCACCGGGATCTCGACAGTCATGCCCGCGGGGGTGCGCGCGATGTCATCCTCGGCGACGACCGGAGCGCCGACGGTGATGTCGATCGTCGAGCTCACGGTGGTCCCGAGATCGGTCGAGGCGGTGTACTCGACCGGCGGCACCGCCCCGCGGAACCCTGCCGCCGGCGTGAACCGCACCTGCCCGCCGACGACCTCGAACGTGCCATCGGGGAGGACCAGCGCGGTCACCGGACCTGCCGGCCCGACCAGGTGCAGCGTGCCCGGGTCGAACGTCGCGTTGTCGGGACCGGGGTCGTCATCTCCCAGCACGTCGACGATGATCGGCTTCTCGAACGGCGTGAACTCCGCATCCGGGGACGCGACCGGGAGGTCCGCCGGCGTCACCGTCACGACGACATCGGCGGTGGTGCGGATCGGCGTCGGCGCCGCGTCCGCCACGCTGTAGGTGATCGCCGGAGTCGCTCCGACGTAGGTCGGCAGCGGTGTGAAGCGGATCTTCCCGTCGACGACCTGGAACGTGCCCTCCGCCGTGGTCAGCCGCGGCACCACGGATCCGTCGGGAGCGACGATCGCCAGCGAGTCCAGGTTGAGGGGATACGTTCCCTTCTCGTCGTCGGCCAGCACGTCGATGGTCACCGGCACGCCCTGCCGGGTCTCCGCGGCATCGTCGACGGCCGCGGGCGGAATGATCCGGGCGACCTCGACGACGGCGGTGTCGCTGTCCCGGATCGGTCCGCCCACGATCGCCTGCCCCGTGACCGAGGCGGTGTTCGAGATCGGCGCACCGGCCACGGCATCGGCCTGGGTGACCACGACCACCCGGTCGGACGTGCACAGCGTGCTGTCGCCGGGAAGGAGCGCCGAGCTCGCGCACACCACAGCACCCAGCGTCGGATCAGATACCGCCACATCCGTCAGGCTCGTGTTCCCGGCGTTGGTGACGGTGAACGTGTAGCGGATGCTGTCACCCGTCTCTGCGGCATCCTGATTCTCGGCCGGGGTCACCGTCGCCACCTTGTCGAGGGCGATCGCCGGCTCCGGCACTCCCCGCACCTCGGCCGTGTCGGGCGCCGAGACCACGGGAGTGCCGCTGCGGGGCGATGTCCCGATCGCGGTCGCGGTGTTCGTCACCACGCCCGCATCGACATCGCCCTGCGTCACGAGATGCGGAGACAGGGATTCGCAGGCCGTCGTCTCGCGCGGCGCCAGGTCGTCGATGTCGCACTCCACGTCTCCGATGAAGTCGTCCGCGACACCGACGTCGTCGACGGAGATGTTGCCGGTGTTCGTCACGTCGAAGCGGTACGCGATGGTCTCGCCGACATCCATCACTCCGTCGCCGTCGGCGTCGTCCAGCACCGCGGTCTTCTCGATCGCGAGCGCGGGGGTGGGAGCGACGACCGGGACCAGCGCAGTGTCGGAATCGCTGACGACCTGCCCGTCGACCACGGATGCACCCGTGACCTCGGCCGTGTTGCTCAGACCCGCCCCGGTGTCCACATCGGCCTGGGTCACGGTGCGCACGAGCGCGGCCGTGCAGTTCGTGCTCTCGCCGGCGCGGAGAGTCGTGAGCGCGCACGTGACCGCGCCCACATCCGGGTCGTCGACCACGATGGCGCCGAGGGGGACGTTGCCGGTGTTCGTGACGACGAACGTGTACGTGATCGCATCGCCGGCGGCCGCCCCGCCCTGGCGCTCCGCGGGATCGACCGTCGCGGTCTTGGCGATGTCGATCGAGGGCTGCGCGATCGTCGGCGTCTGCGTCGACGACGCGTTCGAGACCACCGTCGCCCCGCTGCGAGGGTTGATCGCCGTCGCGGTGGCCGTGTTGCGCACGGCGCCCGCGAAGACGTCGTCGTCGGTGATGGCGTACGGACCGTCGGCCACGCACTGCGTGGTCACGCCCCGGGAGAGTTCGGCGACGGGACAGGAGACGGGGCCGGCGAGCGGATCCGCGATCGCGAGATCCCGGGCCGTCGCCTCGCCGGTGTTCCTGACGACGAAGGACCATCGGATCGTCTCGCCGACGTCGAGAGCGCCGTCGCCGTCGTCGTCGGAGAAGCCGGCGACCTTGCGGAGCTCCAGCTGGGGCGCAGCGTCGGCGATCGGGGTCGACGTGCCGTCGGCGGCGCTCACCCTCGCGCCGTTCGACGCGGTGGCGGTGGCGGTCGCGGTGTTCGTGAGCGGCGCCCCGGCATCGAGATCCGCCTGCGACACGGAACGCGGTGGCGCGGAGCACGTGGTGCTCTGCGCGGGCGCGAGGGTCGACACCGCACAGGTCACGGCGCCGAGGGCGGGGTCGGCAACGGCGACGGCGCTGAGAACCACGTCGCCGGTGTTCGTGACGGTGAATCCGTAGGTGATGCTGTCGCCGGGGTCCGCGGCACCATCGCGGTCGGCGTCGTCGAGCATCGCCGCCTTGTCGATCGCGATCGCCGGGCTGAGCACCGGAGTGACGCCGGCCGGGGTGCTCGGCTCCGTGAAGGGCAGACTCGTCTCGCCGCCGGTGCCGCTGAGGACCGCGGTGTTGACGATGGGCGCACCGCTCTGGGTGTCGCTGATCCGCGTCCGGAACGTCACCTCCTGCACCGGGCTGTTCGGCCGCGGCGGAAGCACGCCGCCGGTCGTCGCCGTGGCTCCCACTCCGAGCCGGACGCTGACCTCGCGGGTCGCCGCGTCGTACTCCGCCTGGTCGTCGCCTGCCGCATCGGTCTTCGCGCCCGGGTTGGCCCCCTGCGTGATGCTCAGGCTGCCCGGGACGTACACGACGCCCGTCGGAAGCCGATCACGGAGGATGCTGAGGGTGCTGGCTTCGGACCCGGTCGACTGCACCGCGAGCCGATACGTCAGGAAGTCGCCGGGTCGGACGGCGCCGCCATTCTCATCCGTGACGGTCTTGTCGGCCGTGACGGATGCGAGGTAGTTGTCGACCGCGATGCCGATGACCGCCGGGAACTCGAACTCGTTCGAGCCGCGGGTATCGAACACGGCGACGGCCGAGGTCTGACTGTTGCCGATGGCATTGCGCGTCGATGTCACCTTGGCGTCGACGGAGAAGTTGTTCGCGTAGGCCGGATTGCTCGGCGGGTGCACGCCCAGGTCGCGGATGCTCGCATTGGCGTAGTCGTTCGCGATAGGACCGGGGTTGGCGATCTTCGTCTGGGAGGCGAGCGTGTTCCCGACCGAGACCGAGTCGGTGAACCCGGCGTCCGCGTCATAGATCACGGTGGCGATGTCGGCCCGCACGTTCCCGACGGGCGGAGTGCGGAATCCGCCGAACGTGATCGCCGTCGTCCCTCCCGTCTGCTGCGCGACGAGGCCGTCGTTGATCACGACCTGGCGGTTGACGTCGCCGGGGACGGAATACACGACCATCATCGACCAGCCCGCCACACCGTAGATGTCCATGCCGCGCGCGCTGGGCGATGCCGTGTAGGTGCCGGATCCCTGCGCCTGAACGAGAGCCGTCACGTCGGCGAAGTGGCTGAACAGGGCGGCGTTGCCGCCGAGCGGCGCCGAATCCGTCGTCGTCGCGGGGAATGCCTCGTACGCGATGCCCGCGGAGCCCGGCCCATCGATCGAGATGCGGGGAATCGCCGAGGGGTATGACGTCCAGTACGCGCCCGCCCAGGCGACCTGGGCACCGGCCGGGAGCTGGAGGTCCGATGATGACGAGAGGTTGGTGCCGACGTTCACCCCGTCGACGTCGACATCGATCGTGTTCCGTGAGCCGCCCGCGGGGCTGTTCGAGTTGAACGTGAGGTCCCCGGTGGTGACTCCGTAGTTCCGTGCGCTCGCACACGAGCTCGTCGCCCAGCCCACCGTCGTGCTGCAGGTCGACCAGGCGTTGCCGAGCACGCGGATCGTTCCGCCCTCGAGGTTGTCGCTGTAGCGCACGCTCATTCCCCGCACCGCCGCTTCGGCCGGCGCCGGCGCATCGAAGACGATCAGACCGCCGACGACGACCGCTGCCGCCAGGATGAGCGCTGCAATGCGCCGGAACGTGTTCCGATGCTGCGCGCGCCCGACGATGCGCTCTCGACCCGACATCCGAAGACGCATCGACATCCCCCTCTGATGGCACCAGAGACGATCGACTCTCAGCGGATCAGCACTTTGACGCGTGACATCCTTAGGCTCTCCCGTCGCTTTCCGGCGCACAAGAAAAATGATTTATGTACCATCTGCGCCGCGTGTTGCCCACCGCGGGCCGAGAACGACGAAGTGCCCGCCGCCTCTCGGCGACGGGCACTTCGGAACGCGGGCTCACTCGTAGGTGGCGAGCCTCATGGTCGCGGTCGCGCTGTGCGCGGCCATGCCCTCGGAGTCGGAGATGACCTGCACGGCGTTCGCCAGCTCGGGCGTCGCCTCGCGCGCGATGCGCTGGTAGGTCAGGGGCTTGAGGAAGCGCGAGACCGACAGACCGGCGCTGTGCTTGGCACCGCCGGCGGTCGGCAGCACATGGTTCGTGCCCGCCATGCCCTTGTCGGAGTAGGCGACCGTGCTCCACGGACCGATGAACAGCGAGCCGTAGTTGCGGAGGTTCTCGTGGTACCAGTCGTCGTCGGCCGTGATGAGTTCGAGGTGCTCCGGCGCGAGGTCGTCCATGAGGGCGGCGGCGGTCTCACGGTCCTTCGCGACGGTGACGACGCCATAGTCGCGCCACGCCGGACCGCAGATCTCCGCGGTGGCCAGCGTCTCGAGTTGACGCTCCACGGCGGCGATCACTGCGCGGCCATGCTCTTCGGATGTCGTGACGAGGGCGGCCGGGGAGTTCGGGCCGTGCTCGGCCTGACCCAGCAGGTCGGCGGCGACGATCTCGGGGTCGGCGGTCTCGTCGGAGATCACGGCGACCTCGCTGGGGCCGGCGAGCAGGTCGATCGCGACGGTGCCGAAGAGCTGACGCTTCGCCTCCGCGACGAACGCGTTGCCGGCACCCACGAGCATGTCGACGGGCAGTTCGCCGAGCAGGCCGTACGCCATGGCGGCGAGCGCCTGCACGCCGCCGATCACGAACACGCGGTCGACACCCGAGAGGTGCGCGGCGTAGACGACGGCGTCGTTCGCGTTGCCGTCGGGCTGCGGGGGCGTGCACGCGATCACGGTGGGAACTCCGGCGGCCTTCGCGACGCCGACCGTCATGAACGCGCTCGCGGTGAGCGGGAAGCGCCCGGCGGGCAGGTAGGCGCCGACGCGGGACACCGGGATGTACTTCGCGCCGGTCACGATGCCGGGGACCAGCTCGGTCTCGAAGTCGCTCAGGTGCGCGCGCGACTCCTTCGCGAACGCCTGGGTGCGCGCCGCGCCGAGTTCGATGGCGGCGCGGAGGTCGGGAGCGAGGCGGTCACCGCTCGTCGCGATCTGCTCGGCGGTGAGCTCGATGTCGGTGCCCTGGTAGTTGTCGAGCTTGCGCGCGTAGTCGAGCACAGCGTCGAGACCGCGCTCGCGGATGTCGGCGAGCATGTTCGTCACGGTCTCGATCACGGCGGGATCGCGCTGAGCGGCCGGTGCGTCGATGAGCGGGGTCTTGAGGTGGTGGAACGCGCCGTCGAGGCGGGCGAGCACGGGTGAGGAGTAACGCATGGTGGAAGGCTAGATCGATCCCATCCATCCGACAAGCCTGATGGTCCGAGGTATTGCATCGGGTTTACCATTGGGTGTGACCATCACCCAGCTGACCGCCTTCCTCGCCGCTCTGGAGCACGGTTCCTTCACTGCTGCCGCGGCGAATCTGTCGATGACGCAGGCCTCGGTGTCGGAGCTCGTCGCCCGCCTGGAACGCGAGCTCGGCGTCACCCTGTTCACGCGCGGCAGCCGGCGCCTCGTGCCCACGGCGGCCGCGCTCGAGCTTCGGCCGCACGCGACCCAGGCGGTGAGCGCGGTGCAGAACGGCATCGACACGATCCAGGCGCTGACCTCGCTCGACCGCGGCACCTGCACCTTCGGGGTGCTCCGCAACGCGGCGTACTACGCGCTCGCCGATCTCGCCGAGACCTTCCACCACCGGCATCCGAACGTGCGGCTGCGCCTCGTGGGCATCAACTCCGCGCACGTCGCCCGATCGATCGCGAGCGGAGAACTCGAGGCCGGCCTGCTCGTGCTGCCCGTCGACGAGGATGGACTGGAGGTGCGCCCGCTCTTCCGCGACGAGGTGCTCTACGCCTCGGCCACCCGCCCGGCCGACGCCGGGCCCGTCACGATCGACGAGGTCGCGGCGGCCAAGCTCGTGCTCTACGACGCCTTCGCCGGGTGGGACGATCCGACCCGGCGCCAGCTGCTCGAGCGCGCACGGCTGCGCGGCCTGTCGATCGAGCCCGCGGTCGAGGTCGAGAACGTCGAGACCGCGCTGAGCCTCGTCGCGGCGGGGGCCGCCGACACCATCGTGTCGCGGTCGATCACCGAAGCCGAGGGCTTCGCCACCGGCATCCGCACCTTCCCCTTCGCCGAGCCGATGCACGACACGATCGCGCTGGTGAAGCGCGAGGGGATGCTGCTGTCGCCGGCGACCCAGCGGCTCGCGGAACTGGCGGAGCGGATGCTGCGCGAGAGGCTGCCCGAGCACGAGGGGCGCACCCCGCTCGACTGAACTGCCACCCCGGTCGTTGAGCGAGCGAAGCGAGACGAAACGCCCTGACTCAGTACAGGTCGCCCCGCCGGTCGTCGAACAGGTGGTTGTGCGGCGGCAGAGACTTCTCGCGTACGGCGGCGAGAGACAGCACGGCGGTCGCGCCCATCACGGCACGGAACGAGACGATCCAGCCCTGCTCGTCGATGATCGCAGTGCCGTCGGTCCAGTCCACCCCGCGCTCGGAGCCCCATCGATCGGCGATGACCACCGGCAGGCGGGAGGAGCGGGCGGATGCCATGGCCTGGATCAGCTCGGGGGCGTGCTCGCCCTCGGGCCGCGGCACCAGGGGCCAGTTGACCGGCAGCGCCAGCACGTCGGCTCCGGCGAGCGCCAGACGGCGCGGCACCTCGGGGAACTCGTTGTCGTAGCAGATCGCGACACCGAGGCGTCCGAACGAGGTGTCGACGACGAGTCCGGCCTCGGCGCCGACGTCGAAGACGAGCTTCTCGGCACCCCAGAGGTGGGACTTGCGGTAGTCGGCCAGCCGCGCATCACGTGTCAGCACGGCCGCGGTGTTGAACAGCTGCGAGCCGGCGGCCTCGGCGTAGCCGACCACCACCACGGCATCCGCAGGGATCACCTCGCGCACGGCATCCCACCGCGCATCGTCGGCGGTGAGCGCCGTCTTCTCGGCCTCGGCACGATCTTCGAAGACGTACCCGCTCGTGGCGAGCTCGGGGAGCACGATCAGACGCGCATCGCGACGCCCCGCGGCGATGATCGCCTCTCGGATGCGTTCGAGGTTCGCGTCGACGTCGCCGATCACGATCTCGGGCGACAGTGCGGCGACGCGCAGTTCATCGACAGCGGCAGGCATGACTCTCATCTTCCCTTCGGAGACGCCGAAGCGCGAGGAGCCGTCGGCCCCTCGCGCTTCGTCGGTATCAGTCGTCTTCGGTCGCGGTGACCATCACTCCGAGCGGAGCGAGGTAGCCGTTGGGATCGATCGTCCAGTCGGCCGCGGCTGCCGCCTCGACGACCTCCGGTGCCCACTCAAGGTAGACGCGGTCGTCGCCGCCGTTGATCACGAGCACCGTGCCGGAGCCGGTCTCGTCGCCCTCGACGCACACGTACGAGCGCCAGGCCCCCTCGGGAACGGAGAAGGTGTCTCCGGCGCCGAGGTTCACGGTCGTCGACGGGTCGCCGTTGAGGGTGACCTCCCAGCGGCCGGTCTTGAACAGCAGCGCCTGCGTCTTGCCGTGGCGGTGACGCAGCACGCCCTGGCCGGCCTCGGCCTTGACCCACGCGAGGTTGAACGAGTGGGGCTCGGTCACGTTCGGCACCTGGCGGCGGTTCTCCGACATGCCGTAGCCGATCACGGTGGCGAGCTCGACGCGGCCGCCCTCGACGGCCGAGGTCAGCAGCGCCGCGGACGAGTACTTGCGGTCGCCCGGCTGGATGACGCGCGAGCGCATGTCTTCGACCGTGTACGTCGTGAGCTCGTCGATGTAGTGCTGCTTCATCGGGGTGATGAGGGGCACGTCGTCGGGGAGCACGTCGCCGGCGACCGTGTCGATCAGCTTGTTGTCGGCCGTGAGGTGGAGCCCGTAGGACTCGGCCTCGCGCAGGACCGAAGGGCCCCAGATGATGCCGCCGTTGTCGTCGCGTCCGAGCACCGTGTAGAGGATGCCGTCGTCCGGCCCCTCGTTCGTGAAGCCGCGGAAGATCCAGGTCGGGATGGTGACGATGTCGCCGTCATGGCTGATGTACTCGCCCTGCTTGCCGTCCACGCCCCAGCGGAGCCGGAACTCGCCGCCGAGGTTGATGAACACCTCGGCCGTGAAGTGCAGGTGCAGGTTGTTCGAGATGCCGTTGGGCATGCCGGCGGCACCGGTGTTGAACCCGTGGTTGACCTCGAGGTTCACGTACTGGCTCGCGTTCTGCGAGACTCCGGCGCCGATGAAGGAGTAGTTCTCCTTGCGGTCGGAGCCCGGGGTGCGGCAGTCGATGAACGCCGAGTTGCACGGCACCCAGTCGGAGCGACGGATGGTCCGGCGTTCGATCTCGTTGGCGTCGACGATGACGTCGGTCGCGTCGACGATGGCGTTGCTCATTTCTTCTTCTCCTCGTTCCAAGCGTGTCGATCAGCTGGTGATCAGTAGATGTTGGCGAAGGCGACGGGCTCGTCGCCTCGCTGGCCTTGGATCTGCGCGCGAAGCGCGATGTCGTCCCACAGACGGACCTCTTTCACGAGGGCGCCGTTGTGGAAGGTGAACTGCGAGATGCCCAGCACGTCGACCGGCTTGCCCGTGAGCGGTCCGTAGTTCGGGACGCCGTTGTAGTCGCCGACGAACTTCCACACGACGGCCACGCGGAGACCCGCGTACCGCACGTCGTAGTTGGTCTGGATGTCGCGGATCTCGAACTGACCGCCGGGGAACGACTCGAGGAAGCGCAGCAGTGCGCGACGGTAGCCCTCCGGACGGATGACGAGGCGGTTGCCGACCGTCAGGAGCACGAGGTCGCGCTCGAAGAACTTCTCGACCTTCTGCAGATCGCGGTCGTTCCAGACGGTCTTGATCAGGTCGATGACCTTCTCGACCTCGGCGCGGTACTCGTCGGGGCGCTCTCCGGAGTCGCCCTTCGCGATGGGGTCGGCGGGCGCCGGCTCGTTCCAGGATCCGGAGAAGCCGCGGAAGGTCTGTGCGCTGGCGACCTCGTCGAGGTCCTCGCCGCGTGCGAGGGGCCCCGCGAGAGTGTCACGGACGACCCACTCCTCGACCATGCGGCCGCGCCGGTAGAGGCAGTTGGCGATCGTGCGGCTGAACTCGGAGGTCTGCAGGTGACCGGAGAGCACGAGGTGCGAGCTGAGGAACGCGTCATCGCCGCGCGCCTCCCAGATGACGTCTTCGGCCTGCCCGGTGCGGTCGGGGGTCGCCGAGATGCGCATGAGCGAACCCTCGATGACCTCGTCGCGGTTCGAGGAGGTGCCGAGACCGCCGTGCACGATCGAGTCGGGCTCGTAGTTCTCGCGGATGTAGTGGATCGACCGATCGACCCAGATCAGGTCGGTGACCTCACGGATGAAGTCATCGGGGTCCTTGTACGGCAGATAGGCGACCGGATCGAGAGGCACGCTGTTTCACTCCTTAGAAGATGAGTCCGCGTTTCGTCGGTGATCGCGGGCTTCCTTCGTCAGTGTATGCGTATGCACAAACGAGTGCAAGAGAGACTTTCCTGACACACGGGTGTCAGAGGCGGATGCCGCGTCAACCGGCCTGCGCGGCGGCGAGCGTGCGACGGGGCACGAACGACGACGCGAAGCGCACGTTCTCGATCGGGGCCTCGCGGTTCTCGATGCGGCGCACGATGAGGTCGGCCGCAGCCTCGGCCATCCCGATGATGTCGTAGCGGACCGTGGCGAGATCCACGATGGGCCAGGCGGCCTCGGGCAGATCGTCGAAGCCGACGACCGACAGATCCTCGGGCACGCGGAGTCCCGCGCGGTGTGCGGCGTTCAGCACGCCGTAGGCGACCACGTCGTTGCCGCAGAAGAGCACGGTCGGGCGATCGGGCGCGCTCAGGAGCGATGCCGCCGCAGCCTCGCCCTCGTCGGCGCTGAACCGGGAGACCTTGCGCGTGTCCGCCTCGGCGAGCGTGAGCCCGTGCGAGAGGACCGCGTCGCGCAGCGCGGATTCGCGCGCCTGCGCCGTGCTCGTGTTCGTGGGGCCGAGCACGGCCCCGATGCGACGGTGCCCCAGCTCGACGGCACGGTCGACCGCCTGCTTGTAGCCGTCCACCGGATCGACCACCGTGGCATCCGCTTCGATCAGCGACCCGATCCGGTTGAAGTACACGAACGGCAGACCGCGGTCCTTGAGACGCAGCGGCGCCGCGGACTCGACCGTCGTGGTGGCGAGGATCAGGCCGTCGAGACCGTTCGCCAGCAGACGCTCGACGATCGTGTCGTTGTCGGCGGTCTCGGTGTGCAGCATGAGCTGATACCCGAGGGCCTCGAGCTCCCGGTGCACGGGCGCGATGATGTGCGAGTAGAACTGGTTGTCGAGGTCGGTCAGCAGCAGTCCGATGCGCCGGGTGCGCCCCGATGAGAGCGCGCGTCCCGCTTCGCTGGGGACGTAGCCGAGCAGCTGGGCCGCCTCGCGCACGCGCACCTTGGTCGCATCCGACACCCGGGAGTCGTCGCGCAGGGCCCGCGAGACCGTGGGTTGCGACACCCCTGCCAACCGCGCGACATCGCGACTCGTGACGACCATGTGATGCCTCCCCCTCAACGCGGGGAAATTCTAGCGCCTTGACGCGTCCGTGCATACGCGGTCATAATCAGAGCATACGTATGCAACGAAAGGATGGGCCATGCCCCTGCATCTGAAGTCCGCGCCGACGAAGACGTTCGCGGACACCGCACAGCAGGACGTCGCCGAACGGGTCCGAGGGATCATCGGCGACATCCGCGAGAACGGCGACGCCGCCGTCCGGCGGTATGCCGAGCAGTTCGACAACTGGAGCCCGGAGTCCTACCGGCTGTCGGATGCCGAGATCGAGCAGATCATCGGCACGCTCTCGCCGCAGGTGATCCAGGACATCGAGTTCGTGCAGACGCAGGTCCGCCGCTTCGCCCAGGCGCAGCGCGACTCCCTCGTCGACATCGAGGTCGAGACCCTCCCCGGCGTCTTCCTGGGCCAGAAGCACGTCCCCGTGCAGGCGGCCGGTGCGTACATCCCGGGCGGAAAGTACCCGCTCACGGCATCCGCGCACATGACGATCATCACCGCGAAGGTCGCGGGCGTCCCTCGCGTCGTCGCGTGCACCCCGCCGATCCGCGGCGAGATCCCCGCCGCCACGGTCGCCGCCATGAAGATGGCGGGCGCGGACGAGATCTACCTCCTCGGCGGCGTGCAGGCCGTGGCCGCGATGGCCGTCGGCACCGAGTCGATCGAGCCGGTCAACATGATCGCCGGCCCCGGCAACGCCTATGTCGCCGAGGCGAAGCGCCAGCTCTTCGGCGAGGTCGGCATCGACCTGTTCGCCGGGCCCACCGAGATCCTCATCGTCGCCGACGAGCACGCCGACCCGTTCTTCACCGCCGTCGACCTGCTCTCCCAGGCCGAGCACGGCCCGGACTCCCCCGCGGTGCTCGTGACGACCTCGCAGCCGCTCGCGGAAGAGGTCATGGACTGGATCGAGAAGATCCTCCCCGGCATGCCGACGCGCGACTACGCCGGGCCCGCCTGGCGCGACTGGGGTCAGGTCATCGTCGCCGACGACCTCGACGAGGCCTACCGCATCGCCGACGACTTCGCCTTCGAGCACGTGCAGATCTTCACCGAGAACCCCCGCGAGGCCCTGACAAAGATGCACGACTACGGCGCGCTGTTCCTCGGTGAGAACACCTGTGTCTCTTACGGCGACAAGGTCATCGGCACCAACCACGTGCTGCCGACGCTCGGCGCTGCCCGGTACACCGGCGGCCTCTGGGTCGGCAAGTACCTGCGCACGGTCACGTACCAGGAGGTGCAGAACACGGAGTCGTCCGCCGAGCTCGGCGCCGTGTGCGGCCGCGCCGCCCGCGTGGAGCTCTTCGAGGGTCACGCCCGCTCCGGCGACGCCCGCGCCTGGCGCCATGCCGGCACGGAGTTCGACTGGATCGAAGACAGCCACAAGGCCGTCGCGGCAGCGCGATGACCGACCTCACGGGGCGCACAGCCGTGGTGACCGGCGGCGGCAGCGGGCTCGGGGCGGCCATCGCCCGCTCGCTGCTCGCCGCCGGCGCCGACGTCGTGCTCGTCGGCCGTGACGAGACGAAGCTCGCCGCAACGGCATCCGCTCTCGGGTCGCGGGCACGCGGGCTCGCGTGCGACGTGTCGGACGCGGCATCCGTCGAGGCTCTGCGTGAAGCGCTCGGCGACACCGAGGTGTCGATCCTCGTGAACAACGCCGGCATCCCCGGTCCGGTCGCGGCGCTCACCGACATCGGCGTCGACGACTGGGACGAGGTGTTCGCCGTGAACGTGCGCGGAACCTACCTGCTCTGCAAGGCGCTGCTGCCCGGCATGATCGCGCGCGGCGACGGCGATGTCATCAACATCGCGTCGGTGTCGGGCAAGCGCCCGCTCGCACACCGCACCCCGTACTGCGCGTCGAAGATGGCCGTGATCGGCCTCACCTCGACGCTCGCGTTCGAGGTCGGCCCCGCGGGCGTGCGGGTGAACTCGCTCTCGCCCGGCCCGGTGCAGGGGCCGCGGATGGAGCGGAACTTCCGCCTCGAGGCCGAACGATCCGGCACCACGGTCGACGACGCCGAGCAGGTGTTCGTCTCGCGCGCCGCGCTCGGACGCATGGTCACCGAGGAAGAGGTCGGCGCCGCGGTCCTCGCGATGCTGGCGATGCCGGGCATGTGCGGGGCCGACGTCGACCTGTCGGCGGGCATGGTCGCCTGATGGCTTCGTCATTGCGGGCGCGCGCACGAGCGGGCGAGAAGCTGCTCGGCGCTCTGCTGCGGATGCCGTCGGAGGAGCTCGTCGAGATGCTCGCGGTCGCGGAGTTCGACTTCGTGCTGATCGACTGCGAGCACGGCCCCGCCGACATCACGGCGCTGCGGAACCACATCGCCCTCGCGGCCGTGCACGGCGTGCCCGTGATCGTGCGGGTCGGCGAGAACGACCGCGGCCAGATCCTGCGGGTGCTCGACCAGGGCGCCGAGGGCATCCTCGCGCCGCACCTCGACACCGCAGCGGATGCCGCCGCTCTCGTCGACGCCTCGCTGTATCCGCCGGTCGGTCACCGTGGCTTCGCGACCTACAGTCGTGCGGGTCGCTTCGGCGAGACGCCGCCCGCCGAGCACCTTGACTGGTGGCTCGAGAACACGCTGGTGCTCGGCATGATCGAGTCGCCGGGCGGTGTGCGGAACGTCGAGGGCATCGTCGCGACGCCGCGCCTCGACGGCATCCTGGTGGGCCCTGCCGACCTGGCCGCGAGTTCCGGCCCCGACGACCTGCCGCTGGCCGACGCCATCGCCGCGGTGCACGGCGCCCTGGCTGCGGCGGGTTCGCTGCGCATGGACATCGTCGGCACTCGTGCCGCGGCCGAAGCGTCCTTCGCCGGCGGCGCCGACCTCGTCATCTACAACCTGGCCTCATCCCTCATGCAGCACCTGCGCGACCTGGCCTCGCCGGCGCGCTGAGTCGCCGGCATCCGCTCACGCGCGATGAAGGAGATCTCCCTGAATGCAGGATGCTCTCGCAGCATCCGCCCTTCATCCCGCGAGATCTCCTTCATAACGCGCGGGCCCCGGCATCCGCCAGCTGACCCTGCCACGAACGCAGCAGCGCACCGAAGGCCTCCCCGCGCTCGAGCGGCAGCAGGTGCCCGGCGTCGAGGGTGACGAGCCGGGCGTCGGACATGCGCGTCACGATCTCGGTGTGGAAGTGCGGCGGGCAGATCGCGTCGTCGAGCCCCGACACGACGAGCGTCGGAACCCGCAGCGCAGGCAGCCGTGCGAGCAGATCGCCACGGTCGAACTGCAGCTCCAATTGGGCGCGCAACCGTACAGCACCCGTCGCCGTGCCCATCGCGAGCGTCCGCTCGACCAGGTCCGGCCGATCGCGCACCGCCGCAGCACCGAGCAGTGCCGGCAGGATGCGGCGCTGCAGCTCCCGGGCATCCGTTCCAGCGTCGAGCGCGGCGAGCCATTCCCGCCAGCCGTCGCGCTGCGCATCTGTTGGCGCCTTCGCGTTGGTCGAGACCAGGCACAGCCCGACCACTCGCTCGGGCGCCGCCAGCGCGAGCGACATCGCGACGATCGCCCCGAGCGAGTGCCCGACGAGCACGAAGCGCTCCGGCAGCTCCGCCAGCAGCGCCTCGACCTGGTCGGGGATGGAGGGGCGATCCAGCGCCGGCTGGATCGCCCCGTCGAGTCCGGCATCCGCCCACAGATCGGCGGTGCAGTTCATGCCGGCGAGCAGGACCAGCGACGACACGTCAGCCCTTGACGGCGCCGTCGCTGAGTCCCGCGACGAGATACTTCTGGGCGATGAACGCGATCACGAACACGGGGATCGTAAGCAGCATCGACGCGGCTCCCGCCTGTTGCAGCATCGGCAGGGTCTGCCCGAGCTGCGTGGCGATGAACACCGGCACCGTCTTCGACGAGGTGTCGGTGAGCACGAGGGCGGTGAGGTACTCCTGGAACGCGAACAGGAACACGAAGATGCCGGCGGTGAGGATGCCGGGGCCCATCAGCGGGATCATGACACGGCGCAGCATTCCGATCCTCGTGCAGCCGTCGATCATGGCCGCCTCGTCGAGCTCCTTGGGGATCTCGGCGAAGAAGTTGCGCAGCAGCCAGATCGTGAACGGCTGGTTGATCGCGACCAGAGCGATCGCGAGCGCGAACGTGGTGTCGTAGATGCCCAGCGCGCGGCTGATGTCGTACATCGGCAGCACGACCGCGAACCGCGGCAGCGCACGGAAGATCAGCGCGAGCACCAGCAGGATGGCCGAGACGTAGCTCGGGAACCGCGACAGCGCATAGGCCGCCGGGATGCCGATGACCAGCGCGATCACGGTCGACACGATGGCGACGACCACGGTGTTCACGAGGTAGTCCGCGAAGTAGGTCGTCTGCCACAGGTCGACGAACGCCTGCAACGTCGGCTGGTAGTCCCAGAGCACCGGCGGGTTGGAGAAGGCGACGTCGGTGGGCTTGGTCACCGACAGCGTCATCCAGATGAACGGGCTCAGCACGACCACGCAGAGGATGCCGAGCAGCAGACCGGTGATGTACGGCGGGCGGTTCTGACCGCGACGCTTGCGCTTCGGTGCGCCCTTCGTGACGATGGCCCTCGTCGAGAGCTCTGCGGAGGTGAGACTCATCGTTCGGCCTTCGCTTCCTTGAAGATGCCCCGGATGAACGGGATCAGCATGATGAGGATCAGGAGGATGGTGAGCACGTTGATCGCACTGCCGAGACCGAGGTTCTCGGCCCCGTCGGCGAACGCCACCGAGTAGACGTAGAGCATGATCGACTCGTTCCCGATGTTCTGCGCCTGCGGCGACAGCGGGATCAGGTTGTCGAACATGCGCAGCACGTCCATGATCGTGATCAGCGTCACGAAGCCGAGCACGCCCCGGATGGTCGGGATGATCACGTTGATGTGCGTCTGGAAGCCGTTGGCGCCGTCGATCTTCGCGGCCTCCTTCAGCTCGTTGGGCACGCCCTGGAGGCCCGCGAGGATGATGAGCATCGCGAACGGCAGCATGTGCCACACCGTGTTCGCGATGACGAGGATCGCGTTCGGGACCTGGTCTGTGAACCAGAGCACCTGCGAGCCGCCGAAGAAGCCGATCAGCCGGTTCACGACCCCGCCGAAGTTGTCGTCGAAGAGCCACGAGAACGCGACGGCGCCGACGAGGTTCGGCAGCACGTACGAGACGAGCATGATGCCGAGGACCAGCGGGCGGGATGTGGTGATGCGGTTGATGCCGGTGGCGATGATGTACCCGAACACCAGCAGGATGGCGGTGGTGACGACCGTGACGGCCACCGTGAAGAGCACCGCCTTGTGGAACCGGGGATCGGTCAGGGCGTCGGTGAAGTTCTCCAACCCGACGAACGTGCCCGGTGTGCCGTAGCGGACCTGTTCGAAGCTCCACTGCACCGTGCGCACCAGGGGGAGCACGAGGAGTGCACCCATCACCAGCAGGCTCGGAGCGAAGAGCAGCCAGAATTCGCGTGCCTTCATGTGCGTCCTCCCTTGGACGGACTGTGGCCTGAACTCGCGCTCAGGCCACAGTCATGGACGTCGGTCCGTGGTCAGCCGGCGACCTTCTCGCCGGCGGCCTGCATCTGGGCGAGTCCGTCGTCGACGGACACCTGGCCGTTGAGGATCGAGACCAGGATCGGACGGATCTCGTTCGTGATGTCGGCGATGACCGGCGACACGATGGGCGGCATCGCACTCGCGATCGAGTCGTTGGCCGCAGCACCGTAGGGAGAGTTCTTCTCCGTCACCATTCCCTCGCGGGCCGGGTAGGCCGCGGGGACGGATGCCTTGGAGGCGTCTTCGCTCACCGCGGACGCCATCATGTTGAACAGCATGTCATGGTCGAGCTTCGTGTTGAACGGGATGGACCAGCCGTCGATCGAGAGGCGGTTGTACGAGTACTGCGCGTCGTCGGTGACCTTCGGCGCACCCGCGAAGCCGAACGAGTCGGACAGTTTGGAGTTGGCCGGAAGCGTCAGGTCGAACATGCGGCCGGAGAACATGATCGACATGGCCGCCGTCCCGTTGAACATCTGCTGCTGCACCTTGGGCTGGTCGAAGGTCGTCACCTGCGGGTCCATGTAGGGCTTCAGCGAGAGCATCGCCTCGACAGCCTGCTTGGCCTCGGGAGTGTCGAGCGTGACCTCGCCGTCCTTGCTGACAAAGTCGGCGCCGAGAGAGTTCATCGCGCCCTCGAAGCCGGTGGTGACGTCGGCGGTCGCGAGCCAGGGCAGCGCGATCGGGTAGTCCATGAGCCCGGCGCCCTTGATGGCCTCGGCGGCGTCGATCATCTCGTCGAAGGTGGTGGGGACCTCGAGGCCGAGGTCCTCGAAGACGTCAGTGCGGTACGCCATCACAAACATCTGCGCCTGCATCGGGATCGCGTAGATCTCGCCGTCGTACGACATGCCCTCGACCATGGACTTGCTGATCTCGTCGAGACCGTAATCGCCGGCGTACTTGTCCCAGAGGTCGTTCAGCGGAACGAGCTTCTCCTCCTCGCCGAAGCCCGGGATGACGAAGCCGTACGTCTCGATGATGTCGTAGGTGCCGGTGTCGCCCGCGAGGGTGGCCGTGGTCTTGGTGACCTGTCCGCCGAAGTCGATCGGGTCGTGCTTGAGCGTGACGTCCTTGGTCGTGCAGCTCGACACCATCGTGTCGGTGAAGGGGTCGATCGCCGAGGAGTTGTAGGCGAGGACGTTGACCGTCGTCTTGCCTTCGGGTGCCTTGTAGTCACATGACACTGTCGTCGAGTTTTCGTTGTCGGTGCGGGAGCCCGCGCCGCAGCTGGTGAGGGCGACGATGCCCACGGCTGCGAGTGCGAGAACCGGCAATGCCCGATGCTTGTTGAGTCCCATATGGGTGATGGTATACGTATGCAGTCAACTTAGGGAAGCCTATTTTTTAGGAATGTATTCCCACTGAATACGTATACGTAACGATTCCCCGTCCGCCCTTGCGGAAGGCGGTGGCACGGCGGGCGGAGAACGCCCGCCAGCGCTCAGTCGGAGCGTGGGCGCCGCTTCTCGAGCGCACCGCAGAGCAGGACGGCTACGAGCCCGGCCACAGGGGCGATGAGGAGCCCCGCGCGCAGGCTCTCGTTGTCGGCGATGAAGCCGACGAACGGCGGCGACAGCAGGAATCCGACGCGCAGGAGCCACGACAGCACGGTGAGCCCGACACCCTGTGGCAGCCCCGGCAGCTCGTCGGCGGCGTGCATGGCCGCGGGGATCAGCGTCGCGATGCCGAAGCCGAGGGCGGCGAATCCGAGGATCGTCCCCGGCACGCTGGGGAAGGCGAGCGCGAGCCCCATGCCCACCGCGGCGATCAGCCCACCGGCACCGGCGACGAGGCGCTGGCCGAACCGGTCGGTCAACCCGTCCCCGAGGATGCGGCCGATGAACTGGGCGAGCATGAGCGCGATGAAGCCGAGCGGAGCGATCGCGGCGGCCGCGTCGAGCGAGTCCCCGAGGTATAGCGTCGCCCAGGAGTTGCCGGCATCCTCACCCACCGCCCCGGCCATCGCGATGAGGGTGAGGGCCGCGAGCACGAGGATGGTGCGCAGCTCCGGTCCGCGCCGCGCGGCCTGGCGGATCTCAGCACCCGCCGCGACAGCATCCTCCTCGGCCTCGTCGTCGCGCCCCGGTAGGCAGAAGCGCAGCGCACCGACGGCGACGGCGGCGAACACCGTGGTGGAGATCGCGAGATGGATGCCGACGGGCAGCCCGGTCGCGATCGCGACCGCGGCCATCGCACCGCCGAGCACGGCGCCGATCGACCAGATCGCGTGGAAGGAGTTGATAACCGAGCGGCCGTAGCGCCGCTGCACGCGCAGGCCGTGGGCGTTCTGCGCGACGTCGGTGATCGCATCGCAGGCGCCGGTCAGGAAGAGGGCTCCCGCGAACAGGAGGGCTGTCGGCGAGAGCCCGGCGAGCAGGTAGCCGATGCTCGTCAGCGCGGTGCCGAACACGGCGAGGCGCGCGGAGCCGAAGCGACGGATCAGCACGGCGGCGGCGAGGCCCGCGACGATCGCCCCGGCGGGGAGCGCAGCGATCGACAGCCCGTAGGCGGTGTTGTCGAGGCCGAGCGCCGCCTTGATCTCGGGGTAGCGCGGGAGGATGTTGGCGAACAGCGCGCCGTTCGTCAGGAACAGGGCGGAGACGGCGATGCGCGCGCGCCGGGCCGCGGCATCCGGGCCGGGTCGCGCGGCCGTGACCGTCTCGTCGTTCGGCTCGTCCATCGCGCCCATCTTTCCATGAGCGCTCCGCTCACCCCGACCTCGCAGACGTCGGCGGTCAGAGGCCTTCGGCGATCTCCTTGATCGCGGCGAGGCGACGGTCCCACTCGCGCCCGATCGCGTCCAGCTTCGCCGCGGTGGCGGCGAGCTCGGTGCCGATCACGCGGTACCGCAGTTCGCGACCGACCGGTACTGGCTCGACCAGCCCGACCTCCTGGAGCACCGCGAGGTGCTTGGCGATGGCCTGACGGCTGACCGGCAGACGCCCGGCGAGAGCGGATGCCGAAGCGTCGCCCTCGCCGAGAGCCGTCAGGATGCTCCACCGCGTCTCGTCGGCGAGCGCCGAGAACATCGGGATCAGCGTTCCGGTGGTCATGCGTCGCTCTCGGCTGCTTCGGATTCCACCAGCGCGACCATCTTGTCGAGTTCCAGGTCCCAGCCGGTGCGGTGGCTCTCGAGGTTCTCCAGGGGCGCGGAGGTGCGCTCGAAGCCGCTCTCGACCACGGTGAGCTGCGTGCCGCCGTCGATCTCGTCGAGCGTGAAGGTGAAGACGGTCGAGGTGCTCTCGTCGACCGCATCCGGGAGCTCGCCGAGCGCGTCGTCGTTGTTCCAGCGGTAGCTGATGAGGTGCGGCTCGTCGCGAGCCTCGATCCGGAGGGGGATGACGTCGTAGTCGGGGAACGTCATCGTGCCGGTCGCTCCGACCCCTGTGCCGTCGAGCACCGTGCGCCCGAACCAGCGCGAGATGTGCTCCGGCTCGGCGACCGCGCGCCAGACCTTGTCGATGGATGCCGCGATGCGGATCGTGCGCCGGACCGAGAAGGTGTCCTCGTCGATCACGGAACCAGTGTTCTCCGTCATGTTCACCATGATGCGTCCTTTCTTCGCGGAGCGGCCGGATCGCCACTCACCTGCAATTACAGAGTTGCACATTATCTCGGATGCTGCAACCCCTGAGTTGCATTTACTGCAGCTCCCATACATGCCCGCCCTCCCGTGCGCCACCCGCTTCACCGCGTCATCCCTCCGGCATACGCTCGACCCATGACCGAGCTCACCCAGCCCACCGGACGCGAAGAAGCACTGCGCGCCGTCCCCCGCGAAGACGGCACGGCGCCCCGTGCCCTGGTACTCGGGGCGACCGGCTACATCGGCGGCCGCCTCACCCCGCGCCTGCTCAACGCCGGCTACCGGGTGCGCGTGCTGGCCCGCGACGCCGTGCGCGCGGCATCCTTCCCCTGGGGTCCCGACTGCGAGATCGTCGAGGGATCGGCCGACGATGCGGATGCCGTGGCCGAGGCCATGACCGACGTCGACGTCGTCTACTACCTGATCCACTCGATGACCGCGGGCAAGGGGTTCGAGGAGAGCGACCATCGCGCCGCGACGACGGTGGCGGAGGCCGCGGCCTCTGCCGACGTGCACCGACTCGTGTACCTCGGCGGCCTGCACCCCGACGACGTGAAGCTGTCGCCGCATCTGCGCTCGCGCGTGGAGGTCGGCGAGACGTTCCTGCACTCCGGAGTGCCGACGCTCGTCCTCCAGGCCGGCGTCGTCATCGGATCGGGCTCGGCGTCGTTCGAGATGATCCGTCACCTGACCGATGTGCTGCCCTACATGCCCGCGCCGAAGTGGGTGCGCAACCGCATCCAGCCGATCGCCGTGCGCGACGTGCTGCACTATCTGCTCGGGGCGGCCCGGGTCGACGAGAGCGTGAACCGTGCGGTCGACATCGGCGGACCCGACGTGCTGCGGTACGGGCAGATGATGAACGGCTACGCGGTCGAGGCCGGTCTCCCGCAGCGGGCGATCGCCTCGCTGCCGGTGCTGACCCCCTGGCTCGCGTCGCACTGGGTGAACCTCGTGACGCCCGTGCCGCGATCGATCGCGCGACCGCTCGTGGCCTCGCTGCAGAACGAGTGCGTCGTCAAGGATCGCTCGGTCGACGAGCTCATCCCGCCGCCCGCCGACGGGCTCACGCCGTACCGCCGAGCGGTCGCCCTCGCGCTCGGACGCCTCGGCGCCGACACGATCGAGACCAGCTGGCAGGATGCCGAGGTCTCGGGCGCTCCGAGCGATCCGCTGCCGAGCGACCCCGACTGGGCGGGACGGACGGTCTTCACCGATGCCCGATCGCTCGAGACGAGGGCATCCGTCGACGACCTGTGGCGCGTGATCATCGGGATCGGCGGAGAGAACGGCTGGTACTCGTCACCGTTCCTCTGGGCGGTGCGCGGCGTGATGGATCGGCTGGTCGGCGGCGTGGGTCTGCGCCGCGGTCGACGCAGCCGCACGGCGGCGCGCATCGGCGACGCGATCGACTTCTGGCGCGTCGAGGCGGTGTCGCAGCCGCATTCAGGGGAAGAGGATGCCGGGCTGCTGCGCCTGCGCGCCGAGATGAAGGTGCCGGGCGAAGCTTGGCTCGAGCTGCGGGCGATCGCCGACGGCGGGGGCGCCCGTTACGAGCAGCGCGCGGTGTTCTTCCCGCGCGGCCTGGGCGGACGGCTGTACTGGTTGGCGGTGCTGCCCTTCCACGGCTTCATCTTCGCGGGCATGGCGGCACGCATCACGGCCGCGGCCGAGGGGCTCCCGCCCCAGACGTGATCGCCGCCTGCACGTGAGCCTCGAGTGCGGGAAAGGCCGTGGTCACCGTGCGCCAGAGCAGATCCCTGTCGATGCGGTCGTAGTGATGGACGACGAAGTCGCGGTTGCGCGCTGCCTGACGCCAGACGGGATCGGAGAAGCGCGCCTCATCGGCGTGCACGAGCCGCTTCGAGAGATCACCGATGCGATTCGAGAGCGCTTCGAATGCCAGCGGCAGCGCAGGGTCGACGTCGAAGGCCTCTCGACCGCGCTCAGCGAGGTCCGCGGCTCGAGCGAGGGCGTCTCGAAGATCGGCGAGCCATCGATCCACACGATCGGCGGAATTCACAACCGCACGGCTTCACGCAGGATCATCGCATCATGCTCAGGATTCAGCGCCGCCGCGCTCACGACGGACACCGGAACTCCGAGCAGAGCCTCCATGTCGATCTCGAACTGGGCGACATCGAAAAGTGTCGCGTCGGCATGCGGCGTGACCAGCAGATCCACGTCGCTGAGCTCGGTCTGGTCTCCGCGGGCGATGGATCCGTAGACCTGCACATCGCCCAGATGGGAGAGCGCGGCCAGGCGTTCGATGAGCGCGCGCTGTGCACGCAGCCGATCCAGACCGATCTTCGCCGGACCCGCCTCCGTCAACGCGAGAAAGCGGTCGTACGGGAGGAGCACCGCTTGCGGCCGACGGTGAGACCCGATGATCACCGGCTCGTCGGATCCGTCGCGAAACGATCCGATGATGCGCGAGAGGCCCGCCCGCGCATCCGAGACCGAGGTCACCTGCATCACGACTCCTTCACCTTCTGTACAGAAGATTGTACAGAATGAGCATCCGAATGCGGAGGATGCGGCGTTGCGACGGCGGGCGAGCGCGCGGAATCAGGCGGACGCGCGGAATCAGGCCGTTGCGACGAGAAACTGCCTGAATCCGCGTGATCGCCTGATGCGGCGCGACCCTCCCGCGGGTCGAGCCTCAGTCGATCGGACGCTCACTCGACCGCGGATGCTCTCCCAGCACCGCGCCCTGGGTGCCCGCCGACTCCGCAGTCTCCTCGGCGAGCCCGTCGAGGGAGGCTCCTGCGTCGGGATCCGGTTCGGCATCCGCTGTCGGGACGATGTCGATCGCCTCGGTGGCGGCCTCGTAGACCTCGGCGAGGGTGTCGTCGACCGAGTCCTCGTCGATCCAGGCGAGGTCGTCCTCGGAGTGGTCGTACTCGACCGGCACGAGGGCGAAGTCGTCGCCGTACTCCTCGAGTCCGGCCATGACGCTATGGCGCACGGCCATCCGGGCGTAGCGGTCGCGGAGGATCAGCGGATCGCGCCGCAGATCCTTCATGAACGCGACCATCATGAACGCCATGATCACCGCGAAGGGCAGCGCGGCGATGATCGTCACGTTCTGCAGTGAACGGAGTCCGCTCCCCTCCTCACCCGAGATGAGCAGCACCGCGGCGATCACACCGACCAGCACGCCCCAGGTGACCGTCACCCAGCGCGCGGGCTCGGGTCGGCCCTGCTGCGACAGCGTGCCCATCACCAGCGAGGCGGAATCCGCGCCGGTGATGAAGAAGATCGAGATCAGCAGGATCAGCAGGATGCTGGTGACCAGCGGGAGCGGGAGATTCCCGAGTACACCGAAGAGCACCTCCTCCGGCGGGTCGACGTTCAGTCCGGCGCCGTCCATCTGCTGCTGGATGGCCGTCGTGCCGAAGATCGAGAACCACACCAGCGAGATGGCCGAGGGCACGACGATGACGACCGACACGAACTGGCGGAGGGAGCGTCCGCGCGAGATCTTCGCGATGAACATGCCGACGAACGGCGACCACGAGATCCACCACGCCCAGTAGAAGATCGTCCAGGTCGACAGGAACGCCTGGGCCTCGTCACCCTGCGAGGCCGAGCGGGCGATCATCGTCGGCAGGTCGCCGAGGAACTGCACCGCGACCGACGGGATCACGTTGAGGATGAGCAGCGTCGGACCGACGAAGAACACGAAGAACGCCAGGATGAGCGCGGCGACCGCGTTGATGTTCGACAGCGCGCGGATGCCCTTGGAGACGCCCGAGACCGCCGACGCGATGAAGCAGGCGGTCAGCACGGCGATCGCCGCGACGAGGATGCCGTTGCCCAGCTCGCCGATCCCGGTGACGATCTCGACGCCGTGCCCGATCTGCAGGGCGCCGAGCCCGAGGGATGCCGCGGTGCCGAACAGCGTCACGATGATCGAGAAGACATCGATCGTGCGGCCGAGGGGTCCCGTGGTGCGGTGCTCGCCGAGGAGCGGCGCGAAGATCGAGGAGATGAGCGGGGTGCGGCCGCGGCGGAAGGCGCCGTAGGCGATGGCCCCTCCGACGAGCGCGTAGAAGGCCCAGGCCTGCGGACCCCAGTGGTAGAGCACCTGCGCCTGCGCGGTGTGCATCGCCTCGAGGGTGTTCGCCTCGACGGTTCCAGGCGGCGGGTTCTCGAAGAAGGTGAGGGGCTCGGCCGCGCCCCAGAACACGAGCCCGATGCCCATGCCGGCCGCGAACAGCATCGAGATCCACGAGAACATCGAGAATTCGGGCTCTTCGTCGTCGCGGCCGAGCGGGATGCGACCGTAGCGGCTGAAGCCGATGAAGAGCATGAACACCAGGATGACCGTGGCAATGGTCGTGAAGAAGAAGCCGGTGTACTCGACGACGGCGTCGAGGACGGTCCGGGTGGTTCCGGCGAGGTTGTCGCCCGCGAACACCCCCCCAGGCGATGAAGGCGACGGTCAGAGCGACCGCGATGCCGAAGACGAGCGGATCCGTGCGGTACGAGCGGCCGGTCTCCTCGACCGAGACGCCGGGCACGAGCGCCGGGTGCACGCTGCGCGGCGGAACCGCGGCGATGTCGCGGACGATCTTCTTCGCGGTCGGGACGATGCCCGTTCCCGGCGGTGGTCCTTCGGAGCGTGCGGCGGGCTTCTCGTCAGGGGTCTCCATGGAAGACCATTCTCCCATGCCCCTTCGACAGGCTCAGGGACCCAGCCCTGAGGCGCTGAGTCTGGGGAAGCGCGTCAGCGCGGCCCGCGCCGCCCGACTCCCGCGAAGACCGCGTGCAGCAGAGGCAGCGCCGAGACGCAGATCAGCGTGATGCCGAGCGGAGGCAGCGGCGTGACGAGCAGGGCTCCGCCCACGAGCATCGCGGCGAAGAGCACTCCTGACGCGATGCGACGGGCGATGCCCTCGAGCCGGTCGAGGCGGCGTTCGAGGCGCGAGGTGTCGAACGACACGTTGCCGTCGTCGATGCGCGTGATGATGTTGTCGATGCGCTTCGGCAGGCGCATCGTGAGGGCCGCGGTCTCCATGGCCTGCTTCGCCACGTCCTGGATGAGGTTGCCCGACTCATCGCGCAGCAGCCGCGCCGCATACGGCTCGGCGGCATCCCACACGTTGAACGCGGGGTTGAGGCCGCTGCACATGCCCGACGTCAGCGAGACGGCGCGGATGAGGAGCAGCATGTTCTCCGGCAGCTGGAGCGGGAGCGACCGCACCATGTCGCCGAACTCGTCGGCGAAGTCCTTGAACTCTCGGGGATCGACGGTGCTGAGCTCCGCGAACCCCATCCCCCCGAATCGCGCGAACAGGGCGGAGAGCGCGCGCTCGAGCTCGTTGGTGTCGGCCGACGGCAGCAGCACGCCGATCTCCTTCGCGGCCGCGACGAGTCCCCGGCTGTCGCGCCCGGCGACGGCGATGAGGAGCGTGCGCAGGCCGTTGCGGAGGTTGTCCGGCACCTCGGCCATCATCCCGAAGTCGATGAATGTGAGCCGGAAGTTCCGCTCCCGAGTCCCTGAATCCGCACCCTGGGTCCCTGCGCGCGCACCCTGGGCCCCTGAATCCGCACCCTGGGTCCCTGAGCCTGTCGAAGGGCCCGCCTCGGAGACCGGTGTCACGAAGATGTTCCCCGGATGGGGGTCGGCGTGCACGAAGCTGTGCGTGAACACCTGGTCGAACATCACCTCGGCGAACACGTCGGCGACCTGGGAGGGGTCGATGCCGGCGGCGCGCAGCGCGTCGATGTCGTTGATCTTGATCGCCGTGACATCCGACAGCGTGAGCACACGCCGGGTCGACCGCTCCCAGACGATCTCGGGGGTGTCGACGCGCGGATCGGCGGCGAAGTTCTCGCGGAACCGCTCGGCGCTCGCGGCCTCGTGCAGGTAGTCGATCTCCTCGAGGCTCGTCTGCGCGAACTCCTCGACGAGCGCGGGGGCGTCGACCCGATCCGAGACGAGCCGCACGCGCATCGCCCAGCGCGCCACGCGGCGGAGGGCAGCGAGGTCGACCGCGACGATCTCGTCGATGCCGGGACGCTGCACCTTCACGACCACCGTGTCGAGTCCCGTGTCGGCGGCGTCCTGCTCCGAGAGCCGGGCGCGATGCGCCTGACCGAGGGATGCCGCGGCCACCGGAGTCTCGTCGAACCAGGCGTAGGCGCGGGCCAGCGGCATCCCGAGCTCGGCTTCGGCGACCACACGGAGGTCGGCGAACGGCACGGCCGGGACCTCGTCCTGCAGCCCCTCCAGCTCGGCCGTGATCTCGGGCGGCAGCACGTCGAGGCGCGACGACATGAACTGCCCGACCTTGATCATGAGTCCGCCGAGTTCGACGGCGAGCACATGGAAACGCCGGGCGAACCTCTGCATCCGCGGTCCGCGCGTGCGCTCCGCGACCGACGTCATGCCGAGGCGCGGCAGCACGAGCTCGTACCACCAGACCTTGAGGAACTCGCGTGCCGCGAACGACAGGATGCGACGGTAGCGGGCGCGGTGCACGCCCTGGGCCGCGGCATCCGTCATCGGTGGGTCTCCTTCATCACCCCGGTATCAGTCCTGAGCGAGGATGGAGTAGAGCTTACGGCGCGCGTCGTCGAGGATCTCGATCGCGGCCTGCACCTGCTCGGGCGAACCGCTGCGACCGACCGCGGCAGCGGCACCGGCGAGGTCGACGCCCGCCTTGGGGAGCGCGGTGAAGCGCGGGTCGTTGCGGTGGCCGTCCTTGTCGGACGACTCCCACGGAGCCTTCGTCTCGGACGACTCGTCGGCGACGGCGCGACCGGCCTCGGTGAGCGAGTAGGTCTTGCGACCGTTCTGCTCCTCGGCCGAGATGAGGCCCTCGTCGGCAAGCAGCTGGAGGGTCGGGTAGACCGATCCGGCGCTGGGCTTCCACGATCCGCCGCTGCGCTCGGCGATCTCGTTGATGATCTGGTAACCGTGCATCGGCTTCTCGGCGAGCAGAGAGAGCACCGCCGTGCGGACGTCGCCGCGGGCCATGCGCGAGCCGCCGGACGGACGCTGCTCGAAGGACTTGCGGAACTGGTCGAACGCGTCGAAGAGTGCGCCGGCCGGACCGTTGGCACCGCCGAGGCCGCCGGTGCCGAAGATGCTGGTGAGCGGGTTGTCGGCGTTGCTGCTGCCGGCTGCACCGAAGGGGAATGAGTTGTTCATGATGACCTCCCGGGTCTGCGGTGAACGATACTCAACGATATATCGTTAACCCTGAACGCCGGGTGGGAGTTTCATCGCGTTCACGACCCCTGGGCATCGTGGACGACACCCCAGGTCTTGTGTGCCGCGTCGAGCAGCACGGGCAGTTCGGCATCCGGCGCCGCGCGTCCGGCGGCGACGCACCGCCGATCGCCGCAGGCGTGCACGACGAACTCCTCGTCGACCGTGGGCAGGCGCAGCTGCAGCTGGTATCGGAGGCTCTCATCGCTGGTCTCGAACGCGGCGACGACCGGCAGCACGACGGCAGCGCCGGTCTCCTGAAGTGCGACCGTCGAGGCGACGCTCGTTCCGGCGTTGATCCAGAGCCCCGCGGCGAGCAGCACGATGACCGCGCATCCGAAGGCCATGAGCGCGAACTCCCACCACCAGGGCGCCAGCGAGCGGAAGCTCAGGGCGAAGCCGGCCACCCCGACCACGGCGAGGATCACCGCCGTGATCCGTTGCCCCGCGCCGCCGCGGCGACTGGTCAGGTCGATCTGCGTCCACTCGGGAGGCGCGGTGCCGGGCATGCTGCCACTCTAGGCGGCGGTCGGCGGAGCCGGCAGATCCTCTGCTGACCGCAGGCGGATGCTGCGGCTCAGACCCGCGGAAGGGTGAGGATCTCGGCGCCCTCCGCGGTGACCGCGATCGTGTGCTCGGTGTGCGCGGTGCGGCATCCGGTCGCGCTGCGCAGGGTCCAGCCGTCGGCGTCGGTGACCAGCTCGTCGGTGTCGGCCATGACCCACGGCTCGAGCGCCAGCAGCAGCCCGGGGCGCATGATGTAGCCGCGACCAGGACGCCCGTCGTTCGCGACATGCGGGTCCTGGTGCATGGTCGATCCGATGCCGTGCCCGCCGAACTCGAGGTTGACCGAGTAGCCGGCGCCGCGCAGCACCGTGCCGATCGCGCGCGACAGGTCGCCGATGCGGGCGCCGGGTCGCACGGCCGCGATACCGGCGGCGAGTGCGCGCTCGGTCGCGTCGATCAGTGCCAGATCCTCGGGCGCCTGGGTGTCGCCCACGATGAAGCTGATCGCCGCGTCGGCCGAGATGCCGCGCAGGGTGACGGCCAGGTCGAGGGTCAGCAGGTCGCCGTCGGCGAGGGCGTAGTCGTGCGGCATGCCGTGGAGGACCGCGTCGTTGACCGCGGTGCAGACGTAATGGCCGAAGGGTCCGCGTCCGAACGAGGGCGCGTAGTCGACGTAGCAGGATTCGGCTCCGGCATCCTCGATCATCTGCTTCGTCCACCGGTCGAGGTCGAGCAGGTTCACGCCGACGACCGCGCGCTTCTTCAGGCTCTGCAGGATGCCGCCGACGAGTGCACCGGCGTCGCGCGCACGGACGAGCTCGTCGTCGTTCAGGATCTCGATCATGGTTCTCTCTCCGATTCCGATAACTATCCCGGTAATACTATCCCGGGATTAGTATGGGCATCATGATGGTCCGGATGCCGCTCACCCCCGCCGAGGTCGAACGCGGCGAGCGCCTCGGCGCCCTGCTGCGACAGGCGCGCGGCGAGCGGTCGATGCTCGCTGTCGCCCTGGACGCCGGCGTCTCGCCCGAGACCCTGCGCAAGATCGAGTCCGGCCGAGTGGCGACGCCCGCCTTCTCGACGATCGCGGCGATCAGCGGCGTGCTCGGCATCTCGCTCGACGCCGTCTGGGCCGAGATCGGGACGGATGCCGCGGGGCGGACGAACGCGGGACGCATCGCGTCCTGACCATTTCTGCACAGTCGGTGTCCGCGAGAATCCGCCCACGGATTGCGTCTTCCCGGCGCGGACTGCGGTGGTGATTCCCCCAGGCTGGACGCATGAGAAACCCTTCCCTTCCGTCGGAGAACGCATGCATACTGTAAGCATGCCGAACGTGCTGATCCGCGACCTCGATCCCGGCGTCCACGCCGTGCTCACGGCGCGGGCCGAGGCGCACGGCCAGTCGCTGCAGCAGTATCTGACCGCTGAGCTCACACGCCTTGCCGGGCAGCCGACGCTCGGCGAGCTGTTCGCCGAGCTCGCGAGTCGCCCACCGCAGGCCTCCCTTCCGGCGAGCGCGATCGTGTCGGCGATCCACGACGGCCGTCGCACAGGATGATCGTCGTCGATGCCTCCGTCGTCGTCGATCTGCTGACCACGACGGGCGGACCGTCGCGGCTCCACGAACGGCTGGTCACCGAGCATCTGATCGCGCCCGAGATCCTCCCGATCGAGGTCGCCTCGGCCCTGCGCGGTCTGAACCGCGGCGGCGTGGTCAGCGACGAACGCCTCGACCGTGCGGCATCCGACCTGCGCCGTCTGCGGCTCGAGCTGTATCCGTCACTGCCGCTCGTGCCGCGCGTGCTCGACCTGCGCCAGAACCTCAGCGCCTATGACGCCGCCTACGTCGTCCTCGCCGAGGTCACGAGGTCGGCGCTGCTCACTCTCGACCAGCGCCTGGCTCGTGCGGCCGCGGCGCACTGCGCCGTGGAGGTACCGGCACGCTGAGCGGGCGCGCGCGGGAGCGCCCGGCTCAGGCGCGCTCCCCCTCAACCCCGGAGCACGGATTCGAGCAGCCCGGGGAAGAGCGTGTCGAGGTCGTCTCGTCGGAGCGTCAGCATCCGTCGCCGTCCGTTGGGTTCGTTGCGGATGACACCGGCCTCGCGCAGCACCTTCATGAAATGCGACTTGGTCGACTTCGGCAGATTCGGGTCAGTGGCGTGGCAGGCGGCCATGTCGAGCGGGCCGTCGGCGAGCTGACGGGCGATGGCCAGGCGCTCGGGGTCACTGAGCGCGAAGAGCACGTCCGTGAGCTGGATCTCGGAGCGCTCCGGGTGGGGAAGATCGCCAGGCATGGTTCGAGAATAGTTGAACAATTGCGAGATAGCGAGTACGCTCCGATAGTTCGATGATTCTCGAACCCAGAGGAGCACGCATGACCACCACCGAGCCGATCGTCCGCCCGCCGGCAGATGCCGCTGCCGTTCCGCAGGCCCAGGGCTCTCAGATCCCCCGCGCCCGGTTCGGGTTCGGGCTGGCGATCGTCGCGCAGGTGGCGATGATGATCGCGGCGAGCGCGCCTTCGCCGTTCTACCCGGTGCTCGCACAGGACATCGGCTTCGATGCGATCGTGATCGCTGCGGTCTTCGCCGTGTACGCCGTCTCCCTGCTGCTGACGCTCCTGACCGCCGGCTCCCTGTCCGACCACATCGGTCGCAGACCGGTCGTCATCGCGGGTCTCCTGCTCCTGGCGGGCAGCATGTTCCTGTTCTGGCACGCGGATGCCGTGGCGACACTGTTCTTCGCCCGAATTCTGCAGGGCATTGCGAGTGGTCTGCTCATCTCGGCACTCTCGGCGACCGCCCTCGACTTCGCACCGGGCGGGCGCGCGGGCGTCGCGGCCCTGTGGAACGCGCTGAGCCCCGGCATCGGGCTGGCCCTCGGAGCACTCGCCTCCGGAATGGTGCTCGACCTGAGCGGCGACGCGCTGCTCGACGTCTTCGCGCCCCTGAGCACCGCGTACCTCCTGCTCGCCGTGCTGTTCTTCCTCGTGCCGGAGACCGCGCCGCGCAAGCCCGGCGTGTGGGCTTCGCTCAGCTTCCGGCTGTCGATCCCGCCTGCGATCAGGGCGGACTTCTGGCGCGGCGCTCCGGCGGTGGTGGCGGGCTGGGCCACCGGCGGACTGTTCCTGTCGCTCGGCGCGAACATCGTGCACAACGAGCTCGGCGGCTCCGCGCACGTCTGGCAGGGACTCGCGGTCGCGATGCTCGCCGGCGTCGGCGCGATCACCGCATTCCTGATGCGTCATCGGCGCCCACGCACGTCGGTCGTGTTCGGGACCACGGCGCTGGCCATCGGCACCGCCCTGTCGCTCGCGGCGCTGGGACTCGGATCGCTGCCCTTCTATCTCGCCGCGACCGCCGTGACCGGGATGGGCTTCGGCACCGGATTCTCGGGGGTCGTCGCCTCGCTCGCCCCGCGCATCCCCGCGACCCAGCGCGCCGACACATTCGCCGTCATCTACCTGCTCGCCTACCTGGCCTTCGGAGTCCCTGCGGTGATCGCCGGATCGCTCGTCGGCATCGTCGGCCTCGAGACGGTCTGCATCGGATACGGGATCGTCGTGATCGCCCTGGCGGTCGTGGCGCTGGTGTCGCGCGTGCGCCGCGCGGACTGAGGCGAACCCCGCCCGCACGACCCACCCCCGCACCGCATCGGGAGGAGAACTCGCTCTCGGGCTGACGAATCCGCAGGAATCCTCCGCCCCTGAGAGAGTTCTCCTCCCGAGTGCACCCTCAAGCCGCGAACCTCACCCCCGCCGCCACACCGCCACGACCCCCGCACCGACCACGGCCAGCGCGGCGGCTCCGAGGAAGAGCCAGGCGAAGCCGCCGGTGAGAGCATCCGCCGCTGTCGCGCCGTCCGCCTCGAGAGCGGCGGTACGCAGTCCGGCGATGGTCCCGAGCACGGCCAGACCGACGGCGCCGCCGATCTGCTGGCTCGTGTTGATGAGTCCACCGGCGAGTCCCGCCTCGCCACCCTCGACGCCGTCGACCGCGAGCTGCGTCGTGGCGACGAAGGCTCCGCCGAGGCCGATGCCGATCAGGAGCGTCGGGCCGAGCAGCTGCGCGACGAACGCGGCATCCGAGGGCGCCGCAGCGAGCCAGACCAGGCCGCCGGCGAGCACGAGCAGCGACCCGATGAGCACGGGGCGCACACCGAGCCGTCCGATCAGGCTCGGCACCGCTCCGGCCACGAGCACCAGGGCACCGGCGAGCGGAAGCTGCGAGAGCCCGGCGGCGAGCGCGTCGTATCCGAGCACCGCCTGCATGTAGACCGACAGCGCGAAGAACAGCGCGACCATCGCAGCGCCGCCCAAAACCATCACGACGTTGCCGAGCGCGAGGCTGCGGTTGCGGAACACCGACAGCGGCACGAGCGGCTCGGCAGTCCGACGCTCGATCACGAGGAAGGCGGCTCCCAGCACCAGCGCGCCCGCGAAGAGCACGAGAGGGAGCGGATGCAGGAACCCGAGCTGCTCGACGGCGCTGAAGCCGCCGACCAGGGCGACGAGCGCGGCCGTGACAGTGACGGCGCCGGCGACATCCAGACGTCCGGGGGTGCGCGCACCGTCGCGGGTGACGAGCAGCGGGATCGCGATCAACACGATCGCGCCGATCGGAACGTTCACGAAGAACACGGACTGCCAGCCGAGGGTCGCGGTGAGCACGCCTCCGAGCAGCACACCGGCCGCGGATCCGATGCCGGCCACGCCGCCCCACACGCCGAGCGCCGTGGTGCGCTCCTTGGCGTCGGGGAAGAGGTGGGTGAGCAGCGCCAGAGCCGCCGGGGCGAGGAGTGCCGCCGACGCGCCCTGCAGCGCGCGAGCCGCCAGGAGCATCTCGGCCGAGAACGAGAGACCGGCCAGGGCGGATGCCGCGACGAATCCGGCCGTCCCGACGAGGAACACCCGGCGGTGGCCGTAGCGGTCGGCCAGTCGTCCGCCGAGGAGCAGCAGCCCGCCGAAGGCGAGGACGTACGCGGTGATGACCCAAGCGAGCGCGCCGGTGTCCATGCCGAGCTGCTGCCCGAGCACGGGGAGCGCGATGTTCACGATCGAGGCGTCGAGCACCACGAGGAACTGCGCGAGCGCGAGAACACTGAGCGCGAGCCAGCGGCGCGAACTGCGCGGCGCAGCATCCTGCGCGGTGGGAACGGTGAGAGTGGACATGATCTTCCTTTCGGGGTGATGAGTGATTGCTCACTCACTCTTGCGGCCACACGAGAGCCCGGACGAGCCGGGCCGGTGATTCAGTCGGGGTGGCGGATGCCGCGGGTCAGCAGTTTCGCCCACTGCTCCGGGTGCCCGTCGAGCTGGGCGGTGACGATGAGGTGGCACAGCTGGCCGAAGGCGATGAAGCGCTGCACATCTTCGTCGGAGCCGCCGGAGCGACTCTGCGCGAAGGCGGTCACGCGACCCAGCCCGGTGCGAAGTGCCGCGCCGACCTCCGGGATCTCGGCCACGGACTGCGCATGCACCTGCAGCATGAGCAGCTTCCGGTCCGAAATCAGGTGCGCGTACGCGTCACCCATGGCGTCGAGGATCGCCTCGGGCGTCTGTTCGGCAGCAGCATCCGCTCCCTCTTCGAGGGCGACGAGGATCGCTTCGAAGCAGGCCTCGAGCGCGGCGATGAACAGCGCCTCCTTGCCCGAGTAGAGCTTGAAGACGTAAGCCGGCGAGATCTTCGCCTCACGTGCGACATCCGCGACGGTCGTGCCGTGATAGCCGCCGCGAGCGAACTCGGCGAGCGCCGCCGACGCCACGAGGGGGCGACGGGCGTCGGCCGTGGAGAGGATCGAGCTACGCGTCGTGGACATATGAGTGACTGTACACTCACTCTCCTGCGCGTGCAAGAGTCGAACGCTGGGCGTGAAGAGTCATAGATTGTCGCCTGACCTGCGTGCGACGCGGCATTCCGTGACTCCTCACCGCCGCACAACTTGCCGTATCTGTCGATAAACGATAGATTCCTACTGTTCTTCGATGAAAGGTGAAACCATGCGGAAAGCGACGATCGTCGTGCTGCAGGTCGTGATCGCGATCGCGCTGGTCGGGTCGGTGGCCGTTCAGGCACTCATCGCCCCGCTGCTCTGGCTCGATCTCGGCGAAGGCGAGCTCTTGGGACGGATCTTCCTCGTGGGCGTCGTCGTCCTCGGCGTCGGCACGCTGCAGGTGTTCGGCATCTGCGTGTGGCTGCTGCTCAACCGGGTGCGGCGCGGATCGATCTTCTCGGAGTCGTCGTTCCTCTACGTCGACGTGATCATCGCGGCGATCCTCGTCGCCGCGATCCTGGCGCTGGCACTGGCGATCGCACTCGCCCCTGGCGATGCGGCGCCCGGAGTCGTGGGCCTGATCTGCGGGGCATCGCTCGTCCTCGGCGGCATGGCGCTGCTCGTCGTCGTGATGAAGGCGCTGCTGCGTCAGGCGGTCGCCAGCGAGACCGAGGCGCAGTCGCTGCGCTCCGAGCTCGACAACGAGGTGATCTGATGCCCGTCGTCGTCGACATCGACGTGATGATGGCCCGGCGCAAGATGAGCGTCGGCGAGCTGGCCGAGCGCATCGGCATCACCCCGACCAACCTCGCGGTGCTCAAGAACGGACGCGCGAAGGCGGTGCGCTTCACGACCCTGGATGCTCTGTGCGAGGTGCTCGAGTGCCAGCCCGGCGACCTGCTGCGCTGGGAGGCCGAGGGCGCCGACTGACCCGGCCGGTCTCCGTTCGGCCCAGTTGTCGGCAGGATTCTCGGATGCAGGTTCAGAAGACGTGTTCTGGACCTGCATCCGTGATTTCTGCCTGCACAGGTACCGGCAGACCGCAGACCGCGCCGAACAGACGGATGCCGCGGCGCGCGCTATCTCCCAGCGAGCAGCTCCCGCAGGCGCGCAGCCTCGTCCGCCGGCATCGCGTACCCGTGCTCGACCCCCGGATACACCCCGCCGCGCACCTCTGCCGCATACTCCGACACCCCGGCGACCGCCGAGTCGCGCAGCTCCGCGTAGCGCTTCACGAACTTCGCCGCGCCGCCGTCGTACAGCCCGAGCAGGTCGTGGAACACGAGCACCTGGCCGTCGGCATCCGCTCCCGCTCCGATCCCGATGACCGGGATGTCGAGCAGGGGCACGAGCGCCGCGGTGACCTCCGACGGCACCGCCTCGACGACGAGCAGAGAGCAGCCGGCATCCTGCAGGGCGAGGGCATCGTCGATCACGGCGAGCGCGGCATCCGCGGTGCGTCCCTGCGCGCGGTAGCCACCCAGGGCCGTGGCGGTCTGCGGAGTGAGGCCGACGTGACCCACCACCGGGATGCCGGCCCGCACGAGAGCCCGCGCCCGGTCGACGGTCGCTCCGCCGCGCTCGATCTTGACGAGGTCGCACCCGGCCTCCTTGATGAAGCGCTGCGCGGTCGTGATCGCGAGTTCGTCCGATGCCTCATACGACCCGAACGGCAGGTCGCCGACGAGCAGCGGCACCGTCAGCCCGCGCCGGACCGCCTTCGTCAGCATGAGCATCTCGTCGACCGTCACCGGGACCGTGCTCTCGTAGCCGAGCACGGTCATCGCGGCCGAGTCGCCGACGAGCACCATGTCGACTCCAGCCTCCTCGACGATCTGCGCACTCGGGTGGTCGTAGGCGGTGACCATGACGATCGGATCGCCGGCATCCTTCTTCGCGGCGAGGCTCGCGAGCGTGACGCGCTTACGGGGTGCCGCGTGCGCGCTCACAGCGCTGCCTCCGTCAGCAGCCGGTCGACGGCATCGTCGACCTGGATGATGCTGTTCGCCCGGTCGACGTGCACGACGGTCGGCGAGTACTCCGTCAGGTCTTCTGCGGAGTAGTCGGCGTAGGAGATGACGATGATCGTGTCGCCCGTGTGCACGAGGCGGGCGGCAGCGCCGTTGACCTGGATCACGCCGGATCCGCGCTCGCCCACGAGCGTGTAGGTCTCGAAGCGCGCGCCGTTGTCGACGTCGACCACGTGCACCTGCTCGTGCGGGAGGATGTCGGCGGCCTCGAGCAGGTCGGGGTCGACGGTGATCGAGCCGACGTAGTGGAGGTCGCTGCCGGTGACGGTCGCGCGGTGGATCTTCGACTTCAGCATGGTGCGTCGCATCAGCGGCCCTTCGTAGCGGAGAGGGTGTGGTTGTCGATCAGTCGAGCCGCGCCCACGCGGGCGGCGACCGCGAGGAGGGCATCGCTCTGGACGCGCGTGACGGATTCCAGGGTCCCCGCGTCGCGGAGTTCGAGGTAGTCGGGCGTGATCCCGGCCTCGGCGAGCACACGGTGGGCGGCGGACAGGATGCTGTCGCCGTCGCGCTCCCCCGCCTCGAAGACGGATGCCGCGGCGTCGAGCGCCTGGTTCAACGCGGTCGCCTGGGCGCGGGCATCCGCGTCGAGGTAGACGTTGCGCGAACTCATGGCGAGTCCATCGCCCTCGCGCACGATCGGGCAGGCCTCGATGCGCACGTCGAGGTCGAGGTCGCGCACGACGCGGCGGACGACGAGGATCTGCTGCGCATCCTTCTGCCCGAAGTACGCGACTTCGGGGCGGACGATGCCGAACAGCTTCGTGACGACGGTGGCGACGCCATCGAAGTGGTGCGTGCCGCGACTCGCGCCGTCGAGCACCTCGGTGAGGCCCGATACATGGATCGTGGTCGCGAATCCGTCGGGGTAGATCTCGGATGCCGCGGGCGCGAACAGGATGTCGACGCCCTCGGCCTCGGCGAGTGCGGCATCCCGGGCCTCGTCGCGCGGGTAGGCGCCGAGGTCTTCGTTCGCACCGAACTGCGTCGGGTTGACGAAGAGCGAGACGACGACGAGGTCGTTCTGCTCGCGCGCGCGGCGCATGAGCGAGAGATGACCTTCGTGGAAGGCACCCATCGTGGGGACGAGACCGACGCTCTTTTCGGTGTGCCGTGCGTCGCGCACCGCGGCCCGCACCTCGGCGATCGTACGGACGATCCTCATGCGGTTTCTTCCCTTGCTGCGATCGCTCGCGTGGCGACGGCGAGTGCGTCGAAGAGGTCCTGGAACCCTCCGGATGCCGCGCGCTGCCGCGCGACCGTCGCCTCGTCGCCGCGGGCGATGGGTCCGGTGAGCGCGGCCCGGGCGCCGCCGGCCACCCAGTTGTCGACGGTGCGGCGCACGAGCGGGGCGAGGCGGTCACGCGCCTCGTCGGCGGGGATGCCGGCCTCGGAGGCGAGCTGCTCGGCGGCGTCGAGCGCGGCGAGCACGAAGTTCGAGGAGAAGGATGCTGCCGCGTGATAGGTCGCGCGGTCGTCGTCGTCGACTCCGAAGGGGCGGGCTCCGAGGCCGCGGGCGAGCTGCTCGGCCGTCGCGAGTGCGTCGGGGGTGCGGCCGGCGACCGCGGCGCCGATGCCGTGGAACACATCGGGCGTCTCGGAGCCGGCGAAGGTCTGCAGCGGGTGGATGCTGAAGTCGACGTCGTCGAGCGGGGTCGCACCCGAGACATGGCCGACCAGCCGCGCGTGCGGGCGGGCGACGAACGCGACTGCGGCGATAGCGGCATCCGGAACGCAGAGCAGCGCGATGTCGACGGTCGGCATCGCCTGCTCGCGCCGGAGGGGCCCGAGCACCTGGTACCCCGCCGTGCGGAGCGCCCGGGCGAGGACGCCGCCGAGACGTCCGGCGCCGATCACGGCGATGGTCGTCTCAGGCGCGAGGGAGGAGGTGGTCTGCATGTCGATTCTCGGGCCGGAATGAGATGGCCGCATTGCCAGAAGTATCCGCCCGGAGGCGCATCCGCTCCAAATCTGGGAGCATTCAGACAAACACTAGCGGACTGAACTCAGCAGAATCATGAGATTTCTTCGCCCAGCATTTGCATGCTGACCCCGCGGTCAATCAGGAAGCCGCACAGGGCGCAAACCCGACACGTTCATCGCCAGCGCCCAAGGCCCTGCACCTCGCTTGATGATCTCTCGCTTGAGCCGTTCTTCGTGTGCGAGAAACAAGTCGGCCTGCTCCTGTGGACGGAGGTCTTGCTTTGCGCCGATCCAGACGGAGCGGATGCCGAAGGACTTGTACGCCGCGAGTTCGGCGGGCCTGGTGCGAATTCGTCGGTCCCGGGTCACGACGATGAACCCGGCGGCACCCACAAGGGGCATCCAATCCAGGTCACGCGCACCCAAGGGCACTGCGGGCAAACGGGAATGCCCCGGATGAACGACATCGGCTCGGCCGAGCCGGATCAGCACCTTGGCCATGCCCAGCGTGTTCTCGTCGGCGAAGTACACCGGCGAGAAACCGTTCATCACGCCGCCCGGTCGCTGCCGGCGATCAGCTCGAACCGAATGGCAGCGTCGACTTGCGCCGGAGTGAGCTCATACAGTTCGGCCAGCTCTTCGCGCGTCGATCCCGCTCGGTAGTCCTCAGCGAGCACCTCGGTGCGCACGTTGCGGATCGCCGGCTGACCGAAGGTCCGCTCGGGATCCATGACGACCTCGGGAGTCCGCGGGTCGGGGCGGAAACGTCCGACCGAACCCGCTTCGTAGTCGACAGCGTCACGGAAGCGCTCCGTGGCCGCCGCCATCATGCTCTGACCGTTGCGCGCGACGACGAGTTGCAGCGATCGGTCGAGTCCGACACTCTCCTGCACGACTCTCACGAGTTCTCGCCCCTCCACATCGAGGAACGGGCTCGCCTGCGCCAGAGGATAGGGGCCGAACTCAGTCCGGAGCTTCTCGATCGCCGGGCGGAGCCGCTGCACAGAAACGTCCTGGTCACGGAACTCGGCGAGCATTCTCGCTTCGACCATTTCACCCCAGGTCACCGTCTCGACACCGGTCGGCGCTTCACGCAGCACGGGGTCGTAGTACTTCCCCGCCCGCACGTATCCCTCGAGCCAGCGACGCGAGGTGCCGCCGCGCAACCCGACGAGACGATCGACGTCCGCATAGGAGTAGATCGCCCGATCGAGCAGCGAGATGGCCATGTGGACCATCATGACATCCAGCACGGCAAGGGAAGCAGATTGCTCGCATCTGTGGATGAGTGAAACTTCTCGCACCCGCGAACCCGGTACAAGTACAATTGCACCACTCGTCGCACCACGGCGCGAGCACTACACGAAGCGAGGCCCGGACATGCCCGACGACCGCAGGATCAGTCGCGGACCCCTCGGACAGACCAGGCACGGTGTGCGCCGTCCCCTCCCCGCACCGCCCGCCATCGACCGCGGCCAGGTGCACGCCTGGCATCAGCGCAATCGGCAGGTCACCCTGCCCCACGGTATGGCGATGCTCGAGGAGTACGGCAACCTCGACAACCTGCGGCGCCTCACCGGCGAGACCGATGCCGACTTTCGCGGCATGCTGTTCGCCGACTCCGACATCTACAAGACGCTGGAAGCCGCCGCCTGGGAGATGGGCAGAGAAGCGGATGCCGGACTCCGGGCCTTCTTCGACCGCACGGTCGACCTGATCGAGCGCGCACAGCAGGACGACGGCTACCTCGACTCGGCCTACCTCGGCAGAGACGACCGTCTTCCGTGGAGCGACTTCGCCCAGGGACACGAGCTCTACTGCCTCGGTCACCTGATCCAGGCAGCGGTCGCCGCGCATCGCGCCATCGCCGACGATCGCCTGCTCGGGGTCGCCGAGCGCTTCGTCGCGCACGTCGTGGACAGGATCGGCTCCGATGACGCGGTCGAGTACTGCGGGCATCCGCTCGTCGAAGCGGCACTCGTGGAGCTTCACCGCACGACGGGCGCCGAGGCTCCGCTGCGCCTGGCCGAGGCCTTCGTGCGCCGCCGCGGCGCAGGTTTCCTCGGCGGCGTGACCTTCGGCGCGGCCTACTACCAGGACGAGCAGCCCGCCCTCCAGGCCACCACGATGCGCGGCCACGCGGTCCGGGCCCTCTACCTGAACCAGGGGATCACGGACCTGTACCTCGAGACCGGCGACCCGGCGATGCTCGACACAATCCGCACGCAGTGGGACGACCTCGTCGATCGGCGGATGTACGTCACCGGCGGCACGGGAGCCCGCCATGAGGACGAGGCCTTCGGCGAGGCATTCGAGCTGCCGCCGGATCGCGCCTACGCCGAGACGTGCGCGGGCGTCGCCCTGTTCGGCTGGGCATGGCGGATGTACCTGGCCACCGGGGCGGCCTCGTGCCTCGACGTCGCCGAGACGGCCCTGTACAACGTCGTCGCGGCCGGGATCTCCGCACACGGAGATTCGTTCACCTACGTCAACCCGCTCCAGGTGCGCGACGAGCGCCCGTACGGCGGAGCCGCCCCCGACGCACGGCGCCGCTGGTTCAGCTGCGCCTGCTGTCCGCCGAACCTGATGCGCACCTTCGCCACGCTCGAGCATCACCTCGCCGCGGAGCGGACGGACGGCCTCGACATCGCCCTCTACGCCTCCGCCACCGTGCAGGCGCACGGCGCGACCGTGGAGATCGACACGGCCTACCCCGCCGACGGACTCATCCGCATCCGCGTGCACGGGGATGCGGATGACGGATGCCGTCGGCTCGCGCTGCGCGTGCCCGGCTGGGCGACCGGTGAATCCGTGACGCTGAGCCAGAACGGCGTCGAGATCGAGCCGCACATCGAGGACGGGTGGATCGTCATCGACGATGCCCTCCTCGACGGCACGACACTGGAGCTGCGGCTCCCGGTGCAGACCACCGTCATCCACCCGAACCCGCGCATCGACGCGGTGCGCGGTACCGTGGCCGTACGTCGTGGCCCCGTCGTCTACTGCGCGGTCGGCGACGTCGACGGCCTCACGATCGACCCCGCGAGCGTCGCGGAGGCAAGGATCACCGCCGCCGAATCCGCTCAGGGTAGCGAAGGGCGCATCGCTCTCGGACCTCGGCTGGAGCTCGCCGCGCACCGCGACGCGGCCGCGTCGGCACCGCTCTACTCGTCGAGCGCGTCGGATCCCGCGAGCACACCGGTCACCGTCGAGCTCCGCCCGTTCGCAGAGTTCGACGGCGGTGCCGCGATGCGCGTGTGGCTGCCGACCGCCTGAGGGCGGGTGGGGAAACCCAGACCACCATGACCGGACACGGCGTGTCCGCCGGCGGCACGCCGGGCAGCATCCGCTTGCTCTGGGTTTTCCCTCGCCAAGCCCGCGCCGGCGGCGCCCTGACGACTCAGGGCAGGACCACGACCCCGTCCACACGACGCACGATGCGCAGCGGGTTCGCCTCCTTGAGAGCATCCGGCAGCAGGCTCTCCGGCACGTTCTGGTAGGCGACGGGCCGCAGGAATCGCGTGATCGCGGCCATGCCCACCGAGGTCGAACCCACCGCGGTCGTCGCAGGATACGGTCCTCCGTGCTGCTGGGCCCAGGTCACCGAGACCCCGGTCGGCCACTGGTTCCAGAGCACACGCCCCGCCCGCTCCGAGAGCGCCGCGATGAGCTCCGGTGCGATCTCGTCGTCGTCCCGGCCGATCACCGTGGCCGTCAGTTGCCCCTCGAGCCGCGCCGCGATCTCCACCAGCTCGCTCTCGTCCTGATAGGTCACGACGAGAGCGGCGGGGCCGAAGATCTCGGACATCAGCGTGTCCATCTGCGCGCGGAGCGTCTCGGCCGTCGTGGCGAGGAGCACGGGCACCGGCGCCTCGCCGTCGGCTCCGGTCACGACCGTGCGCACCCCGTCGACGGCTCGCGCCGAAGCGAGCGACTCACGGAAACCGTTCTCGATCCCGCCGTTCAGCAGCGGTGCCGCCGCCGGCAGCTCCTGGGCCTCGAGCTCGGCGAGGACCGACGAATCCGACGGGACGAAGAGCACGCCCGGCTTGGTGCAGAGCTGCCCGGCGCTGCCGGTGACGGAGGCGACGAAGTCGCGCGCGATGCCCGCAGCATCCTGCTCCGCCGCCCGCCGCGTGACGAACGCGGGGTTCGTGCTCCCCAGCTCGCCGTAGAACGGGATGGGCTCCGGCCGGGCGTTGGCGATGTCGAACAGCGCACGTCCGCCCCGCACCGACCCGGTGAAGCCCGCAGCCTTGATCGCGGGCGCCTGAAGCGCCTGCACGCCGGCCTCGGTGCCGTAGATCGTCTGGAACAGGCTGTCGGGGGCGCCGGCGGCAGCGAGCGCATCGACGACGACGGACGTGGTCGCCGCCGAGAGGTCCGGATGCCCGTGGTGGGCCTTGAGCACGACCGCGTTCCCCGCGGCGAGCGCACTCGCGGTGTCGCCGCCCGCGACCGAGAAGGCGAACGGGAAGTTGCTCGCGGCGAAGACGAGGGTCGGTCCGATCGGCTCCAGCTGGCGACGGAGATCGGGACGCGGAGCGCCCATCGGCCACTCGGCATCCGCATGATCGATCCGTGCGTCGAGCCAGAGGCCCTCGGGCAGCATCTCGGCGAACATCCGCAGCTGGAAGCTGGTGCGACGCAGCTCTCCGCGCAGTCGCGGCTCGGCGAGGTGGGTCTCGCGCTGCGCGACGGGGATCAGCTCGTCCGCGTGCGCGTCGAGGGCGTCGGCCACGGCGACCAGCACTCGCGCGCGCTCGGCGATCGCGGTGCGCTTCCACTGCTCCGATGCGCGCGCGGCGCGCGTGACGATCCGGTCCACGTCGGTCGCGGTCGTGTCCTGCATGCTCATGTCTCCTCCTGAGAACGGTGGTGCGGCTCGAGCGCGGCGAGATCGCCGAGCGAGACGGGCACGCCCACCTGTCGATTGGTCAATGATTCGAGTGCGGCGGCATCGACGTCGCGGCCGGTCCCGGTGGCGACGAGCTTCGAGAGCGCGAAGCCGCAGACCCTGCCCTGGCACAGCCCCATCCCCGGCCGGGCCGTGACGCGCACGTCGCGGGCGTCGTCGGCGTGCAGCGTTCCCACGGCATCCGACACCTCGGCGGCGGTGACCTCTTCGCACCGGCAGACGTGCGTCTCGGGGGTCAGCCACTCGCTCCAGGCCGCGGGGACGGGACTCGCCCGGTGCATTCCGACGGCGAAGCGTCGCCCGCGCCGCAGCCGCCGACGGTGCCGGGTCATGCTCGCCCGGTCGACGTGGGCGCCGAGGTCCTGCGCGGCGGCGGCCCCTGCGAGCTCGCCCTCGGCGCACGAGGCGATCGCCCCGCCGATCCCGGTGACCTCGCCGGCGGCGAAGACGAGCGGATCGGAGGTGCGCATGTCGTCGTCGACCTCGACGACGAGCGACTCGTCGACGTCGACGACCGTGCGCAGCCCGAGACCGACGGCGATCTCCAGCTGCGGGGTGAATCCCCATCCGAAAGCGACGAGGTCCGCAGCGACCGTGCGGGACGTGCCGGGCCGCACGCGGCCGGAGCTGTCGACGCGCGACAGTTCGACCTCGGAGACCCGGCCTCCGCCGCGCACGGCGGTGACCACGGTCCGCGTGCGCAGCGGCACGCGATGGCGGAGGAACGTGGCCGCGTACTGCGCCCCCTCCCAGAGCTTCCCCGGCTCCTCGAGTGCGCGCAGCGGCGTGGCCGCCCAGCGCGACAGGGCGTTCGCGTCGACGACCTCCACGACCTCGACTCCGGCGGCGGCGAGCCCGGCGGCGACCGACAGCAGGAACGGGCCGGTGCCGGCCACGACCGCGCGTCGACCGGCTCTCACCTGGTTCGCCTTGAGCATCGCCTGCACGCCGCCGGCGGCCATGACCCCGGGCAGCGTCCATCCGGGAACGGGCAGCTGACGATCGTAGGCTCCGGTCGCGATCACGAGCCGACGCGCCCAGGTCGTGCGCTCGAGGAGCGGAAGGGCATCCGCGCCGGTGACCGCACTCGTGCGCAGGGCCACCCTGTCGCCGAAGCTGTCGGTGCGCCACACCTGCCGCCCGGCGACATGCCGGAGACGCCCGGCGGCCACCGCCGAGGCCAGTCGATCGCGAAGGTCGGTGTAGTGCCGCCAGTGGTGATGCCCGGTGTCCTCCGGAGCAGCGAAAGCGTCGCGGTGCCGCTCGTCCGGGTGCCGCCAGTACTGGCCGCCCGTCTGCGCGCCCGCGTCGATCAGCACGACCTGCAGACCGTGCTCGGCGGCGGCGACCGCGGCGCTGAGGCCCGCGGGGCCGGCACCGATGACGGCGACGTCGGCGATGGTCGCGGCATCCGACTCAGTCATGGGATCCCTCCGGCAGCGGAAGCGGTTCGTCGGGGTCGGAGCTGCGCACGTCCTGTCCGTCGCAGGCCTCTGCGAGGCACGCGCGCTGGGTGCGGATGCCGTCGACCGTGACGAGGCAGTCGAAGCAGACGCCGATACCGCAGAAGAGGCCGCGCGGGGCCCGGTCACGACGGGTCGTGCGCCACGAGACGATGCCCGCCGCGGCGAGCGCGCCCCCGATGGTCTGCCCCGGCGCGAACGGCACAGGCGTGCCGTCGAACGTGAGCGTGTTCTCGGCATCCGCTCCGGTGGCCTGCGCGCGGATCATGCCGCGACCAGTCCCTCGAGTCGATCCGGTCGGAAGGGGGCGAGGTCGAGGTCGGTCGTCTCAGCCCGCAGCGCCTGCGCGAGCAGCTTGCCCGTACCCACCGAGAGTCCGACACCCGCGCCCTCGTGACCCGCCGCATGCCAGAGACCGGGCAGACGGCCGTCCTCGCCGATGGCGGGCAGATGGTCGGGGCAGTACGGGCGGAACCCCGAGTAGGCGCGCTGCACACCGACATCGCGCAGCGCGGGGAACAGACCGAGGCCGCTCTTCGCGATGCGAGCGACGGCCTCGGCGGAGAACGAGGAGTCGAAGCCGACCCGCTCGCGGCTCGCGCCCAGGAGGATCGTCCCGCTGGGCGTGCCCTCGACGACCGGGGAGACCTGCAGCCCGGCATCCGAACTGGCGACATCGCCGACGTACTCCGCCGCGTAGACCTTGTGGTGCACCGTCACCGGCACGGGCTCCGTGACCAGCACGAATCCGCGACGCGGCAGCACCGGGAGGTGCACACCCGCGAGCGCGGCGATCTCGCCGCTCCAGGGGCCGGCGCAGTTGACGATCGCGCCGGCGGAGATGTGTCCGATGGAGGTGTCGACGCCGACGGCTCTGCCGCCGGAGGTGCGGATGCCGTGCACCGTGGTGCCGGTGTGCAGCTGCGCGCCGTGCTCCCGAGCGAGCCGCAGCAGGTGGTGCGTGGCGAGCAGCGGCTGCACCTGCGCGTCGTCGGGGTAGAACGCACCGCCGGCGAGGGCGGGGTTGATGTACGGCTCGAGCTCGCGGAGACCGGCGTAGTCGTCGATGATCTCGGCGCGGATCCCGAGTTCGCGCTGATGGGCGACGAGGTCGACCAGGCCGCTCATGCTCGCGGTGCTGCCGGCGACGACGAGCCCGCCCTTCGACTCGAACTCCCAGAGGGCCGCGTGCTCGGCGAGATCCTCGCGCCACACGCGCTGCGAGTAGAGCGACAGCTCGAGCTCCGGGCCGACCTCCTTGTCCGAGACGAGGATGTTCCCCTCGCAGCGGCTGCTTGTGCCCGAGGCGATGGAACCGCGCTCGACGACGATGGTGGAGAGGCCGGCGGCGGCGGCGAAGTACGCCGTCGCGGCACCGACGACTCCCGCGCCGACGATGACGACGTCGGCGCGTGCGGTCGATCCGTTCACTTCCCGATCGCCTCCGCGGGGTCGGGCTCCTCCACGGCATGCCCGGACCAGTCGCCGCGGACGTGCTCGATGTGCGCGAACACGAGGTCTCGCGCGCGCACCGCGTCGCCCTCCTCGATCGCATCCATGATCGTGTGATGCTCCTTGGCGGAGCTGGTCAGATGACCGCGCTCGTACAGCTCGGAGAGGCCGAACAGCCGGGTCTGCGATCGCAGCGACTGGACGAGCTGGGTGAGGCGCGCGTTGCCGGCGTAGTTCAGGATCGCGAGGTGGAAGTCGCTGTCGGCGCTCAGGTACTCCACGAGATCGCCGCGCTCGGCCGCGGCGACGATGGCGTCGGCCTGACGGCGAAGGCCTGCGTGGGCGCTCTCCGGGATGAGCGGCGTCGCCTTCTCGACGGCCGGCGGCTCGAGGAAGAGGCGCAGCTCGGTGACCTCGGCGAGGTCGTGCGACGACACCTCGGTGACCCGGAAGCCGCGGTTCGGCATGGCGACGACCAGTCCCTCGCGGACGAGATCGAGCATGGCCTCGCGGATCGGCATCGCCGAGATGCCGAACTCCTCGCCGAGGCTCGGCGCGGAGTACACCCGGCCGGGCTGCATCTCCCCGCTGATGATCGCGGACCGCAGCGCCCGTGTCACGGTGTCGCGGATGCTGGGCTGCTTGCTGAGCCGCACGAGGCTCCGCACATCACTTCCGGACATCTGAGTCCCCCTCCCGAGGCATCGCGTCGGCGCTCTGCGCCGCCCGCAGGATCTCCGCCACCACGGCGAGATCCTCCCAGCTCATCCCGACGCCGGTGTAGACGGCGGGATGCCCCTCACGGCGCGCGAACGCACCCGTGACCAACTCTGGCAGATTGGCCACGGCCTGCCTACCTGCCTGCCACGCGTCGAGCTCTCTGGCCTGGAGCAGGTTGCCGTTCTCCCGGAACGCCGAGGCCCTCGCCTCCACGACCAGATCGGCGTCGGTCACGAGGTCGGCGGCCAGCTCCCGGTGGTCGGCGCCGTGCGAGCCGACCGCCGCGATGACCGCGTCGTCGTCGACGTCCGCGCGCGCGATGACCGGTTCCGACGACGAGGTCGCGGTGACGATCACGTCCGCATCGCGCAGGTCGTGTCCGTCGCCGGGCTGCGCCGGGATGCCGTCGGCGCGCAGCCGTGCGACGAGCTCGGCCGCCCTGGTGCTGTTGCGACCACGGATGCTGACCGCGCCGATCGGCATCAGCGCGGCGAGCGTGCGCACATGCGCCTCGGCCTGCGGACCCGAGCCGAGCACGGCGAGCGTGTCGATGTGCTCACGCGGGCCACGGGGGTCGGCGCGGAGCATCCCGCGCACCGCGACGGCGGTCACGGCCGGCGTGCGGAGCGTGGTGAGGTGCGCGCCCTCGAGGATCGCGAGAGGGCTGAGCGTCTCGGCATCGAACACCAGGTACCAGGCCTGGATCTTCGGCAGCCCGCGCTCGCTGTTGTGCGGGGCGATCGTGACGACCTTGATCCCGGCATGCTCCGGCGACTGGGTCGGCATGAGCAGGAACTCGCCGCGGTCCAGTGGGCTGAAGAGCCGCGGCGAGTCCGACTCCACGTCCACGCCGTCGCGCAGCGCCGCCTCGATCGCCGCGACGGCGCCTTGGCGGTCGAGCGCGGCGTCGATCGCGTCGACGCCGATGACGGGAACGGAGGTCACAGCACGAAACCTCGCGGGAACGGGTCGCTGGGGTCGAGCATGTACTGCGCCGTCCCGGTCACCCAGGCGCGGCCCGTGATGGTCGGGATGACGGCGGGGATGCCGGCGACCTCGGTCGTCTCGACGAGCCGCCCGATGAAGCTCGTGCCGATGAACGACTCGTTGCGGAAGTCCTGGTTGAGCGGCAGCTCGCCGCGGGCATGCAGCTGCGCCATGCGCGCGCTGGTGCCGGTGCCGCAGGGGGAGCGGTCGAACCAGCCGGGGTGGATGGCCATCGCGTGTCGCGAGTGCAGCGCCGTGGAGCCCGGCGCCTTCAGATACACGTGGTGGCAGCCGCGGATGGTCGGGTCGATCGGATGCACCGGCGACCCGGCCTCCTCGATCGCGGCCATGATGCTCAGGCCGGCCTTCAGCAGCTCGTCCTTGTGCGCCCGGTCGAACGGCAGGCCGATCTGCTCGAGCGAGACGATCGCGTAGAAGTTGCCGCCGAAGGCGAGGTCGTACTCGACGGTCCCGAGCCCCGGGACCTCCACGACCTGGTCCAGCGCGACCGCGAACGACGGCACGTTGCGGATCGTCACGCTGTCGGCGTGGCCGTCGGACACCTGCACCTCGGCGATCACCAGACCGGCCGGGGTGTCGAGGCGGATCGTCGTGACCGGCTCGACGACGGGCACCATACCCGTCTCGACGAGCACGGTCGCGACGCCGATCGTGCCGTGCCCGCACATCGGCAGGCAGCCGGACACCTCGATGAACAGCACGCCGAAGTCGGCATCCGGCCGCGTCGGCGGCTGCAGGATCGCTCCGCTCATCGCGCTGTGACCGCGGGGCTCGTTCATCAAGAGCGTGCGCAGGTCATCGCTGTTCGCCATGAACCACTGCCGGCGCTCCTCCATGCTCGCCCCGGGCATCACCCCGACGCCGCCGACGATCACGCGCGTCGGCATCCCCTCGGTGTGGGAGTCGACGGCGTGGAAGACGCGCTGTGCTCGCATCGATGCCTCCGGATCAGCGGTAGCCCTTGGCCAGGACGGCCTCGGTGTCGGAGATGATACGCGTGCGGACCTCGTCCGGCAGCGGCAGGCGCGGCGGACGCGTCGTGATGCCGGCGGGTGCGACGCCGGCGACCTCCTGCGAGAGCTTGATCGCCTGGACGAACCAGGTCTTCGAGTCCCAGCGGAGCAGGGCGTGCAGGTCGCGGTACATCTCGTGAGCCTTGGCCCAGCTGGCCGGGTCGCCCGACGTCGCCAGGTTGTAGAGCTCGACGGTGGATGCCGGGATCGCGTTCGGGTATCCGGCGACCCAGCCGATGGCGCCGTTGATGCCGAGTTCCAGCACGACGTCGTCGGAGCCGATCGAGATGTCGAGGCCGGGGGCGAGCTCGCGGATCTCGTACGCGTTGCGCACGTCGCCGGAGAACTCCTTGACCGAGACGATGAGGTCCTCGTCGAACAGCTGCGCGAGCAGCGCGGGACGCAGGTCGATCTTGGTGTCGATCGGGTTGTTGTACGCGAGGATCGGCAGGCCGACCGCGGCGACGCGGCGGTAGTGGTCGATGATCTCGGCATCGCTCGCGCGGTAGGCGTTGGGCGGCAGCAGCATGACGGCCGGTGCGCCGTGCTCGGCGGCGTGCTCGGTGAGACGCACGCTCTCCATGGCACCGTAGGCGCCGACACCGGGGATCACGGCGACGCCCTCGGGGGCGGCCTCGACGGCGGTGAGGTACACGCGCTTGCGCTCCTCGTCCGTCAGCGTCTGGTACTCGCCGAGGGAGCCGTTGGGAATGATGCCCGTCACGCCGTTGTCGGTGGTGAACCGGATGTGCTCGGCGTACGCGTCGTAGTTGACGGAGAAGTCCGGGTTGATCGGCAGAGTGGTCGCGAGGTTGACGCCGTGCCACGGCTTCTTTTCAGTCATGGATCAGAACTCCTGTGGTTTCGTTTGAGTACAATTGCAATGCTAGTGGGCGGGACAAGCTTCTGTCCATGGGCGTCTTCCCGCCGGTCACGAGATCTCGTCGCGCGGCGGCAGGACCAGTATCTGCCTGGCCTCCTCGTTGCCGGCGCGGTCGGTGGCCGCGAACTGGATGACCTGCTCCTCATCCGACAGGGCTCGCACGAACGCCTCCTGGAACGTGGCCCAGAACGTGCCGGGACCTTCCCACTGGATGCGCTCGACGCTCGACACCTCGTCGGTGGCGGTGAACGTGATCTCGACGCTCGAGCCCAGTCGCCGCAGGGTGGCCCGCGACACCGGAGCCTCGACATCGACGGCGAAGTCGCGGGACGCGTGGCCGGTGGCTCCGGACGCATCGGTCGCGCGCGCCCTGACCTGGTGCGCTCCGTCGCCCGGCAGCGGGAACGGCCCGTCGTACGGCATCCACTCCCCCTCGCCCAGCGCCACCTCGACGCTCAACCCGCCGACGCCGGCCAGGTCTTCGGCATCCACCCGGATCGTCGGGATCTCGGTGTACCAGCCCGAGGGCGCAGGGAGGATCGCGGTCGTGATCGCGACGGACGGCGCCGTGGGGGCGTCGGCGAGAGATCTCGGCACCGACCATTCGGTGAGACGGATGCCGTCGGCATCCGCCTCCTCACTCCAGGTCAGGTCCGCGGCATCCGTCTCGACGAGCGTTCCCCGCGTCCGGACGCCCGTGCCGTCGACATCGGCGGATGCCGCCGCCTCGAGCACCTGGACGAGCTCGCTCTGCGCGAGCAGTCCTCCGCGGCGTGCGGCGCCCGCCGCCTCGCCGACCCGGTCGAGGAATGCGGCGCGTGTCGCGGGAGCGGGGTCGCGCCAGACATCGTCGAGGAGCGAGCCGCCGTCCTGTCGGACGCGCAGCGGCACGGCCGTCTCGGCGCCGACGAAGCCGACCGTCGCCCCGGCATCCCGCACGTACATGTGGTACCGGGCGTCGCGACCGGTCCAGACCGGTTCAAACGGCACGCCGGCGATGCGCACGGCCCCGTCGGCGCGCAGCGCATCCCCCACGGCATCCACGGCATCCGTCGAATCGGCGTCGTCCGGACGCAGCGAGCCGTCCACGCGCCGGCGTTGCGCGAGCGCCAGGTCGAGTGCCGTCGTGGCGTCCGATCGGGCGACCAGCAGCGACGGCCCGTACTCGATCGACTGCAGCGCCCGGTCGTCGGGCGTCGGAAGAGCACGCAGGGCGAGCGGCGTCTCGATGTGGATCACGTCGCCCGATGACCACGGGCGGGCCACGACCAGATAGCCGTCCTCGATCGAGGCGGTGAAGGCGTCGCCGCCGATGCGGAGCACGGGGTCGCCCACGATCCACTCCGGCACGCGGATCCGCAGCGTCAGCGGCGTCCCGTCGACGAAGCCCTCGCCGCCGTCGATCCGCAGCTCGGTGGTGCCGCCGAAGGGCAGGGTCGTCTGCAGCCGCACGGTCGCGTGCTGCTCCTGCCAGTCCAGGGTCGACGGCACGAAGAGGTTGACCCAGAGCTCGGCGTCGGCATCCGCCGTGCGGAAGAACACGGTGTCCTGGTACTTGACGTGGTTCTCGAGGCCGGTGCCGCCGCAGCAGGTGCCGATGTTGTCCCACTCGGCCAGCGCCCCGGGGTGCACCGGGAACATGTAGGCGACCTCGGGGCTCGTGTCCGAGTCGACGTCGCGGCGGGAGGCGAGGATGTGATTCAGCACTCCGCGCTCGTAGTACGCCATGAAGCGCGGATCCCGGGTGTGCGCGAACAGGAGCCGCGCGAGCTTGAGCAGGTTGTACGTGGCGCAGGTCTCGGCGTTCCGGTGGCCGATGTCGCCGGCGACCGCGCCGGGAGGACCCCACAGCTCGCTCTCGCCGGTGCCGCCGTGGGCGAACATGCGGCCGGGGACGATCTGATCCCACAGTCCGAGGACGGCGTCGAGGTAGCGGCTCTCGCCGGTCAGCTCGTACTCGTGGAGGTAGCCGATCAGCTGGGGCAGGTGCTGGTTGGCGTGCATGTCGGTGAGCACGTCGCGTCGCTCGGCACCGGCCTCGAGCAGGTCGTCCTGATCGAAGAGGCGCGCGACCTCGAGGAACAGCGGCTCGTCGGCGACCACGCTCAGGCGGGCCATCGTCTCGTTCATGCCGCCGTACTCGCCGGCGATGTACAGGGACCACATGCGCTGGATGCGGGCGTGCTCGAGGCGGGTCAGCCGGTGCGCGACCCAGTGGCCCATCGCGACGGCGATGTCGCGCGCCTCGTCGTTGCCGACGAGCTCGTAGGCGTCGAGCAGCCCGGCCATGATCTTGTGGGTCGTGTAGTACGGCGCCCAGATCTCGCCGTAGGGCGCGTAGTCCTCGAGGCGCGAGAACTGCCACTCGCCGTAGGCGGCGAGGAAGCCGGGGTGCGAGTAGCGTCCGGTCGCGGCCAACGCGCGCTGCACCTCGCCGAGACCCGAGACGAACTCGTCGACCTTCGCGCGCAGCGCCTCGTCCTGCTCGCCCGCGGAGGCGAGGGAGAGCATCGAGAGGAAGTGGCCGGCGTAGTGCCCGCGCAGCAGGTTGGCCGTCTGCGCGTTCTCGCGGCCGGGGTAGTCGGCCTCGCCCCATGCCTCTTCCCGAGGGTGGCCGAAGTCCTCCCAGTTGCCGGGAGCGGCGGCGCCACGCGTGTCGAGGCCCGCGTTCGCCCGGAAGACGGCGAGCAGCCGATCGACCGGGTAGACGCGGGCGAGGTGCAGCATCTGCTCGCGGGCTCGCGCGAAGACGCTGTCGTCGCCGAGGCGCACCCGATCCAGGGGGAACGGACGCAGAGCGGGGGCGATGCGGATGCCGGTGGCCGCCGTCATCGCGTGGCCCCCTGTTCCGGCGACCACTGCGCGCGGGTCCACTGCTCGATGCCCGCGGCGTCGATCGGGAGGGCTCCCGAGAGCACCTCGGACCCGGTCGCGGTGACCAGGATGTCGTCTTCCAACCGCACGCCGATGCCCCGCAGCTCGGGCGGGAGGGTGAGGTCGTGCGCATGGAAGTACAGTCCGGGCTCGACCGTCATCACGACGCCGGGCTCGAGGTCGGCGCCCATGTAGTCCTCGTAGTGCGCCTGGCTGCAGTCGTGCACGTCGAGGCCGAGGTGGTGGCCGATTCCGCACGCGAGGTAGCGGCGGTGCTGCTGGCCCCGCGGCGACAGCGCCTCATCGACCGACACCGGAAGCAGGCCCCAGTCGTGCAGCCCCTGCGCCACGACCTGCATCGAGGCGAAGTGGAAGTCGAGGTAGGCGGTGCCGGGGCGGATCTGGTCGAGGCCCGCGCGGTGCGCACGCTCGACGAGGTCGTGCACCTCGCGCTGCGCCGCGCTGAAGGTGCCCTGCGCCGGCACGGTGCGCGTCACATCGGCCGTGTAGAGCGAGCGTGCTTCCACGCCCATGTCGAGCAGGAGGGCCTGGTCGGGATGGATCGGGCCGTCGCAGCGGACCCAGTGCAGGATCGGGGCGTGCGCCCCGGAGCCGACGATCGTCGAGTAGCCGGGGCCGTTGCCGTGCGTGCGCGCGTGGCGGTCGAAGGTGCCCTGCAGCCAGCGCTCGCCGAGACCCTCGGCGATGGCGCGCGGGATCTCGCCCACGACGGCCGCGAAGCCCGACACGGTCGCGTCGATGGCCTCGCGCAGCTGCCCGATCTCCCAGTCGTCCTTCACCATGCGCAGCCGGGAGAGCGTGCGCTCGAGGTCGGCCGACACCTCCGCGCCGTGCGCGACGGCCAGGGCGGCGGCGGCGCGGGCAGCGAGTGCGCCGCGGAGGTCGGCGGCGCGGGCGTCGAGCGCCTCGATCGGCTCTACCGCGACCTGCAGCGCCTCGGCCCACTCGGCGAGTCCGGCGGAGGGGCCGACCCAGAGCTCGCCGTGCAGGGCGTTGCTGAAGAAGCCGTCGTCGCCGGGGCGGAACGGTGCCGGCAGGTACAGCACGGCGTCGTGTCCGCCGGGGCGCGCCCACATCACGAGGGTTGCGCCCTCGGCCTGGCATCCGGTCGCCCAGACGAAGCTGCTGTCGGCACGGAAGAGATATGACGCGTCGTCGTTGCGCACCGGGGCGATGCCCGAGCTCAGGACGAGCGTCTGCCCCGGCAGCGCCGCGCTCAACCGCTCACGATGCGCGGCGGCGGCCGCCGCGGTGCCGGCGGGGAGGTCGGGGCGGGTCGGGACGTCCTGCCACCCCTCGGCGATGAACGCGCGGAAGGCGGGGATCTCGGCCAGCTTCGGGTAGCGGGTTCCCGCATACGGCGGGCGTGCTCCGGTCGTCGTGTCGCTCATGCGCGCTCTCCTCCACGGTCTCGGACGAGTTCTCGCAGGCGCGTCAGCGTGCGGCCCGATCCGATCCCGTCATGCTCGTATTCGTTGGTCACCCAGTACTGGGATTCTCCGACGCCCTTCAGCGTCGCCAGCTGCAGTGCCGCATCGACGTACATGTCGTCGAAGTAGACGACCGCCGCGACCGGCACCTCGTTGCGGGCGAGGGCCGCCCGGTCGTACAGCGGCGCCCAGTCGGTCTTGGCGGCGAGCGCGTCGACGGCGGTGCGGAAGCCGCGGAGCAGCCGGACCTCGTCGAACATCCACGGGAACGCCATCTCCCCGGTGAACAGCAGCGGTCGACGGGTCTCGTCGAACTCCGGCCGCCGGTCGCGTTCGGCCTGCGCGGCCCACGCGGTCGCGCCGCTCTCCTGGTCGCCGTAGATCGACTCCTGCAGCGTCCAGAACAGCGGGTTGCCGGCGCTCGAGGAGAGCGCCATGACGTCCTGCAGGAAAGCCTCCGAGAGCCGGTCAGGGCGGATGAACGCCTTCTCGATCAGCCAGTGCAGGCGCTCGAAGCCGGGCTTCATGCCGAAGTCGATGCCGAGGGCCTGGAAGCGGTGCACCGTCAGCAGGTCGCCGTCGGGCAGGCGCACGTCGCCCTCCGCCAGCCGGTCGGCGATGCGCGCGACGGCGGCCTCGTCGTCGGGGAAGCGGCGGAAGAACTCGGCCGTCTTCGTCGCGACGCGGTCGAACGTGCGGCGGTACACCTCGCTCGCCCGCGGCGGGATGCCGGGCACGCCACCGCACACGTAGCTCGCCGTCAGGCCGTCGGGCGCGAACGACAGGTAGGTCATGGTGATCCAGCCGCCGAAGCTCTGCGCCAGGGTCGCCCAGCGCCGCCCGTCGTACAGAGTCGTGCGCACATGCTCCAGGTCGCGCACGATCGAGTCGGCGCGGAAGCAGGCGAGGTAGTCGCCCCCCGCGTCCCCGCGTTCTGCGACGATCGCGGCATCCACCGGCGTGCTGAGGCCGGTTCCGCGCTGGTCGACGAGCACGACGCGGTAGTCGCGCAGCGCCTCGCCGATCCAGCCGTCACGGGCCAGCGGGCGCGGGTTGGCGCCGCCGGGGCCGCCCTGCAGGTAGGTGAGCAGCGGGCGATCGGCGTCGTCGTGCTCGGGGTCGACGAGCTCGCGCACGAACAGCTCGATCGTCTCGCCGCCGGTCGCATCCTCGTCGGTGGCGGTCCAGTCCAGCGGGACGGTCGTGCGGTATTCGCGAACGCGGATGCCGGGGAGCATGTGCTGCGCCGTGGCGGTGCGGGTCATTCGGCTGCCTCCGTGGTCTCGGCCGCGGTGGCGGCATCCGCTTCCCGACCGGCTCGCGCCGCCTCGGCCTTCTTGCGCCGGCGATCCCACTCCGGGTTGATGCGCGGCACGGCCTGCAGCAGCGTCTTCGTGTACTCGTGCTCCGGGCGCTCGAAGACCTCGTCGCGCGGACCCGTCTCGACGATGGCTCCCTGCGACATGACGGCCACCCTCGTCGCGATCTGACGCACCACGGCCAGGTCGTGCGCGATGAAGAGGTAGCCGAAGCCCTCGTCGGCCTGCAGGTCGCGCAGCAGGTTGATGACCTGGGCCTGCACCGAGACGTCGAGGGCTGAGACCGCCTCGTCGCAGATGATCAGCTTCGGGCCGACGGCGAGCGCCCTCGCGATGCCGATGCGCTGGGCCTGTCCGCCGGAGAACTGCGAGGCGTAGCGCTCGGAGTGCAGCGGGTTCAGCCCCACGCGCTCCATGAGCTCGCGGGTGAACGCGCGCGCACCGCCGGGGATCTTCCGCCCCTGGTAGACCAGCGGCGCGGTGACGAGCCGCTCGACCGTGTGCTTGGGGTTCAGCGACGAGTACGGGTCCTGGAAGATGACCTGCACCGCGGCGCGGAAGTCGCGCAGCGCCGCCCCCTTCGCGTGCGTGACGTCGGTGCCCTCGAACTCCAGCGTGCCGCTGGTGGGATCCATCAGGCGTGCGACCAGTCGGGCGGTCGTCGACTTGCCGGAGCCCGACTCGCCGACGACGGCCAGCGTTTCGCCCCGATGCACCTCGAGCGAGACGTCGTCGACGGCTCGGAAGGGCTTCGCCCGCCCGAGGAGCCCGGAGGACCCGCTGGAGAACTCCTTGACCAGATTCGTACCGCGGAACAGCGGCGCCTGCGTGCTCATCGAGCGCTCCTCCCGTTGTCCGGAACCGTGATCTCGGTCGTGCGCAGCACGCCGATCGCGTCGTCGATGCGCGGCACCGCGTCGAGCAGCCGACGGGTGTAGTCGGCCTGCGGGTCGCTGAACACCTGCTCCACGGCACCGCGTTCGACGGTCTCGCCCGCGCGCATCACGACGATCTGGTCGGTCACCTCGCTGACGACGGCGAGGTCATGCGTGATGAGGATGAGGCCGGCGCCGGTCTCGGTGCGGATCTCATCGAGCAGGTCGAGGATCTGCGCCTGCACGGTCACGTCGAGGGCCGTGGTCGGCTCGTCGGCGATGATCAGGTCGGGCTCCATGCTCAGCGCCATGGCGATCATGATGCGCTGGCGCATGCCGCCGGAGAACTGATGCGGGTAGTGGTCGACGCGGCGGGCGGCGTCGCGGATGTGCACCCGCTCCATCGCCTCGATCGCGACAGCCCGCGCCTGCTTGCGCGAGACGCCGCTGCGGTGCGAGAGATACGCCTCGGCGATCTGGGTGCCGACCTTGTAGTACGGGTTCAGCGAAGACAGCGGGTCCTGGAAGATCATCGCGATGCGGTCGCCGCGCACGCGGCGCTTCTCGCGTTCCGACATCCCGATCAGCTCCGCGCCGTCGAACCGCACCGACCCGGTGGCCGTTCCGCCCTTGGGCAGGAGGCCGAGGATCGCCAGGCTCGTCATCGACTTGCCCGATCCGGATTCGCCGACGATGCCGAGCGCGCCGCCGCGGGGCACGTCGAACTCGAGGTTCTTCACCACGCTGGTCGGCCCCTGCGCGGTGCGGAACGAGACGGTGAGGTCGCGCACCGACAGCAGCGGGCCGCTGCCTTCGCCACTCACGGCGCCTGGCGTGCTCACGGATTCGCTCATGCGGATGCCCCCGTCCTGACGCGCGGATCGATCGCGGTGTACAGCAGGTCGACGACCATGTTGCCGATGATCACGAAGAACGCCGACAGCAGGGTGACGGCCATGATGACGGGCTGGTCGTTCGCGGTGATGGAGTCGGCGGTGAGCTTGCCGACGCCGTTGAGGCCGAAGACCGTCTCGGTGATGACCGCGCCGCCGAGGAGTCCGGCGACGTCCATGCCGAAGATCGTGACGATCGGCGTGAGGGCCGGACGCAGGGCGTGCCGGCGCCATACCAGGCCGGGCTGCAGCCCCTTCGCCCGCGCCGTGCGCACGAAGTTCTCCTGCAGGGTGTCGATCACGTTCGCGCGGGTGAGGCGCGTGTACACCGCCGCGTAGCCGACGGCCAGGACGACCCACGGGAGGATGAAGTTGAGGAACCACTGACCGGGGTCGTCCGCGAACTTCACGGCCTGCGGGAAGGGGAGCCAGCCGAGCGCGACCACGAAGATGAACTGCAGCGCGAGCGCCAGCACGTAGTTCGGGATCGACATGGAGCCGAGGGTGAGTCCGGCGAAGAACCGGTCGAGGAACTTCCCCTCCTTCACCGCGCTGAGCACACCCGCCACGACGCCGCCGAGAAGCCAGAGCACGGCCGCGCCGATCGCGATGGTCGCCGTGATGGGCAGGCGCTGCACGATCATGTCGCCGACGAGCTGGCTGGTCTGGAACGAGTAGCCGAGGCACGGGGCCGCGCACTCGACGGCTGCTCCGGCGACCGTGAAGGTGCGTCCGGTGAAGAGGCCGCCGACGTAGCCCCAGAACTGGGTCCAGAACGGCTGGTCGAGCCCGAGGTTGAGACGGATCTGCTCGATGCGCTCTGGTGTGCAGTTCTTGCCGCAGATCTGCACGGCAGGATCGGCCGAGAGCAGGAAGAAGATCGCGTAGGTGAACAGCGTCACCAGGAACAGCACGACGAGCATGCCGAGCAGGCGTGAGCCGACGATGCGGATCATGAGCGGGCCTCCCCACTGGTGGCGATGGTGCGGATGCGGTCGCCGAGGGTCGTGAACGAGAGCACCAGGAGGAAGAGGAACGCGCCGGGGATCACGAAGTACATCGGGTCGACGGCGTACCAGGGGGTCGCCGCGGCGATCATCTGCCCCCAGCTCGGGGTGGGGGGCACGACGCCGACGCCGAGGAACGAGAGTCCGGCCTCGGTGCCGATGTAGCCGGGGACGGCGAGGGTCGCCATCACGATGATCGTGGACTGCAGGTTCGGCAGGATCTCGCGGAAGATGATCCGGCGGCTCGATGCACCCGACGCCTTCGCGGCTTCGACGAACTCGCGTTCCTTGAGCGAGAGGGTCTGCGACCGCACGATGCGGGCGAGGTACGGCCAGCCGAACAGCGAGATGACGACCACGAGCAGGAAGACGCGGTTGTCGGCGGGCAGGGCCGACAGGATCGCGATCATGAAGATGAGGGCGGGGAACGCCATCAGGAACTCCATGACGCGCGAGATGACGAGGTCGACGAGTCCGCCGAAGTAGCCGGCGAGCAGCCCCATCACCACGCCGATGACGGTGGTGAGGAGAGTCGCCGACAAGGCGACCGTCATCGAGACCCGCGCACCGTAGGCGATGCGGGCGAAGATGTCGCGGCCACTGCCGGGCTCGACGCCGAACCAGTGCTCGGCGCTGATGCCGCCGAACGGACCGATCGGGATGGCGCCGAGGTTGGGGTCGATCGCCGCCTGATCGAACTCGTAGGGGCCCCATCCGCTCAGCATCGTCAGCAGCGGCGCGAAGATCGCCATCAGGATGATGAGCAGGATGTAGGCGCTGGAGAGCATGGCGCCCCAGTCGGTCAGGAAGGCTCTCAGCAGCCGCCGGCCAGAGGCCGGGGGCGACTCCAGGGTCTCGTGGAGACTGGAGTCACCCGCCGGCGTGGCTTCGGCTTCGGCTTCGAGCGATGTCGAGCTGAAGGTCATGCTCAGCCCTTCGCGGGGTCCTTGAGACCGATGATCGTCAGGTCCGTCAGGTTGGTGCTCGGGTAGTAGCCGGCGATGTTCTCACCGGGCAGGAAGATCCCCTTGCTGAACACGAGCGGCGCGATGGGCGACAAGCCCATGATCTGCTCGTCGAGGTCGCCCCACGCGGTCTTGGCCTCGTCGACGTCGGTCATCGCGGTGATCTCGTCGATGCGGTCGTTGATGGCCGGGTCGTTGATCTGGGCGAGGTTGGAGTTGCCCTTCTCGAAGATGTTCCGGCCGTCGAACAGCGGCGGGATGATCGTGCTGGCGCTCGACGCCCAGTCCGGGCACCATCCGGTGATCGCGGCGTCGTTCTGCTGCGCGGGCGTGCCGATCGTCTCGTAGTAGATCGAGGTGTCGATCACGTTGAGGTTCACGGTGATGCCGAGGGGCTCGAGAGCCTGCTGGATGGCCTCGGCCCGCCCCTGCATGAGCGGCTGCGAACGGATGTCGAGGGTGAACTCGAAGCCGTCGGAGAGACCGGCCTCGTCGAGCAGCTCCTGCGCCTTCTCGGTGTCACCCTTGTCGCCCTCGGTCTCCCACAGGTTGAAGTCCTTGAAGCTGCTGACCACCGGCGGGATGATCGAGAACGCCGGGTCGGCGAGCTGCGTGCCGCCGCTCGCGTTGACCAGTGCCGAACGGTCGATCGCCCAGTTGACGGCGTTGCGCACGTTGACGTCGTCGAACGGCGCCTTGGTGGTGTTCATCGACATGTAGGTCGTGCAGAAGGCATCCGCCGTGATCGCGCGGTCCTTCAGCTGCGGGGTCTGCAGACGCGGCAGGGTCGCGGCGCTCACGGTGCCCGAGATGGCGTTCTTGTCGTCGCTCTGACCGGCGATCATGCGCTCGTCGATCGTCGCGGCGTCGATGCCGATCTCGAACTCCCAGTTGTCGGGGTACGCCTTGCGCACGTCATCCGTCGCCTCGTCCCAGAACTCGTTGCGCTCGAGCGTGATCGAGCTGCCGGGGGTGTACTCGGCGAGCGTGTACGGGCCCGAGGCGATGATGTCCTTGATGAACTCGTCGCCGGCTCCGGTGCCCTCGGGGAACGGCACCGCGTTGGGCTGCGCGAGCACGTTGTCGAAATCGGGGAACGGCTTCTTGAGGTGGAAGACGATCGTCTTGTCGTCGGGCGTCTCGATCGTGGGCAGGTCGCCCGAGACGTACGGGCCCTGGTAGCCCTCGGGGGCGTCGATGACCTGACGCAGGTAGGGCGAGCCGATGCCGACCTGGGGGTCCCACGAGCGCGAGATGCCGAACTTCATCGCCTGCGACGTGATGGGGGTGCCGTCGTCGAAGAAGATGTCGTCCTTGAGCGTGTAGGTCCAGGTGAGGCCGTCTTCCGAGGCCTCGCCGAGCGATTCGGCGAGGTCGGGGACGATGGCGTTCGGGTCTTTCGCGTCACCGGCGGCCTGCATGGTGAGGCCGCGGTAGATGAGGCGGTAGAAGGCGTTGACGCCGCCGTCGAAACCGCGGGACGGGTCGAGGTAGGAGAAGTCGGCGTTCTGCAGCATGTGCACCGTGCCGCCGGTCTTCGGGGTGCCGCCGGTGCCGGCCTGCGACGGGTCGGACTCTCCTCCACCGGCGGAACAGCCGGTGATGAACAGAGCGGATGCGGTGGCCGCGGCGATGAACCCGGCGAGCCTCTTCGATGTGGTCACGAGACCAGACCTTTCTGTCGTTAGCGCCATTGCGAATGGTTTCCATAGAACCCCATGACAGTGCAATGTACAACTGTACTGGTGGATCTTTCCTACCGCAGCTTCGCCGTATCCGCCGATCTCGTAACACGATCGTCATTCGGCTGATGAGGGTTTCGGGGGCTGGTTTTTGCCGTCCACCAGGCGTTGTCGACATGGGGTGGGCTGCGCCGGGGCGGTCTGCCACTTTCCAGGAGACGCGTGCGCATCGAGGGAGAGCGACGAGATGAGATCACTCCGATACGGGATCAATGTGACGCTTGACGGGTGCGTCCACCACGAAGCGGGGCTGCCACCCGACGAGGAGTTCATGCGCTTCTGGACCGCCGAGATCGAGCAGTCGGATGCCGAGATCTACGGCCGCGTGACCTATCAGATGATGGAGTCGGCCTGGCGCCGGCCGGCGGCATGTGGTCCGACTGGATGGGCGAGTCGGCGATCCCCTTCGCCGAGGCCATAGACCGGACGAGGAAGTACGTCGTGTCGATCACTCTCACCGAGGTCGATTGGAACGCCGAGCTGCTGCAGGGCGACGTGGGCGATGCTGTTCGGACGTGAAGCAGGAGCCGGGCGGGGAGCTGTCCGTGGATGGCGTGACGCTTCCCCTGGCCCTGGCGGATCTCCGCCTGATCGACGAGTACCTGTTCGTGGTGCATCCGGTCGTCGCCGGGCGCGGGCCGACGCTGCTCGCCGGGTTGCGCGAGCGTCTCGAACTCGAGCTGGTGGAGCGGCAGGAGTTCCGGTCGGGCGTGGTCGCGCACCGGTACCGGCAGCGGGCGTGAGCTAGCCCTCGCGCGCGCTCACCTCCGGTCGTTGAGCGAGCGCAGCGAGACGAAACGCCTTCCCACACCCCGCAAGGCAAAGCGCGCTCCACAAGGACGGATGCCGACAAACCGACCTTGCGAAGCGCACTTCACCTTCCGGGGCACACACCCCGACGGGCCTGATCACGGAATGACGATGACCTTGCCCGCGATCCGCCCCGCGGCCGCCTCCGCGTGCAGCGCCGGAAGCTCCTCGAGGGGGATGCGCCGCGTGACCTCGAGGTGGAGGGCCCCGCTGTCGACCAGCGACACGAGCTCGGCGAGCTTCTCGGCATCGCTGCGGACGAAGACGACGACCGACCGCACATTCCGCTCGGCGTCGTCGGGTGCGGGCATCCAGGCGGTGGTGCTGACCACGACTCCCCCGTCGCGGACCAGCCGCACGAGCGCGGTGAACTCGTCCGGTTCGATCGGTGCGAGGTTGAGGAGCATGTCGACCGGCTCGGAGACCGCGTCGAGCACACCGGTCTCGGTGTGGTCGATGATCTCGTCGGCTCCGGCTGCGCGGACGGCATCCGCACTCAGGGGGCTCGCAGTGGCGATGACGTAGGCGCCTGCGCGCTTGGCCAGGGCGATCGCGTACTTGCCGACGACGCCACCGGCGCCGACGATGAGCACGCGCTGTCCGGCCTGGAGGTCTCCGTCGTCGAAGAGCGCCTGGCGCGCGGTGAGGGCGACGGAGGGGAGTGCTGCGGCATCCGCCAGCGGCACCGAGGTCGGCGCTGCGACGAGCGCCTCGGCCGGGGCGACGACGTACTCCGCCGCGCCGCCGTCTTCGGCCATCGGCAGGAAGCCGATCACGGCGTCGCCCACCGCGAAGCCGTCGACGCCCTCGCCGATCGCGTCGATCGTGCCCGAGACGTCGTACCCCGGCACGTGCGGGAGCACGATCGGGATGGGCAGGAATCCCGCGCGCATGCCGTTGTCGGCGGCGCTGAAAGCGGATGCTGCGACGCGCAGCCGCACCTGCCCCGCACCCGGGACGGGCTGCTCGATGTCGCCGTACTGGAGCACCTCGGGTCCGCCCACTTCGTGGAACCGTACTGCCTTCATGATTTTTCCCTTTCGTCAGTGCTTCGAATTCGAAGCAATATGGAGACGATAGCACTGCTTCGAATTCGAAGCAACACATATACTGGGTGCATGAGCACACAACCCCCTCGGCTCTCTGCCACGGAGCTCGCGGCCTACTTCGCGTTCACCGAGGTGAGCAGCCTGCTGCGGCACGCGGTCGAGAAGCAGCTGAAGGATGTCGGGCAGCTCAGTTACGTGCAGTTCCAGCTGCTGGCGCGGCTCGGCGATGCGCCCGGCGGCAGTCAGCGGATGACGGATCTCGCCGACGGCGTCGTCTACAGCCGCAGCGGGCTGACGTACCAGGCGCAGTCGCTCGAGGAGCGCGGTCTGGTCACGCGTGCCCCGTCACCCGAGGATGAGCGGAGTACGATCGTCGCGATCACGGCCGCGGGCCGCGAGGTGCTGGCCAAGGTGTTCCCGGGGCACATCGAGGCCGTGAAGAGCCTGCTGTTCGAGTCACTGACGGATGCCGACGTCGAGGCGCTCGCGCGGATGATGACGCAGGTCAGCGGACACCTGCGGGCGAATCCCCCGCGCTCCGCCGGCCGGCGCAAGGCCCCGACCTCGGCACCCGCGAGCCCGAGTGCGTCGAGGGCGTCGAGTGCGCGAGGCTCTGTCACGGATTGAGGTGACACCGGTCACCCATTCTCATGACACGGGGACACTGTGCACGCCATCGACGATGGAGTGCGATGGAAGGATGTCCACTCAGCAGATCTCCATCGCTCATCCCGAGCCCGTCCGCTTCTGGCGCAGGCCCTTCCGGGTCGTGCGCGAGAACATGCGCGTCTACCTCATCCTCAACGCTGCTGCCTATGGGCTCGCGCTCCTCGGCTTCGCGATCGGGATCATCTTCCCCGATCTCGTCGCCGCCCGAGCCGCAGGGCTGGAGGAGGACGGGACGGGCGAGCTCGTGCGCTGGCTCGTCAATACGCCTCCGCTGTTCGCGCTGACGATCCTCGGCGTGAACCTGTTCCGCCTCAGCGCTCTGACCATCGTGCTGCCGTCGCTGATCGTGCCGTTCGCTGGGCTCGCGTTCTTCGGGTACTGGTCCTTGACCACGGGGATCACTCTCGTCCCGACCTCGGACACGGGTTGGGTCGCGCTCATCCCGCACTCGCTGACGTTCCTCATCGAACTGCAGGCCTACGTGCTGTTCCTGCTGGGAGCGTTCCTGGTCGGCAAGTACTGGCTCTTCCCGCGCACGGCGGGGGCAGAGAACCGGCGCCAGGGTTACCTGCGGGGCCTCCGTCAGCTGGGCCTGCTCGCACTCCCGGCGCTCGTGCTGCTCATCATCGGAGCCCTCTGGGAGGCGTATTCGCTGCGCTACCTGGTGCATCCGCTCGCGCAGCTGCTGCTCTGAGAGGAGCAGCTCCATGTTCGATGAAGACGATGCCGATGCGCTCGGCATGCTCGGCGATGCCGACGACGGCGCGATGCCCCGCCGCCAGAAGCGCGGAGACGGGCGTCCGCTCGAACCTTTCCGCTGGTGGCATCTGGTGTCAGGTCGAAAGCTGTTCTCGTTGGCAGTGCCGCGGCCGGGCGCGCCGGATCTGATCTATGCGGTGGATGTGCGGTCCCATGAGGACGGCGACCCTCGCGCCTACCTCTATCGCGACGGGGCGCAGGCCGTCGTGTCGAGGCTGCCGGCGAAGTTCGCCGTCGAAGGCGGCGTGGTCCAGGTGGCGGCGGGCTCGTACGGTCTCCGGCGGATGCACTACGTCACGCCCGACCGATCCGAGCGCCGACTCACGCCGCATCCGAGGTCGGCGGTCGGCCGCCGTCTGCGACTCGAGCAGACGCATCCGGTGGCGAGCCGGTGGATCGCCGCCACCGCGATCGTCGTCCTGATCATCGGTGTGGGAGTGAATGTCCCGCAACTGGTGCAGGTGATCTCCGAGATCCCACCGATCGCGGAACGCTTCGGAACATTCGTCTCGCCCATCCATCTCCCCCTGTGGCTCAACATCGCCCTCGGCACCGGTGCGGCGCTGGCCAGCATGGAGCGCGGCCTCCGCCTCCGCTATCACTGGACGCTCGACGGCCTCGGCAACTGAGCGATCGGCGACCCGGTCGTTGAGCGACACTTCGACTCGCTCCGCTCGCTCAGTGCGGGTCTTCAGCGAGACGAAACGCTCGCGATCAGCATCTGGTACCGTCCGGGAGAGTCCGCTGCGCATCGAAGGAGAGCGACGAGATGAGACCACTGCGGTATGCGATCAACGTCACGCTCGACGGCAGCGTCCATCACGAGGCGGGGCTCACTCCCGATGAGGAGTTCATGGACTTCTGGACCGCCGAGATGGATCGGTCCGATGCCGAGATCTACGGCCGGGTGACCTACGAGATGATGGAGTCCGCCTGGCGGCGGCCGGCGGATGGCGTCTGGCCCGACTGGATGGACGAGTCGGAGGTCCGCTTCGCCGAGCGCATCGACCGGGCGAAGAAGTACGTCGTATCGAGCAGCCTCACGGCGGTGGACTGGAATGCCGAGCTGGTCGAGGGCGACCTGGAGGCGGCGATCCGCACGCTGAAGCAGGAACCGGGCAAGGGTCTCTCCGTGGGCGGCGTGACGCTCACCCTCGCGCTTGCCGATCTCGGCCTGATCGACGAGTACACGTTCGCCGTGCATCCGGTGCTCGCCGGAAGCGGCCCGAGACTCTTCGACGGGCTGCGCGAGAGGATCGAGCTCGAGCTCGTGGAGCGCCAGGAGTTCCGGTCGGGCGTGGTCGTGCAGAGGTACCGACCGGTCGCCCTCGGTCGTTGAGCGCCCCCGCTACTTGGGTCGCTGAGCTTGTCGAAGCGCCCCCACGTGAGTCGCTGACCTCGACCCGTTGGGTCGCTGAGCTTGTCGAAGCGCCCCCACGTGCATCGCTGACCTCGCCCCGTTGGGTCGCTGAGCTTGTCGAAGCGTCCCCACCCCCGCGCCGCGAAACGCGCCTCAGACCCCGACCCCCGCCGCCCGCAGAGCAACACGAAGCGCGTCCGCCGACGTGAACCGATGCGTCGGCATCCCCAGCTCTTCCGCGCCAGCGAGCTTCGAGGCGGAGTCATCCGTGAAGAAGACCTCCGCGCCCGCGAGTCCGAGGGCGTCGAGCACGTGCTGGAACGCCCGGATGTCGGGCTTCGCCCAGCCGATCTCCGCGGAGTTGAAGATGGCGTCGAAGTGCGCGGTGAGGCCGAGCTCCGCGGCCTCGGCGGGGATCGTGTCGGTGCCGTTGGTGAGGATGGCGGTGCGGATGCCGGCGGCACGCAGTGCCTCCACGATGGCGAGCACGTCGGGGTCGGCCTCAGACGGCTGACACCCCCATTCCTCGGCCGCCGCCACCGAGCCGAGCGTGGCTCCGACGCGTTCAACCCACGTGCGGCGCGAGATCGCGCCGGTCGTCACCTGTGCGAGCAGATCCGGCTCGAAGGCGGCGTCCAGCACCGCGCCCGGCGAGAGGCCGTGCCGAGCCTCGATGTCGGCGGTGAAGTCCGCATCGAAATGGCGGACGACACCGTCGAGGTCGAACAGCACCGCGCGGATCGGGGTCATCAATCAGCGCGTCGTCATGCGAGTGATCTCGACGTCGATGATCGCGAACGGGAACGGGCTGACGAGCGACCAGGAGTCACTGTCGAAAGTCTCCAGAGAAACCAGGCGGAACCACACCTGCGAGACCACCGCGGCGACCAGGACGAGCACGACGACGAGGATCGCCGCGCGGTCGAGGATGCGCACGGCCGCAGTTTCGTCGGCCGCCCTCATGACCCGTCCGATCGCGAGCAGCACGATCAGCGCGATGCCGACGAAGACGAGGGGGTTGGGTCCGAGCTCGAGGTTCACGCAGCGCGGAGCTTCGTCGACCGCCTGTCCGGTTGCGTCGACGAACCCGCCGTCAGAGCTGACGCCACCGGGGCAGCCACCTCTGCTGCCGCGCGTGAAGGCGGGGAACAACAGCCCGGCGACGAACGCGACGATCAGCAGGCGCCGGATGCGTCCAATCACGGTCGCGCCGGGGAGAGCGTCGACAGCGGTGTTCGGCGGCGAGGCCTGGGGCAGCGTCACGGCGGTCTCCTTCGTCGGCGGTCTCTTCATCCTCGCGCAGCATCCGTCCGATAGGGAAGGGCGCGCGCGAACGTACGCGGTCCTGGGTGCGGTGTTCTTCCTGGTGTCGGCGGTGCGGCTGACGGTGGTACTGCGGAGGACGAGCGCGGCGTGAGCTAGCTGGGCGCGAGCAGCCCTTCTACGTCGCGAACCCAGGTGAGGTTCGAGCTGTCGCGGAACGACATCCCGACGATGCGACGCTTCCTCGACTTCGTGACAGGACGGATCTCATCGTCGAAGGAGCGCAGCCGTGACGCGAACTCCCACGCGTAGGCCTCGGTGCTCTCGCCGAGGTAGTAGGCCCCCGGCGGGAGGATCGTGAGCTGGATCGGACGCCGCTCGCTCTCGTACGCGTCGGTCACGCGCACTTCGACGTCGTAGATCGCCTGCTCGGAGGAGTTCACCACCACGACTCCGTAGGTCGTCTGCTCCTCCCCGATGCGGGACGCGACCCAGGCGAACACCTTGCTCGCCTGCGACTGCATCTCGCGCGCAGTCGCGGCTTCGTCTCGTTTCGCTTCAATGCCGAAGAGACGACCTGCGTGTTTCGCGCCGAGGACGGCCGCCAAGAGCGCCCCGATTGCGGTGAGAGCGGTGATGACGTCTGCGACGGATCCGAGCTGCATGCGGCCACTGTACGAACGGCATCCGGCTCCCCGTGGACGACAGGCGGGGGAAGCGCGGCGGCATATCGGTGTACTCCGGCGCAACCTGGTGTGTTCCGATTCGCGATGTCCTCTCCTCCGGCTACCTTCCCGGACATGACCGAACTGGAGCAATCACGAGGAGTCGCCGGGACCGAGGATGAGTGGAGCCTCGGCAGGTTTGTACACGACCAGACGGCGATCGTGTCCGTCGGGCTTTCCACAATCGTGGTCTTGACCACCGTCCTCATCCCGCAACCGCGGACGCCGAACGAGCTCGTCATCTGGCTGGGCCTCGGATGAGTTGAACGTCGAACAGACGTGTAAAAAATGCAGCGAATTCTTTACATGTCCAACCCACACGTCAAATCTCTTTCTAGATCGTGCTTGTTCGAGTCGTCGACCGGCGGACCGCTCCCGCCGCATCCGCTCTACGCTGGAAGATCTGCCTCAAGGTTGCCGCGTGACTGCTGCCACAGCCGACGAGGGATAGGACGACAGAGGCCCTGAACAGTTCTCACTGACCAGGGCCTCCGCATCCGCGGGTTACGGGTGGACGAAGAACTCGTCCGACAAGAAACCGGGGCTGACCCGAACGACGATCGTCTCGCCGTCGGGCACCAGGAATGCCTTGGAGCCGGTGACAGTCGCTCCGGTGAAGAGCTCTTCGAAGCCGAATTCGTCCGTGAGAACGACCAGCGAGTCATAGCTGTTCACTACGTTGCCGGCAGCGGTCACCACATCGACGGTCACTTCGGCGGAGGTGGCGGACTCAGCGCCCTTGTACGTGATCGTGTAGTTCACGATCTCGTAGTGAGAACCGGCCGGGGCGGCTTCGTTGAACTGGTTCGCCTCAGAGACGATGGCGTTGCCGTCGGGGTTGACCGAGTTGACCACGACGGACCAGTCGCTGTTGCTGACCTCGGAGCCGAGCGGATACGGATTCTCGCGCGTGCCCTGAGCGTCGTCGGCGGGCTCCGCCTCCTCGGCGGGGTCGCCTGCGTCGCCGGAGTCGCCGGGCTGGGTAACTGTCGTGTCACCGTTACCGAAAGCCTCGTCGACGGATGCAGCGACGACTCCAAGGAAGACGATCACACCGACGATGGTGCCGACGATGGAGAGCACCAGGCCGACGATGCCGAGCCACTTCTTGTCGCCCTTGAGGAAGAGCGAGACGATGCTCAGCACGAATGCGATCGGCAGCAGGATCCAGCCGACGATCAGGGCGCCGGGGATGCAGGCGAAGATGAACCCGACCGCGGCGACGATGGCCGCGACGAGGGCGAGGACGTTGAGCTTCTTCGGGCCACCGCCTGCGAAAGCGATCGGGGCGGCGGTCGTCGTGGGGGCCGAAGTGTGGACCTCGTCGGCGAAGGTCCCCCACCGCTGACCATCCCACCAGCGCTGACGGCCGGAGCCGTCGTCGTACCAGCCGGCGGGAGTGTCATTCGGTGTCGTCATGCGCTCATCCTGACAGAACGCTGTGAGCCGGAAGGCCGGCGTTGCTGGTTCGTTACGAGCGAAGCTTCGGAGTGCGGCATGGGGGTGCTCCTCTGCGCTATCGGCGCCGAGATGCTCGGCGCTCGCAGGGAAGGAGTCGCAGGCGGCGCCCCTGATACATCCGATTGGATGTAGCTACGGATACCCGTGGCTCACGTGACGCATGCCTCACGGCATCCGCTCTACGCTGGAACGTCTGCCTCATTCTCGGGGCGCCATCCCCTGGAGCTCCCATGTCTGCAACGACGGTCGACGATCGTGCCCGCTATCGGGCGAATCCCACGGTGCTTCAGGCGCTGAAGAATCCGCGGATGCTGACCCGCGAGGTCCTGGCCGGACTCGTCGTCGGGCTCGCGCTGATCCCTGAGGCGATCGCGTTCTCGGTGATCGCCGGGGTCGACCCGAAGGTGGGGCTGTTCTCGTCGTTCATCATGGCGGTGTCGATCGCGTTCCTCGGCGGGCGTCCGGCGATGGTGACCGCGGCGACCGGAGCTGTGGCGCTCGTGATCGCTCCGGTCGCGCCGACGTACGGACTGGACTACTTCATCGCGACGGTGATCCTCGCGGGGGTGTTCCAGGTGATCCTCGGGGTGCTCGGCGTCGCGAAGCTGATGCGATTCATCCCCCGGAGCGTCATGGTCGGGTTCGTGAACGCGCTGGCGATCTTCGTCTTCAGCTCGCAGTTCCCGCAGCTGATCGATGTGCCGTGGCTGGTGTATCCGCTGGTGGCGCTCGGGATCATCGTGATGATCGTGATGCCGAAGATCACCAAGATCGTGCCGGCTCCGCTCGTGTCGGTCGTGATCGTGACGGGCGTCGTGCTGGCGTTCGCGATCACCGTGCCGACCGTCGGCGATCAGGGCGAGCTGCCTCGGAGCCTTCCGTCGCTGTTCATCCCGAACGTGCCGCTGACATGGGAGACGTTCACGATCATCGCGCCGTTCGCACTCGGTGTCGCGGTGGTCGGACTGCTGGAGTCGCTGCTCACCGCGAAGCTCGTCGACGAGATCACCGACACGCACTCGCGCAAGGGTCGCGAAGCGTGGGCACAGGGAGTGTCGAACGTGCTGTCGGGCATCTTCGGCGGGATGGGCGGCTGCGCCGTGATCGGTCAGACGATGATCAACGTGAAGGCGTCCGGGGCGCGGACGCGCATCTCGACGTTCTGCGCCGGGGTGTTCCTGTTCCTGCTGGTGGTCGTGTTCGGGGACTTCGTCGGGACGATTCCGATGGCGGCGCTCGTGGCCGTGATGATCATGGTCGCGATCGGGGCGTTCGACTGGCACAGCGTGCGTCCTTCGACGTTGAGGCGGATGCCGAAGAGCGAGACCTTCGTGATGATCGCCACGGTGGTGCTGGTTCTGCTGACGCACAACCTGGCGGTCGGGGTGGTCGGTGGAGTGCTGGTCGCATCGGTGCTGTTCGTGCGGCGGGTGGCGCACTTCGTGACGGTTCGACGGGTGCTGGGGGAGGCCGGTGATTTGGTGACGTACGTCGTGGAGGGGGAGCTGTTCTTCGCCTCGAGCAATGATCTGACGACGTTGTTCTCGTACTCATCCGACCCTGGGTCTGTGGTGATTGATCTGTCGGGGTCGCATGTGTGGGATGCGTCGACCGTTGCCGCGCTGGATGCGATTGAGACGAAGTATGCGGCGTTGGGGAAGTCGGTGGAGATCGTCGGGATGAATGAGAGCAGTCAGCGGATGCGCGGGAGGCTGACGGGTGGGTTCGATTGAGGCCAAGCTGATGCTCGAGAACGTGGGCGGAGGCGAAAATCGAAGCGAGACGGGTCCTACAGGAACCGATTCAGGTGCGAAGGATGCTCGCTTCGATGGAGGTCTATCACCATGGAGCAGTCGGGCTGACGGCGAGTCTGTTCAGTCAATTGGGACACTCCTCAAGTTCGTGAGGCACTGCAAGGGGTGACGCTCCTGGCAGGTCATCGCGCCGCCGCAGACACTCCCGCCGTTCCGTTCCGGAGGCGCGAGAGATATCGTCTGAACTGGAGGCTGGCGCGGCACCTCGCGTATGTCCACACGGATCGCCAGCCTCGGAAGAATCCGGCACGTCAGGAGAGAGACATCGAAAACAACGCGCTCACTCATATGAGTATCTCCGACTGGCGCCAGTTTGGTGAAGTATCGATACGCTTTCATCCAAGGCTCACGACCATTACCGGCGCAAACGCTAGCGGCAAGAGCACGCTGATCGCGATCCTCGCAAGGCACTTCAGCTGGACGAGAATCTATTCCTCGTCGCCAGCTCGCGATAGCGACGCGACGCGATCATGGGCGAACCTCGGCCCACGCCGTATGAATCGATGGCTGGCGGAGGGCGGCCAGATTGCTCAAGTAGGAAGTCTGCAATATGCCGACGGCGGCTCAACTGCGATCCAAGTTCCAGTAACCGGCTCGTCCGAACGCCAGGGTTACGAGGTACAGCTCAGGACACCTCAAGACCTCGCGGGCGTGTTCATCAACTCTCATCGAACCCTGCGCGGCAATTATGTAGTTGTGCCATCTATTCCTACCGCTATGGGCAGTGCCGAGCAGATGCTCGAGCAATATACGACGGAGCTTCGCAACCAATGGATGGGCCAGTTCAGCAAACGCCCTTCGCAACTTGCGTTGAAGGAAGGATTAATCGCTGCGGCCCTTTTTGGCGGCTTTAACCTGTACGTCGACCGCAGTCCAGAAGCGACCAATATTTGGGAAGGCTTTCAGGCTGTACTTGCTAATCTGCTCCCGAAAGAACTAGGCTTCCGGCGACTCAACGTCCGCATGCCGGAGGTCGTTGTCGAGACGACCACCGGAGACTTTGTGCTCGACGAAGTCTCCGGCGGGCTCTCCGCTGTGATCGATATTGCATGGCAAATCTTTCTGAAATCTCGAGATCACAGGAACTTTGTAGTACTTCTTGATGAACCTGAAAACCATTTACACCCAAGCCTTCAGCGAGAGTTGCTCCCTGGTTTGCTTCACGCTTTCCCGCGCGCCCAATTCATCGTTGCGACTCATAGCCCTTTCGTAGTGACGGCGATCGCTGACTCCACCGTGTACGTGCTCGACCACGACGAGGATCGACGCATCACCGCGCGGAGACTCGACTATGTGAACATGTCCGCCAGCGCCGACGAGACGCTTACACGGGTTCTCGGGCTGCAGAGCACTCTACCGATTTGGGCGGAATCCCGTTATGAGGAGATCCTGGCCAAGCACATGACGGGTTCCTTAACCCTTGAGCAACTAACAGCACTTCGGGAGGACCTCAAAGCCAGCGGACTCGAAGGCGATTTTCCGGACGCTGTGTCGACTTTTATCGATGAGCAGAATGATCGAACCGCGCAGTGAGAAGTTTAACAAAGCACCCTGAGCCCGCGGTCCTGACACAGAAGGGAGCGGCTTGGTCCCAATCGTACGTTGCGGCATCGACCAAGGAAGAGCGAAAAAAGCGAGAAAAGTGGAGACACCCAGAGATTCGCGACGTGTTGGCCGCCGAGACCAAGGGCAAGTGCGCCTACTGCGAGAGCAAGATCAATAATGTCGCTTATCCACATGTAGAACATATAGTTCCTAAGATGAACAGACGTGACCTGGCGCACTCGTGGGAGAACCTCACCAGCGCCTGCCCAGTCTGCAATACCAACAAAGACACCTATTTTGATGAATCGACGCCGCTCCTCAACCCGTACGTCGATGAGATCGAGGCTCACATCAGCGCCAAGGGTCCTCTCATCGACTGGACGCTCGGAGACATTCGCGCGGAAGTAACTGTACGAAAAATTGATTTAAATCGGTGGGGGTTGCTGACGGCGCGAGCAAAACGCATCGAGAAGATACGGGAGATGTTGGAACGGTGGAATGCCAGCAGTTCTCCGCTACGCGAAATACTCGCCGGAGCGCTGATGCTCGATGCAACCGAAGGGGAGTACAGCCTCGCGACACTCGCCATGTTGCGGGAGCATGGATTTATCTCCGGCTCATGAGCGCTGGCGCGCGACATTTAAGACAAGCGCGAGCGATGTGCGCGCGCTTTCAACGGCCTACGTAGCTGGTCGAGGGTGCGATAGCAGCCGTCCAAGGCCGTTGGGACGGGCGCGCCTCGGGTATCGACCGCGCTGACACCCGAGAACGGCAAACTTCGCTCATGGGGGATCAGGCAGACTCTGTCGTTACCGTGCCCGATATGTGTGACGTGGGTTCGAAGCTGACGGAGCGATGGCGCGATCAAGGGAACAAGTGCTTTCGGAGTCGCGTCCGCTGTTGAATTGCGGTTGATCATCCCGACGCCAGATGCTCGGGTTGCCGCGGGCGCCGGCTACCTGCTCACGGTGTTTGGGCCGCGGAGGGGGCATCGGCTATCTGCGTCGCGACCTTGTTTGGATCCTCATGCTCCCAAAACCGCAGCACTTGCCACCCGAGAGACTCGAGCGCGTCATCCGTCGACCGATCGCGTTGCACGTTGCGCGCCAGTTTCGGAATCCAATACTCCGCATTGCTCTTCGGACGCGTTCCATGCTCGGGACATGAATGCCAGAAGCATCCATCGATGAACACGGCGACGCGCGCCCGAGTGAAGACCAAGTCAGCTCGAGTGCGCAACTCCGGCACGACTCGAAAGTCGACACGGTAGCGCAGGCCGGCAGCGTGGACGAGCTTTCGAACGGCGAGCTCGGGCGATGTATCTCGTCGGCGATTCGCTTGCATGGTCCGCCGCGACGCCTCACTCGATGCCCAGGAGTGCCTCACGATCGGCGAGCATACCCGCATTGGTTTCGACGCGCACGCACCGCTCTTCAGGTGGTGACTCGTCTCGAAGCATCGAAAAGCGCCACAATCATCTCTCGCAACTCGTCATCGGAAAGTGACCCTAGATCGGTCACCCTCGATTCGAACTGGACCGCCTTTAGTCCGTCGCGGACGATCTCGCGTCGTGGAAGTTCCTTCGGCGTCGAGGCGATCTGTTCGCTGACGACGCGCGCCAGCCGGTGGTCAGACGATAGGTTGCGGTCGATGAGCCCCACAAGATCATCCTCGAAAAGTTCGACCTCCGGATCGTTCAGCAGCGATCCCAAAACGACGGCGCGCAAGTAGGCCCGATAGAAGACATTCCGTCGACCAGCCAAGAAGCGATCCGCCGAGAGTCGACCCCCTCGATCGAGAGGAAATCTTCGCACAGCCAGATCGGGCAGTACCGCAATCGTCAGATAGGACCACATCCCCGGGTTTGCCGCCTGTCCGCGGAGATCGTCAGCGAACCACTGAGCGAGCCCTGCCCCCGCGAGCAGGTCGAACTTCCGATCGTGGTTGCGTTGGGCGGTAGACACTGTCGAGAGCTGAGCGTGCATCTCCTCGCGAAGTCTCGCCAACTCCGAGACGGAGACCTTGCCCGACCCCCCGATTCCGAAGTAGGCACGAGGATGGTGCGCGCCGTTCGTGAACCGCGGCGCTTCCCGCCCGATCGCGACGGCATCCTCGAGATCTGAAAAGGCTCGGCGCGCGTCCTCTGTCGAGAAGCGCGGATAGATCGCTCCCATCGTCAGCCCTCTTCTCGCATGAAATCACTGGCCTCGCGCGCACGCTCGATGAGTTGCATCGGGTCCTCACTTGCGAGACGCAGAGCGACCTCAAGATCAAAGCCCAGGATCGCGGATACATGAACGCAGAAGGCCGCGAACGAGGACACGTCCGATTCGGCCGATTCGGAGATCGAGGTCGACGAGTAACCGTCTCGGATAGCGGCAAGCTGGAACAGGGTCGCGGTGTAGATGTCGGTCTGTATCGATTGATAGACCCAGCGCTCCGCTGTCCCGTCAAGGATTCGTTCTGCGACAGGGAGGTCCGTGTTCACATAGAGCCGAACAGCCGACGTGAGTCCCCAACTTGGTTCGGCATCGTGAGAGACATCCACGCGCCAGGGGACGCGCCGCCTTCCGGTCTCCGCGAAGCTCACGGCCGAAGTGGGGAAGTCCTCGCCCAGTCTCTCAAACGGCACCTTTATGACTCTCGGCAGGCGCCAGAGCCTCGCCGATCGGTGAATGGCACGAGCGGGATCAGGATGCCCTGTTCGCCCGGTGCCGATCACCGCGACGTCGACCAGCGCTTCTACGGCTACAGCCGACCCGTCTACTTCGATGTCGACGTCCGCCGCCCACACGTCATTTACGCGGACGAAGTGGGCCGCCGCCCGCCATTTCGTCCTGGCGGCGAGACAGGTGATTGTACCGACGAGCGTCACCGACTCGTCTTGCGGAATCCCGCTCTCCTCCCAGAAGCCATCACCGAGTTGAGCGGAGACGCGCAGTACGAGATCCTGACCCGGCTCCCATACGTCGGGGAGCTCATCGATCTCGACAGCAGGTTGCACTGCTCGCACCTGCGCCGTCACAGAGTGTGGAGCAGGAATCCTGAAAGGGCGCGACTCAATCGCCGGCATCGATAGCACTCGCATTCATCTCGATGAGCAGCGCCCGACGGGCGGGTCCTGTAATCGTGACATTCTGAGTGACATCGCCAACGGCTCTCGCGCTTCCTTCTCCAAGGTCGAACGCGTACTCCCAGCTCACGGCCAGCTCCTCAGCTGGCACCGGCGTACGCGCACCGTCATCGCCGACTACTGAGACGTTGATGTCGACGAGGAACTCGCCTGAACCGTTTACGGAGAAAGTCGTCTGTTGACGTTGGCGGCCATCATCGAGTGTCTGCACCAGGCGCGGCGGTTCCACAGTGATCAGCTGTCGGCGCATGTCGCGGCGAGCTCCGCCAGGGTTCGCTCGCGGAGCGCTAGGACGCTTCTCTTCCACCGCGCTCGGGAGAAGCATGCCGAACATGCGTGCCAGCGCTCCGACACCGCGACGAGCAGCGTCAGGCGTGTGGATCGACGTCGGCTCGGGGATCGCAAAGGTCTCTCGGAGGATTGCACGCACGCGGTTGCGCATCGCGCGGATCACGAGTCCAGTCTCACCGCCGGCGTTGCTTACCCACATGTCGTGCGCCGGAGGCTCCGCCTCGGCGAACGTTCTGTCCCACTCCCTCGACGATTTGAACACCGCCATCCAGTCGAAGATAGGCGATGCTGTGTGATCGGACCAGTCGTCAGTAGTGACAACGAGCTCGGCCTGGTCGCGCATCAGCGCGATGCGCTGAACTGATTCCTCATCGCGTGCTGGATCTAGATCGTCGTCGATGAGCACGGTCTCGAGGGCTTTCATTCGCTTGACTACCGCGAGATGACCGATCGTCTTCCGGTTGCGTATCACGTCGTGCACCTCGACAGGCAGACCGGACGGTGCCATTACGGGCGCCTCATCCCCGCGCACTCGCGATCGGATGGCATTCAGTCCCGCCCCCCAGAACGCGAGCGCCCCCACTGTGTCGGCGACAATCTGGATCTCACTGTCGTGGACACGAAGCTCGACCGGCATCGGGGGACGCTCGGACCCAGGCTCCACAATCAACTTCGGCCAGAGGTGACGGCGTATCGCTCGCCGGGCCTCATCCGCGAACTGGATCTCGAGCGCTGAAGGGTCACCGTGCCTCAGCTGACCGAGATCGGGTTCATTGAAGTCACCGTCACGAGCAACCGTGATGCGCGGATCCAGAATGAGCAACGACGTGCCGGTATCACTCCCCTCGAAGTGATGCCCGAACAACCGCTCTCCGTACGCTTGGGCAACGTCGCCAACCAGTGGTGTGACCAAGTCGCCCTGGCCCGCGCCCCACCAGTGCCGTCCAGTGAACTGCTCCCCCTCCGTCACGTACGACTCGTGGAACGCCGACACGACTAGCCGATACTCGAGGGCGCCTGCCGAATTCCTGCATCGGCTCCAGAACACCACCGTTCCCTGGCCGCTATAGGCGTACGCAGCCGTCTTCCCGAAACCATACGTGCCGCCGCCTTTCCCATCATCCCGTGGTACACCGACTTTGAGGATGAGGTCCTGGAAATTGCATGGCTCTCCGCTACGTGTCGGCGAGAGATCTGTTGGACCGTCGAGTCCAACAGTGCCTCGATCGAACACCTCGAGAATGTGAATGTTCTCCACTTTGGGCACGCGGTGTTTTCCGGTCACGCGCCGTCCTGCGTCGAAGAGTCGATCAATATCGGCCCTGAGACGGAAGTCAACGCGCCGAAGGTCGACGCCGTATCGGGGAGCCCTCTCGCCAGTACGTGCGTCCCAGCTGTTCTGCGCTGTCTCTCGAATCAGCACCTCCAGCGGAGACAAGTCTGTACGCCCAAGCAGCCGATCGCCTCCGGTGCCATCCATATCCCCGGCCTTGAACTGCTTCGAGAACCAGGAAAGCCGTTCGATCGTTAGCGTGGAACTCACAGTGTCTCCAGAAGACGCGAGTACTCGACGTCGTCAAGCGGACGCGGGCAGGCGTCGAGAAGCAATTGGTAGGTAAGCCTGGCGACACCCTTCAATGACATCGTGTCAAGTCGGGAGGCGCGGATCCCGGGGAACTCATCGTCGACCTTGTGCAGTCGGCGCTCGACGATAACCAATCGGAGCGTCTCGTCGACATCCAGGGGTTCGTGGTCGTCAGTTCGTCCGCGTAGGGCATCGATGTCGACGCCGTCAGCCCCAAGTGCGTTGACGATGTCCGCGATCGTCTCTCCATCTACAGACTCCTCGACGCGAAACGAGATGAGATGCAGGTCGTGTCCGTGGGGCGGATCGAGCTGAAATGCGCCGTGGATGGTCACGCTCGGACTGCCCGTCCCGCTATAGGTTTTCACTTCAAGCGCATTCACCTGCGCGAAGTCGTGCCGGTGCCCGGCGGGCCCGCGCCAGAGAGCGTGAGCACCCACCCCCCGCTGGGCGACGAGGTCGCGGAGGACGGTGAGTTCGCCGAAGAGTCCGATCACTCCGCTACGGCTCACTGATGACCGCGCCGCCTGAAGTGCGCGACGCCAGTCATTCACCACCTTCGAGACTTCGAGGTACACGGAGCTGTGCGTAACCTCGACGCGGTCAAGCACCTCACCGATGAGTGAGAGAAATGTCGTCCGGAGCGCAGGATCAGGACAGTCGATCTTGATACGTTCGCGCAGGCTGTCTTCAGACGGCGCGATCCAGCTGACAGGTAGCAAGTCTCCCAGCCTCGGCTCGATGTGTGGAAGGCCCTCGGGGCGGTCCACAACGAACGACAACTGGTCCGCGTAATCGAGCACCAGGAACGCCTCGCGCATGTTCCAATCGGGGCCTAGACGGCGAGCCTTGTTTGATCCGAGCGTGGGACTCTCCTGAAGCAACGCGGCCAGCGCAGCTTCCACCCTCGAGGATCCGCGGCTCATAGCCCGGTGTCCTGCGCCGCAAAGTCCGCTTCGTCATCGACGATCTCACTCTCGCCATCCTCGATCTCCTCGTCGCCGGGGTCGAAGATCGACTTGAGTGTGACCGCGTAGTGATCTCCGTCGCGCTCGAACTCGGCAGGCGGAAACACCACTGCGATTCCGATCGGATGATCCGGGGCTTCCATCGATCGACGCGTCGTGGTGGAGACCGTGGCTGGCTCTGAATCTTTTCCGATGGCGTATAGGATCACGAGCCCGTTGTCGGGTCGAGATCCGCGTCTGAAGCTCTTGACCGCCTGGACGTCGCTCTTCTTCAGCTCTTTATATGCCGCACGGGTTGCATCGTCGAGAAGCCCGTTCCGATCGAGAATCGCGAGGTCTGCCGTCGAATCTGCGCTCGACATTAGTGCCCGGATGTTCACGACGCTCGCGCCAGCCCTGATCGCATCCTCGAAACGACTCTGGTCCCAATCCTTCAGCGGCGCACGGCTCACGACGTTCACCCGGACGCCCTCGGCGTATTCAAAAGTCGCGTTGTTGCTGGCCGGGCCAGAGATGAGGAGAAGGTCCCAGGATTTACCATCGCCGTGCTCACCGGTCCACCTCCTGATAGCCACCGGCTGCAAGGCGACATCGACTGGGAACACGCCATACCGCTCAAGAAATTCAATGAGGTTGGCGTGCGAGAGCCCTTCGAAAAGGTGCGCAGCTGGTTGGCCAGCAGCACCGCCAAGCGAATCGATACTGGCCCGCGTGCCGATCGCATTCTCCACGATCCGTCGGGCTGCGCCCTGGGTGCGTTCGATGCCCTCCGTCGAGCTGTCAAGGTAGATCGTCTGCCTACGGTTCCCTCCAAGGCCGGTGTGCACGAGGTCGACGAAGTCCATCTTCCCGGCGCCCGTGATCTGAAGCCTGCCTTTGTGGGCTCTGACCGGGACTGCGATATCTCGAGGGGTCATGCCTTCACTGATCATCACCGCGATGTCTTCGCGAAGTTCACGTTCCACAAGGGCGAGATGAGCGTAGTCGTCGAGCATTCCAGACGCCGCCCACACACGAGCAAGATCGCGGTACCGCGGCCGAAAACCGAACCACCGTCCCATCTGCAGCAAGGTGTCGTACGCATTCGATGTGCGCAGGAAGAAGGAAACGACGAGCCCTTCGAGGGTGAGGCCACGTGAGAGCGTCCCACCGCCGATCGCGATCACGGTCTGGGGCTCATCGTCAGGGTAGGACACCCGGTTGTCTGAAGTCCCATTGTCGACGCGCACCTGGACGTTCGAGATCAAGTCCTCGACGACAGACCAGACATCTGACCAACTGGGAACGCTCTCCTCGCCGCGAAGCTCCGCGGCACGATCGATCTCGGCGTGGAAGGTCGATTCGAAACTGTCGTGGCGACGGTCCCCCTCGAGCGCGACATCTTTCAGGAAGTCGACAACAGCGTCACGAAGACGGGCGTGCGCTTCTACACGATGCGACGTGTGGAGGAGCATCGAAGAGTGCTCCTCCTTGCCTGTCCGTAGGCGTCGAATTGCGGTCGCGAGGAGGAACCACCTAATCGCCTCGGCGAGAGCAGAAGTGATCTGAGGGTCGTAGTCACTGAGGTCCCGCCCCGAGGGTGCGAGAACTGCAGCTTCGTCGTCGGAGATCGTGCGAGCTAGAGCATCGGAGGCGATGCCCTCTTCGTCATCGAGGCTAGACGTGTCGAAGTACGTATCGGCACCCATGTATCCGATGGGGCGAGGTAGTACCACCGCGAAATCATCCGGGTACAGATCGTTCTCATCGTTCGGGTCGGTGAAGATATTCGCGAACGGAGTCGCGGTGTAGGCGACGTATGTCCCGGTCTTGACTTCGGCCCAGATATCGCGAATGCGCTGATTGATCGTCGAGACGAGGTTCTTCGCACCCTTGGTGTTGGGGGTCGCCTGATCCGATTCGTCGTCGATGATGAGCACTGCGCGAGAAAGGAGAATCTGCGGATCGCTCTTCGAAATGCTCTGTAGATAGTTGAGAACGTTGGCCAGACGCTTCTCGTTCTTCTTCACGACCATGACGATGGCGTTGGCCTGATTGCCCACCGGGCTGACCGGATTGATTGGCGCGATATCGGAGTTGACATCGGTGAGCGGGTACCACGCCACCCCGCCGTCCTTGAGCTCTCGAAGCCTCAGATCTCCATCGAGACGAGCTTGTGTCTGCGCTCGGAGGTTCGAGTGCATGCCCGCAAGAACGATGACGATTCGGTAGCCGGCGTCGACTGCTTTTGCGACCAGACCCGCGTAGTTCGCAGTCTTCCCCGACTGAACGTAGCCAACGACGAGGCCTTTGCGCTTATCCCCTCGTTTGAGCGGGTTCGCGCTCTGCGACAGAATCTGGGAGGTAGAGTCATCGACCCCACCGATCGCGTCTGAAGGCAAGCGCGACTCGAGCTTGGCGCGATAAGTCGGCCATATGCCCTTTGAAGTCTTGGGCCCGCTGTACCACGCGGCGCGGCTGGAGTCTCCGATCAGATTGTTGTTGACTGCGAGCTCTTCAATCCGCTCACGCTCCGCAGCGAGGTAGGCGCGATACTCGTCGGGAAAACCCGGATTCATCGTCGCGAAGGTGGCGAGGAGCTCGGCATCCCGCGTCTCGGGATCGCGTCCTGCCTGATCTGCCTGCAACGCCTCGAACATCGTCTTCAGCTGCGTAAACCCAAATCCGACCACGACGTCCCCCTGACGTTCACGAGGCTCCGAGCGAGCACCCATGGCTCCTTTTCTACCGGAAAGCTCTGACATCACGAGACCTATCCGAAACGCTCGTTCCCCTCGAGCTTATGGTCCGCCGGCCAACATCCGCTCTTGAATTCCTCGTCGCCGGAGGACCACTACAGCCCAGAGACTCATGCAGCTCTGCTACGGCGTGATGCCAGCATCTTGTTCACGTCAACGTTTGCTTCGATCGCCGGGTAGTCGATGTCCGCGAAGGATTTGAAGAGTGCTGTGAAGATCGCTTCCGCACCCTTGACCGGGACTGCCATCCCGACCTGCTTCCGGACGCTGTCCTTCAAGCCGTGGAACACGAAGCTGTCCGGGAAGGACTGAAGTCGCGCTCGTTCACGATTGGTAAGAGCGCGATTCTGCGACCAGTGATACATGTGCGAACCGCCCCCACCACCACCGGTCACCGTGTATGCCGGCTTGGAGGCTTCGAGTCGCTTGTAAGTGGTACTGATCGTCGTCCGCGTCTTGATCTGCAAACGCTTGGGCATGATCTCAAGTGCCCGAGGAGAGAACGCATTCTCGCCTGGCAGCAGATAGCTCAAGCGATCGATAACATCCTGCGATTGCCTCGCGTACTCATGGTTAGGAGCGCCAACCTCAATACGAGGTGCTGTCAGAGCCGTCATGACGGATACATCACGGTCGGCGTAGATCTCCGGGGATGGGACCCGGAAGATGGTGTCGAGGTCATCACGGATTCCGACGATGACGATCCTCTGCCGCCGTTGAGGGACGTCGTACTCGTCGAAGGAGTAGAGGTGGGGCACGAGACGATAACGCAGCCCCTCGGCGGGCTCCTGCAGGTGCTCGAGGATCTGTTTGAACGCTTCTCCCTCGTTAGCTCCTCGGAGGCCGGATACATTTTCCGCCACGAACCATTTCGGTCGCTTCGTGGCCAGCACCTTCACGCCGTATGTGTACAGGGGACCGTATTCGCCGTTTAACCCTTTCCACTCGCCGACCAAGCTGTAGTCGTTGCAGGGGAATCCGAATGCGAATCCGTCAATAGGGCTGAGGGCCTCGATGTCCAGATCGTGAACGTTCTGATGAACGACACCACCGCCACCAAGCGGCAAGGCGTCAGACGACTCAACAACCACGGCCCGCTGCCCGTATTCAGGGACAAGAATGTTGTGGTGATAAGTACGGCACGTATCGAGGTCGTAGTCGTTCGCCCACGCGTGTCGAAGGTCGACCCCGGCAACGGCATCGGCCGCCCGGCGCGCGCCCATCGCCATCCCGCCGGGCCCACTGAACAGTTCGCCCATGCGGAACTGATGCTCGGACAAAATTGCTCCTCTGAATCTGATGTGCTTTCAGCAGCCTACCGCGAAACCGCGGCGCCAGCAGCGCGACAGCCTCCAACGCTCGCATTCGCAGATTAGTTCGAGCCTCTGACATGGCCGCCGCAGGCGCGCTACCGGTTACCTCAAGGCACCTCGTGGTGAGCACCGGACGTGTCTGATTGCAAGTTGCCGGTCATCCGGCACTCGTCTCACCCCCGACCTAGGCCGGAGCCGTACCCACCGCTAGGTTCGAGGGATGGCCCGGATCCTGAAGCTCATCCAAGGCGACCGCGAAGTCAAACCACCACAGTCAGAAGTGGATGCGTACGTGCAACTGGTCCACGACACGGATGGATCGCTGCTCGTTTATCTCTACAACTACAAAGAGGGCGGCCCCGCTCCGGGGGACAGCCCGACGCAGAGCATGCATTTCGATCTCAATGCTGCTCGAGCGTTCAAAAGAGTGCTGGAGGAAGCCTTCGGCCCGCTCTAGGCCGATACCTACAAGTCAGGCTCTTTCGCAAATCGCTCCCCCGAGCTAACCTGCTGCGCCACCCGCCGCAACGCCAACAACAACGGCTCCACCAACACCGACCCCAACACCACATACCGCACCGCTGCCTCCGCAGACTCCTCCGGCACCCCCGCGATCTCGGCATCCGCGATCCGCCGCATGCTCGCGAGGTACTCCGCCATCGCGGCATCCGGCACGACGAACCCCGCGTTGTCCAGCCCCTGCAGCGCACGCGCAACCGCGCTCAGCACCGCTGGATCGCACATCCCCGGCTTCCATCCGAGTCCTTCGACGAGCCGCTCGGCCTCCGTCAGATCCAGCGCTTCATCCACCGGCGGAGTGATCGCCCCATGCGCGGCACCCAGCAGCAGGTGCGGACTCTCCGGCGGATCATCCAGCGCCGCCAGAACCCGCCGCGTCTCGGCGATGCTCACCCCCGCATCGAGCAGCGCGCGGATCACCCGCAGCCGCTCCACATGCTTCTCGCCGTAGGCGGCCTGGGTCGGCGCAGTGCGCTCTCCCTCGGGCAGCAGCCCCTCGCGCAGGTAGTACTTGATCGTCGGCACGGTCACGCCCGTCTGGGCTGACAGTTCGGAAATTCTCATGGCCACCTCTTGACTTCGATAGTAGCGCTATCCATTATAGATAGTGAAGCTATCCAATCAGGAGGAGTCATCATGTCGAAAGTCATCACGGGCCGCATGACCCACCGCCACGAGGGCGAGCTCGTCGTGTTCCACATCGGGATGCAGATCAACCGCTGGTGGCGACCCGACCTGTGGCTGCCGACCTTCTTCGCCATGCCGCCGATGCTGCGCGAACTCTCCACCGACCCCGACTCGGGCATGCTCGGATACCAACTGCTGTTCGGATCCGGCGGACCCTACGTCGTGCAGTACTGGTCGTCGGTCGACAAGCTCTACGCCTACGCGTCCAGCCCGTCGCAGGAGCACCGACCCGCCTGGACCCGCTTCAACAAGATGGCGCGCAAGGCTCCGGGAGCGGTCGGCATCTGGCACGAGACCTTCCTCGTCGACCGCGCCGAGAGCGTGTACGTGTCGACGAAACCGATGGGGCTGCCGAAGGCGACGGAGATGGTCGAGGTCGGCAAGCGGCACGACCGGGCGCAGGCGCGGTTCGCGGAGGGGCGGACGGTGCCTGGCCAGGCGCAGTCCCCGGAGATCTTGAGCGAACCGCGCCTCCCCTAGACTTCCTTCCAACCACAGGGGAGTCCCGGCAGGGGCTGAGAGGGCGCTGACGCAGCGCCGACCCTCACACCTGATGCGGGTCATGCCGCCGTAGGAATTCGAGTCATATGTCGCGCCTCTTCACCGAACCCGAGACGTCCTCCCGAGCACGAAAGGCCGTTCGCGGCGGATTGCTCGGCAACTTCGTCGACCAGGTCGATATCTTCCTGCCGGTGATCGCGCTCGCCCCGGCGGCCGCGGTCGTGCTCGGTCCCGACCCGGCTCAGACTGGCCTGATCTTCGTCGCCACCCTGTTCGGACGCCCGCTCGGAGCCGCCATCTTCGGAAGCCTCGCCGACCGCTACGGCCGCACGAGCACCACCAAGATCGCGATCGCCGGCATCGCGATCACAACGCTCTTGATCGCCCTGATCCCGAACCACGACGTCGGTGGTGAAGCAACCCTCTGGGCGTTCGTCGCCCTCCGTTTCGTCGGCGGCATCTTTCTCGGCGGCGAATACTCCGCGGCGATCCCGCTCGCCATGGAATGGTCTGCCCCACGCCAGCGCGGCCTGCTCAGCGGCGGCATCATGGCCATGTCCCCCCTCGCGAACTCATTCATCGCCGCGCTCACTCTGACGCTCCTGCAGGTGCTCGGAGCCGACGACTACGCGATGTGGGGATGGCGGATGCCGTTCATCGCCGGCGCCCTGCTCGCGGTGGCGATGCTCGGCTACTACTCCGTCGGGGTCCACGACTCCCCGGTCTCGACGAGCGTCCCCCACCGCACCCGACCTCTGGCCGACATTCTGGTCGGACCGTTCCGCCGCCAGCTCTGGCAGGTGTTCACGCTGATGACCGGCCTCTGGCTGTTCACGCAGATGGCGATCCCCGTGCTCACCGGCCTGTTGAGCAAAGCACCCCAGATCGGCCCGACCACCGTGCCGCTCATCATGCTGGTCGCCACCCTCGTCTCGGCTGCGGCGATGATCGCCAGCGGTGCAATCTCGCAGCGGATCGGACGGCGCCGCTTCTTCGTCGCCTTCGGAGGCCTCGCGATCATCGCCGCTCCGCTGGCCCTCATGTGGGCGATGTCCTCGCAAGGCGCTGGCGCTGTGCTGGCCGTCACCGTTGTGCAGCTCGTCACCGTGTCGGCCTACGGCCCGGTCGGCGCCTATCTCGCCGAGCGCTTTCCCGTTTCCGTGCGATCGAGCGGATACGGGGTCGGCTACTCGCTCTCCATGGTGATCCCGGCGCTCTACCCGTTCTGGCTGCCCGGATTGCAGAGCACGCTCGGCGCGGGCACTGCGGTGGCCGTCGTGCTCGCCGCGGCGTCTTCGCTGCTCATCATCGGCGCGCTCCTCGGCCCCGAACCCGACCGCGCTGCGCCGTTGGAGTGAAGGGCGCTTGGGATGGGGCCGCGAGAGCGCGCAAGGCTCCGGGAGCGGTCGGCATCTGGCACGTCACCTCTTCGATCTGGCGATGGTGATCCAGTCTCGAACGATGCCACCTGGCACCGCTGTTCGCGGTAAGTCGACCGCGATAGGCCCTCTTTCGATCTCATAATCTGCGCTCTCGAGCAGTTCAACGCACCCCGCGAAGGACAGATAGACCTTGTGCACTCGGTCGTCTGCGTAGGTGAGATGCACGTTCGCTCGTTCATCGAGGGCAGCCCGGGTCCACCCGGGCCACGGGTCGGTGCCGGCGGCGGTCCATTGAGTAGCGACGAAGCCGCCGGCACGCAGCATGTCTCGAACTCGATTCAGTTGAGCCGCGGTCCTGCCGAGGTCACCATGTACCAGGACCCGCGAGATCACGACGCCATCGAAATGCTCTTGGTCCGAGAAAACATCCTCGAAACTTCCGAGGAAGGCGCGGTTCGCCACCCCCGGATGCTCTGCTGTGAGTCGATCCATGGCAACCCTCGACAACTCGCAACCAACGACATCGAGGCCGGCGGCAATAAGTGGCAGAAAGTTCCGGCCATCTCCGATGCCCACATAGAGAATTCGTTCCCCAGGGTGAGCGATTTCGAGCACTCTGTCGACAATCGGCAAGGAGGGGCGCGGGGGCCCGTTGTGGATGGTGTACTCCCAGTCCCAACGGTCACGTGCGTGCGAATCAGTCATCATCGAACCACCCTCGGCGGCTGACCCTGGACGCGCGCAGTCCGGCGATGACGATGCCGCAGCCGACCGCGACACCGAGACCCCATGCGCTGGGGCCGACTATGGCACCGAATATCGAGGGCCCCACGACATTCTGCAGTTGTCCGCCGAGATTCATCGCGCTCATGTCGGTGGTGAGCGCGTCACGTCGGCTCAGTTTCACCATGTAGACGGCCAGGGCAGCTGAGTGGAGGATCTCAGCGAGAATCTGAAACAGGATGAGAGCGACCAGTGCGATCATCCCCATCGCGTTCGCCGTCATCGGCAGTGTTGTGGACAAGAGCAGCACGGAGGTGCCGAGGATGATTCCGGATGTCGCCCATGCGATGGCGTGGCGAGCGCCGACCGTCACCCAGATATTGACCTTCTCTTGAATGAGCGCGACAACGGCGGCGTTCACGATGAAGGCGACCGGGACCACCCAGGCGAAGTCTTCCCAATGAGTGACGACCAGCAAGGGAAGGTAGACATTGAGGAGCGTTCGGTGGAAGGAGAACACGAAGTTCTCCCACGTGATGTTCAGTCGTCTCGGTGAACCGAACGCCATCTTGATCGAGCTCCAGGATGCCAATGCAGATGGTCGCACGCGCGCGTCCGATACGTCTCGGCTGCGCAGAGCAGAACGGTAGACGACGATGACAGCGACGAAAGACGCTGAGTTCACGACGAGGACGAGGGCGAGCGGCCAGCCGAGAAACATCGTGAGACCGCTGAATCCTGCACCGAACGCATATCCCACGTTGGCAGGCAACGCCATCCGACCGAAGAGGCGGACAGCCTCGTCGTTCTGGAGGGGTGCAGCGATGATGCTGCGAGTGAGCGAGGCCGCAGAGCGGTCGACGGCACCGAAGACTGCGGAGTACACAAGGAATGCAGTGTCGCCGCTCACGAGAATCCACCCGAGCATTCCGGCGGCACGCATCCCGTAGGAGATGGTGAAGACGCGCAGCGGTCCGAGCCGATCGGCGAGGTGGGCGACGGGAACTGAAGCGAGCGCGCCGGTCACCGCGGAAAGGGTGAGGCCGATCCCGACGGATACCGGGCTCACGCCGCCCTGGGTCGCGAAGAAGATGGCCGCGGCGCTGACGAATGCCCCGGTTCCTACTGCATCCACCCCGGTGCCGATGAGAGCAGCGCGGTGCACCGTTCTCGCCGTGACAGTCATCCGCCGCATGCCGGGCACTCGGCCCGTTTCTCGATCGGAATGCGGATGAAGTCGTTCTGGAAGTTCGAGAAGGACATGAGATATCCGCGGGCGAGATCGCCCTTGTCGAGGATGATCTTGAGTACTTCATTCGCGCCCATGACTCCGGAAAGACCGGTGGCGATCCCCCACACAGGAACAGGTCCTCTGCGACTCTCGGGCAGGTCCGGATACACACATTGGAGACAGGGGTCTTCCTCGCTCACCATCGTGAACACGTAGCCGTATCCGAACTGGGCGCTGACGTGAACCATCGGCGTGCGGTTGCGGAGAGCGAACGCATTGCAGAGGAGGCGCTGCTCCGGCCCGTCTCCGCCTTCGAGTAGGACGGAGTAGCCTCCGAGGATCTCGTCGATGTTGTCGGGCGTGACCTTGTCGGTCGAATAGGAGACCTCGATGGACGGGTTCAGTTCCCGCAACTCTTCCGCCGCGGCTTCTGCTTTCAACCTGCCGATGTCGTGTGTGCGGTAGAGAATCTGACGGTTGAGGTTGCTGAGTTCGATGTCGTCGAAATCGATGATGTGAAGGCGTCCTACACCTGCGGCAGCCAAGTAGTAGAGCAGAGGAGATTTCACACCGCCGGCGCCCACCGTGACCACGCTGGCCTCGGACAGGAGCTCTTGCCCGGCATCTCCGATCTGGGGCATCAACAGCTGGCGGTTGTATCTCGTGTCCTGAAACTTCATGCTTTCTTCCCGCTGAGAATGTACGACGGTCATGGCCGGAAGGGTGCGGTGGCCGAGCACCGAGCCCAGCAACCGCACCCTTGGCTACTTCTTTCAGCCGTCACACGGAGCGACGACGCACACCATCACGCGTGAACTGTCGTCGACCTGATCGTCAGGCCGGGCGACTTTGCCGTCGACGAGAATGCGCGCATAGCTGTTCACCTGCTTGGTCTCCGCATTGATGAACGCCCGTTCGATCCGGCTATCCAGTTCACCGAGGTCGCGGAAGATGTCTTCCACAGAGAACGGTGTCTGCCGTTCGATCTCGAACGTGCTGCGATCCAGACATGCTTCGGCGACTCCCCGCAGTTCGATCTGCATGGTGATGCTCCTTTCATCGGATGGATGGACTCGCGCCGACGCCCAACACGGCGACGGTGCTTCGAATGACGACGACTCGTTGTCACCATCACACGAAGAGTCCATATGGATGACGAAATCACACATATGACTACACTGCAATATTCTGGAGAGGCACCATAGGAGGCCTCTTCGTCGTGCTCGAATCTCATATCGCAGATCACCGGCACGATCTCCTCCTGCACCCGCTCACGCAGCCCGGTCTCAGTGGTCGTCACGACCGTCCTCGCCTGCTCCGGCACGAACCCCTCGCGCATCCCGGCCGACGTCCCGAGCACGGCATCCGCCATCGCCTGCGGCATCCCCGCAGCCCAACCAGCACGGCCGCGAGACCCGACGCACCGTCGAGCCCGACCGGCACGATCTCGCGCGCGTCTGCGACGCGTCTGCGACGCGTTTAAGGCGTAGCAGCACCTGCAGCGTTTCGTCTCCTCGCTTCGCTCGTCGCTCAACGACCAGGCCCACTACTGCGGGATGTTCGCGACAATAGGTCCATGTCCCTCCGCACGAACCTGCAATCGCCAGCCACTCGCTGGCCGACGATCGCGGTCCTGATCGCGTCAGGGGTCTCGATGCTGCTTGTCATCGCCACGCTTCTGTCCGTTCCGGCGATGCTCGTCGGCGCAGCCGTCCCATTCGTCGCGTGGATGCCGTACCTGTACGGGGTCGCGATCGGCGCTACCGTGTTGTCGACCCTTGTGCTTCAGCGGCGTTCGAGCAGGAACGTCTGAGAAATGCCGATTCAGGAGAGATCATGACCAAGGCCGTCGACACTGAGCAGTCCTGGTTCCGGACCATCACCCGACCGGCCTCACGGATGATCTTTACGGTTCTCACGCTCGTCGCATTCTTCGCCGGCATCGCGCTCGGCGTGGCCCTCCCGGAACATCAGCTCTGGTTCCAGGTGCCCGCCGTCCTGATTCTGATGACCTGGTTCATCGTCATGACGCTGCACTACCGTCGAGCACGGGCGCCGCGCGCGTAATAGAGTCGTCCCCATGTCGAGTCCTGAGTCAGACAGGTCAGGGGCTGCCGGTCACACCGCCAGCCCCCGGATCCGCTGAACCCGACGCCCGCTGTCTGTGCGGGCGCCGATCTGTCGTCCCCGGGCGATGGCCGTGGTGACCAAGAAGCTCCATTTCTTGATCTTTCACCTCGGAGTACTCGATGCCTTTCTCTCTCTATCTGCTTGCCCTGGCGGTCTTCGTCATGGGCACCTCGGAATTCATGCTCGCGGGACTGCTGCCCGCCATCGCGAGCGACCTCGACGTCTCGGTCGGCACGGCCGGCCTGCTGACCTCGGCCTTCGCCGTCGGCATGGTCGTCGGTGCACCACTCATGGCAGCCTTCGCCCGCCGCTGGCCGCCACGGCTCACGCTGATCGCCTGCCTGCTGATCTTCGCCGGATGCCACGTCGTCGGAGCCCTCACCCCGACGTTCTCGATCCTGCTGCTCACGCGGATCCTGAGCGCTCTCGCGAACGCGGGATTCCTCGCCGTCGCGCTGACCACGGCCACATCGCTCGTCCCCGCCGACCGGAAGGGGCGCGCTCTGGCGGTCCTACTCTCGGGCACGACCATCGCCACCGTCGCCGGCGTCCCCGCGGGCGCGCTGTTCGGCACCGCGCTCGGATGGCGGTCGACCTTCTGGGCGATCGCCATCCTCTGCCTGCCGGCGGCGCTCGGGGTGCTGCGCGGCATCCCGGCACGAGCGGGGCGTGACGCACCATCATCGCTTCGGCAGGAGCTGCGCGAGCTGACCTCGCCGCGCCTCCTCCTCGCGATGACTCTCGGAGCCCTCGTCAACGGCGGCACTTTCGCGGCGTTCACCTTCCTGGCCCCGGTCGTCACCGACGTCGCCCACCTGGATGCCGGATGGATCTCGGTCGCGCTGGTGCTGTTCGGTGTCGGATCGTTCCTTGGCGTGACCATTGCGGGACGACTGTCGGACCGGCATCCGGGTCTCGTGCTCGGCATCGGCGGACCGCTGCTGCTTGCCGGCTGGGTCGCGATGGCCCTGGTCGCATCGCACCCGGTGCCGCTGCTCGCCCTGGTGTTCCTTCAGGGGATGCTGTCGTTCGGTGTGGGCAGCACGCTCATCGCACGGGTGCTCTACGCGGCATCCGGTGCTCCGACGATGGGCGGGTCGTACGCGACGGCCGCGCTGAATGTGGGGGCGGCAGTCGGGCCGGTGCTCGGCGGATTCGCGCTGGCGACCGGCGCGGGGCTGCTCGGGCCGGTCTGGGTCGCGGCCGGGCTGACAGGTTCCGCACTCGTCGTCGCGTTGCTGTCACGACGCGTGCACGACCGCCGACCGAAAGCCTGAGAGGATCACACAGTGAGCGCCACCGTGACGATCCCAAGAGGGACCACCGTCATCGTCGACGACGGCAGCCACCACGACCTCATCCCCGGCACCTGCCCGGTCCATGCCACCAACGCGTCCGGACAGCCGGTCCCGGCCGGCGATCGTCCTCACTTCCTCGAGGTCGATCTGCCGACCGCCGGCACGACCGGCATCGGCGTGATCCTCGTCCGCATCCCCGCATACGAAGACGTGTTCCCTGTGCAGACCGTCAGCGGCACCGTGGAGTTCACGATCAACAGGTCGGGGACGCACTGAAAGCACGCGCCACGAATTACGACAACCCACTACCCTCGCACCATGCCTCATGATCGTCCGCGCGCCTGGATCTTCGACGTTGACGGCACTCTTGCGCTCATCGGCGACCGCTCGCCGTACGACATGCGCAAGGTCTCGATCGACACGCCGAATCATCCGGTCGTGCTCGCAGCCCAGGCCTTCGCCGCACACCCCGACGTCGACGAACTCATCGTCGTCTCGGGCCGCGACGAGACAGCGCGGCGTGCGACCGAAGCCTGGCTGACATTCAACGACGTCCCTTTCGATCGGCTTCTTCTCCGCCGCACCGGAGACACGCGCCCCGACCACATCGTCAAGGCCGAGATCTACGACTCCCGCATCGCGCCTCGCTTCACCGTCATCGGCGTCGTCGACGATCGCCGCAGCGTGGTGAAGATGTGGCGGTCTCGCGGACTGGTGTGCTTCCAGGTCGCCGAGGGCAACTTCTAGCACGGCTGGAAAGGCGTTTCGTGCGAGGCAACCGCTCACGGTCGCCGCAGGTCAATCGATTCGCTTCTGCACTCCCGCATCCGCGCCGTATCGCTCCGCGAACGCGCGAAGATCTCGTTGAGCTCGGCGACGCTGAACCACGCCCATCGCCGCGCCGATCAGCACGACGAGCACAAGTGCAGCACGGATGAGGTCGGGCCCGCCGATGATGAGAAACACCACCCAGAACACGGCGAGGACCGACGAGATGACGATCTGATACGTCGCCCAGGATCTGCGCCGCTGCAGCTCCATCCGCTGCTGGATCAGTGACAGCGTCGGCTCGTCTGCAGACTCAGTCATGGGCAGAGCCTAGCGTCGGAGCGGAGCCGACGTTTCGTCTCCTCGCTGCGCTCGTCGCTCAACGACCGGGAGGGTGCTCAACGACTGGGAGCCGCGATCCCCCGCAGCAGCACCGCCACAGTCGCCTCGACCCGCGCCTCGTCCAACGGACGACCCAGCAGCGCGGCGTAGCTCGCCATCGCGACGAACTGGTCCGCGATCGCGGCGGCATCGGCATCCGCCCGCACATCGCCGGCGTCGACAGCCAGCGCCATCCGCCCCGACACCCACTCGCGGATCGGCGCGGCGAGCTTCTCGTTCAGTGCGAGCCCGAGCTCGGGATCGGATGCCGTGATCACGATCAGCGCTCGCGCGATCGCGACGCCGTCGGCATCCGCCAGCGACGCGCTCATCTCGGAGAACCAGGCGCGCAGATCGGCGGCGAGGTCCGCGGTGAACGGCACGGCGACATCCGCGCCGGGCAACCCGCCTTCGAGCAGTGCTTCACCGAGGATCGCGGCCTTCGACGGCCACCACCGGTAGATGGTCTGCTTCGAGACGCCCGCGGCATCCGCCAGCCCCTCGATCGTCACCGCCTCGTACGCGTGGCTCGACAGCGCAGCGCGCATCGCGTCGAGCACCGACTGGCGGGCTTTCTCACTGCGGGGACGAGGCACCATCCGAGCGTACTCAGGCGTACACTGAAATATAAGTAGACGCACCGTTGCGAAACTCGAGCAAGGAGAACGAGCATGGCCCTCACCGCACACTCCACCATCGGCGACTGGATGAACGACCCGACCGGCGGACCGCTCATCCGCGAACTGTTCGAGAAGACGGGCGCCGACCCCTCCCTGCTGACTCCCGTGCTCGGCCTGCCGCTGCAGCAGCTCGTCGCGATGAGCCAGGGCGCCATGCCGCAGTCGATCGTCGACGACCTCGTGCGCGCGGTCAACGGCGGCGAGATCCCCGCGGACGACGAGTCCACGGGCTGGACCGAGAAGCCCACCTCCGGACGCTTCGCCGGCAAGACCGTGATCGTCACCGGCGCCGCTTCCGGCATCGGCAGGGCCACGGCCTCGCGCATCGCGCGCGAAGGCGGACGCGTGATCGCCAGCGACATCGCCGCCGACAAGCTCGACGCCCTCAAGGCTGAGCTCGCGGATGCCGACATCGTCACGGTTCCCGGCGACCTCACGAAGCAGGACGCGATCGACGCCGTCCTCGCCGCGGCGGGCGACCGCATCGACGGCCTCGCCAACGTCGCCGGCATCAACGACGACTTCTCCCCCGCGGGCGAGACGACGGATGCCGTGTGGGACCGCGTCATCGCGATCAACCTCACCGCGCCGTTCAAGCTCATGCGTGCGGTGCTCCCGGTCATGGAGGCGGCGGGTCGCGGCGCGATCCTGAATGTCTCGAGCGAGGCCGGCCTGCGCGGCAACTCCTCCGGCAACGCCTACACCGCCAGCAAGCACGGCATCATCGGCGTCACGAAGTCCGCCGCGTTCATGTATGGGCCGAAGGGCATCCGCGTGAACTCGGTCGCTCCGGGCGGCGTCGCCACCGGCATCCCGATGCCCCCGAACATGTCGGAGTACGGCTCCGGCCGCCTGGGTCCGTTCCAGCAGGCGATCCCGACCGTCGCGACGGCCGAGCACCTCGCGGCGTCGATCACGTTCCTGCTGTCGGACGACGCGGTCAACATCAACGGCGCGATCCTCGCCAGCGACGGGGGATGGTCGGTGCAGTAAGCGGCGTGCGCTAACGCGTCCGTTCCAAAACCTCGACCCGAAATCGAATATTTTCCTCGACTAAGGATTATGCTCGGAGGATAAATCGGTGTTGAGGATAATTGGAGGGGCGATGGAGGGCGACCTGATCGACGCGCTGCGCACGCACGCAGACCGATACGGCATCGGGCTCTCCGGACTCGAGCCCCTTGCGCGAGGCGAGGACATGACGGTCGCAGAGGTTCGTCGGGGTCGCCAGGCCCGCGACTACCTCGCGGTGATGAGCCCGCACATGAGCATGCCCACCAACTACCCGAGCGAAAGGTGGACCGGACACCCGCTGCTCCTCCTCGGGGCGAAGATCACGCCGCGCAATGCTGATCGCCTACGCCAGCTCGGCGTCAACTTCCTGGACGCGAACGGGAACGCATATCTCGCGTTCGACGACGTGCTCATCGACGTCCGCGGCCGAAGTGGAGACCCCATCGCAGCGCTGCATCGAGAGAAGCCGGCCGCGTCGAATCTCTTCAGTCCGAAACGAGCCCAGGTGATCTTCGCCCTGCTCAGCTGGCCTGACATCGTCAACGCCAAGCTTCGCGAGATCGCGGACACCGCAAAGGTGTCTGTCGGCTTCGCTCAGAAGACGCTCGTCGACCTGGAAGCGGCGAACTACCTCCAAGCGTTCGGGGGCGGGCGGCACGGCCGACGCTTGAACAACGTCGATGCCCTCGTGGACGGCTGGGTCGCTTCGTTCCCTGCAGGACTGGGTTCACCGGAGAACACGCGCGCCTTTCAAGGGAGTTTCGATCCGGACGGGCTTTCGGAGGACGGCCCGGAGATCTACCTGAGTGGCGAAGCAGCTGCCGAGTGGATACCGCGCCACACCACCTGGAGCCTCTACTGCGACGACATCCCCCGTCAGGCAGCAGCTGCCGGGAGGTGGACGGCACGCGCGAGCAACCCCAACATCTTCGTGCGTCCACTGTTCTGGAACGCGCCGCAGGACGATGTGATGAGGCGCGTTCGGATCGCTCCTCCCCTGCTGGTCTATGCCGACCTCATCGCCTCGGGGGAATCCCGCCAACGCGAGGCCGCGGAGCGCTATCGTTCGGAGCATGTTGGACTTCACGCGCGTAAGCCCCCGACTGTTTGACGACGTAGAGCTCGTCGTGGATGAACTCACCGCGGCGGCACTCGTCGAACCGGAATGCATCATGCTCGTCGGGGCTCAGTGTCGAGACATCCTGCATCGGGCGCTCGGGCACACGAGCGTCACCCGCACCACAGGGGACCTCGATTTCGGGATCGCTCTCGCGGATTGGGATGCCTTCGAGCGGATCGACCGCGCTTTCACCCGCGACGGCAGCAGCGGCATCCGCTACCGGATCGCGGGTGTCCTGGTCGACGTGATGCCCTTCGGCGCGGCGATCGAAGACCCGATCGGCATCTCGAATCCGGGCGCGCGCGAAGAGGACCTCGTGGTCTTCGGCTTCGAGGACGTGTTCGAACATGCGCTCCCCATCGATCTTCCCGGCACAGGCCGCAAGATCCTGATCGCGTCCCCGGCTGGATACGCGGCGCTGAAGCTCCGCGCATGGGTCGACCGTTCCGAATACGGAGAGTACAAGGATGCCGAAGACATCGCCACAGTCCTGAGCTGGTACTCGGTGGCGGACGCTGTGCAGGATCGAATCTACGGAGACGAGATCGACGTCACCGAACAGTACGGGTTCGATGTCGATCTGGCTTCGGCGCATCTCCTCGGACGCGATGTTCGAGGTCAGCTGTCGACGAGCAACGCGGAGGACTTGGCCCGACGGTTGGCCGAATCGGAAACCCGGGAGTTCACCTCAGCCCTGAGCACCGAGTCGTGGGATGCGTCACGAGGAGTCGAGGTGTCGCGTGCCCTTCAGGCCGGCCTCGCCGAAAGGGCACTCGAACGCGGTTGAGCGACCGCGGAGGGCTGGCCGTGCAAGGGGCTGGTCACCTCATCGGCGATTGCCTACGCTCGCCCTATGCTCGCCATCGTCTCGATCGTCATCCGCGTGAATGACCTGCCTTCTCAGCTCGAGTTCTGGAAGGCCGCTCTCGACTACATCGAGCGCGATGCGCCTGAGGACGATTGGGCCGTGCTCAAGCCGCGCTACGCGGATGCTCCGTGCATCGCGCTCGACGCTCATCACTCCGTACGCGTGCTGCCCCCGCGCATCCATCTCGACGTCTACGCCGAGGATCAGGACGCTGAGGTACGGCGACTCGTCGAGCTCGGCGCGCGCGAGGTGCCCTGGGACGGACGACCGGACGACGCCGACTACATCATCCTGGAAGACCCCGAAGGCAACCGCTTCTGCATCGTCGACCGCCCGCACTGGCCGGGCTGGCAGCGCATCCCCGCGCGCTGAGCATCACAGCGGCCCGAGCACCCTCCCCGGATCAGCATCCAGCTCCAGCGTCTCGAGCACCGACAGCAGCTGCCGCTCCTCGAAACGGAAGTGACTCTCCATGATCGCCGCGATGCCCTCGAGATGCCTCGACAGCTCGTCGGGTGATGCGGCCGAGTCCACCGCGGCCTGCAGTCCGCCGATCAGGTGCCCGATCATCGAGTGATCCTGCTCGAGCTTGCGCAGCGTGTCGCGCAGTTCCGGGTGCGCCGCGGCGATCGCCGGGAAGAGCTCCCGATCCTCACCCTCGTGATGCCCCGTCAACGCCGCGCAGAAGCCATGGCAGAACAGCAGCAGATCGCGAGTTGCCGATCCGCCAGGTGGTTCGCCGGAAGCGAGAGCCTCCTGCGTGACCGACAGTGCTTTGCGCAACCGCTCGTGGACGCTGCGCAGTTCCATACTCCAGGCCACGAGCCTGGTCTTCTCGCCCTCAGTCACGTGAGGGCGAAGGGGTCGACGTGTTCATCGTCGTGCTCCTTCGGATCCCACGCCTCCATGTCTGACACAGCCTGCCACCGACACGCGACGCTCCCGAAAAACTAGCACGACCCCTCTTACCGATGAGGAACCCGGCGGGGCTCATTTCGTCTCGCTGGCGCTCGCTCAACGACCGGGGAGGGAGAGGACCGCGCCGGTGGGCGACGGGCCCGACGATTCGCGGAGAAAGAGACGAATCACGGAGGAAAGTCCGGAGAAGTCTCCGAGATTCGTCATTCCATCCGCGATTCGTCCGCGCCGACTCCCCCGCCAGACTCCCGAACGAGTCAGACCAACGCAGGACCGCCGGGGACGCTGAGCTTCATGCCGAAGCCTCCTTCTCGACCAGTTCCGCGAGCGCCGCGGTGACCGAACCCCAGCCATCGAAGAAGCCCAGCTCCTGGTGGTGCGCGCGCGCCGCGGGGGTTCCGTGGCGCACGACCACGCGGTAGTCCGTGCCCTCGGGGTGGTCGCCGAGGATGATCTCCGCGGTCATCGCCACCGGCTCCGGATCGGCCGGACGCCACGCGCTCGTCACCGCATTGGTGAACACGAGCCGCCGCCCGTCCTCCACGACCAGGAACACCGAATCGGTGTGCGGCACGAACTCGCCCCCGTTCTCGCTCATGCGCGTGACGAAGCCGCCGCCCGGAGTGACGTCGAGTCGGTCGACCCGGGTGACCATGGGGGCCGGGATCCACCACTTCTCGAGCCGCGCGGGCTCCGTCCATGCGCGCCAGACGTCTGACGGCGATGCGCGGATCACACGCTGCAGGCTGAGGTCGTGGTCGGGGTCGATGGTCATGTCGGTCATGATGTCTCCTGAGGATTGGCGAGGAAGTTCTCGAGGCGGTCGGTGCGCCCCTCCCAGAGGCTCCGCTGCTCGGCCAGCCAGTCATCGACGACCGCCAGCCGCTCGCGGTTGAGCGTGCAGGTGCGCACCCTGCCCGACTTCGCCGTGCGGATGAGCCCGCTCGCCTCGAGCGCCCGCACGTGCTTCATGAAGGACGGGAGGGTGATCGGGAACGGACGCGCCAGGTCGCCGACGCTCACGGGGCCGCGCCCGAGACGGCGGACGACTTCGCGTCGGGTCGGATCCGCGAGGGCGAGGAAGACCTCGTCCAGCGGCTGCGAATGGTTAGCCATGCGGAACAGTATTGCGGAAACTATGCCACAAGGCAAACTATTCGGTCGGACGCACCGGCATCCGTCCGACCGCGGCCCGCACCATGGCGGCGTTCGTCGAGGCCGGCATCCCGTCGGGCAGAGTCAGCACGTCTTCGAGACCGATCCGCGAATCCAGGCCCAGCTCGACGGCGAGGTCGAAAGCCGCCCACGCGGAACCCTCTTCGCCGTGAAGGAGGATCGGGATGCCCGGCTCCTCGGCCGCGACATGTGCGATCAGTCCCTCGGCATGACCGCGCACGACGTCGGCCGCCTCGTCAGGAAGCTCGATCAACACACGGAGGCAGTCACCGCGAACGGGCGACCGCCGCCACGCCTCCAGGCCCGAGGAGTCCCAGATCCCCGCCTCGATGCCGACGCCGCGGCGGAGCAGCAGCGCAGCCACCTCGTCGGCACCGGCCTCGTGCCAGTTCACCGAGGCGAAGTCCGGGAGCTCCGTCCATCCGGCGATCGCGGCAAGGCGCCGCTCGACGTCGGGTTCGGCCCAGGCGCCGGTCGTCACGCCGACGGCGATGCCGGGGCAGGCCGCTCGCACCGCGCGGAGCCACTGCGCGACATCGTCACCCTCCAGGCTGTCGCGACCGCGTTCGTCCTTCGCATGCACGTGGATCGCACCGGCTCCCGCAGCCACCGCCTGCGCCGCGTCGCCCGCCACGACCGTCGCATCGGTGCTCAACCACGGATGCTGCGCCACATCTCGCGCGCCGTTGACGCATACCTGCAGGAGCATGCGACGGTCCGGCTGACCGTCGGCATGGGTCTCGAGAGGCACCCCTCAGCCGATCAGGTCGCGGGGATGGACGGCATAGGCGCCGCTGTCGGGCGAAGGACCCTCTTCCGTGCGCACGGTGTGGACGACCTGACGCGCGACGGCCGCTCCCCGCCCGACCTTGACGGCCTCGGCCTCGTTCAGGAAGCTCGCGCCCAACGTGCGCGATTCCCCCTCGATGCGGTTGAACCAGATCCCGTCGCGCTGAAAAGTCTCGATGTCGCCTGCGGCCATGCCGTGTCCTTTCTCTCGCGTTCCTTTCTACGATGCGGCACCGACATGAGAGAGCCCCTTGACAGAGAAATACGTCGCCGCCGCACCGACGTCAGGAAACGCGGCGGAGAGCCTCGCCCATGGATTCGAAGGCCTCACCAAGCACAGGGCGAGGCGTGGCGAACACGACCCGCACGAACTCCTCGTATCCCCGGCCGAGCAGACGCCCCTCGGTGAGCACGACACCGGCCTGCTCGCGGAAGAACTCCGCCGGCGGCCCCTCGAGTTCGAGCGCGCGGGCGTCGATCCAACCGATATATGTCGCTTCCGGCACGCGATACACAGCCCCGGGAAGATGCGTCGCGACGAGGTCGCCGAGCACCCGCCGCGATCCGTCGAGGTACTCGATGACGTCCGTCAGCCAGGGCCGGCCGTGCCGATATGCGGCCGTCGACGCGACGACACCGAGGGTCGCCGCGCCGTGCTGCACCGCGAATCCGAACCGCCGGTACCGCTCCTGGTCGGCATCGTTCGAGGTGATCAGCTGCGCGGTCTTGAGTCCGGGGATGTTCCAGGCCTTCGAGGCGCTCGTGCCGGTCACGGTGTGCGCGGCCGCCGCCTCCGACACCGACGCGTAGGGGACGAACGGCCGACCGTCGTAGCGCAGCGGCGCGTGGATCTCATCCGCGAACACCCGACCGCCGTGCCGCTCGACGATCTCGGCGATCGCCTCGAGTTCGGCGCGATCCGCGATCGTCCCGGTGGGGTTGTGCGGGTTGCAGAGCACGAGCGTGCGGGCACCGGCGGCGAAGGCCTCGTCGATGCGCTGCAGGTCGTGCTGCCAACGCCCATCGACCTCGACGCCCGGCACCTCGATGACCGGATGCCCGATCGCAGGAAGATATGTCAGGAACGGCATGTAGGCCGGCGTCGGCACGATCACGGCCGACCCGGCGGGCGCATACTCCTGCACCGCGACGCCGAGAACAGCCATCACGTCGGAGACCGGATGCACGCGCTCGGGATCGACGGTCCAGCCGTACTCCTCGCGCATCCAATCGGACGTCGCCTCGCCGAGCTCCGCAGCCACCGGCGGCGACAGGTAGCCGAGGTTCTCCTCGTCGATGGCCCGATGCATCGCCGCGGCGATCTCGGGGGCGATCCCGAAGTCCATCTCCGCCACCCAGGCGCCGATCCGGCCGGGATGCAGGCTCCACTTGCGGCTGTGCGGCCGGTCGAGGTGCAGGCGCGTACGCGCGTCGAACGGATGCGACGGGAGGGGCGGACAGTCCTCGCTCATCTGCCCCAACATACGGACGAACCGGGTTCGATGCATGCCGCGTTTCCGCGCATGACGCGAACGCGGATCGAACTCGTGCCGCTCAGCTGCCCTTGCCGGACTCCGACCGGCGGCTCCCAGCTTCCAGCACGTCGCCGGACGGGAGCTCCTGGTGCCCGCCGAACTGCAGCCGCATGGCCGACAGCACCTGGTTGGCGAAGCGATCCTCGTCGCGCGACGCGAAGCGCTCGAAGAGGGATGCCGCGAGCACCGGCACCGGCACGCCCACGTCGACGGCCGCCTTGACCGTCCAACGTCCTTCGCCGGAATCCGACACGCGCCCGGCCAGGCCGTCGAGGGTCGGGTTCTGGTTCAGCGCCGCCGCGGTGAGGTCGAGCAGCCATGACGAGACGACGGATCCGCGCCGCCAGAGCTCCGAGACCTTGGCGGTGTCGATCGGGAACTGGTAGAACTCCGGCTCCTCGAGCGGGGCGATCTCGGCGGAGTGCTGGGCCTCGCGGATGCCGGCATCCGCGTTCTCGAGCAGGTTGAGACCCTCGGCGAGCGCCGCCATGATCCCGTACTCGATGCCGTTGTGCACCATCTTCACGAAGTGCCCGGCACCCGAGGGACCGCAGTGCAGGAAGCCCTGCTCCTCGGGAGCGAAGTCGCCGCTGCGTCCGGGCGTGCGCTCGATCTCACCGGGACCCGGCGCGATCGTGCGGAAGATCGGCTCGAGGCGCTGCACCGCGGCATCCGGTCCGCCGACCATCAGGCAGTAGCCGCGCTCCAGCCCGAAGACGCCGCCGCTGGTGCCGACGTCGAGGTAGTCGATGCCGCTCTCGCGGAACACGGCCGCGCGGCGGACGTCGTCGCGGTAGTTCGAGTTGCCGCCGTCGATGAGCGCGTCGCCGGGCTCCAACACGGCAGCTACCTCGTCGGCGACCTGGCCGGTGAGCGAGGCGGGCACCATCATCCAGACGGCGCGCGGCACCTGCAGCTTCGAGACCAGATCCGGGATGCTGTCGGCGCCGACCGCACCCTCGGCGACCAGCGCCTGCACGGCCTCCGCGTTCACGTCGTAGACGACGCAGTCATGCCCCTGCCGCATCAGTCTGCGAACGATGTTCGCACCCATCCGTCCGAGTCCGATCATCGCCAGCTGCATGGGATTCCCTCCGAGTACGTGTGCGACCTCTGCGCGACGTGCGCGCCTGGTGGCGATGGTACGCCTCCGCGGTGTCGCATTCGGCGTCGATCGGCCTCTCATCCACCGATTCGGCGGCGCGTCAAGGCAGGTTACGCCCAGGATGGCGCGGGATACTGTCATGGACGGCAAGACCCGGATGCCGCGAACGAGGAGTGCGTGATGACGCTGGAGGTTCTCTCTCCGACGTCCGCTCTGCTCGACGGACGCTACGTCCTGCAGGACCGGGTCGGCCAGGGCGGCACCGCCACCGTCTACCGCGCCGAGGACACGCACCTGGGGCGCACCGTCGCGATCAAGATGCTCCACCGCGGCGAAGGCGCGCTTCGATCGGCGGATAACGCGCGCACGGAGGAGGCCCTCCTCGCCTCGCTGAGCCACCCCTCGCTGGTCGCGCTGTTCGACGCGCAGCTGCGGCGTCGCCGGCCCCAGTACCTGGTCATGGAATTCGTCGACGGGCCGACGCTCGCCGAGCGCATGACCGCGGGACCGATCCCGCCACGGCAGCTCGCCCACCTGACCCGCGATCTCGCCGAGGGTCTCGCCGCCGTGCACGCCGCCGGCATCGTCCATCGCGACGTGAAGCCGTCGAACGTGCTGCTGGCGCCGCGTCGCACACGCCGCGGAGGGCAATGGGCCGCGAAGCTCGCCGACTTCGGCATCGCCTGCGCGCTCGACGATGCGCGGATGACCTCGTCGGGCCATGTCCTGGGCACCCTCACCTACATGGCGCCGGAGCAGCTGCGCGACGCCGACCCCGGCACCGCGGTCGATGTCTTCGCGCTCGGCCTGGTCATGCTCGAAGCCCTCACCGGCGAGGCCGGATACGCCGCTCTCGGCACGGGCCGCGCGGCCGCGATCAGGCGCCTGAGCACGAAGCCGTTCATCCCGGCATCCGTCGACGGCGACTGGCGACGACTGCTGGAGCACATGACGCGCCTCGACCCGCGTGAGCGGCCGACGGCCGTCGAGGTCGTCCGCGCTGCGCGTGACCTCGTGCGCGGCGACCGGCGCGTGGAGCTCAGCGCCGCCTGACGTCGCGTCCGTACGCCTCCGCCACCTCCGGCGAACCGGCAGCCGGCCACGCGCGCCTCAGGTACCGACCCGCAGCGCCTCGACCGGATTCATCCGCGCCGCGCGCACTGCCGGATACGTTCCGAAGAACACTCCGATGATGACCGAGAGCCCTGCGGCCAGCAGCACCGTCGGTCCGTCGATGAGCGGTTGCACCCCGTTGATCGGGAACAACGCCACGACGAGTGCAAGCAGCACACCGAGCCCGCCGCCGACGACGCTCAGCACGGTCGCCTCGAGCACGAACTGCCCCGCGATGGAGCCCGGTTGCGCACCGAGCGCCTTGCGGATGCCGATCTCCCGCGTGCGCTCGCGCACCGTGAGCAGCATGACGTTCGTGACGCCGATACCGCCGACGAGCAGGCTGATGCCCGCCACGCTCGCGAGCATGCCGTTCAGACTCTCCTGTGCGCCGCCGAGCGTCTCGCGCAGCTCATCCGAGGAGTAGAAGCTCGGTTCCGTCGACCCGCGTGCCGTGAGGATGGCCGTCGCCTGCTGTTTCGCGGCATCCACGGTCTCCGGCGACTTCGCGCTGAAGACGACACCCGCGAGCGGTCCGAAGCCGCTGATGGTCGCCCGCACACGATCGATGGGAGCGAACAGGTTGCCTTCGGATCCCCCCGTGCCGAACTTCTTGTCGACAGCCGTGGGCGCGAGCACACCGATCACCTTCATCGGGCTGCCCGCGACGAGGATCGTCTTGCCGACGACCGAGGGCTGGTCGGGGAACAGGATCTTCGCGAGCGTCCCGTCGATGACGGCGACCGCCTCGCCGCCGAAGACGTCTGACGGGGAGAACACCCGCCCCTCGACGACTCGGGAGTTCTTGATCGTGAAGTAGTCCGGGGTCGTCCCCGTGGCGTAGGCCGAACTCGACTTGTCACCGGCGACGACCTTGGCGGTGGCGGCCGAGATGGGGGCGACGAGAGTGATGTCCGGCCCGAGCGGACTCTTCGCGAGGGCATCGGCATCCTCCTGTGTGAGCGGTGCCGGCATGAAGCCTTGCGGATCGAAGCCCGGATAGGCGTCGACGGCCGACGCACCGAGGGAGGCGATCTGATCGTTCACCTGTTTCGTCGTGCCGTTGCCGACCGCGACCAGCGTGATGACGGAGCCGACGCCGATGACGACCATGAGCACGGTGAGGATGGAGCGGGTGAGGTTGCCGGCGATCCCCCGCGAGGCGACGACGACGGTTTCGAGGATGTTCATGCGGCCGCCTCCTCGTTGGTGCGACTGCTCTCGATGCGCCCGTCGCGCATCACGATCACGCGCTCGGCGCGGGCCGCGACATCATCCTCGTGCGTGATGATGACGACGGTCGCACCGTCGCGGTGGAGCTCCTCGAAGATTCCGAGCACATCGTCGGTCGCACGGGAGTCGAGGTTGCCGGTCGGCTCGTCGGCAAGGATGAACGCGGGGCGGTTGACGAGCGAACGAGCCACCGCGACGCGCTGCTGCTGCCCTCCGGAGAGCTGGTTGGGCCGATGATGCTCGCGGCCGTCGAGCCCCACCCGGGCGAGCGCTTCGAGGGCGCGCTCGCGCCGCTCCGCCCGTCCGACGCCGGCATACGCCATGGGCAGCTCGACGTTGCCGACGGCCGTCAGAGCCGGGATGAGATTGAAAGACTGGAAGACGAACCCGATCTGCATGTTCCGGATGCGCGCGACCTCTCTCTCGGGCAGCTCGGACACCCGCTGCCCCGCGATGGCGAGCGAACCGGAGCTCGGCCTGTCGAGACAGCCGAGGATGTTCAGGAGGCTCGACTTCCCGGCGCCGGAGCGTCCGACGATGGCGAGGAACTCTCCGTCGGGCACGACGAGGTCGACGCCGTCGAGGGCATGCACGACACCGGTGCCGCTGCCATAGCTGCGGCGGACGTCGGTGAGTTCGATGGCGATGCTCATGAGACGGGCTCCTCCGTCCCGGGATCCTCGCTCGGAGTCGCCGAACCGATCTCGACGACATCGCCCGCAGAGACTCCGTCGGTGATCTCGGCGAGCCCGTTGCCGGTGAGACCGGTCTTGACCTTCACGGTCTTCGCCGGCGCCCCCTTCTTCACCACGAGCTGCACGGTGCCCTCACCCGGTGCGGTGAGCTTGACCGCTTCGCTCGGGAGTGTGACCACATCGGCCGCCTCCGCCGTCGCGATGCTCACGAACCCGGTCTGGCCGAGTTTGATCCCCGCGGGCGGATCGATGAGCTGAATCGTGACCGCGTAGGTGACCACGCCCTCCGTCGTCGTCTGCGGGGTCGGCGCGACGGATATCACCGTCCCGCTGATCGGTGCGTCGCCCGAGGCCGCGAGCGCGACGACGGCCGTCTGCTGGAGCACCACCTTCGCGATGTCGGCCTCGGGAATCGACGCCGTCACGCGCAGCGCGGAGACGTCGGAGATCGTGATGAGGCCGGCCGGCGGCTTCTCGGATCCGGAGCCAGCGGAGTCGCTGGAGCTGCCGCCGCCCGAGGCGACAGAGCCGACCGTGCCGTTGATCGCCGTGACGACACCGGCCATCGGCGCCTTCAGCACGGTCTGGTCGCGTGCCGCCTGCGCCGCTGCGACTTCGGCCGCGGCATCATCGCGGGTCTTCGCGGCGGCGACCACCTCCGTGTCCCTGGACGGGAGCGATATCTCCTGCTCGCGGACGGCATCGCCCAGGGTCGCGCGTTCCGGTGCATCCGCGGGGGCGGCGGCGAATGCAGCGCGGGCGGAGTCGAGCGCTTTCGAGGCGGTCCAATAGGAGCTGCGAGCGTTCTCGAGTGCACTCTCTGCGGCGGAGAGCGCACTCTGCGCCTTGTTCAGCTCACGGTCGGCGTCGGCCGGATCGGTCGTGGCCAGGTCCTGACCGACCGCGACGGTCTGCCCGACGGTGACAGCGATGCCCGTGATGGTCCCGGGCTTCACGAAGGACGCGTTCGACGTCGCCGCCGCGGCGATCGCCCCCTTGCCGCTGACGACTGTCGTGACGGTGCCGACCTCGGCCGTCACCGTTGCCGCCTTGGCGACGGGCGGCGCAGCGAACGGGTTCGTGAAGGCGATGATCACGGCGGCGACCACGACCGCGGTGAGGCACGATCCGCTGATGATCCATGTCTTCTTGCTCATGTCGCCAGACCATAGGCGGCCAAGCTAAGCCCAACTTAAGCGTCGTGAGCCGGGACGGTGAACCGGAAGACCGTCACACCCGGAACGCTTCGCGCCGTGATCTCCCCGTCGGATGCTTTCGCGATCGCGGCGACGATCGCGAGCCCGAGTCCGATGGAGCCTGACTTCCGTGAGCGCAGCGAGACAGAGGGGTCGCCCTGGCTGAAGCGGTCGAAGATGATGGGGAGCGTCTCCGGCGGGATGCCGGGGCCGGTGTCGCTGACCTCGATCACAGCGCTGCGGTCTTCGGTGCGGGCTGACACGGTGACCGTGGTGCCGGGCGGAGTGTGTGCGCCCGCGTTGGCGCAGAGGTTGACGAGGACCTGGCGGACCGCGGCCTCGTCGGCGTCGGCGAGGACCGGTTCGTCGGGGAGCACGATCCGCCACTCGTGGTCGGGCATCGCCATGCGCGCATCGGCCACCGTCTCCATCACGAGCAGAGAGAGGTCGATGGTGTCTCGGCGGAGGACTCGCCCGGCGTCGAGCTTCGCGAGGGTCAGCAGTTCATCGACGAGGGCGCCCAGGCGCTCGGACTCGGCGGCGACGCGTTCGAAGCCGCCGCGGGCGTCGTCCGGCACTCCGGATGTCGCGGCGTAGTGCTCGGCATAGCCCCGGATCGACGCGAGCGGATTGCGCAGTTCATGACTGGCCTCTGCCACGAAGCGGCGCATCGCCTCTTCTGTTCGATGGCGGGCGTCGAGCGACTGCTCGACGTTGTCGAGCAGTCTGTTGAGCGCGAGTCCCACGCGACCGGCCTCGGTGCCTTCGTCGACGTCGGCACCGAGCACGCGCCGGTCGAGCACGATCGCGCCCTCCGAGAGCCGCATGTCCGCGACCTGATCCGAGATCTCCACGACGCGATCGAGCGGGAGCAGGGCACGCCGCACGATGCGAGAGCCGATCAGTACCGCCCCGGCGGCGACGAGCAACGTCACCGCCCCCGCGGAGAGGAGGAACACCGTGATCGTCGAGTCGATCGGATTCTCCTGCTCACCCGTGACGAAGAGCGCGGTGGTGCCGTCGCCTTCCTCGATGGTGATCGCGAGCGAACGGTAGCGATCGTCGCCGAACGACAGCACGAAGTAGTCGCCGTCGTCACGGTCGAGCGCCTCGAGGAGTCGCTGCTGCTCGCCGTCGTTCAGCGGGCGGTAGACGTAGTCCTGATCGAGCACCATCGCCGATGTCACGGCTCCGTCGACCACGATCGCCTGGAAGCTGCCTGCCGATGAGGGGAAGATGTTCTCGACGCTGTATTCGGCGAGGTTCACGGAGGCGTCGCCCGCGGCGTAGATCGTCGTCAGGCTGGCGTTCAAGGCCGTCTCGATGCTGCGATCGAGCTGGCGATTGAGGCTGGCGGTCAGGATGAACGTCAGGGTCGTGACGACGATCGCCGTGGCGACGAGGATGAGCCCCGCGATGACGGCGACGAGGCGGACGCGGAGCGAACGCCCCGGGCGATCGGACATCACGGCTACGCCCGCACGGAGACAGGCGGGCGGAGCACGTAGCCGACCCGGCGGATGGTGTGGATCATCGGCGGGCGGCCGTCGTCGATCTTCCGGCGGAGGTAGGAGATGTAGAGCTCGACGATGTTCGACTCGCGCCCGTAGTCGTAGCCCCAGATCCGTTCGAGGATCTGCTCCTTCGACAGCACCCGTTCGGCGTTCGCCATCAGGTACTGCAGCAGCTCGAACTCGCGCGCGGTGAGCCGGATGTCCACGTCGTCGCGTCGCACCGCGTGGCCGCCGGGCACGAGCTCGAGGTCACCGACGCGAAGCACCTCGTCCTCGGGAACGGAGTCCCAGTCGACGCGGCGGAGCAGACCACGCAGGCGCGCGACGACCTCCTCCACGCTGAACGGCTTGGTCACGTAGTCGTCGCCGCCGGCCGTGATCCCCGCGATCCGGTCTTCGACCGCGTCGTTCGCCGTGAGGAACAGCACCCGCACACTCGGGAGGACAGCGCGGATGCGCTGGAGCACGCTGAGCCCGTCGAGATCGGGCAGCACGATGTCGAGCACGACCAGTTCCGGCCGGAAGGCGAGGGCCTCATCGATGGCGGCACGCCCCGTGCCCGCCGTGCGCACGGCCCAGCCCTGTGCACCGAGCACCGTCGCGAGCAGATCACGGATGCCCTGCTCATCGTCGACGACGAGGACACGTACGTCGCCGGTCGCCTCGATCATCCCGTCATCCTAGACGCGCCCCGGCTTCTCTCCCGTGGCAGCCATCTTCCTCCACATGCGCTCCAGGACATCCAGCTGCACGGGCGTGTAGACGTCGACGAGCACATCGATGACGGCCGCCGCCGCTCCGGGGCGGGCGGGAGATGACACCGATTCCGGGTGGACGAGCTCGCGGCTGAGCGTGGACGCCTGCTCGGCGAAGTGCGTGGCGATCCGTTCGCGGGTCGACTCGCTCGCATCCGCGGAGAGAGCGTCGAACTCCTGAGCCGTCGCATCGCGCGTCGAGGTCTCCATGATCTGCTGCCAGTAGTCGGCGCTCTCGTCACCGTAGAGTTGCGCGAGCACGGAGTAGAGCGCGCGGTCCTGCGGAGAGATCTTGGCCGTGTTCGCCGCCGCAGACAGGCGCGGCGGCATGTCAGCCGGCACCAGCAGGCGTCGGAAGTCCGCGAGTTCGGCCCGAGCCTTCTCCAGTCTGGCGATCGCCGCGCGGAGCTCGTCATCGGCCAGGTCGAGCGCCGCCTCGTTGTCTTCGGGGAGGCCCTCGTTGATCGCCGCGATCTGCTTGAGCGACAGCCCCAGCGCGCTGAGGCGACGGATCTGCACGAGCCGCACGAGGTGCTCGGTCCTGTAGACCTTGTACCCGTTGGTCAGCCGCTCCGGCTCCTCGAGCAGACCCTGCTCGTGATAGTGGCGCACCGCCCGCAGGCTCGTCCCCCCGAGTTCGGCGAGTTCTCGTGTGCTCCAGGCCATCGTCGCCATCCCCTCCCGACGCAGCCGATTTGAGTATGCCGCGACGGCACAGTGTCTGCTGGTCGCACACACTCTATGTCGCATCGCTGCCGCCGGCGAGATGCGGGAAGGAAGACATGACCACCCCTCATTCATCGCGCAGGATTCCATGGAACCGGGTCTGGCCCCCGGCCGCCCTGTTCGCTCTCATCCTGACGAACACCTGGAGCCTCTCGCAGATCGGACCCGTGGGCTTCGTCGTCGGCCTCGGTCCCGCGGTGGTCCTCGCCGTCGTCACGGGAGGAACATTCCTGTGGCTCGACCGCTGGGAGCGGGAACGGCCTTCCCTGTTGCTGTCCGCCTTCGTCTGGGGCGCGTCCTTCGCCGGACTCGGAGCGATCGTCTTCCAGGCGGGGTTCGAGAAGCTCGCGATCGCTCTCGCTGGACCTGCCTTCCAGGAGTGGGCCAGTGCGCTCATCGTGACCCCGATCACCGAGGAGGTGTTGAAGGGGCTGTTCCTGATCTGGCTGTTCCGCTTCCACCGCCAGCGCATCCGCGGACTGCTGAACGGCATCGTGTTCGGCGGGCTCGCGGGCGCCGGCTTCGCCTTCTCCGAGAACATCTTCTACTTCGGTCGGGCCTTCGTGAAGTTCACGGCAGCCCCGACCGACCCCGCGATGATGGTCGAGTTCATCGGCACCTTCGTGCTCCGCGGCTTCATGGCGCCGTTCCTGCATCCGTTCTGGGTCGCATTGTTCGGACTCACGATCGCGCTGTCGACCCGCCGGCCTCCCGGCGCCTCCCGGGTGCTCGTCGCGTCATCCGGACTCGTCGCCTCGCTGATCCTTCATGGTGTGTACGACTGGGCCGCCATCGTCGGGCGCACCTCCGACGGGTTCGCCGTCTTCAAATTCTTCGGTGTCGTGATCCTGCCGCTGATGATCGCCATGGCAGTCCTCGCGATCGTGCTGCGTCGTCGGGAAGGTCGGGCGATCGTACGCCGACTGCCGCTGCTCGCCGCCGAAGGACGGATCGCCTACGAAGAGGCATCGAGCCTCGACAGTCTGCACCGGCGTCGTCGGTGGCGCGCTGATCACCGTCGCGCCCGAGGCCGCACGGCGGCGAAGCTGCTCGGGCGATACCAGGCCGAGGTCAGCGCTCTCGCGCTGATGCAGGAGCGGAATGACGACGCGAGCGACGTCGAGGCCCAGCGCAGAGAACTCGAGATCGCACGACAGCGGATGCTGATCGCTGCTGAGAGAGGAGTGTGACATGGTCGCGTCGAGACACGACCCACGCCGCGGTTCGCTGGCCGCGATTCCCGCCGGCCTCGAATACCAGCAGGTACTCGCGGCGACGCGCCCGTCCTGGTGGCGCGGCGTCCTCGCCATCGTCCTGATCCTCATCGGCCTGTTCGGAATCGGAATCGTCCTGCAGACGGTCGGGGCGATCGCGAACGACGCGCTCGGGCTGCTGAAGGCCGGCGAAGTCGGCTTCACCCCGATCTCGCACCTGTCCGGGCTGCTCGGCGTCGCCCTCCTCATCCCGTGGAGCATGCTCGTGCAGCGCTGGGCGTTCGGCGTCTCGATGCGTTCGCTGTTCTCGGTGGCCGGCCGCCTCCGCATGGACGTGATCGGCCGCGCCCTGGTGCTCCTCGCGCCGATCTACGCCGTGCTCCTGATCTTCGTGACGCTCGATCGCGCCACGGGTACCTGGTCGCGTCTCGATCTGCTTCTGATGGTCGCGATCACGATCGTGGTCGCACCTCTGCAGTCTGCCGCCGAGGAGTTCGGCTTCCGCGGCGTGGTCTTCCGCGCCGCAGCGAGCTGGGGTCGCCGCCCGGTGACGCGCCTGATCATCGGAATCGTGGTGTCGGCCATCGCCTTCGCCGCGGTGCACGGTGCCGGAGATGTCTGGCTGATCCAGTACTACCTCGCGCTCGGGGTGAGCTGGGCCGTGATCACCTGGCGCACGGGCGGCCTCGAGGTCTCGATCGTCGCGCACGCCGTGAACAACACGATCGCGTTCATCTATCTCATCGTGCTGCACGACGACTTCGGTGCGAGCTTCGATCGATCGGCAGGTTCCACCGGTCCGGTCATGCTCCTGCCGACGGTCGTGACGCTCGCCGTGGGAGCCGTCGTGTGGATCATCACGCGACGCCGTGGGCCGGCCGTGACGCCCGCAGCGGCGGTCGAAGGGAGTCAGCTCCGATGATCGTCATCCGACGTCCGCTGGGGATCATCAGGGCGAATGTCCGCACCTACGCGGCGGTGAACGTCGTGATCTACGGGTCGCTCTTCCTGGCGTTCATCCTGGGCGTTGCCTTCCCCCGCCTCGCCGAGGCCGGCCTCGGGGTGATGACGGCGTTCGCCTCGACGAGCCCGCTGGGCGAGCAGGTCGAGAGCGCGCCGGAGAGCAGCATCCTGGCCTTGACGGGCGTCATCCTGGTCTCGACGATCGTGTTCGGGGCGCTGGGCATGGCGACGATCCCCTCGTTGCTCGTCCCCTGCGCCGGCGTGTTCGTGCACGTCGCGTTCGCGTTCCTGCTCGGCCTGACGTACGCACCGCAGGACTCCGACGGATGGGTCGTCTTCTGGGCTCATCTGCCGACCCTCGTGCTCGAGCTGCAGGGCTACATCCTCGTGCTGCTCGGGTCGGTGATCCTCGCGCGGTACTGGCTTCGCCCGCGCGCTCACGGCTTTGCGACCCGCCGGGCGGGGTACGTCCGCGGTCTCGTCGAGAGCGCGTGGCTGTATGTTCCGGCTCTCGTCGTGCTGGTCGCGGGAGCGATATACGAAGCGATCGAGTTCATCGTGATCCTGGGGTGATCCTGGGGCAGGGGCGCGGCCAGGGGCGTGCACAACTCAGCAAGAACATGCGCCGCACGTCCCAGAACACCTGGTTCGGGGCGGATGCGAGGTGTTCTTGCGGAGTTGTGCACGCGCCGCGTCGGTCACTCCTGCACGTCGAGCACCCAGGTCACGCCGAAGCGGTCGGTCAGCATGCCGAAACCGGCGGACCATGCCGAGGCCGCGAGCGGCTCGACGATCACGGCGCCATCGGCGAGGCCATCCCAGTAACGCGTGAGTTCGTCGAGCGACTCCGCCTGCAGCGACTGGAAGAACGTGCGATCGGTGACCGTGGTGCCGTTCTCGCGGCGGGTCGAGCCGGCGGTGGCGGCGGCATCCGGGTCGTCCTGACCGGGGATGTCGTAGGCCATCAGGCGGATGCCGGCGGGACTCTCGATCCGTCCGAACACGACCTTGTCGGCGCCGGGGACGCCGGCCGGCATGCCGAAGTCGCTGTAGGTCGCGAGCGTGACCTCGCCGCCGAAGACCGACCGGTAGAAGTCGAGCGCGTGGCGTGCGGTCCCGCGGAAGTTGAGGTGCGTGGTGGTCGTGAGGGTCATGTCGTTCTCCTGGATTCCCGGCGCCCGGTGACGCCGTCGGGACCAACGATCACAGCAGAAGAGGTCAGTTTCAGTCCTCTTCTCGGCGCACAATGGAGGCATGTCCGGAAGCTCCTCGCGCATGCTCGCACTCCTGTCGCTGCTGCAGACTCCGCGCGACTGGCCCGGCCACGTGCTCGCCGAGCGCCTCGAGGTGAGTCCGCGCACCGTGCGCCGCGACGTCGACCGGCTGCGGGAGCTCGGCTATCGCATCGGCGCGATCAAGGGACCGGATGGCGGCTACCGCCTCGCCGCCGGATCGGAGCTGCCACCTCTCCTGTTCGACGACGACCAGGCCGTGGCGATCGCGGTCGCCCTGCAGAGCGTCGCTTCGAGCGGCATCGACATCGAGGAGGCCGCGAGCCGGGCCCTCGCCACAGTCCGGCAGGTGATGCCGTCGCGGCTGCGGCACCGCGTGGACGGCATCCGCTTCTCGGGCACGGAGAGCACGACGAGGGTCGATCCGGCCGTGCTCGAGGCGGTGAGCGCTGCGGTGCGGGAGAAGCGGATGCTGCGCTTCGACTACGGCTCTTCTGCGGATCGGCCGGCCCGCCGGACCGAGCCGCATGCCGTCGTCGCCCGCGAGGGGCGGTGGTACCTGATCGCGTGGGACCTCGAGGTCGACGACTGGCGGACGTTCCGGCTCGACCGGATGCAGCCGCGCATCCCGACCGGTCCGACGTTCACGCCGCGCGAGTTGCCGGCGAAGGACGCCGCGACGTACCTCGCGGCGCGGTCGAAGGGTTCCGTCTCGGAGGACCGCTGGCCGTGCGTGGGAGAGGTGATCATCCGGATGCCGGCGCGGGAGGTCGCACCCTTCATCGGCGACGGCACGCTCGAGGAGCTCGACGAGGAGTCGTGCCGGATCACTGTGGGCTCGTGGTCCTGGGTCGGTGTGGTGGCCTCGGTCGCGCGCTTCGATGCACCGTTCGAGGTCGTCGGGCCGGAGGAGTTGCGAGAGGCCACGGGGGTGTTGGCAGGGCGCTTCGCCGCGGCCGTGGATGACTCCTCCTCCTCCTGATCGGGCCTACTCCACGAGTTGTCCCCAGTTTCCGGGCGGATCCTCGCATCGAACAGAGCCGGGACGGCGATCGTGGTTGTCTGGACCGATGACAAACTTTGCCAACAGCGTTACCGTGAGGAGATGGCGACCATGAACATCTCCCTTCCCGATGCCCTGAAGGAATTCGTTGAGACGCAGGTGTCCGAACGGGGCTACGGCAACAGCAGTGAGTTCGTTCGCGATCTGATCCGCCATGAGCAATCGCGCTCGCAGCTGCGCGCGATGATCGTGGATGGGATGACATCGGGTCGAGGCTCCGAGGTCGACGAGCACTACTTCGAGCGCCTTCGCGACCGTATCCGAGCTGCCGCTCCGGACGCCTGATGACGAGACGCGTCGTCACCACCCGACGAGCGGATGAAGACATCGATCTCGCGGTCGAGTACTACGTACTGGCCGGGGAACATGCGGTCGCTGAAGCGATCGTCGATGCACTCGCCGCCGCACTCAAGCTCCTTGTCGGGCATCCGTCCATCGGTTCCGCACGATGGGAGGCGCTCATCGGTATCCCTGACCTCCGAACCCTCCCCTTGCGACACCACCCCTATGTACTGATCCACACCGATGATCCGGATGCCGTCCGCATCCACCGATTCCTGCATACGAGCAGAGACATTCCGGCTGAGCTCGCCGCCACCGCTGCCAGCCGAATCTCGCCGCCTGCGCGCATCGGAGCCCTCAAGTACCCGCCGGTGACCGAGATCGAGTCGACCACCGACATCCTGGACGATCTCCGGCGAGACCGGCTCTGAAGGCCACACACCCCGAATCCGCGCTCACGCGACCGCCGGTAGACTGGAAGCGCCCCGCCGGCCCCTTCCTTTGGAGTGCGCGTGACCACCGCCCCTGCACCTGTCCACAAGCACGTCCCCGACTCCGTCGAGAACGCGACCGCGACGCCCGAGAAGGAGCAGCCGTACGGCGCCCTCGGCCTCAAGGACGACGAGTACGCGCGCATCAAGGAGATCCTCGGCCGCCGCCCCACCTCGGGCGAGCTGGCGATGTACTCCGTCATGTGGTCGGAGCACTGCTCCTACAAGTCGTCGAAGAACTACCTGCGCCGCTTCGGCCAGAAGGTCTCCGACGAGATGAAGGAACGCCTCATGGTCGGCATGGGCCAGAATGCGGGCGTCATCGACGTCGGCGAGGGCTGGGCCGTCACCTTCAAGGCCGAGTCGCACAACCACCCCAGCTTCATCGAGCCGTTCCAGGGTGCGGCGACCGGCGTCGGCGGCATCGTCCGCGACATCATCTCGATGGGCGCTCGCCCCGTCGCGGTCATGGACGCCCTGCGCTTCGGCGCGATCGACCACCCCGACACCGCCCGCGTCGTGCACGGTGTGACGAGCGGCATCAGCTTCTACGGCAACTGCCTCGGCCTGCCGAACATCGGCGGCGAGACCGTCTTCGACTCCGTCTACCAGGCGAACCCGCTCGTGAACGCGCTCGCGGTGGGCGTGCTGCGCCACGAAGACCTCAAGCTCGCCAACGCGACCGGGGTCGGCAACAAGGTCGTGCTCTTCGGAGCGCGCACGGGCGGCGACGGCATCGGCGGCGCCAGCATCCTGGCATCCGATTCCTTCGACTCGACCGGCCCGACCAAGCGCCCCGCCGTGCAGGTCGGCGACCCCTTCGCCGAGAAGGTGCTCATCGAGTGCTGCCTCGAGCTGTATCGCGGCGAGCTCGTCGAGGCGATCCAGGACCTCGGTGCCGCCGGCATCTCCTGCGCGACCAGCGAGCTCGCGGCCAACGGCAACAGCGGCATGAAGGTCTCGCTCGACAACGTGCTGCTGCGCGACCCCACGCTGACGGCTGAGGAGATCCTCATGTCGGAATCGCAGGAGCGCATGATGGCGATCGTGGCTCCCGAGAAGCTCGACGCGTTCCTGGCCGTCGTGAACAAGTGGGAGGTCGAGACCTCCGTGCTCGGCGAGGTCACCGGCGACGGACGCCTCATCATCGACTGGCAGGGCGAGCGCATCGTCGACGTCGACCCCTCGACCGTCGCGGTCGACGGCCCGGTCTACGACCGCCCGGTCGCATACCCGACGTGGATCGACGCGCTGCAGGCGGATGCCGCCGAGAAGCTGCCCCGCTCCAACGAGCCCGACGTGCTGCGCCAGCAGTTCCTCGACCTGGTCGCCTCGCCGAACCTGGCCGACACGAGCTGGATCACCAACCAGTACGACTACTACGTGCTCGGCAACACCGCGCTGAGCTTCCCCGACGACGCCGGCATGATCCGCGTCGACGAGGAGTCCGGCCTCGGCTTCGCGATCTCCACCGACGCCAACGGCCGCTACTGCCAGCTCGACCCCTACGCGGGTGCGCAGCTCGCCCTGGCCGAGGCGTACCGCAACGTCGCCGTCACGGGTGCTGTGCCCACCGCGATCACCGACTGCCTGAACTTCGGCTCCCCCGAGAACCCCGAGGTCATGTGGCAGTTCGGGCAGACGGTCGACGGCCTGGCCGACGGATGCTACGAACTGGGCACCCCGGTCACCGGCGGCAACGTCTCGTTCTACAACCAGACGGGTGACGTGCCGATCCACCCGACCCCGCTCGTCGGCGTGCTCGGCATCATCGACGACGTCTCGCGCCGCATCCCCTCGGGATGGCAGGACATCGGCCAGAACATCTATCTGCTCGGCACCACCTCCACCGAGCTCTCCGGCTCGGCGTGGGCCGACGTCGTGCACCAGCACCTCGGCGGACTGCCCCCCAAGGTCGACCTCGCGGGCGAGAAGCGCCTCGCGGGTCTGCTCTCGGCGGCACGCGACGAGTGGCTGATCTCCTCGGCGCACGACCTGTCCGAGGGCGGCCTGGGCCAGGCACTCGCCGAGGGCGTCTCGCGCTTCGGCGTCGGGGCCCGCGTGTGGCTGAACGAGATCATCGAGCGCGACGGCGTGGATGCGGCATCCGCTCTGTTCTCGGAGTCGACCGGTCGCGTCATCGTGACCGTGCCGCGCGAGGACGACGTGAAGTTCCGCGGCCTGTGCGAGGGTCGCAACTACCCGGTGCTGCGCGTCGGCGTGACCGACAGCGAACCGCAGCTCGAGGTGCAGGACGTCTTCACGGTCTCGGTCGCCGAGCTGCGCGAGCGCTCGAACGCCACCCTGCCGTCGTACTTCGGCCCGACCGTCACGGAGCCGACCGACGCATGAGCGAACTGAGCAGGCCCGACGACGACTACGGCGACCTGGGCGAACCCCACAACCGCCGCATCCGGATCATCGCCTGGACGGTCATCGTCGCGCTGATCCTCGGCGGCGGCGGCGCGACCGTGCTGACGCTGATCTTCGGCTAGGACGGGCTCGCCGGGCCGTGATAGCCCGCGACTTGTCGTGCACAGCGAACCGCTGAACGACCTTCTCCACCGACCCCGGAAAAGGGCGTCGGAATGGGAGAACCCCCTCGGAGGATGCAGAGCATCACGAGCAAAGGGGATTCCATGACCGAAGCGAAGCTGGACCTGATCGCCAAGCTGCTGGCGAAGGCGGAGAGCACGACGCCCGAGGAGGCCGAGGCGCTCACCGAGCACGCCGAGCGGCTGATGGTGAAATATGGCATCGAGCAGGCGCGCCTCGACGAGCGCCGGGCGCGATCAGGACAGGCCGGCGAAGAGATCGTCCAGGAGCGGATCATCTTCACCGGCGTCTACGCGCGCGACATGCGTGAGCTCGGCACGCGGGTGGCGCTGGCGCTCGACACGGTGCGTCCGCTGCACGCCGACCATGCGGCCGGTTCGCTCCTGTACTTCGTGGGCTACGCGTCTGACGCGCAGCAGGCGCGCGTGCTCACCGCGAGCCTCGAGGTGCAGGCGATGGTGGCCATGCGGGCGTGGTGGGCCGCCCAGCGCGAGAGCTACCGGTGGTGCACGGAGGGAGACCGCCGGCGCGCGCGTAGCGGATTCATCCGTGGGTTCGCCGCCGGCGCGGCCGAGCGCATCGACGACAGCCGGCGCCGGATCATCGAGGAGGCCGCGAGCGGAACCGATCTCGTTCTGGCGTCGCGCCGCGACCGCGTGGACGCCGTGATCGACCGGATGGCGACGCGCAGAGCCCGTGGGCGTCAGAGGGCGGATGCCGGGGCCTACGTCCATGGGCACCGCTCGGGTCGCGAAGCGCGAACCGGTGAACGTACCGTGACCCCGGGCAGCGGCGGCGCGCGATGAATGCCATCCTCCGCAGCCGGGAGTGACCGCGGCGTCTCCGTGATGTCGGGGCTGCTGTCTAGTGTGAGGGCATGGCCACCGACCTGCGCGAACTCCTGGAAGACCTGCGCGCGCAGGCGGTCGCGCGCGTGGACGCCACGGCCGCGACCCTCGACCAGCTCACTCATGACCGGGAGGGGTCGAACGACGACGACGAACACGACCCCGAGGGGGTGACGCTGTCATCCGAATGGTCACGCCTGACCGGACTCGCGGAGGCAGCGGCATCCGAACTCCGACAGGTCGACGAGGCGATCGCGCGGATGGATGCCGGCACCTACGGCATCTGCGCGAACTGCGGTCGACCGATCCCCGCCGGCCGTCTCGAGGTGCGTCCGTTCGCCGTCCACTGTGTGAGCTGCGCCGAGAAGCTCGGTCGCTGAATCCGGTCGGCGTACCCTGAGGGCGAGAACGGAGGAACCATGACCATCCTGCCCAGAGACGTCGGCCGGGACGAAGACATCGAGGGTCGTCTGCTCGGGTCGCCCGTGAGCATCATGCGCGAGTACATCGCCACTCCGGGGCGCGGGCCGCGGCTGCACCGGCATCCGTACGCCGAGACGTTCGTGATCCACCACGGCCGGGCGCTGTTCACGGTCGGGGAGGAGCAGGTCGTGGGCGTGGGAGGGCAGATCCTCGTCGTCCCCTCGCTCGTCGACCATCGCTTCGAGGTTCTCTCGACGGCGGCACCTACGAGGCGACCCACGTGCATGCGAGCGACCGCTTCATCACGGAGTGGCTCGAGTAGCTCGGCCCGAACCCGACGTCGGCGCCTGCGAGTAGCATCCACCTCATGGCTATCAGACTCGAGAACGTCGGCATCGCGGTGCGCGACTTGGAGGCGACGATCTCCTTCTTCTCCGACCTCGGGCTCACCGTGCTCGGACGCGATGAGGTGAGCGGCGAATGGGCGGACACGGCGGTGGGTCTCGACGGGAACCACGCCAAGATCGCGGTGCTCCAGACGCCCGACGGCCAGGGGCAGATCGAGCTCTTCGAGTACATCCACCCCGACGCGATCGAGACCGAACCCACACTCCCCAACGAGATCGGGATGCACCGCATCGCCTTCGCCGTCGACGACATCGACGAGTCGTTGGCGATCGCCGCGCGCCACGGCTGCCACCCGCTGCGCGGCGTCGCGGACTACCAGGGCGTCTACAAGCTCACGTACCTCCGCGGGCCCAGCGGCATCCTCGTGATGTTCGCGCAGGACCTCACGAAGAGCTGACCATCCCGCGCCAGATCACCTCGATCGCGCAGTCCGAATGGACAGCTCCATGAACGGCGGATGACGCCGCGGTCTGGCTACGATTCCCGTGTGGACAAGCAGACGACGACCGCGCTCCTCCGCGAGCACTTCTTCCCGCCCCTGAAGGCGCAGGGGTTCGCGCGCAACGGGGACGTGCTGCGCCGCGCCGACGACCCGGTCGTGCACGTCGTCGAGGTCGTGCACCAGCCACGGCGCGGTGTCTTCCGCATCGACCTCGGCGTGCATCTGACGCTGCTGGGCGACGTCTCCGGCCACGTCATCGATCCGACGAAGATCCGCGAAGCGGACTGCGCCTGGCGGTCGTCGATCATCCCCGGGTTCCGCAACGACCACGACCCCGATTTCGTCTACGGCTCGACCGCCGAGGAAGCACAGGAGTCGGTGTCGTTCCTCGTCTCGGAGTGGGACCGGCAGTCGAGCGCGTTCTTCGGTCGGCTCGCCACCTGGCCGCAGGACTTCCACGAGGCGGCTCGCGCGGCAGTGATCGATCCTCCGCATCCGGCCCACCTGCTCACCTGGGCGCGGGTCTCGGCGCTGGCCGGTGACCTCGAGCTCGCCCGTCGCTGCGCCGAGGTCGCCCTTCCGAGCGTGCCCGAGCGCGCGACCGCTCTGCGCGCGGACCTCGAGGCGATCGTGAACGACCCGAGCACGGCAGTGCCGCAGCTGCGCTGATCGCCGTCAGCCGTACGCATCGTCGGGAGGAGTCGAGCCCCTACCCCGCGACGGCCTCCGCGATCGCGGCGCCGAGCTCGACCGTCGTGGCCGTGCCCCCGAGGTCGGGGGTGAAGGGCGCGGCATCCGCTCCTCGGGCGAGCACGTCCTCGATCGCGGTGAGGACGGCGGCTCCGGCATCCGGGTGTCCGAGGTGCTCGAGCATCATGGCCCCGCACCAGATCTGGCCGATCGGGTTCGCGATGCCGCGGCCGGCGATGTCGGGCGCCGAGCCGTGCACGGGCTCGAACAGGCTGGGGAACGCCCCCTCGGGGTTGATGTTGGCGCTGGGCGCGATGCCGATCGTACCGGTGCAGGCCGGGCCCAGGTCGGAGAGGATGTCGCCGAACAGGTTGCTCGCCACGACCACGTCGAACCAGTCGGGGTGCAGCACGAAGTTCGCGGTGAGGATGTCGATGTGGAACTGGTCCTGCCGCACGTCGGGGTAGTCGGCGCCGACGGCCGCGACCCGCTCGTCCCAGTAGGGCATCGAGATCGAGATGCCGTTGCTCTTGGTCGCCGACGTCAAGTGCTTGGCCTCGCGGCGCTGCGCCAGATCGTACGCGTAGCGCAGCACCCGGTCGACGCCGGTGCGGGTCATCACGGTCTCCTGCAACACGAACTCGCGATCGGTGCCCTCGAACATCCGGCCGCCGATCGAGGAGTACTCTCCCTCGGTGTTCTCGCGCATGACGTAGAAGTCGATGTCGCCGGGCTCACGACCGGCGAGCGGTGAGACCACGCCGGGCATCAGCCGCACCGGCCGCAGGTTCACGTACTGGTCGAACGCCCGCCGGAACTGGATGAGGCTCCCCCACAGACTCACGTGGTCGGGCACGACGTCGGGCCAGCCGACCGCTCCGAAGTAGATCGCGTCGAACCCGCGCAGCGTCTCGAACCAGTCGTCCGGCAGCATCCGCCCGTGCTGCTGCCAGTACGTCGCGCTCGCGAAGTCGAACTCGGTGAACTCGAGCGAGATGTCGAAGCGGGATGCCGCGGCGCGCAGCACGCGCAGCCCCTCAGGCATGACCTCGGTGCCGATGCCGTCTCCGGCGATCACGGCGATGCGGTGGGTGGTCGTCATGGGGGGAGGTTCCTTCCGTTGCGGTGGGCGTTCCGGTCGCACTTCGTGTTGTTCGTGGCCGTTCCGGTCGCAGTATCTGCCGCCTGCCGCGCGCTCCAGCGGCCGAAAGTGCGACCGGAACGCGGGCGGCGGTCAGTCGAGCTCGACGGGGTGATGGCAGGCGACGCGATGCGCGCCACCGTGGTCTTCGAGCTCGGGAACCACCTCGGCGCAGATCTCGGTGGCCTTCCAGCAACGTGTGCGGAAACGACATCCGCTGGGCGGCGAGACGGGGCTCGGCACATCGCCGGTGAGCACGATGCGCTCGCGCGCCCGCTCGGCCCGAGGATCGGGTACCGGGATCGCCGACAGCAGCGCCTGGGTGTACGGATGCCGTGGCCGCTCGTACAGTTCGTCGACGGGCCCTTCCTCGACGAGCTTGCCGAGGTACATGACTCCGACGCGGTCGCTCAGGTGCCGCACCACGGAAAGGTCGTGCGCGATGAACAGGTACGTGAGTCCGAGGTCGCGCTGCAGGTCGTCGAGCAGATTGAGCACCCCGGCCTGCACGCTCACATCGAGAGCACTGACCGGCTCATCGAGCACGATGACCTCGGGCTCCACGGCGAGCGCCCGCGCGATGCCGAGCCGCTGCCGCTGACCGCCGGAGAACTCGTGCGGGAAGCGGTCGGCGTGCGCGGGGTTCAGCCCGACCTGGGCGAGCAGCTCTTCGACCCGGCGCTCGTGGTTCCCCCGATGCAGCCCGTGGATCACGAGGGGTTCGGTCAGCGTCGCCCGCACGGACTTGCGCGGATTGAGCGAGGCGTACGGATCCTGGAACACGAACTGCACCCGCCGGCGCAGCGCCCGCAGCCGGCCGCCCTCGACGCCGGTGATGTCGTCGCCGTCCAGTCGGATCGAGCCGCCGTCACTGGACTGCAGTCGGGCGACGCTGCGGCCGAGCGAGGACTTGCCGCATCCGCTCTCGCCCACCAGCCCGAAGGTCTGTCCGCCGTCGATCGAGAGGCTGACGTCCGACACGGCCTGCACGACGTCGCGGGTCCGGCCGAAGAGACCACCGCCGACCTTGTACTCCTTGACGAGGTTCTGCACGGTCAGGCTCGTGCTCATGACGCCGCCTCCTTCTGCCATTCGTCGAGCCGCACGCACGCGGCGGTGTGGATGCCGGATGCCGTCGGCCCATCGACATCTGCAGCACCGCCATCTGCAGCACCGGCCCCGACTCCCACCGGCACCGCGGGCGGAACCGCCGCATCGCACAGCCCGGCGACCGCATGCGCGCAGCGCGGGGCGAACCGGCATCCGCTCGGCCACGCGGTCGCCACCGGCGGCTGACCCGCGATCTGGTACAGCCGCTCGTCGCGCGACGCCCGCCGGTCGATCCGCGGCAGCGACGCCAGGAGCCCTGCCGTGTAGGGGTGCGCGGTCTCGTAGAAGAGCGGATCGACGTCGGCCGTCTCGACCACCCCGCCCGCGTACATCACCAGGACGCGGTCGGCGGTGCCGGCGACCACGCCGAGGTCGTGCGTGATGAGCAGCACGGTCGTGCCGGTACGGCGCTGCACCTCGCGCAGCACCTCGAGCACCTGCGCCTGCACGGTCACGTCGAGCGCGGTCGTCGGCTCGTCGGCGATCAGCAGGTCGGGCTCGTTGGCGATGCTCATCGCGATCATCACGCGCTGGCGCATGCCTCCCGAGAACTCGTGCGGATAGCGGTCCACGCGCAGTTCGGGCGAGGGGATGCCGACCACGTCGAGCAGCTCGATCGCTCGCGCTTTCCGCTCGGCCGTCGTGGTGTCCGGGCGGTGCACGCGCACGGCCTCGATCAGCTGCTCGCCGACGCGCATCACCGGGTTGAGGGCGGTCAACGCGTCCTGGAAGACCACGGCGATGTCCTTGCCGCGGATCTCGCGCAGCGCGGCATCCGACATCCCGACGAGCTCCTGGCCGCGGAACCTGATCGAGCCGGTGACGACGGCCTTCTTCGGCAGCAGCCCCATGATCGCCATCGCGGTCAACGACTTGCCCGAGCCCGACTCCCCGACGATCCCGACCGTCTCCCCCTCGCGCAGCACGAACGAGACGCCCTCGATCGCCCGGGCGAGTCCGGCATCCGTCGGGAAGCTGACCGACAGATCCGAGACCTCGAGAAGCACCGCGCCGCTCACAGGTTCTTCCCCTGCGGGTCGAGCGCGTCGCGCAGGCCGTCGCCGATGAAGTTCACGCACAGCACCGTGACGAGGATGAACAGTCCGGGGAAGTACAGCAGGTACACCTGCGGAGTGCCGACGTAGCCGGCGGCCTGGCTGAGCATCGAGCCCCAGCTGGTCTGCGGCGGCTGCACGCCGAACCCGAGGAAGCTCAGCGTCGACTCGGCGATGATCGAAGAGGCCACGGCCAGGCTCATCGCGACCACGATCACGCCCGCGAGGTTCGGCAGCAGGTGCGAGACGACGATGCGGAATCCGGATGCTCCGATGCCGCGCGCCGCGTCGATGAAGTCCTTCTCCCGGAGCGACAGCACCTGCGCCCGCACGACCCGGGCGATGTAGGTCCAGCCGAGGGCGGTGAGCGCCAGGACGATCGTGGTCGGCGAGGGACCGAGGCCCTGCAGGATCACGGCCAGCAGCGCGATCGCCGGGACGATGAGGAAGAGATCGGTGATGCGCATGATGAGCTCGCCGATCCAGCCGCCGACGTAGCCCGAGATCGCGCCGAGGGCGGTGCCGACGACCGTCGCGAGCAGGGCGACGGCGAGTCCGATCGCGAGCGAGATCTGTCCGGAGAAGAGGATCTCGCTGAGGTAGTCGCGACCCAGCTCGTCGGTCCCGAGCCAGTGCGCACCCGAGGGCGGGGTCGGTCCGGTGAGGAGGTCCTGCTGTCCCTGCGGGTAAGGCGCGATCCAGCCCGCGCCGAAGCAGGCGATCAGCAGGATCACCAGCACGATCAGACTCACCACGCCCAGTCGGTGCCGCAGGAACCCCTTCAGCAGCTGACGGGTGGGCGCCTTCTGCGGCTCCTGCTCGGCGAGCAGCTCCTCGCGCCCCGCGATGCCGGCACCGCTCATGACAGTCTCACTCTCGGGTCGAGCACCGCGTAGGCGATGTCGGCGATCAGGTTGCAGATCACGACCGCGACGGCGACCACGATCATCCAGGGCAGCAGCACGAACACGTCGCCGGCCACGAGCGACTGCAGGAACAGACGCCCCATGCCGGGGATCGCGAAGATCTGCTCGGTGACCACGAGGCCGCCGATGAGGATCGCCGCGTCCAGCGCGACGACCGTGACGAACGGCGCGAGCGAGTTGCGCACCGCATGCCGCCAGATGACCTGCCGGCGCGGCACGCCCTTCGCGCGGGCGGTGCGCACGTAGTCGCTCGACAGCGCGTCGAGCATGGCGGCGCGGCCGAACCGGCTCCAGGACGCGATGAGGGCGATCATGAGCGCGGCCACGGGCAGGATCAGGTGACGGATGTAGTCGAGCACGCCGGTCTGCCCCGGCGAGTTCAGACCGATGAAGTACAGCGGCGGCTCGCTGAGCCCGAACGCCTCCTTCGGCCACACCGCGAACGTCTGGATGAGGATGAGGCCGAACCAGAAAGCCGGCATCGCGATGCCGAGGTACGAGGCCCCCGTGAGCAGGTTGTCGCCCAGGGAGTACTGCCGCACGGCCGAGTAGACGCTGATGCCGCCGGCGATGAGGATCGCGATCAGCAGCCCCCAGAACGCCAGCTGCAGCGTCGGCCACAGCGCTTCGCCGATCAGCGGCAGCACCGGGGTGCCGGTGCGGGTGCTCAGACCCCAGTCGCCGACCACCATGGAGCGCAGCCAGAGGAAGTACTGCTCGGGTACGGAACGGTCGAGCCCGAGCCGCTCCACCTCGCGGGCGAGCGCCGTCGGGTCCTGTGCCAGCCGGAGCTTCGCGAGCGGATCGAACGTCGCACGCACCGCCCAGAACAGCACGAAGGAGGCGACGAGGATCACCGGGATCGAGTACAGCACCCGTCGTGTGATGAACGTGATCATGTCGTCGCCTCCTTCCTCTGCGAATTCCTGGCCGCACCCGCGGGCGTCAGCCCGCGAGACCCCACTCGGCGAGGTTCCAGAACGGACCCTCGATCGGGTTGATCTGCAGCGGACCGCCGACCTTCTCGCTCCACAGCAGCACGTTCGGCACGGCGTCGAGCGGGAGCGACGGGACGTTCTCGGCGATCAGCGCATCGCCCTCGTGGGATGCCGCGATGCGCGCATCCGTGTCGATCTCGCTGTCGACCTGGGTGAGCAGGTCGTCGAGGCCGGGGATGTTCGCCCGGTAGAAGTTGATGCCCGAGAACCCGTTGGCGTCGCTCGGGATGTTCACCGAGGAGAACGTCGCGCTGAGCGTGGGGTCCGGGAACGTGTCGACGAGCGCCCAGATACCGGCCTGGAAGTCGCCTTCCGGCGCGATCGTGCCGAACAGGTCGGCGGGGGTGACCTGGTCGATGGTCATCTCGAATCCGGCATCCGCCAGCTGCGACTGCAGCACCTGCACGGTGAGGTCGCGGCGCTTGTTGCCGGCCAGCGTCTTGATCGAGAAGGTCGCGGTCTCGCCGCCCTTGGCCCAGACGCCGTCGCCGTTCTTCTTCCAGCCGTCGCCCTCCATCAGCTCGTCGACCTTGTCGAGGTCGAGCGTGTACTGCGAGAAGTCGTCGGAGGCGAACGGAGCGACCATCGGCGAGTTGAAGCTCTGCTGCGCCTTGTCGATGCCGAGGCTGCCGAAGAGGCGCTTCACGATGGCGTCGCGGTCGATCGAGTAGGCGAGCGCCTGACGGACCGCGACCGAGTCGAAGGGGGCGACGGCGTTGTTCAGCCAGATCGCCTCGAGGTTGCCGCTGCGGGCATCGACCTGCGACTTCACCCCGGGGAGCCCGGCCTCGATCTGCGAGAGCGCGTCGAGCTGCGGTGTGGGTGCGAGCACGCTGACCTGGCCGCTCTTGAGCGCCTGGAACGCGGCCGTCGTGTCGGGCAGGAAGAGGAACGTCACCTTGTCGAGGTGCGGCTTCTCTCCCCAGTAGTTCTCGTTCGGCACGAGCGTGACCGACGTGCCGCGGGTCCACTTCTCGATCTTCCACGGTCCGCCGCTGAAGTCGTAGCCGTCGGCCATCATGGCGTTGCGGTCCTGACCCTCGAGGATGTGCGCCGGCATGATGCCGTAGACGCTGAACAGCGTGCGCCATCCGGCGAACGCGGAGTCGAGGGTGACGACGGCCTTCTGCGGGTCGCTGACGTCGACGGCGGTGATCCGGTCGTATCCGGTCTTGTCGAAGATGTCGTCGCCGTCGCGGATCTGCAGGGCGGTGTAGGCGAAGTCGGCTGAGGTGATGGGCTCGCCGTCCGACCACACGGCATCCGGGTTGATCTCGTAGGTGACCGTCTGGGTGCCGTCCTCGGCGACCTCGGCGGTCGGCTCTCCCGTGACGAGATCCGACGGCACCGGCACCCACTCGTCATCGACGAGGCGGGTCTGGAACACGCTCGGCATGGTGGGGATCTGCATCACGTAGGTGCCCCAGATGGAGCCGCCGCAGGTGGCGATCCAGTCGGCGCAGTCGGGCTCCTGCTCGGCGCCGATGACGAGCTCGCCGCCGTCGACGACGGCGACCTCCTCGTTCGTCTCCGCGGGGGTGGGCGACGGGGTGCAGGCTGCGAGCGAGCCGATGAGCGCGGCGGCGGTGAGAGCCGCGAGGATGCCGCGTCGGGACAGTCGGGAAGAGGGTACAGCGGTGCGAAGCAGTGATTTCGACATGGACGGATCTCCAGTGAGCGTGCGACGAAGGAACAGTGCAAGAGGTGCTGTGATGCGGGTGGTGGTCCGACTCTAGAACCGAGTGGAAAAGATAGCAAGTGTTTTAGTCAATGTTCCTGACTAGGGGCGATGCCGGGAGCGTCCCAGCGGTCTCCTGCGAGCGTTCGGAGGGCCAGTTCCTGCATGCGGCGCTGGTCGTGAGCGGCCCCGCGGAGGCCCGTGGGCTCGTGTCCGCCCTCGAAGATCTCGAGCACGGCGTCGCCGCCGCGAGCGCGCAGCCGGTCGACGTAGCCCTGCACACCGACGACCGGTGTGCGGGTGTCGATCGAGCCTTGATTGATCCAGACGGATGCCGTGACGTCGTCGAGGTACGAGATGGCCGAGAAGCGCTCGACGAGCTCCGGCGGAACCCACGAGCTCCAGACGCTCCGGACCGCGGGGTTCATCGCGTCGATCGTCACCGACCAGTCGGCCACGGCGACGTGCGCGAAGCCTCCGGCGAACAGCTCAGGGAGTCGCCCCACACTGAGCAGGGTCATGTGCCCGCCGTAGGACGCTCCGGTGACGAAGGTGGATGCCGGGTCGGCGAGGCCCTGCGCGCGCAACCAGTCGATCGCCGCGGAGACGTCTTCGATCTCGCGGTCGCCGCCGACGTTCCAGAATCCCTCGCGGAACGCGCGTCCGAACGTCACGGACCCCCGGTAGTTCAGGGAGGCGTACGCGAAACCGGCATCGAGCCAGGACTGGGCGGAGGGGTTGTAGTGATCCACTGCCACGAGCATCGGCCCGCCGTGGATCTCGAGGATCGTGCCGAGCGGCTCACGATCGGCCGGGCGGCCCGACCACAGCTGCACCCTGGTGCCGTCGGCGCTCGTGACCAGGGTCGAGGTCAGCGGCTGCCCCGGCGGCACGGCTGCGGGGGCGATCAGCGTCTTCTCGGCGCCGTCGGCGGCGACCTCCGTGACGCGCAGGGGAACGTCCCAGGTCGAGCGCATCGCCCGGACGGCGCCGTCCGGCGCGTAGTACGACGTCCAGTAGAACGGATGCAGGTTGGCGATGTCGGGCTCAGCGAAGCTGCCGCCGTCGAGCACAGTCCGCACCCCGCCGTCCGCCTCCTCGATCTCGAGCAGACGATGGATGCCGCCGTCGACGTGCAGCGCGAGGATGCGGCCGCTCGGGGCGTGCCAGTCGAGCGCGATCACCTCTCCGGCGATGTCGGGCAGGTCGAAGTCGTGCCGCTCCCCGGTGCGCGGATTCCAGATCGCCGGGCGCGAGAATCCGCTGCGCTCGGTGTTGAGGAGCAGGCGGTCGTCCCCCGCGATGGAGGAGAACCGCACGGCACGAACCGGCCCGTCGGGGAGGTCGTCGAGCGTCGCGACGGTCGCGCCGCTCGCGCTATCCACGACCGTGATGCGAGGACGACGGATGCCGGGATTGTGGTCGGTCGTGTCGATCGAGACCAGCGTCGCGTCGGCCGACGGCATCCCGAACCAGGCCTCGATCGGGTTCGAGTACACGACTCTCGGCTCGCCCCAGGGGGCTGCCGGGATCGCCAGTACGTGGAAGCCCTCCTCGTCGACGACCGTGGCGATGAGCGTGGAGCCGTCGAACGAGAACACCAGCCCGCGCAGGACGTAGGGCTCGCGACCGGGGGTGAGGGCTACGCGCTCGGAGCCGTCGAGGGAGATCGCGACGAGGGCGCCCACCTCCGAGCCGCCGCCGTCGTCGAGGTCGACGATCCAGCGGCCGTCCGGCGTGACGATCGCGCCCGTGCTCACATCGAACGGGAGAAGACCCTCGGGGGCGTTCGGCGCCTGCCACAGTCGTGCACGCGCACCCTCGGGGTGGTTCTCGATCACGAGCGCGCGATCGGCCGCACCCGCGGCGGGGCGCACTGTCATGAGGTACGGAACGGCGAAGCGCTGGTCGATCATCGCTGTCGTCGCGTCTTCCGGGGTGTGCAGCATCCTTGCTTCTCCTCGTCATCGCCAATGCCGTTGACTATAGCATTGGCTATGCTGATCGGGCCAGGGATTCCGGCATTGTCGACGGGCATGACAGGAGCCGTGATCATGGTGGGGTACCGTGATCTCTGCGTGACCGACGCACGGTGACGACAGCGAAGGAGTGACTCGATGGCGACTCGGAAGGCCGCAGGTCAGGCGAAGGCGCCGGCCCGCACGAGCGGGAACACTGCACGCCCCCGCCGCGCACGCGACTCGCTCAGCCGCGACATCATCGTCGCCGCCGCAGACCGCGTCGTGGAACGCGAAGGGCTGGACCGGCTGACGTTCCAGGCCATCGGCGAGGAGCTCGGCGCGCACCCGACATCGATCTACCGGCACTTCCGCGACAAGGACGAGCTTCTTCTCGCCCTGATCGACACCCTTCGCGCCCGCTCCTACAGCGGCGGCATGGTCGCGACCGACGACTGGCTCGCCGACCTGCGCACCCAGGCGCACCTGATCCACGACCACTACATGCGCTACCCCGAGTTCGCGCTGCAGATGGCGCTGCGCCGCCCCACGGACTTCTCCTCGATGGAGTTCTCGATCGGCGCCCTCCGACGCGGAGGCTACGACAAGGAGCAGGCGGCGCTGTACGCCCGCGCGCTCGGGCAGCTGATCCGCTCGGCATCCAGCATCCAGGCCGCACTCACGGCGCTGCCCGCCGACGTGCAGGACTCCGACGAGCTCACCTGGCAGATGGACTACCGACGGCTCGACCCCGACGAGTTCCCGAACATCGTCTGGGCCGGCGACAGCCTTCCCGGCGTGCGCGACCCGCGGGCCTGGGAGTCCGCGCTCGACCTGCTGCTGGAGAGCATCGAGCGGCACGCGCCCGGCGCCTGAGGCTTGCGGGGCTGGCCTGTGGTCGGGCAGCCGCCGCGATCTGGCACCCCGTTCTGAGCAGGCACACGTTGTGAGCACGCACTACGAAGGAGATCTCACGCTTCGAAGGAGCATCCGGCCTCAAACCTCCTTCATTGCGTGAGATCTCCTTCACGACGTGCGCTGCGATCAACCGCGCGCCGTGAGGTCGTCGAGCATCCCTGCGAGCAGGTCGATCCGCTCCATCATCGAGTCGATCGACACCCACTCGTGGTCGGCGTGCGCGCCCGCGCCGCGCGGCCCGAGGCCGTCGAGTGTGCGGGCGCCGACAGCGGCGGTGAAGTTGCCATCGGATGCTCCGCCGGCGGACACCGCCTCGATCTCCGGATGCCGGAGGCGCGCGGCCACCCGACGGGCGCAGTCGAGAAGTTCGGCGGAGGAGCTCTCCTCCATCGGCGGGCGGTTGATACCGCCCGTGACGTCGACGGAGACTCCTTCGGTGTGCGCGCTCAGCCCCTGCATCCGCTCGTCGACGCGTTCGAGCTCGCCGAGCGTCCAGGCCCGCACGTCGACCCGCACCTCCGCATGCTCGGGGATCACGTTGGTTACGGTCCCCGCCTGCGCGACGGTCGGACTCACGGTCGTGCCGGCCGCGTCGTCGGCGAGTTCGGGCAGCGCGAGCACGTGATGCGCGAGCTCGGCCAGGGCGCTCCGCCCCTTCCACGGCTCGAGGCCCGCGTGCGCCGCGCGCCCGGTGAAGGCGATCCGATAGATGCTGCCGCCGCGACGGGCGATCTTGAGCGCTCCGTCGAGGCTGGGCTCGAGCACCAGCACGGTGCCGGCGCGCCGGGCCTCCCGCTCGATGAGCGCGCGCGAGGTCAGTGAGCCGACCTCCTCGTCGCTGGTCAGCAGCACGGCGACCTCACCGGGCCGCGCGATCCGGGCGAGGGCTGCCGCCATGATCACGATGCCGGCCTTCATGTCGAAGACCCCGGGGCCCGTCGCCCTGTCGCCGTCGATGCGGAACGGACGGTCGACGATCGTGCCCTTCGGGAAGACCGTGTCGAGGTGGCCGATCAGCAGCACGGCCGGCGCATCGCCGCCGGTCCAGCGCAGATGCGCGATGCCGTCGACGGTCTCGATGATCCCCGGCTCGCCGATGATCGGCTCGAGCCACGAGCGCACCAGCTGCTGCGCGGCCTCGAGACCTGCGGCGTCGCCCGTGGGCGTCTCGATGGACACGAGCTCGGCGAGACGCTCGACCGCGAGCGATCGCGCGCTCATGCGGCGACCTCGGTCGCCGCGAAGAATTCCCGCAACGCGGCGGCGGTCGCCTCCGGCGCCTCTTCCGCCAGGTAGTGGTCCGCCTCGATCGGCGCCCCTGTGACACCCGGGGCATACGGTGCCCACGTCGCGAGCACATCGAAGTTGCGGCCCACGTAGCTGTGCGCACCCCAGAGCGCGACGGTCGGGCAGGCGACCGTGCGTCCGGCCTCCCGGTCCGCGCGATCATGATCGAGGTCGACGGTCGCCGCGGCGCGGTAGTCGGCCCCCGAGGCGAACACGGTGTCGATGTCGAAGCAGCGCCGGTACTCATCGTATGCGTCCGGCAGTCGATCGCCGTCATGGCGCCGGCCGGTGAACCTGCTGCGCAGCCAGGTCTCCCGATCCGCGCCGATCAGCGCCTCCGGCATCCCGTCGTCCCGTGCGAGGAAGAACCAGTGGAAGTACGCGGTCGCCATCGCCCGGTCGACGTTCTCGAACATGTGCAGAGTGGGCACGATGTCGAGCACGGCCAGCGCCGACACGGCATCCGCATGATCCAGCGCCATCCGATGAGCGACGCGCCCGCCGCGATCATGGCCGGCCACGGCGAAGCGAGGGAAGCCGAGCTCGCGCATCAGCGTCACCTGGTCGCGCACCATCTCGCGCTTGGCGTAGTGGTCACCGCGCGGCTTCGCCGAGTCGCCGTAGCCGCGCAGGTCGGCGGCGACGACCGTGTGGTCCGCGGCGAGCGCCTCGGCGACGTCGTCCCACATGGCCTTGGTCTCGGGATACCCGTGGAGCAGCAGCACCGGGGATCCGGATCCGCGCACCTCGGCCGCGATCCTGATGCCGTCGCAGCCCACCGCTACCTGCGTGCGGGGTGTGGTCATCGTCGTCCCACTCTCGAAGAAGTCCAGTCAACAAGTCAATCCCGTTGACTATAGCAATGACCAGTGCGCCGGGATAGCCCGGGATCCGACGAACCCGGCGTCAGAGTGCGGCGAACCCCGCGGCGGCGCAGGCTAGTCGGGCGCCCGAACAGCGGTCGCAGAAGAGGCAGCCGCGGCGGCGACCAACCGCGACATCCCGGGCGCCGACGTGTGCACGCGCAGGGTCGTGCCGTCGGACGAGCGCACCACCAGCATCCGTCTTCCCCGCCGGTCGATCGTGCGATGCGAGACGATGTCGCGATAGCGGATGCTGCGCTCCGCGCCGAAGATCGTCCGGAACACGACCGCGTCGGCACCGGGCAGCACGTACCGATTGCGATAGGCGAGCAGGACGAGCAGGCCGACCACGAGCAGCACCGCCGACGCGATGCGGAACGGCACCGGGTCGCGCATGTCACCGCTGCCGAACCCCAGGAGCGACGCCACGACAGCGAGGGCGAGCAGCACCGCGGCGGCGATGGCGACGGACCGCGGCAGGCGGACACGGGGATCCCGGGTCTTCGCGCGGTTCGAGCGGCCGAAGAACGAGCGCACGAGCACCACCACGAAGACCAGCGCCGCGGCGAAGAGGACGATCTTCAGCACGAAGGCGGGGATCATGTTCCGACGGTATCAAGCGCCGGGGCCACGACGGCGCTCAACGCCGGGATGCCCGCCCGGTGCGCGCCGGCGCCGGACCCGCGAAGAGCTCCGGATGCTGCGCCTGCACAGCCTCGAGATCGGCGAACACGAACCGGAGGTGCGCGCGGAGCGCGGCGATGGCGGCATCCGAATCTCCGCCCGCGAGGGCGTCGACCACGCGCTCATGGTCGTCGACGTAGTCCTGCACGGCACGGGTGGCGCTCATGCCGACGTAGCGCGCCCGGTCGAGGTGCCCCTTCGCGGCGCTCACCGCGGCCCAGGCGTTCGCGTGTCCTGCCAGGCCGAGGAGCGCGCGGTGGAACTCCTCGTCCAGTGGATAGAAGGCGTCGCGGTCGCGGGCGCCGCGCTGCCGGCGGATGAGGTCGCGCAGCATCCGCTCCTCGTCGGCCGACGGCTGCGCGCAGGCCCCGAGGGACGCGAGCTCGATGGCTTCGCGGATGAACTGCGCCTCACACACGCGGTCGGGATCGATGCGCGTGACGTAGGTTCCGCTCTGCGGCCGCACCTCGACGAGCCCCTCCTGCGCGATGAGCAGCAGCGCCTCGCGCACGGGCTGCCGGCTGAGTCCGAGCGACACGGCGAGCTCGTTCTCGGAGAGCAGTGCGCCCGGGGCGAATCGACCGCCGATGATGTCGTCGCGCACGCGTCCGTACGCGAGTTCACGCGCGGAGGTGCGGGCGACGGGGGCGGGCATACCGTCACGATAGCTTGACACAACTTGTATGGCAGTGATTCCATGGAGGTGTCGGCGAGGTGATCCCCACTGTCGCCCTGCACCCGAGGAGCATCCGATGACCATCGACAGGGCAGAGGTCATCGTGACCAGTCCCGATCGCAACTTCGTCACGCTGAAGATCACGACCGCCGACGGAGTGACCGGCTTGGGGGATGCCACCCTCAACGGGCGCGAGCTCGCGGTGGTCGCGTACCTGTCCGAGCACGTGGTGCCGCTGCTGATCGGGGCGGACGAGTCGCGCATCGAGGACACCTGGCAGTTCCTGTACCGGTCGGCGTACTGGCGGCGGGGTCCGGTCACGATGGCGGCGATCGCCGCGGTCGACATGGCGCTGTGGGACATCAAGGGCAAGGTCGCGGGTCTCCCCGTGTACCAGCTGCTCGGCGGCGCGTCCCGGAACGGACTGATGGCGTACGGACACGCGTCGGGCAAGGAGCTGCCCGAGCTGTTCGACTCGATCCGCGCGCACCAGGCGCAGGGGTACCGGGCGATCCGGGTGCAGACCGGCGTCCCGACCCTGAAGGCGATCTACGGCATCGCGTCGCAGTCCGCCGACACCGGGGGCGGCGAGGCCCGCTACGACCACGAGCCGGCCCGCCGTGGGGCGAAGCCGGTGGAGGAGGACTGGGACACCCGCGCGTATCTGAACCACCTCCCCGGTGTCTTCGAGGCGGTGCGCAACGAGTTCGGCCCCGACATCCCCCTGCTCCACGACGGCCACCACCGGATGACGCCCATCCAGGCCGCACGCCTGGGCAAGGACCTCGAGCCGTACGACCTGTTCTGGCTGGAGGACTGCACCCCGGCCGAGAACCAGGAGGCGCTGCGCCTGGTGCGCCAGCACACCACCACCCCACTCGCGATCGGGGAGATCTTCAACACGGTCTGGGACTTCAAGGACATCATCCGCGACCAGCTCATCGACTACGTCCGCGGGGCCGTCACCCACATGGGCGGTATCAGCGCCTTGAAGAAGACCCTCGACTACGCCGCGATGTACCAGATCAAGTCGGGCATGCACGGGCCGACCGACATCTCGCCGGTCGGCATGGCCGCCGCGATGCACCTCGGTCTCGCGATCCACAACTTCGGCATCCAGGAGTACATGCAGCACGGATCCCGCACCGACCAGGTCTTCCAGCAGTCGTTCACCTGGACCGACGGCTACCTGCACCCCGGCGACAAGCCCGGCCTCGGTGTCGAGCTCGACGTCGACGAAGCCGGCAGATACCCGTACGAGCAGGCGTACCTGCCCTACAACCGTCTCCTCGACGGCACGGTCCACGACTGGTGAAGGATGGAGGGGTGAACGCCGCATCCCACTCCGCACCGCCCCTCGTCGTGATGGGCGTCTCCGGCGTCGGCAAGACGACCATCGGCCAGGAGCTGGCTCGCCGGCAGGGCACTCGCTTCGTCGACGCCGACGACCTCCACGGACCGGAGAACATCGCCAAGATGAGCGCGGGCATCCCGCTGGTCGACGACGATCGCTGGCCCTGGCTGGATCGCGTCGGCGCTGTGCTCGCGGCGGAGCCCGGGGTCGTCATGGCGTGCTCGGCGCTGCGGCGGGTCTACCGCGACCGCCTGCGGGCGAACGCGCCTGCGACCCTGTTCGTGCACCTCGCCGCGGCGCCCGAGAGAGTGGCGGCACAGGCGGCCGCACGCGAGGACCACTTCATGCCGCCGGCGCTGCTGCGGTCGCAGATCGCCACGCTCGAGCCGCTCGACGAGGACGAGCCGGGCATCACAGTCATCGTGGATGCAGGCCCCGATGACCTCGTCGATCGCATCCTGGGTCTTCTGGCAGGTGAGCGGGAGCGGTCCGAGAAGTAGGCTGATCCCATCATGCAAGAGTTCTGGCAGTGGGCGGGCAGCTACTGGTGGCTCATCTTCCCCCTCTTCGGGATGGCCGGTGGCGTCGCCAAGGCGTGGGAGCGGAGCGCTCGACGCCGTCATGAGCGGCGCCTCGAGACCCTCAAGATCAAGGCCCAGCTGAAGACGGCCGAGATCGAGGCCCGTGCCCTGACCCAGCAGGCCAAGCGCCGCGGGCCGTCGATCGTCGACACCACGGCATCCGTCGCTCCGAACGATCTGCTCGTGCGCCTGTTCGCCGAGCACGACGAGATCACCGCGCGCTGGCTGGACTACGAGCTCGACGTCGCGAAGCTGATCGCGTTCCCCGCGATGAGCGATGGCCGTCAGCCGCTGACCGCCGCATTCCTGCGGGCCAAGAAGACCGCGGATGCTCTGCGCCCGGCATCCGCCGAAGGCAAGGTCACCGAGCATCAGGTCGCCGAGTACCTGCAGGCCGTCGGCGACTACGCGGTCGCGTTCGAGATCGCGGAGAAGGACGCCCGGCGCCTGCGCGACTCGACCTTCACCGAGCCGGAGCGCAAGCGCCTCGATCGCGCACAGCAGCTGCTCAAGGTCGCGGTCGACGAGTCGGCCACGCAGGCCGAGCGCAACGTCGCCTACAAGCGGGTGCGCGAAGAGCTCGACGGACTCATCCTGCTCTCCGACGACGCCGTCACGGTGCTCGAGAAGCAGGTCGCGCGGGAGATCGCCGCGCCGGTCGTGCAACCGGCGCCTGCGCCCGTGCCGGAGCCCGAGCCCGAGCGGATGCCGGTCGCCGAGCCGCTGCGCCCCGCTCCGCCCGCGCACCGAGAGGGCGCATGACACCCGACGGCGCTGCGCGCCGCCGGACGATCGTCATCACCGGGGCATCCGACGGGATCGGAGCCGCTGCCGCGCGACAGCTCGCGGCATCCGATGATCGCCTGCTGCTCGTCGGCCGATCGCCGGAGAAGACCGCGGCGATCGCGCGGGAGACGGGCGCCGAGCACCTCACCGCCGACTTCGCCCGTCTCGACGACGTCCGCGCGCTCGCGGAGCAGATCGCGGACCTGGTCGGCGACGACGGCATCGACGTGCTGGCGAACAACGCTGGCGGGATCTTCGGCGATCAGACGCCGACCGTCGACGGCTTCGAGAAGACCATCCAGGTGAATCATCTGTCGCCGTTCCTGCTGACGAACCTGCTGCTGCCGCAGCTGAGGAAGGCGGATGCCGCCGTCATCAACACCTCGAGCGTCGGCCATCGCCTGTTCGGACACATCGACGTCGACGACCTCGACAACCGGAAGAAGTACAGCGCCAACAAGGCCTACGGCGACGCGAAGCTCGCCAACGTCCTGTTCACGAAGAGCCTGCACACGAAGTTCCACCCCGGCGGCCTGAGCGCGGTGGCCTTCCACCCCGGCGTCGTGCGCACGAACTTCGCGGCCGAGTCGTCGAGCGTGATGCGGCTGATCTACCGCACACCTCTGAAGCACGTCCTGGCGATCAGCACCGACAAGGGCGGCGAGACGCTGCGCTGGTTCATCGAGGGCACCCCCGATGAGACCTGGTTCTCCGGCGCGTACTACGACGAGCGCACCCTGAGCACCCGCGTCAATCCGCAGGTCGACGACGCCGATCTCGCCGAGGCGCTCTGGCAGAACAGCGCGCAGCTCGTGGGTATCGACGCCTGAGGCGGGACGGACCGGGAGGCCCGCCCCGCCGAACCCCGGGGTTACAGCTTCGGCGCGCGACGCGCGTCCACTGCCTGCTCGTACGCGTAGGCGAACGAGATGAGCGAGGAGTCGCTCAGGCGGGTGCCGATGAAGGAGAGCCCGATCGGCAGGCCGGATTCCGTGAAGCCGGTCGGCACCGTGACGTGCGGATATCCGGCGGAGGAGGTATTGCGCGTGCTGCTCTGGAAGGGCGGATGCTCGTCGGAGTGCAGCGGAAGCGCGGGCAGGTCGGAGATCGTGACGATCGCGTCGAGGTCGTACTTCTGCAGGACTTCATCCACACTCTCCTGCGCACGTGTGGTCACCGTCTCGCGGTGTGCGAGATACTCGGGATCGTCGAGGTTTCCCTCGGTCTGGTCCGCCATGACGAGCCAATCCTGCTCCAGCGGGCTCGGCAGTTCGACCTCCGCATGCTCCTGGTTGTAGGCGATGAGCTCGGTGAGGCTCTGCGGGTGCGCACCGGGAGTCGCGGCGAGATATCCGTTGAGGCCGTGCTTGAACTCGGTGAGCAGAGCCGGAAGCAGATCCGTCGGGACCAGCGACGCGATGTCCGGCACGTCCGCCCCCTCGACGACCTCCGCGCCCATGCCGCGAAGCACTTCGACCGACATGTCGAACGCATCGTCCGCCTCGTCATCGATCCCCTCGTGACCGTCGCGCCATACTCCGATGCGGCTGCCGCGGAGCGCGTTCTGGTCGAGCATCTCGTCGAGATCCTGGGGCAGTCCGCCGTCGATGGAGCCCGCGTCGGTGTCGTCGAAGCCCGCGATCACCTGCAGTGTGATGGCCGCGTCGGTGACCGTGCGCGCGATCGGCCCCGGCGAATCCTGCGCGCTCGTGATCGGGATGACGCCCGACCGGCTGACCACCCCGAGAGTCGGCTTCAGGCCGACCGTCGATGCGGATGCGGCGGGGCAGGTGATCGACCCATCGGTGTCGGTGCCGATGGTCACGGTGGCCAGTGCCGCGGCCGCAGCGACGGCCGCGCCACTCGACGAACCGCAGGGGGTGCGCTCCAGGTCGTAGGCGTTGCCGGTCTGTCCGCCGACGGCGCTCCACCCGGGGATCTGACGCGAGGAGTAGAAGTTCGACCACTCGGACAGATTGGTCTTGCCCAGCACGATCGCCCCCGCGTCGCGCAAGCGCTGCACGAGGAACGCGTCCTGCTCCGGCTTCGAGTCGGAGAGAGCGGTCGAGCCCGCCGTGGTCATCTGCTGATCGGCTGTGTCCATGTTCCCCTTGATGAGGACGGGGATGCCCTCGAGCGGGCCGCGCGACTGGTCGGACTCCCGACGCTCATCACTCTCACGAGCGATGTCGAGCGCATCGGGGTTGACCTCGAGGACCGCATGGAGAGTCGGGTTCAGCTCCTCGATCCTGTCGATGTAGCCCTGGGTCAGCTGCTCGGCATCCACCTCGCCCTCGTCCATGGCGCGCTGCAGTTCCGGGATGGTCATCTCGTCCAGGAAGGTCGACATGTCCCTTTCCGGCCTCGGCAGCTCCACGCTGACCGTGCACGCGGCCAGCGGTGCGGCCAGGCATGCGACGGCCATCAGGGCCACGCCCCCGCGCAGCCGATTTCGGTTCGTCTTCAGCATCTTTCATCTCCTGTCACAGCGTCGATACGACGACACGATCGACGTCTCCTTCGACGGTAGATTCGCGTCCCGCCGAGAACGAGGGAGGCAGCCACCGCATGAGGGTGGGGCAGGCTGCACCGTTCAGACGACAGCAGTGGCGACCTCGCGCACGCACGCGGATGCGAGGCAGTCCAGGGAGTCCACCACGGGGACCACGCGGGACGCGGCTCCGAGCACGAGCGGCAGCTCCGTGCACGCGGCGATCAGCACATCGGCGCCGGCAGCGTGCAGACGCGCGGCGGCGGCCGCGACGAGGCGCTCGGCGCGGAGAAGGCGCCGTCCGCTCTTCACATGCCCGATCGCGTCGTCGATCAGCAGAGACTGGTCCGTGTCCGAGGGATAGAAGACGTCAAGGCCACGAGGCGCTGCGGCCGCGTCGTAAAGCCCGGCCGCTCTGGTGCCTCGTGTGCCCAGGATCCCGACCCGCTCCGCGCCCGTGCGCGCGATCCGATCCAGGGTCGCGCCGATCATGTCGACCCAGGTCGTCCCGGTGGCCGCGCGCACGGCGGGAAGGAACGCGTGAGCGGTGTTGCACGGCATGGCCAGGATCTCCGCACCCATCGCCTCGAGCCTTCGGGCGCCCTCGACCATCGCCGGCACCGGAGACGGCCCACCGCCCAGGATCGCGGCCGTACGATCGGGGATCCTCGGATCGCTCCAGATCACCGTGGGGATGTGGAGCTGGTCGTGGTCGGCCGGAGTGGCCCGCACCACCGCCTCGTAGAAGCGGGCGGTGGCGAGCGGCCCCATCCCGCCGAGCACTCCGAGCACCCGATGCTCGCCGGGTGGGCGCAGGCGCACGGAAGAAGCGGACGAGGACATGCATCGATCGTCTCGCCCTGCGACGGCGGATCGTCGGTGCCGACGGACGAAAAAGCCGCGGCGGTTCGTCCGACCGCCGCGGGACCCGGGCCCTTCGAATCGAGGTCGGCCGTCGGCCGTCGGCAACAGGAGTAACATGGCCCCTCGGGTCGTCCGACCCGAGGGGAGTCCGAAAGGCGGTGATGGCGATGTCCGGTGATAGTTACGACGCCGCCACCGCTGCGTCGAGACTCCCTGCGCTTTCGCGTTGAGCATCCGCTCCACGATCTCGCACGTCCTTCCGCAGCGTCGGCGGCGTCTCCCGCCCTCTGACTGATCTGCGCACGGAGCCTTCTGCTCCCGTGCGCCTGCGAGAACGGATGCGCATCATGGCGCTCATCGACAACGGCGTGTACGTCCACGGACGTCGCGTGGAGACCCCGAAGAACCTGGACGAGACCTACCGGATGCTGGATGCCGCGGGCGGCACCGCCTGGATCGGCCTCTACCGCCCGAGCCCGGAAGAGGTCGCGTCGGTCGCGCGCGAGTTCGATCTGCATCCGCTCGCCGTCGAAGACGCCCTGTCCGGTCACCAGCGGTCGAAGGTGGAGCGCTACGGGGACACCCTGTTCGCGGTGCTGCGCCCTGCGCGCTACCGCGACAAGGAGGAGTCCATCGAGTTCGGCGAGCTGCACCTGTTCGTCGGACCCGACTTCGTGGTGACGATCCGGCACGCCGAGTCGCCCGACCTCGCGGCCGTGCGCCGGCGGATGGAGGCCAACCCCGACCTGCTGGCGATGGGACCCGAGGCCGTGCTCTACGCGATCCTCGACGAGGTCGTCGACGGGTACGAGCCGATCGTCGCCGGTCTGCTGAACGACATCGACGAGATCGAGGACCAGCTCTTCGGCGACAGCGACGACGACCAGCTCTCCCGGCGCATCTACGAGCTCTCGCGCGAGGTCATCAACTTCCAGCGGGCGGTGCATCCGCTCAGCGGGATGCTGGAGTGGCTGCGCCGCGGGTCGGAGAAGTACCGCATCGACGAGGAGCTGCAGCGGTCGCTGCGCGATGTGCTCGACCACACGATCCGGGTGAACGAGCGGGTCGACTCGTTCCGCGCGATCCTCGAGAACGCGCTGACCGTGCACTCCGCGCTCGTCGCCCGCCGGCAGACCGAGGCGGGGCTCGCGCAGAACGACGAGATCAAGAAGATCTCCTCGTGGGCGGCGATCATCTTCGCTCCCACGCTCGTCGGCACGGTCTACGGCATGAACTTCGAGGTCATGCCCGAGCTGCACTGGGCCTTCGGCTATCCGATGGCGATCGGCGCGATGGCCGCGTTCGCCGTGGCGCTCTACGGGGTGTTCAAGTACAAGAAGTGGCTCTGAACCGGGGCATCCTGCCGACTTCTGCGGCCATCTCGAACTTCTGCGGCCCATCCGGGCTGATGTGGCCGCAGAAGTTCGGATCGGCCGCAGAAGTCGGGATCGGTTGCTGGGCGCCGGAATCGACATCGACATCCGAGAAGACTTGACCTTGTCACAGTGACAAGGTGTCTGATGGAGGGTGGAGGTGGTCTCATGACCGACACGAACATCGAAACCGACGCCGCGCGACGGCTCGACACCGCTCTGCAGGCGGAGTCCGCATCGACGCGCTTGCAGGCGGCCCTGACGGCGGGCACGCACCCTCGCCCCGAGTACATCCGGGTGCTCATCACCCAGTGCCGCATCGAACCGGACTTCTCCGTGCGCGACATGCTCACCTGGGCGCTCACCCGTCACGATCGTGAGGCGACCGTCGATCTGCTGCTGCCGGAGCTCGGCTCGGCCACGCCCCAGGCCCGCAGCCAGGCACTGCACACGCTGTCGAAGATCCGCGACCCGCGCGCGTGGCCGGCGATCACGACCTCCTTGCTCACCGACGACGACGCGGAGGTGGCCCGAGCCGCCTGGCGCACGGCGGCCGGGCTTGCCCCCGACGAGGAGAAGGGCCGACTCGCCGAGGTTCTGGCCACCCAGTTCGCGCGGGGCGACCACGACCTGCAGCGCAGCCTGAGTCGCGCCTTCGCGATGCTCGGCGCGCCGGCGACGGCGGCCGTCGAGAAGGCGTCGACCTACCCCGGACCCGAGGTGCGCATCCACGCGATCGCGACCGCGCACGTGATGGACAATCCCGACGACGGCTTCGAGGCCGCCGTCGCCGAGGCACGGCGCGTCGTCGCCCTGCGCGCGGCGCCGCGCATCGAGGACTGACCATGCTGATCGGCGAGGTGGCGCAGCAGACCGGCATCAGTGCACGGATGCTGCGCCACTACGACCGCATCGGTCTGGTCTCGCCGTCGGAGCGCTCGGCCGCGGGGTACCGTCGCTATTCGGATGCCGACGTGCAGCGGCTGTTCCGGGTGGAGGGTCTGCGGTCACTGGGGCTCGGCCTCGCCGAGATACCCGCGGCGCTCACCGACGAGCGGTTCACCACGCGCGGCATGATCGATCAGCTCCTCGATCGCTCTCGCGACCAGCTCGCTCGGGCGCAGGAGCTGGTGTCGCGGCTGGAGCAGGTGCAGGCGTCCGAACCCGAGGCCTGGCCGGACGTGATGCGGACGATCGGGCTCATGCGGGGATTCGACGCGGACGATGCATCTGTCCGCCAGCGACAGGCGCTCTCTCTGCCGGACGCAGACGAGCGTGATGCCGGGGTGCTCGTCGAGGCCCTGCTCCGCGAGGAGGATGTCAATGCGAGCGGAGCGATCGCCTGGGCCGTGGCGCGCGCGGGCGACGCGGCGATTCCGCTGCTCGCCGCCGCTCTCGACTCGCCGGCGGAGGATCGACGGCATCGCGCCCTCCGAGCGCTCGAGAAGATCGGATCCCCCGCCGCCCTGAGCGCGCTGACGGATCTCGCCGACCACCGCGATCCGCTCCTCCGTGCCCGCGCGCACCTGGCCCGCGGGCGCACGGGCGACGACGAGTCCATCGACGCGATCGTCGAGCTGATCGTCCTCGGCACTGCCGACATCGAGGCCGTCGAGGTCCTCGAGGGTCTGGCGCGCTCGGATGATCTCGCACCTCGGATCGCGCGCGCCCTGGCGGTCGCCACGGCATCCACCGACCCGGCGGCTCGGCGCCGTCTCGCCGGTGCGCTCGGATCGATTCCCGGCGACGAAGCGGTCACCGCGCTCCGCGACCTCGCCGAAGATCTCGAGCCGTCGGTCGCCCTGACCGCGAAGGCCCTGCTGCGCGCGCACGAGTGAGCGCGCGCCGGCATCACTGCGGCGTGGAGCTGTCCCGATCCCTGACCTCGATGTTGGCGATCTCGAGTTCGTCGTCGAGCTGCACCAGGATCCGCGAGTCGGGGAACTGCTTCGGTGCGTCGAAGGCGAGGAGCACGGCATCCGCGAAGACGACGACCGAGGTCGCCTCGAGGTCGTCGCGCAGGTCGACCTGCTCGATCACCGGCTCGTCGTCGACCGCCTCGTCGATGTCGTCGGCGACCTCGTCGATCACGGCCCGCCAGCGCGTCTCGTTCACGGAGAGGATGCGCGTGACGGCGGCGATCAGCGCGTCGTCGTCGAGGACATCGTCGTCGTCATCCAGTTCGGGGTCGACGTTCACGGTCACGACCGTGCCGGCGGCGTCGATGCTCGCGCGCCCGTAGATCAGGCCGTTCTCGACGACCGGTTCATCGAGCAGCCCACTGTCGACGATGCGGGCGAGGAGGTTGTCGAGAAGCGGGGAGGTCATGAGACCAGTCTTTCGCATCCGGCCGCCGCGCGGGCGGCCGGATGCGGAGACGATCGGGTTACTGCCGGGACCCGATCTCGTCGATCGGCCGCGTGCGCATCGCGGCGATCGTCGCCGCCCAGATCGACAGCAGGGCGAGAGCGCCCATCGACCCGACGATCGCCAGCGAGGGCAGCACGGGCAGTGCCGGGATCGGCTGGCCGGAGATCCCGATGCTCAGGCCGATCAGCGACGGAACGGCGACGACGACGCCGAACACCACTGAGATGCCAGCCACCAGCACCGCCTCGACGCGCATCATCGCCCGCACCTGGCGCCGCGAGGAGCCGATCAGCTGCAGCAGCGCGAGCTCACGCGACCGCTCACCGGTCGCCATGACGAGCGTGTTGATGACGGCGATGGCGATGTAGCCGAGGATGACGATCAGACCGATCACGCCCACCCACCCCTGCTGCGACTGCGCGTCGGCGCCGGCCGCCTTCTGGCCCCCGGCATCCGTCGGTGTCAGTCCCGCCTCGGTCAGCGCGGTGCGCACCTGGTCGAGAGAGCCGTCGTCGACGGCCACGAGTGCGAACGCGTCCAAGCCGGCTGTGGTGTGCTCGCGCACCGCCTCGACGTCCATCGTGAGGTCGCCGAAACCCAGACCGCGCTCGTAGATCGCCACGACGGTCGCCTCGAGCGGCGTCCCGTCGCCGAAACGGCCGGCGACCGTGTCGCCGATGCCGACGCCGAGGGTCTGCACGGCATCCGTGCTCACTGCCACGGTCGCTCCGCCGTCGAGCGCGGCCAGCGTGCCCTCCTGCACCTGCAGGTCGAGCGCTGTGTCGACCGTTGCCGGGTCGACGCCCTGCAGAACGTGCTCTCCGCGCTGCACCTTGCCCTCGAAATCGCGGGAGTCGATGATCGCGCTGGTGATGGCGATGCCGGACGCGTCCGAGACCCCGGGGATCGAACTGATCGCCTCCGTGGCCGCCGGAGAGAGTCCCGCGGATGCCGTGACGCGGAGGTCGGCCGTGACACCGGCCTGCGCCTGCGCGGCGGCCTCGCTCGCCATGATCGCGGGGGCGCCGATCTGCACCAGCCCCAGGCCGATACCCAGCGCGATCGGGAGGATCGCGCTCGCCAGCCGACGGCTGTTCGCCGCGGCATTCGCGGCCGCGAGGAACCCGGCGGCCGACATCCGCCGCAGCACGGAGCCGATCAGGCGCACGCTGAGCGACACCAGCCACGGTCCCAGCAGCGCGAGCGCGACGATCAGCATGATCACGGCTCCGGCCGAGGCGCCGGCCGCGTTCTCGCCGCGCACGACCAGCGGAACGGTCGACACCGAGATCCCCGCGGTCGCGAAGACGATGCCGGCGATGATCCGCGGCAGTCCGCTCGCGGCGGGACCAGTGGCCGATTCCCGCAGCGCCTCGATCGGGTCGAGCTTCGCCGGCCGCCGAGCCGCGATGCGCGCCGCGCCCCACGCGGCGCCGAGCACGAGCAGCACCGCGCCGACCGCGGGGATCGGACCGACCGCCAGAGCGAAGTCACCGGGGATCACGCCGCCCGACACGAACGCGCCCTGCAGCACGGTCGAGAGCGCGTATCCGGGAGCGATGCCGGCGAGCGCCGCGATCACCGCGATCGACAGCACCTCCCGGGCGACCAGCGCATGGACCTGCTTCGGGCTCGCACCCACCGCGCGGAGCAGCGCGTAGTCCCGGCGACGCGACTGCACCGACAGCGAGAGGGTGCCTGCCACGATGAACATCGCCACGAGGATGCAGGTGCCGACGAACGCGCTGCCGATCGCGATGAGCGTCGCCCGGGCCGCGCCCGAGTCGAGGAACTCGATGTCGCCACGGCCGTCTCCGGTCTGCGCGACCACGCCGGGTAGCGCATCGCGGATCGCGTCGGCGGTGCGGTCCGCCTCGCCGGGTGCGGTGAACACGCCCAGCACCTGCGCGGCGCCGCCGTGCGGGTCGAGCTGCGCGATGCGCCCCTCGGTGAGGAAGACGTGGTTCGCGCGTTCGGGCACGACCGGACCGTCGACGACGCCGACGACGCGGTACTCCGCCGCGACCCCGCCGTGCGAGAGGGTCACGGCGTCGCCCACGGCCTCGCCGGTGACGGCCGTGACGACGACCTCGTTGGCGGAGGCGGGTTCGCGACCCTCGCGCAGGACGAATCCGGTCAGGGCCGTCGAGGCCCACGGGTGCGCCTCGACGGGTGCCGCATCGTCGCCCGCGACGAGGGGGACCGTGACGTCGGCGACGACGCTCTCGACGCCGGGGATCGCGGCGATCTCCTGCGCGGCATCCGCGGGAAGCGGGGCGCGCTCGCGCAGCGGGAGCGGCATGTCCTCCGGGACGTCGACATACTGCGGCGAGCCGACGACCACGTCGACCTGGGTGTAGCGCTCGGGGGCGAGGCCCCCGCGGATACCGGACTCGACGAGCACACCGAGCCCGGTGACCAGGATGCTCGCGACGAAGATCGCCACCGCCACCCCGGCGAAGCTGGCACGGTTGTGACGCAGGTCAGCACGCACGAGGCGACCGAAGCTCAGACGCTGACCGGTCATCACCACTCCCCGAGCGCGCTCATGCGGTCGGTGATCTGCGCCGGCGTCCCACCGTCGAGGTACCCGGCGAACGACCCGTCGGCGAGGAAGATCACGCGGTCCGCGTGCGAGGCGACGACCGGGTCGTGCGTCACGACGACGACGGTCTGGTCGAGCTCCTTCGCCGTGTGCGCGAGCAGATCGAGCACCTGCTTGCCGGAGCGCGAGTCCAGCGCGCCCGTCGGCTCGTCGCCGAAGACCACGTACGGCCGGGTGATCAGCGCGCGGGCGATCGCGACGCGCTGCTGCTGGCCGCCGGAGAGCTCGGCCGGACGGCGGAGCCGCCGATCACGGAGCCCGACCGCGTCGAGCAGGAAATCGAGCCATCCCGGGTCGAGCCGGCGCCCGGACAGGCGCAGCGGGAGCGTGATGTTCTCCTCGACGTTCAGGGCGGGGAGCAGGTTGTACGCCTGGAAGACGAAGCCGACGTGGTCACGCCGGAACGCCGTGAGCTTCGCAGCGCGCAGTCCGGAGATCTCGGTGCCGCCGAGCTGCACGGTGCCGCTGGTGGGCTTGTCGAGGCCGGCCGCGCTGTGCAGCAGCGTGCTCTTGCCCGAGCCGGACGGGCCCATGATCGCGGTGAACGAGCCCTTCGCCAGGACGAGGTCGACGCCACGGAGCGCCGACACCGCATTGGCGCCGGAGCCGTAGGTCTTGACGACGGATTGGAGGCGCAGCGCCTCGGCCGGACGAGCGTCGGCGGCGGATGCGAGTGGTGTGGAGGTCATGCTTCGACGCTACGAACGCCGGCGACGGCATCCCATCCCGCTGCCCACCGGAACGATGGTGGTGCTGGCTATACCGCGCCGGCATCCGCACTCCGGCAGACTTGCAGAGTGAAGGACGGACGGATGCGACGCTGGCTGCGGGACTGGCGGTACGTGGCGGTCGAGTTCGCGGCATCCGTCGTCTCGCTCGTGCTCTTCTGCGTCGGGATGCTGCTGCTGCCGCTGATGATCATCACCGGCGGCGTGCTGATCCTGCCGCAGGCCGTACGCATCCTGCACGCGTGGAGCGACCTCAACCGCCGGCGCATCGGCGCCTTCCGCGGGGTGGACCTGCCTCCGATCTCGCGCCCGCTCCCCCCGGGGGCCACGATCGACGATCGTCTGCGCTTCGCCTTCTCGCGATCGACCGGCCGCGACGCGCTGTGGCTCGCCGTGCACGCCCTGCCCGTGTTCTCGGTGTCGTTGCTCGCGGCTGTGCTTCCGGTGGCTGCGGTCAACGCCCTCGCCCTGACCTACTACTGGCAGTTCGCGCCCGCCGATGATCCGGTCGGATCCCCCTATCCGGTCACCTCGTGGGAGCTCGCGGCCACGATGCCGCTGGTCGCCGTCGCCTATGCGCTGATCTCCTGGTGGCTCATGCCCGCCGTCGCGCGGCTGGTGTCCTGGACGTCGGCGCGACTGCTCGCGACGCCCGAGAAGTCGCGTCTCGCCGCACGCGTGGACGCCCTCACGCTCAGTCGCGCCGCCGCCCTCGACGCGCACGGCGCGGAGCTCCGCCGCATCGAGCGCGACCTGCACGACGGCGCACAGAACCGCCTCGTGAACGTCGTGATGATGCTCGGGATCGCGGAGCGGGCACTCGAGACCGATCCGAGCGGAGTGCTCGAGCCGCTCCGCCGCGCGCAGGATGCCGCGACCGACGCCCTCGCGGGGCTGCGCCGCACGGTGCACGACATCTATCCGCCGATCCTCGACGAGCTCGGCCTGGAGGGGGCGCTGGCGTCGCTCGCCGGCCGCAGCGCGGTGCCCTGCACGATCGAGGCCGCCGATGTCGGACGCGTGCCCGCCGCGGTCGAGTCCGCCAGCTACTTCGTCGTCGCCGAGGCTCTCACCAACGTGAACAAGTACAGCGGCGCCGCGCACGCGACCGTGCAGGTGAGCCGCGAGAGCGAGCGCCTGATCATCACCGTCGAAGACGATGGCGCGGGCGGCGCCGTGGAGCGTCCGGGCGGCGGACTCGCCGGCATCCGCCGCCGCGTCGAGGCCTTCGAGGGCACGACGGAGCTGACCAGCCCGGTCGGCGGACCGACCACCCTGAGAGCGGAGCTGCCATGCGGATCGTGATCGCCGAGGACGACACCCTGCTGCGGGAGGGGCTCGCGCTGCTGCTGCGCAGCGAGGGCTTCGATGTCGTCGCCGCGGTCGACAACGCCGACGACTTCCTGCTCCGGCTCGACGAAGCGGATGCCGCGGTCGTCGATGTGCGGATGCCGCCGACGTTCACGAGCGAAGGGCTGAAGGCCGCGGCCGAGGCACGCGCGCGTCGCCCGGGCTTCCCGGTGCTGGTGCTGTCCGCCTACGTCGAGGACCGCTACGCCGGGGAGCTGCTCGCCGCCGGCGCCGACGGGCTCGGGTATCTGCTCAAGGAGCGCGTCGGCAAGGTCGCCTCGTTCATCGACGCCCTCCACCGCGTGGCCGCGGGGGGCACCGTCATGGACCCCGAGGTCATCTCGCAGCTCATGAGCAGGCGTCGCGCCGACGACCCGGTGCAGTCGCTCACGCCGCGAGAGCGCGAGGTGCTCGGGCTCATGGCGGAAGGCCTCGACAACGCCACGATCGCCGCACGACTCTTCGTGACGGAGACCGCGGTGAGCAAGCACATCGGCAACATCTTCGCCAAGCTCGGGCTCGCGACGAGCGACAGCGGGCACCGCCGCGTGCTCGCTGTGCTCGCGTACCTCCGCGACTGAGCAGGCCCCTGGACACGTCGCCCGGACGAGCGCATGCTGAGACCATGACCGCCTTCCAGACCACACACGCGTTCAGCGGGTTCAGCGTCGACGACATCGACGCTGCTCGCTCCTTCTACCGCGACACGCTCGGCATGGACGTCACCGACAACGCCATGGGCTTCCTCGAGATCGCGCTGCCGCAGGGCGGCTCGATCCTCGTCTACGGCAAGCCCGATCACACGCCGGCGAGCTACACGATCCTGAACTTCCCGGTCGACGACGTCGAGGCCGCCGTCGACGAGCTCAACGCGAAGGGCGTCGTGACGAAGATCTACACCGACCCCGATCTCGGCACCGACGCGAAGGGCATCTCGCACGGCGCCCCGGGCAAGGGACCGGACATCGCCTGGTTCACGGACCCCGCGGGGAACGTGCTCTCGGTGCTCGCGGGCTGACGCGGGGTCAGAGCCGGTCCGCGAGCCACGCGGTCTGCCGGTGCCACTGCACGATCAGCCCGCCCTCGTGGCCGTTGAACTCGTAGACGGCGATCTCGGCATCCGCGGAGCCGCAGTGGTTGAACGCCGCGAACACGCTCGACGGCAGCACGACGGCATCCATCAGGGCGACCGAGAACAGCACCGGCGCAGTGATGCGGCGTGCGAAGTTCACGCCGTCGAAGTACGACAGGGTCTCGAAGATGTCCTCGACCCGCCCTCGGTGCACGCCGAGGTAGCGCCCGATCTCGGTGAACGGCAGCTCGGGGGTGAGCTGCACCGACCGTCGGAAGTGACACAGGAACGGCACGTCCGGCATGGCCGCGGAGACGTCGGGGTGCAGGGCCGCGGCCGCCAGGCTGATGCCGCCGCCCTGGCTGCCGCCGGTCACGCTGATGCGACCGCTGTCGACGGCATCCAGCTGCTTCACGGCATCGATCAGCAGCACCGCATCCGTGAACACGCGACGGTAGAAGTACGTGTCGGGATGCTGGATGCCGCGGGTCATGAAGCCGGGGATCGATCCCTCCGACCCGTGCGGGTCGGGGGTGTCGCCGCCCGATCCCCATCCGCTGCCCTGACCGCGGGTGTCCATCAGCACGTGCACGTAGCCGGCGGCCGCCCACTGCAGCCGCTCGCCGGGGATGCCGCGACCGCCGTTGTAGCCGATGTACTCGACGACGGTCGGCAGCGGGCCCTCGACCTGCGGGCGAGTGATCCACGCGCGGATCGGCTCGCCGCCGAATCCGCTGAATGTCAGATCCTCGACGATCAGCTGCGTGATCGGGGTGGCGACCGACTCGACCACGGGCGCCGCGGCGAGCGCGCGTGACTCGGCGAGCGTACGCGCCCAGAAGTCGTCGAAGTCCGCGGGTTCGGCTACGTCGGGCCGGAAGGAGCGGAGCTGGTCCAGGGGGAGATCGGTGAGAGCCATCGGCGAAAGGTTAGCGGGGCCCTCCGGAGCCGACCAAAAAGATTTCAGTATTCGGTGTTGCTAAGTACCGGTACTCAGTGTTACTTTGTACCGGTACCCAGCAACACTGAGTACCGACAGAAACGAAAGGAGGACCTGATGGGCAGGCAGATGACCGAGATGCTCAAGGGCACTCTGGAGGGCATCGTTCTGGCCCTCCTCGCCGAGCAGCCGGCGTACGGGTACGAGATCACCACACGGATCCGCGACCACGGGTTCACCGACATCGCCGAGGGCACGATCTACGCACTCCTCGTGCGCATCGAGCAGAAGAGCCTCGTCGACGTCGAGAAGGTCCCGAGCGAGAAGGGCCCGCCGCGCAAGGTCTACAGCCTCAACGCCGCGGGCACGCAGGAACTCGAGGATTTCTGGAACACCTGGAGCTTTCTCAAGAAGCACATCGAACAGCTGAACAAGAACAACACCGAGAACAAGGAGAACTGAGCATGGCCGCGAAGTGGATCGAAGCGATCACCGGATCGCTCGAAGAGAAGAAGCAGTACAAGCAGGCTCAGGCCCGCATCAACGCCCTCCCCGAGCCGTACCGCGAGGTCGCCAAAGCGCAGCAGCGTTACAACATGTACTACGGCGGTGTCACGGACGGCGACACGATCGTGAAGATGTTCCTCGACATCGCGGATCTGTGGGAGCGCGCCGCGATCGACGGCACCCCGGTCAGCGCCATCGTCGGCGACGACCCCGTCGAGTTCGCCGAGAACTACGCGGCCGCATACGGCGGACGGCAGTGGATCGACAAGGAGCGCACGCGCCTCATCAAGGCGTTCGACGACGCGAAGAAGAAGGAGAACGGATCATGAGCACCGCAGCCATCAGCGTCAAGGGCCTGCAGAAGTCCTACAAGGACCTGCATGTGCTGCGCGGCGTCGACTTCGACGTGCAGAAGGGCAGCATCTTCGCCCTTCTCGGGTCGAACGGCGCGGGCAAGACCACCGTGGTGCGCATCCTCTCCACCCTGCTGAAGGCGGATGCCGGCACGGCCACCGTGCAGGGCGTGGACGTCGCGACCGATCCGGTCGGCGTCCGCGAGAAGATCAGTCTCACCGGGCAGTTCGCCGCGGTCGACGAGATCCTCTCCGGACGCGAGAACCTGGTGCTGGTCGCGAAGCTGCGGCACCTCCCCGACGCCGGGAAGGTCGCCGACGATCTGCTGGCGAAGTTCCGACTGACGGATGCCGGTGGCCGCAAGGTCGGCACCTACTCGGGCGGCATGCGCCGTCGGCTCGACATCGCGATGAGCCTGGTCGGACACCCCGAGGTCATCTACCTCGACGAGCCGACCACGGGCCTCGACCCCGAAGCCCGCATCGAGGTGTGGGACGTCATCAAGGAGCTCGCGAACACCGGCACCACCGTGCTGCTCACCACGCAGTACCTCGACGAGGCGGAGCAGCTGGCCGACCGCATCGCGATCCTGCACGAGGGACGCATCATCGCCAACGACACCCTCGCCGGGCTGAAGAAGCTGCTCCCGGCCGCCAAGGTCGAGTACGTCGAGAAGCAGCCCACCCTCGAGGAGATCTTCCTCACCCTCATCGGCCCGTCTTCCAAGAAGGAGAACGCAGCATGACCACGCACTTCGCGGCGGACACCGCGACACTCACCGGCCGCTCCATGCGGCACATCTTCCGCAGTCCCGACACGATCATCACCACGGCGGTCACCCCGATCGCCCTGATGCTCCTGTTCGTGTACGTCTTCGGGGGCGCTCTGCAGACGAGCACCGGTGCCGAGAACTATGTGAACTACCTGCTTCCCGGCATCCTGCTCATCGCCATCGCATCCGGCATCGCCTACACGGCGTTCCGACTGTTCACCGACATGCAGAGCGGCATCTTCGAGCGGTTCCACTCCATGCCGATCGCCCGCTCGAGTGTGCTGTGGGCGCACGTGCTGACGTCTCTCACCGCGAACGCGATCACGCTCGCTATCATCTTCGGCGTCGGATTCCTGATGGGCTTCCGCACCGGAGCGAGCGTCGGGGCATGGCTCGCCGTGATCGGCATCCTGATGCTGTTCACGCTGGCCCTCACCTGGCTGGCGATCATCGCCGGCCTGAACGCCAAGACGGTCGACGGCGCGAGCGCCTTCTCGTACCCGCTGATCTTCCTGCCGTTCATCAGCTCGGCCTTCGTGCCGACGGACACGATGCCCGGTCCGGTGCAGTGGTTCGCCGACAACCAGCCGGTCACCTCGATCGTCAACACCATCCAGGCGCTGTTCGCCGAGAAGCCCGTCGGCAACGACATCTGGGTCGCTCTCGCCTGGTGCGTCGGCATCCTCGTGGTCGCCTACGTGTTCGCGATCATCTCCTACCGGAAGAAGGTCAGTTGATCTCTCCGAGCGGGACGGGACGCTCCGTCCGGGGTTCACACTCCGGACGGGGCGTTTCGCTGCGCTCGGGGCGCTGCGCGCGTTTCGCCAGGGACGAGGATCCCACGGGCTTGGGCTGACTTTCTCACCCCGCACGGAATGAAGGAGATCTCGCCGTACGAAGGAGCCCCTGGCGAATGGGGCCCTTCATAGTGCGAGATCTCCTTCAGAGCGGGAGACGGATGCCGCGGCTCAGGTCAGCTGACGACCCACTCGAACTGGTCGCCGTACTCCTCGAGCCAGGCATCCACGGCTTCGGCCTCGCGGCCCTCGCCGTACTCGTTCACCACGAGGTCCTCGAGCGAGCCGTACTGCTCGTCGTCGAGGACGATCTGCTCGATGAGCTCGGCCGCCTCGGGGAACTCGTCCGCGAAGCCCTTGGTGCCGAGGAAGTGCAGCCCCTCGGCCTCGCCCATCGCGCCCTTGGGGTCTTCGAGATCCTTCACCGGGAAGGCGTCGTTGGCCCAGAACGGACGCCACAGCGTCACGGCGATGTCCTGCTTCTTCTCGGTCGCGGACTTCAGCTCGGTGAGCATGGCCGCGGTCGAGGAGGTGACGAGCTCGTACTGGCTGTCGAGGCCGTAGGCGGGGAGCATCTTCTGGGTCTGCGCGGTCAGACCGGCACCGGGCTCGATGCCGTAGATCTTCCCGCCGAGATCGGCGCCCGCGAGGTCGTCGATCGTCTCGAGCTCGGAGTACTCCGGCACCGCGATCGTCAGCCGGGCGTTGTCGTAGTAAGTGCCGAGGTCGTCGATCGAGTCGCCGTACGTCTTCATGTACTCGGCGTGCGTCACCTCGGGCCACGCCGAAGGAAAGACGTCGACGTCGCCCTGCGCGAGCCCGGTGTACAGCGGGCCCGCCTCGGTCAGCGTCTTCAGCTCGACGTCGTAGCCGATCTTCTCGAGCTGGTCCTGCAGCAGGTACGCGGTGCTGAGTCCGTCGGTCCACGATGGGAGGAACCCGAGCGTGATGGTGCCCTTGTCGCCTCCGCCGCCGGCGCTTCCGCCGCCGCCGAGCTCGATGGTTCCGCCCGCGCCGTCGCTCGCGCAACCGGAGAGGGCGAGGGCTCCTGCGGCGCCGATGGCCGCGATGGTCATGATCCTGCGATTACGCATTCTGGAGCTCCTTCTCTTCGACGGTCGTCTCGACGGCCGGGGCGGATGCCGCGGCTGCGGCTGTCGCCTGGCGCTGCGCACCGCGACGACGGATGACCGCCAGCAGCGACGCCGGGTTCTGGCCCAGCGTGCCGAGCGCCGCGGTGACGCGGTCGAGGAAGACGGCGATCAGCACGACGCCGAGGCCGGCCTCCACACCCTTGGCGATGTTCACGGTCGAGATGGCTTCGACGACCATCTTCCCGAGGCCGTCTGCTCCCGCCATTCCGGCGATGACCGCCATGGACAGGGCGAGCATGATGACCTGGTTGATGCCGGCGAGGATCGTCGGCATCGCGAGCGGAAGCTGGATGCCGCGCAGGATCTGCCCCGGCTTCGCGCCGAAGGCCTGGCCGGCCTCGACGGTCTCGGAGTCGACCCCGCGGATGCCGAGCTCGGTCAGTCGCACACCCGGAGGCAGCGCGAAGATGACCGTGGCGACGAGTCCTGGCACGACGCCGATGCTGAAGAACACGATCGCGGGGATCAGGTACACGAACGCGGGCATCGTCTGCATGAAGTCGAGCACGGGCTTGAGCACCGCGCGGACCGTGGCGTTGCGCGCCGACCAGATGCCGAGCGGCACGGCGATCACGACCGCGACGAGTGCGGCGACCAGCACGAGGCCGAGCGTCTGCATCGCGGGGACCCACAGGCCCATCGCGACGATCAGCGTGAACGACACGACCGTGCCGATCGCCAGCTGCCACGAGCGCACCAGCCAGGCGATGAGCGCGGCGATGGCGATCACGACGAAGAAGTAGGGCAGCAGGAGCAGCGAGGTGAGTCCGTCGACGAGGAACGTCACCACGAACGAGACGACGTCGAGCAGGCCGTCGAGGTTGACCTTGACCCAGTCGACACCGGCTTCGACCCAGCTGCCGAGGGGGAGGCGGAAACCATCCATCAGCGCACCTCCTCTGTCAGTTCGGTTCCTGAGCCGAACGCATCTTGGGCCCCTGAGCTCGTCGAAGGGCCGGGGTCCGTCCATCCGTCATCGAGCACGGCGTCGATCTCGGCCTGCGGCATGGGCATCAGCGGGAGGATGATCTCCTCCGTGGCGCCGGGTCCGGGGCCGAGGGCGGCGAGCAGGGTCACACGCGGGATGACGCCGACGAGACGCCCCTCGGCATCCGTCACCGCCAGCGGCAGCGGCGACTCGACCGCTGGCACGAACAGGTTCATCAGGACCTCGTCCTCGCGGACGCTCTGCAGCACGGGCTTGAGCACGGAGTCGAGCGTCGTGGCGCCGGAGCGCACGAGCTTCACGGCATCCCGGTCGGTCACGACGCCGAGCAGCTGCCGGTCGCGGCCGACGACGTAGGTCGCCGACATGTAGGCGTCGCGCATCTGGCGGAGAGCCGTGCGGGGACCGGCGGTCTCGGGCACGACGGGACGCGGGCGCTCCATGACGTTCGCGGCGGTGAGCACGCGGGCGCGGTCGACATCCTGCACGAACTGCTCGACGTAGTCGTTCGCGGGGTCCATGAGGATGTCCTCCGGCGTGCCGATCTGCACGATGCGGCCGTCGCGCATCACGGCGATGCGGTCGCCGAGGAACATGGCCTCGTTCAGGTCATGGGTGATGAAGACGATGGTCTTCTGCAGCTTCTCCTGCAGTTCGAGCAGCTGCTCCTGCATCTCGCGACGGATGAGCGGGTCGAGCGCGCTGAACGCCTCGTCCATCAGCAGGATGTCGCTGTCGGCGGCGAGGGCGCGGGCGATGCCGACGCGCTGCTGCATGCCGCCGGAGAGCTCGGACGGCATCTTCTCGCCCAGGCCCTCGAGGCCGACGAGCGAGAGGATCTCCGCGGCCTTGGCGAGGCGCTCCGCCTTGGCGACGCCCTTCAGCTCGAGCGGGTAGGCGACGTTCGCGGCGACCGATCGATGAGGCAGCAGCGCGAAGTGCTGGAACACCATCGAGATGCGGTCGCGGCGGATCTCCCGCAACTGACCGTTCGGGATGCCGGTGATCGGATCGCCATTGACGGTCACGGTGCCGGAAGTGGCGTCGTGCAGGCCGTTGAGCATGCGGATGATGGTGGACTTGCCCGATCCGGACAGGCCCATGATGACGAAGATCTCACCGCGGTTGACGGTGAAGCTCGCGTCGATGACGGCTGCCGTGCCCGCGTCATCGACGGCGGTGCGGCTCTCACCGGCCTTCAGACGACGGACAGCCTGGCTCGGATTCTTCCCGAACACCTTGAACAGATTGCGCGCTTCAAGAGCGATTTCGGACACGTTTCCCCCGCGGCTCGCCTCGGCGGCTGAGCCTGCTTCGGTTACGCCCGGGTGATCCTCACGAGGCCGTTCGACATGACTGCTGTGGCGGCGCGGACAGCGGATTTCGGATCCGCCGCAGAGAGCATCGACCGTACGTCCACGCCTCTTCGCAGCACAGCTCATCGAAAGAAGGACGTGGTCGCGGACTGGTCTTTCGGGCCGTCAGGCCCACAGACCAACGTAACGAAATGGCTGATCAGGGGCAAATCCGCAATCCCGAACGCGCCCGGGTTTCCCCCGCTGACCGGGGGATTGGTCATATGTTCAGCGACGGATGCTGCGCGTCACGGTGAACTTCGCCGTGCGGTGCAGCTGCTCGGTCGCGCCGACGATCCGGGTGAGTTCGGCGCGGTATCCGAGCGAGGAGTTGAAGACCGTGAAGAGCTCGCCACCGGGTCGGAGCAGACGGGCGGCGGCCTCGAACAGACGGGTCGCCGCGCCGGTGTGGACGCTGGTGCCGAGGTGGAAGGGCGGGTTGAGCAGGACGACGTCGGCGCTCGCATCCGCCAGCTCGGATCCGGCATCGTCGTGCGTGACGGTGATCCGGTCGGCCAGCCCGTTCGCCGCGACCGTCGCCCGAGCGGATGCCGCGGCTGCCGCGGACCGGTCGGTCGCGATCACGCGGGCATCCGGATGGGCGAGTGCGTAGGCCGCGGCGAGCGCGCCGGTGCCGCAGCCGAGGTCGATCACGGTCCGGGACGCTTCGACAAGCTCAGCGACCCATCCACCGTCTCCCGCCGCTTCGACAAGCTCAGCGACCCAACCACCCCTGGGTCCCTGAGCTTGTCGAAGGGCCCCCGGCGCGACCCCGAGCACCTCGAGCAGAACCCGGGTGCCGATGTCGAGGCGCGAGCCCGCGAACGCCCCGCCGTGGGCGACGAGGGTCAGCCCGTCGTGCTCCGCGGTCACCGGGAACGGCGGCTCGGCCGGCGCGGGAAGGGGCTCGGATGCCACGACGAGCCGCGACTTCCGCTCCGCCCGTTCGGCCTGCACGCGACCGAAGCTCCGCCCGAGCACCTCGTTCTGGCCCAGGGTCATGTGCTTCACCCGGCCTCCTGCCACGAGCACGGCGTCGGGTGCGGCCCAGCGGGCGACGGCATCCGCGATCTCCTCGAGCTCGGCGAGCGACTTCGGCAGCTGCAGCAGCACGAGCCGCGCGCCTATGAGCAGGTCGCCGTCGAGCTCATGCGAGACGAAACCTGCGAGCCCCAGCTCCTCCGCGTTGCGCGCGAGCGCGCGCCGTCCGGTCGCCAGGTCCTGATGCACGCGGATGCCGCGCAGCCCGGCATCCGTCAATGCCAGGGTGATCGCGCCGTATTCGTCGCCGATGACGGCGATCTCCGCGCCGGGAACCCCGAGCGCGAGCGCCCGCTCGACCAGCAGCACGTCGGTGGCGTCGTACGCCTGGAGGTTGTCCGCCTCGACGTCGGGCCAGCGGCGCAGGCGACTGTAGGGAAACTCCGGCACCAGCCCACTGTACGCGGGCGCCGTAAGGATTCCGCATGGGTTGTTTCGCAGTATTCACAAGATCGTGAAACGGGCGTAGCGTCCCCGCCATGACCACCGTCATCAGCACGCAGAGTCTCACCAAGCACTACGGCCACGTACATGCCCTCGACGGGCTCGACCTCTCCGTCGAACACGGTCAGGTGCACGGCTTCCTCGGCCCGAACGGCGCGGGGAAGTCGACCACGATCCGCATCCTCCTCGGCCTCGCACGACGCACGGGAGGCAGCGCGTCCGTCTTCGGCGAAGACCCGTGGAGCAGCGCCGTCGACCTGCATCGTCGCATCGCCTACGTTCCCGGTGACGTCAGCGTGTGGCCCACGCTGTCCGGCGGCGAGGCCGTCGATCTGCTCGCCCGCCTCCGCGGCGCCCGCACGAAGGAGGCCGCCTACCAGCACGAGAAGACGCGGCTCATGGACGCGTTCCAGTTCGACCCGCGAAAGAAGGGCCGCGCGTACTCCAAGGGGAACCGGCAGAAGGTCGCGCTGATCGCGGCCTTCGCGGTGCCCGCCGACCTCTACATCCTCGACGAGCCGACGAGCGGCCTGGATCCGCTCATGGCCGTGATCTTCCAGCGCGAGGTCGCCCGTGCCCACGCGAACGGTGCGACCGTGCTGCTGTCGAGCCACATCATGAGCGAGGTCGAGCAGCTCTGCGACCGGGTGTCGATCATTCGCGCGGGTCAGATCGTCGAGAGCGGCACCCTCGCCGAACTGCGGCACCTCACCCGCAGCGACGTGTCGTTCACGGCATCCGGCATCTCGCTCGACCAGGTCGAGCGCATCCCCGACGTGCACGACGCCGCACAGCACGACGACCGCTTCCGTCTCGCCGTCGACAGCGACCGCACGGCCGCCGTGCTGCCGGCACTCGCGGCGCTCGGGATCAGCGATCTGCGCGTCGCGCCGCCGTCTCTGGAGGAGCTGTTCCTCCGCCACTACGGCGACGACCTCGCGACGCTCGAAGCCGCCGAGGACGGCCGGCCCGATGACTCCGCGAAGCCGCAGACCCGTCGCGGCCGCCGTCAGAGGGAGCAGGCATGATGTCGACCTTCGGCGTGCTGCTGCGGCAGCGCATCCGGCGCGACTGGCTGCAGCTGACCCTGTGGATCGCCGGTACCGCGGGGATGGCCTTCGCGGGTTACGCGGGCGTCACCCAGTCCTACTCGACGCTCGAGGACCGGCAGAACATCCTGGCCGCCGCTCTCGCGAACCCGGTGATCCTGATGTTCCGCGGCCTGCCGTCCGGCACGTCGGAGGGGGCGTTCCTGGCCTTCGAGATCCTCCCCTGGCTCGCGTTGCTCGCTGCCCTCATGAGCACCTTCCTCGCCGTCCGCCACACCCGCGGCGATGAGGAGGCCGGACGCTCGGAACTCGTCTGGGCGACTCCGGCGGGGAGACGGATGCCGACGATCGTGACCATCGTGCACGGCATCCTCGCCAACCTCGTGCTCGCCGCGCTCACCGCTCTGGCGCTGCTCGCGACCGGCCTGCCGGCAGCGGGATCGGTGCTCTCCGGAGCCGCGGCCGGCGCCACCGGCATCGCGTTCCTCGGCATCGGGCTGCTGGCCGCACAGCTGATGCGCACCGCGCGCGGCGCGAACTCGCTGACCGTGTGGGTGCTCGTGGCGGCCTTCCTGATCCGCGGCATCGGGAACGCGGCCGGCACGCCGAACGACGACCTCTCCGGGATGAAGAGCGCATGGTTCGCGTGGCTCTCGCCCTTCGCCTGGGCGGAGCAGACCCGGCCGTACGACGCCGACCTCCTCGGACCGGTGTTCCTGGGACTCGGTCTCGGTCTCGTGCTCGCCACGGCATCCGTCGCTCTGCAATCGTTGCGCGACATCGACGCGAGCTTCGTGGCCGAGCGCCCCGGTCGGGTGTCGGCGCGGCCCGCCCTCGCGTCTCCCCACGCACTGGTCTGGCGGCTCACCTCGGGCGCGATCGTCGGATGGGCGGTCGGCGGTGCGGTCACCGGCATCCTCGCCACCACGCTGAGCGGACTCGTCGACCAGATCTCCGGCGAGAACCCGGCCGTCGCCGACATCCTGAAGAAGATCGGCGGCGCGACCGGCGGCCTCGACGAGGTCGTGATCACGGTGTTCTTCACGCTCCTCGGCATCCTCGCCGCGTGCTGCGCCGTGCAGACGGTCGTGCGCGCCCGGCAGGAAGAGGCGCGCGGCACCGTGGAGGCCGTTCTGGCCTCACCGGTCGGCCGCGTGCGCTGGCTCGCCGACTACGTGATCGTCGGGACGGCCGCGGTGCTGATCGTCGTCGCGGCGGCCGTGCTGGCCGGGTGGGCGGGGATCCGGTCGACGGATGCCGACGACTCGCTCTACCGGATCGTCGCGGTCGCGGGGCTCGGGCAGGCGGTCGCCGCCTCGGTGTTCACCGTGCTCACCGCGCTGGTGCTCGTGCTCGTGCCGCGCGCGACGATCGGGGTGGCCTGGGCTCTCGTGCTCGTCGCGACCATGCTCGGGATGTTCGGCCCTCTGTTCGGCCTTCCGGAGTGGACCGCGAACATCTCCCCGTTCGCGGTGACCCCGGTGGTCGATGGCGACGGCGTCGATGTCCGCGGACTCTGGTGGCTCGTGCTCGCCGTGGGCGCGGGACTCGCAGCATCCCTCTCGCTCATGCGACGCCGCGAGCTTGCGACGGGCGGATGAGGGGAGCGTGATGGCGGACGACGAGAAGGCGGATGCGGCGGCATCCGACTCTGTCGCGCATCGCGCGACCGGGCCGGCCGAGCAGGCCGCAGCCATGCTGACCGCCGCGGGGATGCCGCGGATGCCGGCACGCGTGATGATGGCGCTGGTCGCCGCCCCTGACGGCGGATACACGGCAGCCCAGATCGGCGACCGCCTCGGCGTCTCAGCGGCTGCCGTCTCGGGCGCCGTCCGCTACCTGCAGCAGCTCCACTTCATCCAGCGCCGTTCCTGGCCCGGCGATCGCCGCGACCGCTACGAGTTCGTGCACGACACGTTCTCGAGCTCGATGGTCGGGAACATCCCCGTGTACACGCGCCTGGCCGCGTACATCGACGAGATCGCCACCGAACACGACGACGACCCGGGCGCTCAGGATCGGGCGACCGAGCTCGCCGAGTTCTTCCGCTATCTCAGCGAACGGATGCTGCAGATCGTCGAGGACTGGCGCGAGCTGCGTCGCGACGCGACGGGCTGAACGACCCGTTCTGCGATCAGGACCTTGCGGATGACACGCGAACGAAACACAATGGACATCAAATAGATCACTTTGATCTGTTTGATAGGTGCATCGACGCACGAGGAGCATCCGCATGACCCTGACCATCGCCGGACTTCAGCATCACGGCACGCCCGGCGATGTCGATGCCAACCTCGCGGTCATCGCCGCGGCGGCGGGCGAGGCGGCCGCGAAAGGGGTGCGCATCCTCGTCACCCCCGAGATGTTCGTCACGGGCTACAACATCGGCGACCGCCTGGCACCGCTGGCGACACCGGACCTCGTCGACCGGATCGCCCGCATCGCCCAGGACAGCGGGATCGCCATCGTCGCCGGCCTCCCGGAGTCCCTCGAGGGCGGTGGCATCACGAATTCCCTGGTGATGATCGACCGCGACGGCTCGGAGCTGCTGCGCTACCGCAAGACCCACCTCTTCGGCGCGCTCGACCGCAGCCTGTTCACCCAGGGCGACGCCCTCCCCGGCATCGTCGAGATCGACGGCGTGCGTGTGTCGGTGCTCATCTGCTACGACGTCGAGTTCCCCGAGACCGTGCGTCGGGCCGCCCTCGACGGAGCGGATGCCGTCATCGTGCCGACCGCGCAGATGGAGCCCTTCGCGCACATCGCCGAGCGGCTCATCCCGGTGCGGGCGTGGGAGAACCAGATCCACGTGATCTACGTCAACCGCGTCGGCATCGAAGGCGATCTCACCTACGTCGGACGCAGCAGCATCGTCGCTCCCGACGGCGAGGTGCTCGCTTCCCTCGGAGCGACAGACAACGGCCTCATGATCGCCACGATCGATCCCGAAGCGACCCGGCGCGCCCGGCAGGAGAACCCGTACCTCGCCGACCGTCGACCCGAGCTCTACTGAACGCCCTCCCCTCCCGCGTCCGTCACCGGACCCTCTGCGAAAGCGACACCATGACCGTCTCCCCTCTTGTCGAGCCGCGCCAGCGCCTCGACGGCCAGCTCGGCACCGGCGCCATCGTCTTCATGGTCATCGCCGCGGCCGCTCCCCTCACCGTCATCGGCGGCAACGTGCCCATCGCCATCGGCGCGGGCAACGGACCAGGGGCGCCGATCGGCTTCGCGCTCGCCGCCGTCATCCTGCTCGTCTTCTCCGTGGGGTTCGTCACCATGACGCCGTTCGTGAAGGAGGCCGGCGCGTTCTTCTCGTACGTGACCGCCGGTCTCGGCTCGCGACTCGGGCTGGGCTCCGCCTTCACCGCCCTGGTCGCCTACACGGCGATCCAGGTCGGGATCTACGGCTACATGGGCTGGGCGGTCGACGATCTCGTCACGTTCTTCGGCGGCCCGAGCCTGCCGTGGTGGCTGTACTCGTTCGCGACGATGGCGATCGTGGCCGTGCTCGGATATCGCCACATCGACCTGAGCGCCAAGGTGCTCGGGGTGGCGCTCGCGCTCGAGATCCTGGTGGTCGTCGTGCTCGATGTGGTCATCTTCGCGACCGGCGGCGCCGAGGGCATCGCACTGGAGACCTTCGACCCGTCGTACGTGTTCTCGGGCGGCATCGGGGTCGCCGTGCTCTTCGCCCTCACCGGGTTCATCGGCTTCGAGGCCACGGCCGTCTTCCGCGACGAGGCCCGCAACCCGGAGAAGACGATCCCGCGCGCGACCTACCTCGCCGTCATCATCATCGGCGTGTTCTACGCCATCTCCTGCTGGGCACTCGTGACCGGCGTCGGCGCGAGCAATGCGGTCGCGGTCGCGCAGCAGACGCTCGCCGGCGAGGGCAACCTGCTGCTCGACACCACGACGCAGTACCTCGGGCCGATCCTGCGCGACGTCGTTCAGGTGCTGCTCATCACGAGCCTCTTCGCGTGCGTGCTGTCGTTCCACAACGTGATCGCCCGCTACCAGTTCACCCTCGCGCAGAAGGCCGTGCTCCCCGCGCGACTCGGCCGCCGCCACGCCTCGCATCACTCGCCGGCGTTCTCGTCGGTCGTGCAGACGATCACCGCTGCGGTCCTGCTCGCGGTCCTCGCACTCCTCGGGCTCGACCCGCTGGTCGGCGTGTTCGGCTCGATGGCCGGCGTCGCCACCGTCGGCATGGTGCTGCTCATGCTGACGACGTCGATCGCCGTTCTCGTGTTCTTCGTCCGCCGTCCGGGGCTCGCCGCCGGACGCTCCTTGGGCGCGAGGGTCTTCCCGATCCTCTCGGTCGTCGGACTCGCCTTCGCGCTCTGGCTGGTGCTGTCGAACTTCACGCTCGTGACCGGCGGAAGCGTCGCCGTGAGCGTCGCACTCGCGCTCATTCCCGTCGCGGCCATGGTCATCGGTATCGTGTTGGGCAGGCGCTTCCGACTCGACACCCAGCCGGTCGAGGAGACCACGGCGGACTGAGACGCGCCGACCGACACGAGACGGGGGAGTGCGATGGACCTGGCCTCCCCCGCCCTCGGCTCGATCCGCCGCACGACCGCTGTCGACACGGTTCGAGCGCGGATCTCGCTCGCCGTCGAGCTCGGAATGCTCATCCCCGGGCAGCGCCTCCCCGGACCGGAAGACACGGCACGGGCGTTCGAGGTCAGCGAGATGACCGTGCGGCGGGCCTATCGACTGCTCAGCGACGAGGGCGTCGTGGTGCGGCGCCCGGGTCACGCCGGCGGCACGTTCATCGCTGACGCGCCCACGGTCGGCACCGTGGTCGAGATCGACGCGTACCGGGCGGATGCCGCGCACGTTCACGCGCTCATCGATCAGCGCGCCACGATCGAGGCGGGGCTCGCAGCCCTCGTGAGCACGCATCCGGATGAGGACTCGCTGGCGCGCATGGACGCACTGGTCGAAGACATGCGGAGTGCGGCGGACTGGACCGGCTTCCGTACCGCAGACAGCGCCTTCCACGCCGCCCTCGCCGAAGCATCCGGGGTCAGCGGCGCAGCCGAGCTCCACCACCGGGTGTCGCACGAGCTCTACGCGTACTTCATCCCGTACCGGATCGACTACCTCCGCGCCTCGAACGATGAGCACGCCCGCCTGGTCGCAGCCCTTCGGGCGCAGGATGCCGCCACCGCGAGCCGTCTCGCCTTCGACCACGTCGCAGAGCTGCACGCCTCGATGTACGTCGGCCTCCCCCGCACCTGACGGCCTCCGGCATCCCCTCGCCCCGCGGCATCCGCCCCTCGCCCCCCCCGGCATCCGTCCCTCACCCCCCGGCATCCGCCGGCCGTGCACGGCTTCGGAGTCCGGACGCGACACGCCGACCGCCCGGTCGCCGTCTCGGCGCGCCGCGGGGAATCTCCGAAGTCGTGCAGTCGCCTGCTCCGAAGTCGTGCCCGGCCGACGACATGGTGCGCGATGCGGAAGGGGTTGACACCCCCTCGGGTTCTATGGTTAGTTAGTCATGTAAGTAACCCATCAACCACCTCGGAGGACCCGTGATCGAAGAAGGCAAGCCGCTCTTCCTCCAGATCGCCGAACAGATCGAGGACTCGATCGTCGACGGTTCCCTCGCCGAGGAAGCCCAGGCACCGTCGACGAACGAGCTCGCCTCGTTCTACCGGATCAACCCCGCCACCGCAGCGAAGGGAGTCGCCATGCTCACCGACAAGGGAGTGCTGTACAAGCGCCGAGGCATCGGCATGTTCGTCGCAGAGGGCGCCAGGGACCTGCTCCTCGGCGAACGCCGCTCGGCATTCGCCGACCGCTACATCGAGCCGCTCCTCGCCGAGGCCCGCACGCTCGGCCTCAGCCCAGACGACCTCGCGGCGCTGCTCCGACAGCGCGCCGCACAGACCACCGAAGAAACCCCGGCCACCATCGCAGAAGGGAAGACCCCCGCATGACCGCCGTCATCGAGGTGCAGAACCTCACCAAGCGCTACAAGGAGAAGCGAGCGCTCGACAACGTCTCGCTCACCATCGAGGGAAACGCCATCTACGGCCTCCTCGGCCGCAACGGCGCCGGCAAGACCACGCTCATGTCGATCCTCACCGCCCAGAACTTCGAGTCCTCCGGCTCCATCAAGGTGTTCGGCGAGCACCCGTACGAGAATGCGCGCGTCCTCGGCCGGATCTGCTTCGTCCGCGAGAGCCAGAAGTACCCGGACGACGCCTATCCCAAGCACGCGTTCAAGGCAGCCAGCCTGTTCTTCCCGAACTGGGACCAGGCGCTCGCCGACGAGCTCGTCGCGGAGTTCCAGCTGCCGATGAAGCAGACGATCAAGAAGCTGTCCCGTGGCCAGCTCTCGGCGGTCGGCGTGATCATCGGCCTGGCGTCCCGTGCCGAGATCACCTTCTTCGACGAGCCCTACCTCGGGCTCGACGCGGTCGCCCGCCAGATCTTCTACGACCGGCTCGTCGAGGACTATGCGGAGCACCCGCGCACTGTGATCCTGTCGTCGCACCTGATCGACGAGGTCTCCAACCTCATCGAGAAGGTCATCGTGATCGACAACGGCCAGATCCTCCTGAACGAGGACACGGATGCCGTCCGCGAGCGCGCCGTCACGATCGTGGGCGACGCCGCCAAGGTCGACGCCTGGGTGGCCGGCCGGGAGGTGCTGCACCGCGAGGCGCTCGGCCGCGTGGCATCCGTCACCGTGCTCGGTCGACTCTCCGCCGAGGAACGCGCCGAGATCACGGCATCCGGTTTGGATCTCGCACCGGTATCCCTGCAGCAGCTCGTCGTGCGACTCACCCAGAAGGCCGAGGCGCACGCTGCCACGGAAGCCACCACCACGAAAGAGGAGGTCCGCTGATGCGACGCACCGTCAACGTCATCCGCCTGCAGCTGATCAACAAGGGCACCTTCCTCTGGTACCCGCTGATGATCCTCGGAGCGGCGACCCTGATCTCGATCCTCATCTACGCGATGATCCCGGTCGACACCCCGAAGTACGGCGGCGGCGGCCAGGCTCCGCTCTGGTACTTCTTCGCCATCGGGATGTCGGCGATGACCCTGACCTTCCCGTTCTCGCAGGCGATGAGCATCACCCGTCGGGAGTTCTTCTTCGGCACGATGCTCACCGCGATCCTCGGCAGCGCCCTCATGGGTGCGCTGTTCCTCATCGGCGGCGGCATCGAGGTCGCCACGAACGGATACGGGGTCAACGGCTACCTGTTCTATCTGCCATGGCTGTGGGATGCCGGACCGGGCGGCGCCTTCGTGGTCTTCTTCACCCTCGCGCTGTTCTTCTTCGTGCTCGGCTTCACCGGAGCGACGATCTACAAGAGCTGGGGGCAGCTCGTGCTCATCATCGTGAGCGTCGCGCTCTCCCTGGTGCTGATCGGACTGGTGTTCCTGGTGACGCGACTGGACCTGTGGAACAACGTCGGCGCGGGGATCATGGACCTCGGCGCGCTCGGTCTCGCGCTCTGGGGGCTCCTCCTCACCGCGGTGCTGACCGGTGTCTCGTTCCTCGCGTTCCGGAGGACGATCCCCTGATCCGTCGCCGATCCTTCGACGCCGGTCGCCCCTCGGGGCGGCCGGCGTCGTCGTGTGAGCGGGCGCGCGCTACCTGCCACCGGCTTCCGACGCAACCGGGTGCCCGCGTCGGATGCCGACGACTAGCGTCACTGCACGTGAAGACATCCTCCGTGCGCACGCGCCGATCCGGCATCGCGCTCTCCCTGCGCGAGGCCGTCCTCCCCGCCCGCCTGCTGTTCGTCGCGAAGACGACGCTCGCCGCGGGGCTCGCCTGGACGATCGCCCCGCACATGCCCGGGGTCACCGACGAGTATCCGTACTACGCACCGCTCGGCGCCCTGGTGAGCATGTATCCGACGCTGATGGGCTCGGTGCGGTCGAGCCTCCAGACGCTGTTCGGGCTGGCTACCGGCATCGGGCTGGCCACGCTGGTCGTGCTGACGATCGGCCCCACCTGGTGGACGGTCCCGCTGATCATCGGCATCGGCGTGCTGCTCTCCGGCACCGGCTGGTTCGGCGTCGGTCGCGAATACGTCCCGATGGCGGCCCTGTTCGTGCTCGCCGTCGGCGGACAGGATGCGGAGGACTTCTCGCTCGGCTACCTGACGCAGATGGCGGTCGGCGTGGTGATCGGCCTGCTCATCAACGTCGTGATCGCGCCCGCACCGCTCACCGGCGAGGCCGAAGCGCGCGTCCGCGCCTTCCGCGAGCAGCTGGCACAGCACCTGCACGACATCGGATCCGCCGTGTCGGAGTCCTGGCCTCCCGAACATGAGCAGTGGGCCGACGACGCGGCGTCCCTCGCCGACACCACCGCCATCCTGCGTGCCGCGCTCGCGGAGGCGGACGAGAGCCGCCTCGGCAATCCGCGAGCCCGCGGCCCGCGCGGCGAGACGCAGCACATCCACGACGAGCTGGCTGCCCTGGATCGGATCGCCCACCTCATCCGCGACATCTCGGATGCCACCGCCGACACGATCTGGGATCGGCCGGCCGCGATGCCCCTCGATCCCGTCCTCCCCGAACCCCTGTCTGCGGCGTGCCATGCGGTCGCGGATGTGATCGCACGGGGAGAGCCGTCCTCCAGCGAGAGTCATCGGGAGCGCGGCGAGGCGGCCCGGGCCATCCGGCTCCTGCTCGAGCAGGTCGACGACCGCACGTTGGATGTGCGCCGCACCATGGGCCCTGGCGTGCTGACGGCGATGCACCTGCGCCGCATCCTGATCCTCAGCGCCGGTCCCGCGAAGACCGACGACGAGTAGCGCCGAACCTGCAGTGCGGTCTCAGATGCGCAGCACGATCTTGCCGAGGTGATGCCCCGCCAGCATCCGATGCGCCTCCCTCACCTGATCGAGGTCGAAGCGGTGCGCGAGGTGCAGTCGAAGAGCGCCTGATTCGACGGCCTCGCTCACCCGCCGCAGGGCAGCCTGCCTCCGATCGCCGTCGTAGTACTGCACCCGAGCATCGTCGACGGCGGGATCGAGGCGCACGCCGTGCGGCACCGCCACCCTGCCCGACGGCTTCACGCCGCGCAATGCGGCGAGCGCACCCGCTCCGCCGGCGGTGATCAGAGCAGCGTCGGCGCCGTCCGGTGCGAAGTTCCGGACGGCCGCTTCGATGTCGTCGACGCGTCCGTCGAACGCGAGGTCGGCACCCAGTTCGCGACTCAGCTCGATGCCGTCATGCCCCGACGCGACCGCGATCGTCCGCGCGCCTCGGAGTCGCGCGAACTGGAGGGCGAGGTGGCCGATGCCGCCGCTGGCGCCGAACACGATCACGGTCGACCCCTCGGCGGGGTTCAGGAGATCCACGCCGCTCTGCGCGGTGACCGCGTCCCATGCGAGGGCGCCCGCCTCTTCGATGGGCAGGCCGGCGGGGACGGGAGACACATGGGCTTCCGGCACCACCGCGAACCGGGCGTAGAAGCCGCCTCGAGGCACGGGCGTCGAAGCCGCGTAGACCCGATCGCCGGGCACGAAGTCCTGCACCGCGTCCCCGACCTGCGCCACGACCCCCGCGCCGTCCCACCCGAGGACGTACGGGAAGGCGGATGCGACACCGAACACGCCGTCGTAGCCGCCCTCGCGCTCCGTCGCGTCCCAGGAGCCCACGCCAGCGGCCTGGACTTCGATGAGGACGTCGTGATCTCCGACCTGCGGCACGGCGATGCTGCGCAGGTGCAGTTCCTCGATTCCACCGAAGCGGTCCAACACGACCGCCTGCATCTGCTCCGCCTTCGTCATGACGACCCCAATCCTTGAGTTGCTCAATTAAATCCACAATTCCTTGAGACAGTCAAGGACTCTCTTCGGTACACTCGGGTCATGGCTCTTCCGAGCGGCCCGACAGCCCCCTCCTCCACCGCCGAGGCGGTGCTCTTCGAGCTGGTCGACGATTACGACCGCGCCTACGAGTCCGCTGCGGAACAGCTCTCGCTCACCGCCGCACAGGCCTGCGTGCTCGGCCGGTTGCACGAGCGCCGAGGGATGGGCTCGCTGGCCGAGGAACTCGGATGCGACGCCTCCAACATCACGCAGCTCGTGTCCCGACTCGAGGCAGTCGGGCTCGTGACACGCGAGCCAGATCCGTCCGACCGCCGAGCTCGTCTCGTCAAGCGCACGAGACGCGGTCACGCGGTCAACAGGCGGTTCGAGGAGGCGTTCGCCTTCGGGCGCACCGCCGTGAGCCGCTTGACGGATGCGGAGCAGCAGCAGCTCACCTTCCTCCTGAAGAAGGCCCTCGGGTGAGCGGGTCGCCGCACCGGCTGCCACCAGGACAGCGTGCCGTCGTCGGATTTCCCCGGTTCGGCATCGACCTCCACGCGCCCCCACCGGTGACGGCATCCGAGATCTCCATCGTCGTCGGCGGCGACGTGGCCGAGGCGCTCGTCATCTCCGACGCTCTCCTGGGATCCTTGCCCCGCACGGCGGTCGACGCCGACCTCCACTGCGTCGCCGGCTGGTCGGCGACGGACCTGAGGTGGGAGGGGTGGCGCTTCGACGACGTACTGAACCGGCTCATCCTGCCTCAGACGCTCGAGGGCGAACGCATCGCCTTCCTCGTGTTCATCGGAGCGGACGGCTACCGCTCGATCGTGACCCGGGAGGATGCTGTCCGCGCGAACGTGCTCCTCGCCGACCGGCTCGACGGCGAACCGCTCACGCCGGAGCACGGCGCGCCGATCCGGCTGGTGAGCCCCGATCAGTACGGCTACATCAACACGAAGCACCTGACGCGCATCGAGCTGCATGTCGAGCAACCCGAGCCGATCTTCCATCCGCGACGCAGCGTGCAGCGCGCGCTCCGCGCAGTGCATCCGCACGACCGGGCTCGCGTCTGGCAGGAGGAGCGGCACCGGTACCTCCCCTCATGGCTCACGCGGCCGCTGTACCGGCTCGTCGTGCGGCTGCCTGCTCCGCGAGCCGATCACTAGGGGGCGACGATCATGGCGATCGCGGACGGGAAGCGACCTGGGGAGGGGCTGCGGAAGTCCGGAATCAGATCGTGTCGTCAGCTGCGATCAGATCGATCTGCCAGAACCGGCCGTCCGGATCCTTCTCGTCGTGCGCCTCGTCCGCGGCGGACGCCGCCTCGTCGAAGACCCGCACGAGGGCGGAGAACTCCGCGTCTGTGAGCCGGATGGTCCGCTGTTGGAAGAGGGCGTGGATCTCGGTCGAACGCCCCTCGAAGTACTCCGGCGACCACGCGATCACACGCTGCACGAGGTCCTGATGCTCGGAAGCGATGGCCCGGAGGACGGCGCCGCCGAGTTCCGCGTCGGCGACGGGGTGCTCGGGATCACCGACGCTCATCGCACCCTTGACGTGCGTCCACACCCGGTCGCGTCGGTCCCGTGCACGGTCCGGCGCCTCGACGATCAGACCGGCGTCGGCAAGGGTGCGCAGGTGGAAGCTCGCACTGTTCGGAGCGACGTCGAGCTCGGTGGCGATGTCGGCGGCGCGCAGGTACTCCCGCCGCGCGAACAGTCGCAGGATCTGCCGTCGGAGCGGATGCGTGTAGGCCTTCAGCATCGCCGAAGTCATCCACACCGGATCCTTCTCCGCGTCGACGCCCGCCATGGGCACGAGCATACCCGCACCCGGAGTTGCGCAATGATACTTGCGCAACTCCGCTTGCGCATTTACGATCAGAGCATGACGAGCCTCCGCGCACCGCACCGACTGTGGCGGAATACCCGCTATCTCACCTGGCTCGTCAGCGACACGAGCCGAGGGCTCGCCGCGACGCTGTTCTCCTTCGCGATCCCGCTGCTCGCACTCATCATCACGAACGACCCCGCCCAGGCCGGCGTCATCGGCGGCGCGGGGATGGTCGCCCGTCTGCTGACGACCCTGGCCGGTGGGATCCTCGCCGACCGTCACGGGCGCATCCGTCTCATGCTGATCGGTTCGCTGCTCGGCATCCTGCTGGCGGGAGCATTCACGCTGCTCGCCATCGGCGACGCCCTCACCTTCGGCTCGCTGCTCACCATCGAAATCCTCCTGGCGGCCCGCAGCGGACTTTTCGACGTCGCCGGAGAGAGCGCGATCAAGGAGATCGTCCCGGACGAGGCGATGGGGCGGGCGCAAGCGGCGAATCAGGGGCGGGATGCTGCGTTGCAGCTCGCCGGCGGACCGATCGGCGGCCTGCTGCTCGGTGTCGGCGGGTGGCTGGTCGGCGTCGCCATGACGTTGTGCCACGCGATCGCCGCCGTGTCGGCCTGGGCGCTCGGACGCGAGGCTCGGCACGCAGGGATCGTCGACGCGGGAGCGGAGGCGGAACCCGCACTGCCGGCGCGCGCGAAGCCGAACGCCTGGGCGGAGCTGCGCGAGGGTTTCGTCTGGTTGTTCTCACGCCCCGACCTCGGCGGGGTGCTACTGATCATCACGGTCATCAACCTGGGCTTCAATGCCGCGATCACCACCGTCATGTACGGACTGCAGCAGGACGGATACTCGACGTTGCTGATCGGCACGCTGGGCGCCGGGGTCGGCGCCGTCATGCTGGTCGGTGCCGTCGTGGCCCCCTTGCTCGTGCCGCGCTTCAGCGCGGGGCTCATCACCGTCGTCGGGCTCTCCGGCGCCACCGTCGGCGCCGTCGCCCTCTCGATGGTCACCGAACCCTGGGCGATCGTCCTGGTGCTGGGGGCATCGGTATTCCTGCTCCCCGCGCTCAACGCGTCGATGATGGGCTACTTCATGGTCGCGACTCCGACCGAGCTTCTCGGCCGGGCGAACAGCGCCGCCGGCGTGCTCGGCATGGGCGCCCTGCCGCTCGCGCCGCTCATCGCCGGGTTCGGTCTCACCTGGGTCGGGCGGGAGTGGACGCTGCTGGCGTGCGCCGGGCTCTGCCTGATCGCTGTCGCCCTCGCCCTCGGCAACCGCGCGCTCCGTGCACTGCCCGTCGAGTCGCAGTGGGCCGCGCACGCGAAACAGTACGAATCGGCCTGATCGGCGTCAGATGGCGCCGGTGAGCGCCGCGATCCCGAGGAGCACCGAGACCAGCGCGAGCACGAGGGCGATCGAGATGAGCACGACATGCACGGTGAGGAACGTCGTCGCCTTGCCGTTCTCGTCGCGCGCACGCGGATCCCTTGCGACCCGCTTGTAGAACTGCGGCCACACGATCGCGTTGAAGGCGGCGTTGAGGAAGAGCACGATGGCGAGGGGGATCACTCCTCCACCGTAGCGACTGCGGGAATTCTTGGACGCGGACATGTATCAGGATGCTCTTGCCGTGCTCCTGGTAGGTGTGATCACAATGGGCTTCATGATCGACGGTGCACCCGGCGCCGCTCTCGATCCTGCTTCGGGCGGTGGCCCTGCGCGCTGGCAGCGAGCCGCGGACCTGTTCGACGCATGGCGCGAGGGCGACGGTCACGCGATGGACGAGCTCGTGCGTCTGATGACGCCCGTGCTCTGGCACGTCGTGCGCGCCTACGGCCTCGAGCGCACCCTCGCCGAAGACGCCGTGCAGACGACGTGGCTGCAGCTCGTGCGCGGGCACGGCTCGATCGCAGACCCGCGGGCCGTGTCGGCCTGGCTCACCACCACCGCGCGACGCGAAGCCTGGAAGGTGGGCAAGGCGAACGGCCGCGTGGACACGACGGATGCCGACGACCTCGACGCCCTGCTCCCCGAGCAGGTCTCCGCCGAGGAGCACGCGACCATCGGCGACGAGAACCGCCGGCTCTGGTCGGCGGTGCGACGACTCGCCGAACGCTGCCAGCGCCTGCTGCGCGTGATCGCGTTCGAGGAGCGGCCCGACTACGCACGGATCGCCGCTGACCTCGGAATGCCGGTCGGCAGCATCGGACCGACCCGCAACCGCTGCCTCGCCAAGCTGCGCGCCCTCTTGGACGCGCCGCCCGCGCCGAAGACGGGAGGACTCTCATGAGCGACCACGAGGACGCCGAGGTCTTCGCCCGACTGCGCACGCTCTGGCGCGAGGTCGACCCGGTGCCCGCCGACCTGATCGACCGCATGGTGGCGGCGGTCGCCGCCGACGGCCTCACGCGCGAGTACGCCCTGCTCACCCTGGTCGAGGGAGAGCTCGGCGCGGTGCGCGGCGAGGCGGATGCCCTCACGCTGCAGTTCAGCGACGGCACCACCAGCATCCTGCTGCACGTCACGACCACGGCCACTGGCCGACGGAGGGTCGACGGGTGGGTCGACACGGCCACGGCCGAGATCGTGCTGACCCAGGGGGAGAGATCGGCGACGACGTCTCCGGCCGAGACCGGGCGCTTCGTCTTCGACGAGGTGCCGGCCGGCCTCACCCGCGTGCGACTGACGACGGGCGACGGCGACGCGACGCGCACGCTGTCGACCCCGCAGTTCGAGCTGTGACGCCGGGCGCTGCCCGTCGATGACACCGCGGGGAGACCCGCACGGAGAGGATGATCCATGGAGCAGCCCAAGGGATGGAGCTGGCAGGACCGCGCGGAGGGTTCGATCCGCCGTGGCACGGCTCTGGATCCGAGTCTCGAGCCGGTCGACGGCATCCGCGCCTTCCCGACCGCGTACCTGCCGCAACGGCTGCTGATCACCCGGACCGACGACGATCACGAGGAGTACGACCAGGAGGTGCGCACTCTCCGCGATGCCGCCGACACCTTCGGCTGGCAGCTCGTGATCGAAGGCGAGTCCCGACGAGCACGCACGCTCGCCGCCGGCGTGCCCGGATTCCTGCGCGCGTACCTGACGACGCCCGATGAGCCCGCCCGCGGCGAATCACCGGTCGCCCCTGATGCCTGGCGGGTGCTGCAGCGGGCGCGGCGCATGTCGCGCTCGACGATGCCGCGCACGAGCCTCGAGCACGTGCTGTCGATCGATCCGGTCGGACTCAATCCGTTCACCCGCACGAACCCGTTCACCCGGACGAACCCCTTCACCCGCACCAACCCGATCCGCGGGGCCGGAGCGGGCGGCAGCGATGACTACCTCGAGCCCGGCCGCGGCGCCAGGCAGCCGGTCAGCTGGCTGGGCCCTGAGCCGCAGCGCGGACCCGATCCGAAGCGCGGGCGGCGACCTGTCGTCGCGGTGCTCGACACCGGCTGCGGCGAGCACGCCTGGCTGCCCGCCGACATCGTCACCCGTCACGTCGAGCTCGACGGCGTGCCGGTGGGGCTCACTGACGAGGCCGATCCCGAGCGGTATCCCGATCTGTACGGTCAGCTCGACGGCGAGATCGATGCGGTCGCCGGGCACGGCACCTTCATCGCCGGCATCGTGCGGCAGGCGGCGCCGGATGCCGACATCCTCTCGGTGCGCGTCGCCGGAGCACTCGGCGTGATCGACGAGAGTGCACTGCTGGAGACGGTCGCCCAGGTCGTCGAGCTGCTGCGCCGGCATCGCGAGGATCCGCGCACCGGCTTCCCGATCGACGTGCTGAACCTCTCGCTCGGCTACTACCACGAGACACCGACCGACGGACTGTTCAGCATGACGCTGTTCGCGCTGCTGGCGAAGGCGCGCGAGCTCGGCTGCGTGGTCGTGTGCTCGGCCGGCAACGACGCGATCGATCGTCCGTCGTTCCCTGCCTCGCTCTGGCCGTGGCCGGGATCGGACAACGGCATCCGTCCTGACTCCGCCGCACCGCACGTGTCGGTCGGCGCGCTCAACCCGTCCGCGCAGTCGGTCGCGCTCTTCTCCAATGTCGGCCCGTGGGTGCAGACCTATGCGCCGGGGGCGGCCGTGGTGAGCACGTCGCCCGCCTTCATCGGCGGCGAGCAGGCGACATCGCGGGCGGACTTCGACGGCCTCCGCCGCGAGACCCTGGATCCGGACGACTACCGCGGCGGGTTCGCGGTGTGGAGCGGCACCTCGTTCGCGGCGCCCTACGTCGCCGGGCGCATCGCGGCCGAGCTCGGCACCGTGCCGGTCGGAGGAGCGAAGACGGATGCCGCCGCCGCAGCCGTGGCCGCCGTGTTGAAGACCCTGCCCGCCCCAGGGGATCGGGGCTGACGCCGCGGCATCCGTTCTTCTCGGCGTCGGCCGCCCGCTCGAATTCACCCGTCGGCCGAGATGACAGTCGCAGGTCGAAACGGGCCGAATGGACCTGCATCCGTGATCTCGACCTGCATCCGGACAGCGCGCACCGAGGAGAAGACCGACGGATGCCGGGTGTCGCACTCTTCCGCGGAACCTCGGCGCACGGCATCCTGGACGGATGCCCCTGTCTGCGAGCGAGCTGCATCGGCGTGGCGTCGAAGCGGCGAACGCGCGGCGGTTCACGCAGGCGCGGCGCGCACTCGACGCGGCATCCGCTCGCACCGACGACCCCGATCTGCGCGCCCGCATCGACGGGACCATCGCGTATGTGCTCGGTCAGACGGGTGAGCCGGCCGCGGCCGAGCAGCTGTGTCGCGCGGCGCTCGCCCGCCCCGGCCTGACCACCGAGACGGTCACGGTGCTCAGCGGCCAGCTCGGCACCCTGCTCTCGCACGCGGGTCGGCTGGACGAGGCCGAGGCGATGCTCACGCAGGCGATCGACGCGCTGACGGCCGTCGGCGCCGAGACCATCGAGCTCGCCAACTGCCTGATGAACCGCTCGGTCGTGCGGATGCAGCGGCACGAACTCGACGCCTGCACCGCCGACCTCCAGCGCGCGGTCGCGGTCTACGAGGCCGCCGATGCGACGGAGCCCCTCGCCGAAGCGCAGCACAACCTCGGCTATACGGCGCTGCTGCGCGGAGACCTCGTCACCGCGCTCACCCTCATGACGCGCTCCCGGCCGACCCTGGCCGCGACCAGCGACCTCGCCGCCGCGATCAGCGACCTCGACCGCGCCGAGGTGCTCCGCGATGCCGGGCTCACGACCGAGGCGGAGACGCTGCTCGCGCAGGTCGCTCGCGAGTTCGGGGCGCAGCGCATGCGCCAGGCCCGCGGCGAGGCGGAGTTCCATCGTGCGCGATCGCTCCTGCGCCATGACCCGGCCGCGGCCGAGCGCGCCGCACGCACGGCGGTCCGGCGCTTCGCTTCCCTCGACAATCACGGCTGGGCTGCGCGTGCAGATGCCATGCGGCTGGAGGCGCAGCAGCGGTCGCGATCCCGGAATCCCCCCGACGCCGCGGAGTTCGTCCGCGTCGCGAAGGCGCTCGACCGCAGCGGCTTCCGCAGCGAGGCCGCCGGCCTCCGTCTCAGCGCGCGACGCGACGGGACGGGACGGATGCCGCGGCTCGACCCCGCCGCACCCACGCCCCTGAAGCTGCGGGCCCACGAGGTTCGCGCGGCGCGCGCATCCGCCGCCGGACGCGATCGGGATGCGCTCCGCGCCGCGGCCGAGGGCCTCGACCTGCTCACGGCCTGGCAGCGGTCGTTCGGCGCTCTCGACCTGCAGGCCTCGGTCGCCATGCACGGCAGTGACCTGATGTTCGCGGGGCTGTCCGCGGCCGCGCGCCTCGGCGACCCCGAGGTGCTGTTCGAGTGGTCGGAGCGCGCACGGCACCTCAGCCAGCAGGTCGCTCCCGTGCGGCCCCCGCACGATGACGACCTCGCGGGGGATCTCGCGGAGCTGCGGATGCTGCGCGCCGAACTCGCGGGGCAGGACTGGACGACCGACGCCCGGGTGCGGAGCCTGCGCGACCGCGTGCGCGAACGGCAGTGGGCGACGACGGGGTCAGGCGGCACCCGCGACCGGCTCGGACTGGCCGAGGCGAGGGCCGCGCTCTCCCCCGACACGGCCGTGCTCTCCTACGTGTTCACCGGCACCGACCTGCTCGCCGTCGTGGTGACGGCATCCGGGGCGACGGTCGTCGGGCTCGCCTGGAAGCGCCTGCGGGCCGCGCTCGACGGGCTGCGCGCCGACCTCGACATGGCGGCGCTCACGCGCGGCGGGGTGATGGGTGCCGTGACCGGGCGGGCGCTCGCGGCACGGCTGCAGCTGCTCGACGCCGAGCTCCTTGCTCCGGTGCGTGGTGCCGCCCCGCACGCCGAACGGCTCGTGATCACGGTGCCCGGTGCGCTCGGCGGGGTGCCGTGGGCGATGCTGCCCGGCATGGCCGGAACCCCTTTCACGCTCGCGACCTCGGTGTCACGGTGGCTCGCCGTGCACAGTGCGGCAAGAACTCGCGCTGCAGTGCGGAAATCCGCCCTCACGGGGAGAGGCGGCGCCGATCTTGCTGAATCGTGGACGGTCGGCCGCGGTGCCGGATCTTCGCGGGTCGCCTTCGCGGCGGGTCCGCGGGTGCCTCGTGCGGGGGAAGAGGTCCGGCGGGCGGCGGACGCCTGGCCTGCGGACGAGACGCGGATCCTCGAGGGACCGGACGCCACGGTCGCCGCGGTGACCGCTCTCGCCGCCGACGTCGAGGTGCTCCATATCGCCGCCCACGGGCGTCACGCGGTCGACAACCCGCTGTTCTCCGGTTTCGAGCTGGCCGACGGCACCCTGTTCGGCTACGACGTCGACCTGATCCCCCGCGTGCCCGCGACGGTCATCCTCTCGGCCTGCGAGCTCGGCCGTTCCTCGATCCGGTGGGGTGAGGAGGCGCTCGGGATGACGCGGGTGTGGCTGCACGCTGGAGCGGACTGCGTGATCGCCGCCCCGGTGGCCGTGCCCGACGACGACGCGTGCGAGCTGCTCAGCGCCGTGCACCGGGGGCTGGCGCAGGGCGTCGCGCCGGCGATCGCGCTGGCCGCGGCATCCGATTCGACCGGCGTGCGGGCCCCGTTCCAGTGCCACGGGAACGGATTCTGACCTCGATCGAGCGAGATGACGCGACTCAGATCGACGTTCCCACCGCCCGAGCGAGGCGGGCGATCTGCTCCTCGTTGCGCTGGTAATGCGACCACTGCCCCACTCGGGTGCATGTCACGAGGTCCGCGCGCTGCAGCGTCGCCATGAATTGTGAAGCGGTCGACTGAGACACGTTCGCTCTCGCCTGGATGTGCTTGAGGCACACACCGACGTCCTCCGCGGGCTGATCCTGCGGAGGGAACGAGGTGGGTTCCTTCAGCCAGCCGAGGATGGCCAGACGCGTCGGATGGGCGAGCGCCTTGAAGACCGTGACCAGCTCATCCCCCGCATGCTCATCGACCATGCGTCGATCATATCGCAGTATCGCGATTTACCGATTATGTGATAGTTCTTAGATCGTAAAAACGCGATTTACCGATGGGAGCGACATGGACAGGACAGCGTTGGTGGTGGGAGCGCGGGGAGTGATCGGCGGGAACCTGATCGCGCACCTCGAGAAAGAGGGCGGATGGAAGGTCATCGGGCTCTCGCGTCGCGGCGGACCCGATGTCGGCGCGGTCCGCCATATCGCCGTCGACCTGCTCGATCGCGACGACACCACTGCTCGACTGTCCGGTCTGACCGATGTCACGCACGTGTTCTACGCCGCCTACCAGGATCGACCGAGCTGGACAGAACTGGTGGCGCCCAACCTGGCCATGCTCGTCAACGTCGTGGACGCGATCGAACCGGTCGCACCGCGGCTGGAGCACATCAGTCTCATGCAGGGATACAAGGTATACGGCGCGCACCTGGGTCCGTTCGCCACCCCTGCCAAGGAGAGCGATCCCCCGCACATGCCGCCGGAGTTCAACGTGGATCAGCAGCAGTTCCTCGAAGGGCGACAAGCAGGCGCCTCGTGGTCGTGGTCGGCGCTCCGGCCGTCCGTCGTCGCCGGTGTGGGGCTCGGGAATCCGATGAACCTCGCGATGGTGATCGCGATCTACGCCTCCATCAGCAAGGAGCTCGGGATTCCGCTGCGCTTCCCTGGAAAGCCCGGCGCGTACACGAGCCTGATCGAGATGACGGACGCCGACCTGCTGGCTGCAGCGACCGTCTGGGCGGCCACCTCGCCGGGCAGCCGCAACGAGGCCTACAACATCACGAACGGCGACATGTTCCGCTGGTCGAGCATGTGGCCGAAGATCGCGGCCTTCTTCGAACTCGAGACGGCACCACCGCTCCCGATACGACTGAGCGAGATCATGGCCGACAAGGCGTCCCTGTGGGAGACGATGGTGGAGCGCCACGGGCTGCGTCCCACGCCGTACAGCGACGTGTCCTCGTGGGAGTTCGGGGACTTCGTCTTCGCCTGGGACTACGACGTCATCGCCGACACATCCAAATCTCGTCGCGCGGGTTTCCACGGCTACGTGGACAGCGAGCAGATGTTCCTCCGGATCTTCCAGGACCTCCGCGATCGGCGACTCATTCCCTGAAAGCCGCGAATCTTTTTCTCCATTCGATGTATCAGAACAGATGCGGAGCGCTCCTGTCTTTCAGAAGGTGCCATGCGAAGGACCTCGAAGGTGTGAGGTGCGAGGAGGCGCAGTCGGCTGGGGACATCCGCTCGCTGGGGAGCGCGGATACGACACGACACCCTCTGCTCTGGGAGTGCCGCGGCTGGGAGGCCGCGGCACTCTCGCAGGGCCTCGGCGATCTGGGGACGCCGAGGCCCTTTTGGGGTGCACGGGCGACACACGCTGCCGACTGGGCCGTGGTGGCCGTCGACACCGCCAGGGGCAGCGTGTGGGCAGCCGAGACGTACGGTCGCATGATCTGCTCGTACCTCCGGAATGCAGCGGCATGATCGCCGCGCGCACGAGTTCGACCTCCAGCGCCTGCTCGACGGGATCGAGACCTGGCTGGCAGCGAGCCTTCACACCGACGAGGTTTCGTAATACGATACTGGACATGGCGAGGAAGATGCAGGGACGGGAAGTCTCCGAGGAGCAGGTCGATGCTTGGGTAGCCGAAGCCGAGGCGGGCTACGATCCGGAGGAATTGCTGCGTCGCGCCGGCGGGCGGCCGGCGCGCGCAGACCAGGCGTCTCACGTCGTGCCCGTGCGACTCACCGAAGCGGAACTCGCTGCGGTGATGGAACGCGCCGAACGAGAGCATCTCAACCGATCCGATGCGATCCGCGCGGCATTGGCGGCCTGGTCGCACGCCGCGTGATCATCCGCAAGTCGGCCCTCAAGCATGGAATCAATGAGGACGACTGCCGCAACGCCGCCGCCTGGGCGGCACTGACGGTTTCGCTCGACAATGAGAACCCAGGGCGGCAACTCCGCCTCGGATTCGACAGCAGCGGTCGCCTGCTGGAGCTCATCGTTCTGGTGTGGGATGCGGAACCGAAGAACTCATCCACTCCATGCGAGCGCGCCCGCAGTATGTCCGTCTCCTCGGTTGACGGCGACCCGCGCGACGACATGGGCTCGCGTCTCGCGGATTGTTGCACCTAGGGTAAAAAGGTCGGTGCGCCCCGGACACATATCCCCGCCTACGTCTATACACATACTGCGCCGGCATGGAGGTTCCATGTTCATCCAACGACTGACGGATCATGCTCGCCGTCACAGCACGTGGTGGAGCGCCGTGAGCGCACTCCTGCTGATCGCCACCTTCTGCGGTCACTACTCCCTCACCCAGAGCGTCGCGCCGCCGGCAGCGGCGCACTCGGCCGAACCGACGGCTGCGCCCACGGCTCAGCCCACGCCAACGCCGAAGCCCACGCAGGCCCCCTCGCCGACACCGACAACCACCCCGGCCCCGGAACCCGCCCCAGCCCCGGCACCGGTTCCCGAACCGGCCCCCGCCCCTGCACCGGCTCCCGAGCCGGCGCCGGCACCGGAACCCGCCCCTGCACCGGAATCGGCACCCGCAGCGACGGATGCCGATTCCGCCGCGGCAGCCGAGGTGCTGCGGCTGGTCAACGTCGAGCGCGCCGCGGCCGGATGCGCGGCCGTCACGGTCAACCCGGTCCTCGCCGAGGTCGCTCGCGCACACAGCCAGGACATGGCGGATCAGGCGTACTTCAGCCACACCTCGCTCGACGGCCGCTCGCCCTGGGATCGCCTGGCAGGCGCAGGGTACTCCGACGGGAGCGGCGAGAACATCGCGGCGGGTCAGAGCACCGCCCAGGACGTGATGTCGAGCTGGATGAACAGCTCAGGACACCGGTCCAACATCCTGAACTGCGGCAGCACGACGATGGGAGTCGGCATCGGCCATGGCGGCCCGTACGGCATCTACTGGACGCAGGTGTTCGGCCGCTCCTGACGGTCGGTCGCAGCGCATGTGAGGATGCGTGACGAGGGTCCGGGGCCGTGCGGCCTCGGACCTTCGTCGTGATCGCGGTCAGGCGAGCAGAACCTCGTGTCCGGCCTCTCGAAGAGCGTCGACGGCGCCGGCATCCGCTGCGGCATCCGTGATCACCGTGGGGAACAGGTCCACTCCGCCCACGGCGGCGAACGCCACGACGCCGAGCTTGCTGCCGTCGGTGACGACGACGGCGCGACGCGCACGCTCGGCCATCATCCGGTTGACGGCGGCCTCGCGCTCATCCTGCGTGGTGGCTCCGGCAACGGCATCCATCCCGTTCACGCCGATGAAGGCGATGTCGAGGCGCACGCCCCGCAGCAGCTGCTCGACGAACGGCCCGACGAGCTCGTAGCTGCGCGAATGGATCACCCCGCCGGTCACGACGACCTTGATGTCCGGGCGCGTGGCCAGCTGCGCAGCGATGTTCACGGCGTTGGTGACGACGGTGATGCCGCCGTTCGCCGCGAGATCGTCGCGGGCCGCGAGGGCTGCCGCGATCGCGGTGGTCGTGGTGCCGCCGGACAGCCCGACGACCGTCCCCGGCACGACGAGCGCGGCCGCGGCCTGAGCGATGCTCGCCTTCTCGTGCGCGCGCAGGTGGCTCTTGTAGCGGATGGGCAGCTCGTACGCGACGGTCTGAGCGACGGCGCCGCCGTGCGTGCGGGTGAGCAGGCGCTGCTCGGCCAGGCTGTCGAGGTCGCGCCGCGTGGTCGCAGCCGAGGCGCCGAACCGGTCGACGAGCTCATCGATCGTGACCTCGCCGGCCTCGGCGAGCTGATCGAGGATCGCGTTGAGTCGCGCCGCCCGTTTCATCCCGCCACCGTATCGCTCCCGGCCAGCGCGAAGAGACGCAGCATCCGCGCGGCCTCGTCAGCCAGGGCGTCGCGTGCGGGCGCGAGGTATTTGCGCGAGTCGACCAGCTGCTCGTCGGCGGCCAGCTTCTCGCGGATCGCCCGCGTGAAGAACCCGTTCAGATGCGTGGAGACGTTGATCTTCGTCATGCCCGCGCGCACCGCATCCGCGATCACGGCATCAGCCACGCCGGAGGATCCGTGCAGCACCAGCGGCACGGGCAGTGCCGCGCGCAGGCGGGCGATCAGCTCGAGGTCGAGTGACGCCGTGCGATCGGTCATCGCGTGCGAGGAGCCCACGGCGACGGCCAGGGCGTCGACGCCGGTCGCGGCGACGAAGGCCTGCGCCTCATCGGGGTCGGTGCGGACACCGGGCGCATGCGCCCCGTCCTTGCCGCCGACCTCGCCGAGTTCGCCCTCGACATAGACGTCGGCCGCGTGCGCGCGCGCCGCGACCTCGGCCGTGAGCGCCACATTCTCGTCGTACGGGAGCGCACCGCCGTCGAACATCACGGAGCCGAACCCCAGGGCGATCGCCTCGTCGACCAGCTCCGGGCGCTCCGCATGGTCCAGGTGCACGGCGACCGGCGTCTGCGCGCGTCGGGCGATCGCGAGCGCGGCCAGGGCGACCGGTTCGAGGCCGCCGTGGTAGTCCGCGCAGTTCTGCGAGATCTGCAGGATGACGGGAAGCTGTGCGAGCGCCGACGCGCGCACGAGCCCCTCGGCCGTCTCGAGATGGATGACGTTGAAGGCGCCGATGCCGGTGCCGGCGGCGGATGCCGCGGAGACGAGTTCGCGGGCGGAGACGAGGGTCACGAAGGGTCCTTTCAGGACGATGCGGGCCGGAACGACGAAGGATCGGGGTGCGTGACGCGGATCTGCTGCTCGAGCGCGGTCCAGCGCGGGGAGATGTCGCCGGCGAGGGGCATCAGCACGGCTGCGGCCGACCATGCCGTGGCCCGACGGAGGATCTGCTCGGGGTCGCGGACCCCGGCCGCGTAGAGCACGGCGCAGGCTGCCACGCCCGCGTCGCCGGCGCCCGTCGGGTTGCCGGCCAGCGGTTCGTCGAGACGGGCATGGACGAGGGCGGATGCCGTGACGGCGAGCATCCCGTCCGCCCCGAGCGACAGCAGCACCAGCTCGGCGCCGCGGTCGATCAGCGACCGCGCCCCCTCGACCGGGTCGGCGATGCCGGTGGCGTCGGCGAGCTCGGCGGCGTTCGGCTTGAGCACGGTCGCTCCGGCATCCGCCGCGCGCAGGAGCGCGGGGCCGGAGGTGTCGGCGATGACCGGCACGCCGGCATCCTTCCCGACCGCGATCAGCATCGGCAGCAGGGCGTCGGGCGCGCCCGGCGGCAGGCTCCCGGAGATCACGAGCACCCTCGCACTCGGAAGCCGTTCGACGACCTCGCCGAGCACGGCCGCCCATTCGACGTCGCTCGGGTTCATGCCGCGCTCGTTGATGATGGTCGTGTCGCCGAGCGCCTCATCGACCACGGCGATGCTGCGGCGGGTCTCGGCGGCGACCGGAACGAGCGCATGCGGGACGCCGCTCGCGCCGAGCTCTGCAGCGAACTCCTCGCCGACGCGCCCGCCGGTCGTGGTCACCGCGAGCACCTGCTCACCCTCCGCGTGCGCCACGCGCGCGACGTTCAGGCCCTTGCCGCCGGCACGGGCGATGCCGGCATCCGCGCGGTGCGTGCCGCCTTCGACGAGCCGATCGACGCGCCAGGTCAGGTCGAGCGCCGGGTTCGGAGTGACCGTCAGGATCACGTGAGCTCCCTCGCACGAAGCGCAGCGCCGAGCAGCCCCGCGTTGCCCGAGAGCTCGGCCGGAACGAGTTCCGGAATCCGGTGGAAGCTCAACCGTGCCGCGAGCCGCTCGCGCAGCTCGTCGAACAGCGCCCCGCCGGCGCGGGAGAGCCCGCCGCCGATGACCACCGCCTCGGGCGCGACGACAGCCGTGAGCTGAGCGAGCGACATGGTCAGGGCGTCGAGCGCCGAGTTCCAGATCTCTGCGGCGACCTCGTCGCCGGCGGCAGCACGGGCGATGACGTCCTTCGCACCGTCCGGAGTGATTCCGGTGGCGTCGCGGTAGCGGCGCGCGATCGCCCCGGCGGACGCGACCGCTTCGAGGCAGCCGCGCGCACCGCACGCGCAGATCGGTCCGTCGGCGATCGGGGAGTGGCCGATCTCGCCCGCATACCCTCCGGCGGTGTAGGGAACCCCGCCGACGAGCAGAGCGCCGGCGATCCCCGTGCCGATCACGAGGACGACCGCGTCGGCGTAGTCGCGCGCCCCGCCGAGTCGGCGCTCCGCCCAGCTCGCGGCGCGGACGTCATGGTCGAAGGCGACCGGCAGCGCGAGTCGTGCGGTGGCGAGGTCGCGCAGCGGAGAGTCGTGCCACCCCAGGTTGCTCGCGAAGACGCCGAGCCCGGCATCCGCATCCACGATCCCGGGGACGACCAGACCGGCCGCCATCGGCATCACGCCGGGGTGCGCGGCGCGGAGCTCACCCGCCAGCACCTCGAGACGGTCGAGGAGCACGTCGGTGCGGTCGCCGTCGGCGATCGGGGTCGGCGTGCGCCGCAACCCGAGGGCGTTTCCCTCCGCGTCGAACAGCGCCGACTTGATGTCGGTGCCGCCGACGTCGAAGGCGAGCACGGGAGAACCCGCACCCAGCGTCCGCACGGCGGCGAGCCTCTCGCCCGCCACGTCGCGTTCGACGTCGGGGACGGATGCTGCGCCGTCAGGTCCGGTCATTGATGGATCCGCTCATGCATCCAGGATGACGGATCGCGTGAGGTTGCGGGGCTGATCGGGGTCGAGGCCGCGGGCGACGGCGCGGTCGAGGGCGAGCCGGTGCAGACGCACGAGGTCGGCCATGGGGTCGATCGCACGGTGCTCGAAACGGGCGCCGGTCGCCTCGACCTGTGCGGCCAGTCCCTCCGGAGCGTCGCCGAAGTGCCAGGTCACTCGGCCGGGAGCGGCGATCGCGATCGGACCGTGCCGGTAGTCCATCGAGGGGTAGGACTCGGTCCACGACTGCGACGACTCCCGCAGCTTCAGCGCCGCCTCGTGTGCGAGACCGGTCGCCCAGCCGCGGCCGAGGAACGTGTACTGCTCGGCATCGCGGAGGGCCTCGTCGTCGGTGTCGGTCAGCACGGCAGCGGCGTCGGCGATGGCCGCGGTGAGGTCTTCGCCGAGAGACGCGCGGAAGAGCGCGAGGGCCGTGGTCGCGAAGCGGGTCTGCACGACCGAGGTCTCGTCGGCGAACGGCAGGAGCACGGCCTCGTCGACCATCGAGACGAGCGGCGATGTCGGGTCGCCGATGACGCCGATCGTGGGGATGCGGCCCTTGATGCGGTCGACGAGCTCGAGCACCTCGGTGGTGGTGCCGGAGCGGGTGAGTGCGACGACAGCGTCGTACCCGCGGTCGATGAACGCCTCGGAGGCGGCGAAGGCGTCGGTCTCGCCCTGACCAGAGGTCTCGCGCAGAGCGGCGTACGACTGGGCCATGAACCACGAAGTTCCGCAGCCGACGACGGCGACGCGGGCCCCGAGGGCGGGAAGCAGACCCTGCTCGGCCTTCATGTCGGCGGCCGTCGCCCAGGTCTGGGGCTGCGAGCGGAGCTCTTCGCGCATGTGTGCGCCGGGCAGCGATTCAGTCATCGGAGTGCCTTTCTCGGGCGGATGTTGCATAGTTGTGATTGTTTGTAGCTTGATTCGATCATAGTATGTCGATCAGGAACATCAAGATCAGGTTTCTCTTGATTTGTTTGTTCCCTTGACAAATAATCGAACAAGTTCCACCACCCTGGCGGCGATTCCTGCCGTCGAACTCCGAGCCTCGGCTTGAACGATCGCAGCTGCCCCCGGCGAAGCGATCACCACGCACTGTCGCGTGATCGTGCTTGCGACTGTGCACCACACCCCGTCCGGACACGGGCTCCGCATCCGGAGCGGACACTCACAGTGAGGAATGCAATACACATGAAGAAGTCACTGCGGTTCGGCGCCGCCGCCATTGCGGCCGTCGCCACGCTCTCGCTCGCTTCGTGCGGGTTCGGCGGCTCGGCCGGAGACGGCGGAGGAGAGGACTCGAACACCATCGATCTCCTCGTGCCCAGCTACTCCGACGGGACCAAGGCGAACTGGGAGACCGTGATCGAGGGGTTCGAGAAGGCCAACCCCGACATCAAGGTCAAGCTCGAGGTCCAGTCGTGGGACAACCTCGAGAAGGTCGTCTCGACGAAGATCCAGGCGGGCGAGGCACCCGACATCTACAACGGCGGTCCGTTCGCCGGTTTCGTCGGCGATGAGCTGCTGTACCCGGTCGAGGATGTCGTGTCGAAGGACACGTTCGCCGACTTCCAGGACTCGTTCATCAAGAACGCCGAAGTCGACGGCACCGCGTACGCGCTGCCCCTGATCGCCTCGGCTCGTGCCCTGTTCGTCAACAACGCCCTGCTCGCGCAGGCCGGCGCCACGGCGCCCACCGACTGGGACTCGCTGCTCGACGCCGCGACGAAGGTCTCCGCGCTCGGTGGCGGTGTCGCCGGTTACGGCATGCCGCTCGGATCCGAAGAGGCGCAGGCCGAAGCGGCCGTGTGGCTGTGGGGCGGCGGCGGCTCGTTCGGCGACGCGTCCGAGATCACGATCGACACCCCCGAGAACCTCGTCGGTGCCGAGCAGATCAAGAAGATGATCGACGCCGGTGCGACCCAGGCTGACCCCGGCTCCACGCAGCGTTCGCCGCTGATGGACATCTTCATCCAGGGCAAGATCGGCATGCAGGTCGGCCTCCCGCCGACGGTCGGCCAGATCGAAGAGGGCAACCCCGACCTGGACTACTCCATCGTCCCGATCCCGACCAAGGACGGCTCGCCGTTCACGCTCGGCGTCATGGACCAGCTGATGGCGTTCCAGAACGACGGCGACAAGAAGGACGCGATCACCAAGTTCTTCGACTACTACTACTCGGCCGACGTCTACGTGCCGTGGGTGCAGGCCGAGGGCTTCCTGCCCGTCACGAAGTCCGGGTCCGAGCAGCTGTCCGGCGAGGAGGCCCTCAAGCCGTTCCTCGACGTGCTGCCCGACGCCCAGTTCTACCCGTCGACGAACGCGAAGTGGTCCGCCGCCGACGGTGCTTTCAAGTCGCTGTTCGGTCAGCTGCAGTCGAAGCCGGCTCAGGATGTCCTGACCGAGATCCAGGCGCAGGTCGACGCGGGCTGAGCCCGCTGAACGGAGAGGTTCGGGTATTCCCATGAGCCAGACGAAAGAGTCCTCGAACCTCGCGGGGGCGGCCACCGGCCGCCCCCGCACCCCCCGACGGAACGCCGTGCGCGGCAGGTCCGGGGGGAAAGATCTTCTTCAGGCGTTGCCCTGGATCGCGCCCGCGCTGCTGCTCATCATCGGCGTGGTGTTCTTCCCCGCCGGGGTGATGTTCTTCAACTCCACCCGCGACATCTCCCTCTCGGGCCTCGACAAGGGCTCGGTCGGGTTCGACAACTTCGCCACCGTGTTCGCGTTCGCGGAGTTCTGGCCGATCCTGGGCCGCACGGTCATCTGGGTCGTGTCGGTCGTCACGTTCACCGTCGTGATCTCCCTCGCCCTCGCACAGATCCTCAACAAGGCGTTCCCCGGGCGGCAGATCGTCCGCATGGCCGTCATCGTGCCGTGGGCAGCATCCGTCGTGATGACGACCATGGTGTTCTACTACAGCCTCGAGCCGTACTTCGGGGTGTTCAACAAGTTCCTCTACGACATCGGCCTCTCGGACGACGCCGTCGGATACGGGTGGACGAAGAACCCCGCGACCGCATTCGCCTGGTCGATCGTGATCGCGATCTTCGTATCGCTCCCGTTCACCACCTACACGATCCTCGCCGGCCTCCAGTCGGTGCCCGCGGATGCGATCGAGGCGGCGAAGATGGACGGCGCCGGTCCCGCCCGCACCTATTGGTCGATCGTGCTCCCGCAGCTGCGCAGCGCCCTGGCCGTGGCGGTGCTGATCAACATCATCAACGTGTTCAACTCCCTGCCGATCCTGAAGGTCATGACCGGGTCGATCCCGGGATACGGGGCCGACACGATCATGACGATGATCTTCAAGTACATCGAGCTGCAGAAGAAGGTCGACGTCGCCAGCGCCCTGTCCGTCGTCGCGTTCCTGATCGTGATCGTGATCGTCGCGATCTACGTCAAGGTCGTCAAGCCCATGAAGGAGGTCTGATCATGACCGTGACCGAGACCGAACTCGTCACCACCACCGGCCGCGGCGGACGCGCCCTCCCCCCACTGAACGGCCGCAAGCGCCGTTACACCGAAGACCAGGTCACCCTCCCGCGGGTCATCCTCCGCATGGCCGCCGGGTTCCTCGTCCTCGCGATCTTCGTGCTCCCGTACCTGATCATGTTCTTCGGGTCCGTGAAGACGAAACCGCAGATCCGCTCCGTCGACCCCACGTATCTCCCGATCGAATGGCACTGGGAGAACTACCTCACGATGTGGTCGACGCCCGAGACGCCCCTGCCCTACAACCTCATCTCCACGATCATCATCGCCGTGTTCGCGACCCTGCTCGTCCTCGTCGTGTCGCTGCCGGCCGCGTACTACACCGCCCGGTTCAAATTCCCCGGCCGCATGGTGTTCCTGTTCCTCGTCATCGTCACCCAGATGCTGCAGCCCGCGGTGCTCACCTCGGGCCTGTTCCGACAGTTCACAACCCTCGGCCTCGGTGACACGTGGGCGGCGATGATCTTCATCAACGCCGCGTTCAACCTCTCCTTCGCCGTCTGGATCATGCACTCCTTCTTCGCCGGCATCCCCAAAGAAGTCGACGAAGCAGCCCAGATCGACGGCGCCGGACGCTTCACCGTCCTGTTCAAGATCAACCTCCCCCTCGTCTGGCCCGGCATCGTCACCGCCATCGTGTTCACCTTCGTCGCCTGCTGGAACGAGTTCGCCGCCTCCCTCGTGATCCTCTCCACCGACAAGAACCAACCACTCTCCGTCGCGCTCACCAAGTTCGTCGGTCAGTACGAGACCAGCTGGCAGTACGTGTTCGGCGTCTCGATCGTCGCGATCCTGCCCGTCGTCATCCTCTTCATGCTCATCGAGAAGCGACTCGTCGGCGGACTCACCGCGGGCAGCGTCAAGTAGGGCAGTTCACACGCTCGAGTTCTGCGGCCATCGCTAACTTCTGCGGCCATCTCTACCCGGAATGGCCGCAGAAGTCACGCACGGCCGCGGAAGTCGCTCCGGTCGGGCACGCTCACGTACGCGCGGAGGGGCGCATCAGCGCGACGCCGAGCACACTGCCGAGCACGTGCCGACCCGGCCCCAGAGCCGGGTCGGAGTCGTGCGCGTAGCGGATCGGCGGGGATGCCGTCCCCTTGGGCCGGTTCTGCTCGAACCCGGAGCGCACAGCCGTCAGGAACGGCTCGCCGAGCAGCGGGGCACGCCCCACGATGACGATCTCGTGGGGGTCGGTGAGCCCCGAGAGGATCCGCAACGCGGCGGCGACGGACTCGGCGCCGAGCAGCATCCGATCCTCCGCGCCGTCGGCCCGCAGCAGCGCCTGCACGCCCTCCGGCTCCAGCTCGTCGTGGAAGTCGGGGCCGAGGATGGCGGTGAGGGAGGCGACCGCCTCGATGCACCCGTAGCCGCCGCACCGGCAGCGAACGCGGGAGCCGTTGCCGCCGAAGGCCACATGACCGATCTCACCCGCCCGATTGGTCGCGCCGGGGAGCACGCGGCCGTCGATCGTCACGGCGGCGCCGATGCCCTCGCCCATGCGCAGCACGAGCCGCTGCACCCCCGCGGCCTCGTCGATCACCGATTCGGTGAGAGCCTCGCCGTCGGCGTCGTTGAGGATGACGATGGGGAGGTCGGCCTCCGCTCGGACGAGTTCCGCCAGCGGCACATCCCTCCAGCCCAGGAGCACGCTCTCGCGCACGACAGCTCCGTCGGTGACGCCGGGGGACTGCAGGCACACGGCGAGAACGCGGTCGGGGAAGTCGCGCACGAGCTCGCCGGTCACCCGAGCGACATCCGCGGGCTGCACGCCGGACGCGTAGGTCGTCACGCGTGTGAGGACGCGCGTGCCGCTCAGATCGAGCAGCACGGCCTCCACGCTCTGCGCGCGGACGATGACGACGCACACGACGTAGTACGCGCGGTTGAGCTCCACGCGTGTGCCCGGCTTGCCGCCCGTGCTCTCGGCCTGCTCGCCCTCGACGACGAGACCGAGCGCGATCAGCTCGTTGACGAGGGATGACGTGGTGGCGGTCGTCAGGCCGGTCAGCCGGGCGAGGCTCGCGCGGGTCACCGAGTCGTCGGAGCCGATGAGCGCGAGCGCACGACGCAGGTGATCGCGGCGGATCTTCCCCTTGCCGTCCAGGAGGCCCTCCGCACCGCCGCCGAAGACCGACCGCTCGAGCCGCGCCCTCGTCCCTTGCACCTCTGCCAGCATCGACGTCCCGCTCCCCTTCGCGCCTGTTCGCGCCCGTTCGCCGCGGAACCTTGACACGCAGCCGCTCCAAACTCTACGCTAGCCCCACTTCGCTTACTCACTAAGTAAAGTCCCCCATCACGAGTTCCCCGCTTTCTCGATGCCGACAAGACAGGACCCGATGAACGTGCCCGAGACCTTGCTTCCCCCACGCCGCTCGCGTGCCCGATCCCTCCGCAGAGGCGGGGCGGCGATCCTCGCCCTCGCACTGACGCTTCCCCTCCTCCCGATGCTGTCCGCACCCGCGGCGGCGGCGGAGACGACCGTGATCGTCGACGACGCCGTCACCTCCACGACCGAGGGGTTCGAGTTCCCCGCCAAGTGGGTGGGAGACGCCGATCTCGATCCCACCAAGTGGATGAACGGCACGGAGCATTGGGTCCGCGCCGGCGACACCCCGAGCATGACCTTCCGCTTCACCGGCGTGCAGGCCGAGCTCCTCGGGAACACGGACCCCGCCCACGGCACCTACGCGTTCTCGGTCGACGGAGGCCCGGAGACGATCGTCGACGCGTACTCCGCGACGCGCCAGTATCAGCAGCTGCTCTTCTCGACCGGCGTCCTGCCGTCCGGGCCGCACACCGTCGTGCTGCGCGTGACCGGGGAGAAGAACCCCGCCGCCGCCCGCGCCGGCGCACAGATCGACTTCGCCCGCGTGACGAAAGAGCTCGTCGCCGCCACCGGTGTGTCCCTGGATCAGTCGCCGCTGACGCTCGAGGCGACCAGCACGGCGAAGGTCGAGGCGACGGTCACCCCGGCCGACGCGACCGACAAGACCGTCACGTGGTCCTCCGATGACGAGGGCGTGGCCGCGGTCGCAGCCGACGGCACGATCACCGCGGTCGCGGCGGGCGAGGCGACCATCACCGCCACCACGCGAGACGGCGGATTCACCGCCCACCGCACCGTCACCGTGACCGCCGCGCGCACAGAGCTGTCCGGAGCCGTGGCGGACACCAACTTCCACTACGTGACCACCAAGTCCTTCGACGACTACCGCCGCAAGTACTACTCCGATGTCGTGACGATGACCGAGACGGCATGGCAGGGGACGGCATGGCAGCAGGACCGCGTCAACGCGCAGTTCGTGCTCTGGAGCGCCGGCGAGGCCAAGACCGGCGTCCGCGTGGAAAGCGTGCACCTGACCGGCGCCGACGGCGCATCCCTCGACGACGGCATCACCGCCACCCTGGTCTCGACCGTGATGGCCGGACGCGGACGCCCGTCGCTCGGAAAGCCCCAGGAGCCGATCCCGGACATCCTCAAGCCCATCGCCTCTGTCGAGATGGCACCCCGCTCGGTGCAGCCTGTCTGGATGACGGTCGACGTGCCTGCCGATGCCGCGCCCGGCGTCTACGACGGCACGGTCGTCGTGGTCAGCGACCAGGGCGATCGCATCGAGCTGACCCTCGGACTCGAAGTCCTCGACCTCCGACTCCCGGCCGCAGGCGACTGGGAGCAGTTCGTCGACCTGTGGCAGAACCCGTACGCGGTCGCCCGCACCGAGGGCATCCCGCACGACCAGCTCTGGAGCGACGCGCACTTCGCCGCCATGCTGCCGCACTACCAGCGCCTGCGGGACGCCGGTCAGGACGTCATCACGACGACCGTGGTCAAGGACCCCTGGGCGTCACAGACCTACGACCCGTACGAGTCGATGGTCGAGTGGACGAAGAACGCCGACGGCACCTGGTCCTTCGACTTCAGCGTCTTCGACCGATGGGTCGAGTTCATGATGGACGACGTCGGGATCGACGGCCAGATCGATGCGTACTCCATGGTCAACTGGGCGAGCAAGGTCGAGTACTTCGACGTCGCGCAGGACCGCCGGATCACCGCATCGGTGTCGGTCGGCACTCCCATCTGGCGTGAGATGTGGACCGCGTTCCTGGAGAAGTTCGGCCCGCACCTCGAGGAGAAGGGCTGGTTCGACATCACCTACATGGCGATGGACGAGCGCGCACTGGACGACATCCTCCAGGCGGTCGATCTCATCGACGAGGCAGCACCCGGCCTCAAGGTCGGCGCCGCGATGAACTACAACAGCCTGCATGATCCGCGCCTCGACCGGATCGACAAGATCTCGGTCTCGGCGGACAACGTGCTCATCGGCGACGAGGAGTTCGAGACCGTCGCCGCGCACCGCCGCGAGCTCGGACTGATCACGAGCATCTACTACTGCGTCGGCATCTACCCGAACACCTTCGTGCGATCGAACCTCGCCGAGGCGGTCTGGGGGCAGTGGAAGACGACGGCGACGGCATCCGACGGCTACCTCCGCTGGGCGTACGACAGCTTCGTCGAGGATCCGTTCACCACCGTCGACTTCAAGACCTGGGAATCGGGAGACGCGGCGCAGGTGTACCCGCACGACATCTCATCGGTCCGCTGGGAGCACATGAACGAGGGGATCCGAGACGCCGAGAAGGTCCGGTGGCTCTCCGCCAGATCGACGGATGCCGCAGCCACACTGAACGCCGCCATGGCGGAGATGGCGAACCCCGGCTTCAAGAAGGATCCCTTCGGCGGCGTCATCGACCCGGGTGACGTCGACATCCCCGCCGAGGTCGACCGGCTGCAGGCGGCGCTCGACGCGGCGACGCGGACGTATCTCGCCGACCGGGAAGCGGCCTTCGACGTGTCGATCTCGGACACCGCGCTCACGGTCGAGACTCCGGCCACCGCGACGGTGACCGGGCTCGAGCCGGGGACGACCGCGACGTTCGAGCTGCACTCCGACCCGGTGCTGCTCGGCACAGCCACGGCGGATGCCGATGGCACGGCCCGCCTCGCCTTCACGGTGCCGACGGTGCCGGTCGGTGCGCATGCCCTGGTGGTGAGCGCACGCGACGCGGCGGGCACACCCGGCAGCATCTCGGTCGCCGTCACGGTGCGTGCGGCGCCGAACCCCGGCGGAGGCGGCGACGGCTCCACCGGGTCCGGGTCCGGCGCGGGCTCCGGCTCCGGCTCATCGAACGGCAGTGCTCTGGCCACCACCGGCCAGGACCCTGCACTGATCACGACGGCCATCCTCCTGGCAGTGCTTCTCCTCGCAGGAGGCGCCGTCGCCGTCCGACGCAGGCGTTCCCCCCGCGCCTGATCGGGCTTCCCCATGGGCCGTCACCGCCTCCCCCTCAGCGGCGGTGACGGCCCTTCTTCGCGCTCACGCGCGTCGAACGGTCACAGAGGCAAGAGCCGCAGGACGCGACCCCGCTCGCGTCAGGGGCGAGGAGCGGATGCCGCGAGCAGCTGCTCCGGGCTCCATCGCACGCCGAGCGCCGACGTCAGCGCGGCCTGGGCGGCACCGGCGGAGAGCGCGACGCGCGGGTCGGCGTAGCGGATGGGCACCTGCGCTGTACCCCGCGACGAATAGTCCGTCTCGCTGCGCACGCGCTCGAGGAAGCGGGGCCCGAGTACGGTGGCCGGACCCCCGATGACGACCTCCGTCGGATCGAGGAGCGCGCTGATGAGCTTGACGGCGCGGGCGAGCGCGCGGGCGCCGTCGTCCAGCTGCCGCGGGTCGGCACGAGCGGCGAGCACCGCGATCTCCGCAGCATCCATCGCGTCGGAGAAGCCCTCGCCGAGCATGGCGCCCATGGCGGATGCCGATTCGAGGCACCCGCGCCGTCCGCAACTGCAGTCCCGCGCCGCCTCACCGAACACCACCTGCACGTGGCCGATCTCCCCGGCCCGGTCGCGCGGCCCCGGGGCAAGCTCGCCGTCGAGGGTCACCGCGGCGCCGATCCCGCCGCCGATGTGGATGAAGAGCCGGTAGCCCGCGGGGGACTCCTCCCGCCCCGCCTCGGCGATGGCCTCGGCATCGACGTCGTTGACCAACAGGACCGGTGCCTTCAGGACGCGTTCGAATCGCTCGGCCAGGGGCAGGTCCTGCCACTTCAGCTGCACGCTCTCGAGCACCGAACGGCCGTCCGTGGTGCCGGGGAGCTGCACTCCGGCGGCGAGCAGGCGGTCGCCGAACTCGACGGCCACGGCCGCGACCGCGGCATCGAGCACGCGGTCGCGGTCCTCCGCCGAGTAGGTCACGCGCCGGACATCGACCTCGGTGCCGTCGAGGGCGACGAGCGCGATGTGCGCATGGCGGGGCTGGATCACGATGACGAGGATGAGATGGTGACTCGCGTCGATGCTGAGGGTCGTCGCCCGCTTTCCGCCGGTGCTCGCCGCCTGTTCCCCCTCGACGATGAGGCGGTTCTCGAGCAGCTCGGCGACCAGCGACGACGCGGTGGCCGCGGTCAGCCCCGTCGACCGTGCGATCCCGGCCCTGGTCTGCACGCCGGGATTGCGGAAGACCAGCTGCAGCGCCCGCCGCAGGTTGGCGCGCCGCACCGAGGCCTGGGTGTCGAGGGCGTCATCCGAGTTGAGCATGGGTTCCGTTCAGGCTCTCGCGAGCGAGCTGTTGACAGATCGAGCTACGATCCGTAGTCTCTCCGTAAGTTTATTCATTGAACTTAGTTGGCCGAAAGGCCTCCCCCAGCTCCGGACGGGCGAGTGCTGCACACACCGTCGCCCGTCCGGCACTTCTTCTCAGCGGCCCTCAGCCGCCTCGGTGTGGTGGCGGATGACCTCGGCCACCACGAAGTTGAACCACTTCTCCGCGAACTCCGGATCGAGATGCGCCTCTTCCGCGAGCGCACGGAGGCGCGCGACCTGCTGCTCCTCCCGATTCGGATCGGATGCGGGCATCTCGTGCTCGGCCTTCAGATGCCCGACCTGCTGGGTGGCGCGGAAGCGCTCGGCCAGCATGAAGATCAGCGCGGCGTCGATGTTGTCGATGCTGGCGCGAAGTCGGAGCAGTTCGGCCTTCGGGTCCTCAGCGGCTGTCATTCCCCTACTCTAGAGCCGCCGAACGCCCGTGTTCCGACGACGCCCACCGCTATCGTGAGCACATGAGCAACGAAGAGTCGCCGGCCTCCGCACCCACCGACGGCGTGGCATCCGAGACCCCGACCGATGCCCCCGGCGGACCGACGACCGAGACTGTTCCGCGTCCCGTCGTCGAGCCCATGGCACCGCGTGGATCGTTCTGGACCCGCATCGATCGCCCCTTCGTCTTCGGCTTCCTCGTGACACTCGGCGGCCTCGGCGCGGTCGTGCTGGGCCTGGCCCTCACGAGCCTCTCGACGGTCCTCATCTACATCGCCCTCGCCCTCTTCGCGGCTCTCGGTCTCGACCCCGCGGTTCGCCTGCTCGAGCGTCGCGGCCTGTCCCGGGCCATCGCGGTCCTCGTCGTGACCCTCGGCCTCATCGTGGTGTTCGCCCTCCTGCTGTGGATGGTCATCCCGATCGTCGTCGACCAGATCTCGAGCTTCGTCCGCTCGGTGCCCGGCATGGTCCAGGAGTTCACCCGGAGCGATCTCTACGCCACCCTGGAGAGGCAGTTCGGCGAGCAGTTCCAGGATCTGGTCGCGGAGGTGCAGAAGTTCCTCTCGGACTTCGGCAACCTCGCCACCATCGGCGGCGGTGCGCTGAAGGTCGGCGCATCGATCGCCACCGGGATCTCTGGCACGATCATCGTGATCGTGCTGACGCTCTACTTCCTCGCGAGCCTCTCCGGGATCAAGGCCAGCCTGCTGCGTCTCGCGCCGGCCCGCGACCGCGCCCGCGCCGGTGACATCACCGACCAGATCACCGACTCGGTCGGCGGCTATGTCATGGGGATGGTGGTGCTCGCGTTCTTCAACGCGCTGCTCGCCTTCCTGCTCTACTTCTTCCTCGGCCTGCCGTTCCCCCCGCTGATGGCGACCGTCGCCTTCTGCATCACGCTGATCCCGCTCGTCGGCTCCGTGATGTTCTGGATCATCGGCACCGGCATCGCGCTCTTCACCAACCCGATCGGCGCGCTGGTCTTCGCGATCGTCTACCTGATCTACATGCAGATCGAGGCCTACGTCATCACGCCGCGCGTCATGAACCGCGCGATCTCGATCCCCGGCTCGCTCGTGGTCATCGGCGCCCTCGCCGGCGGCACTCTGCTCGGGCTGCTCGGCGCGCTCGTGGCCGTGCCGGTCACGGCATCCATCCTCATCATCATCAAGCAGGTCTGGGTCCCGCGCCAGGACGCCCGGATCTAGCACCCGAAAACGCAGAAGTGCCCGGACCGCTGCAGGAATCAGCAACAGGTCCGGGCACTTCTTGAACGAGAGACTCAGACGAGGTCGTTGTCCTCGAGCCACTTCTTCGCGATGTCGGCCGACGACTGCTGGTCGACCGTGCTCAGCACGTTCAGCGACACGAGCTCCTCGGCCGTCAGCTTCGCGCTGATGGCGTTGAGCACATCCGACACCTTGTCGGCGATGTCGCTCGAGACGATCGGCACGACGTTCGACGAGATGATCAGGTTCTTCGGGTCTTCGAGCGCGACGATGTCCTCGGTCTCGAAGGCAGGGTCTGCGGTGTAGATGTCCGCGACCTGGATCTCACCGGCGAGCAGCGACTCGAGCGTCGTCGGGCCGGTGGCCGAGAACGCCAGGTCGACGCCGTAGACCTCCTTGGCGGCGGCCGGGTTGTACGGACGCTGCTCGAACTCCGGCGGGGCGCCGATCGTGACGGTCGAGGTGACGTTCTTGAGGTCTTCGATCGTCTTGAGGTTGTTGGCCTCGGCGAAGCTCTTGAGCACCGTGTAGGTGTCCTGGTCGGACGCCTCGGCGTAGTCGAGGGCGGTCAGGCCCTCGGGCAGCGCCTCGGTGAGGGCCGTGTAGACGTCTTCCGGCGAGGTGACATCGATCTCGTCGTCCGAGAGGTACTCCAGCAGGCTGCCGGTGTACTCGGGGAAGACGTCGATCTCACCGGACTCGACCTCGGGCATGTACGCGTCGCGCTGACCGATGTTGAGCTTCGTCTCGACCGTGAAGCCGGCACCCTCGAGCGCCTGGGCGTAGATCTCGGCGATGATCTCGTTGGAGTAGTACCCCTGCGAGCCGACGACGATCGTCTCGGAGTCGCCCGATCCGGATCCGGCGTCGCTCGACGGCTCGTCGAGCGGGTTGCCGCCGCAGGCGGACAGGGCGAGTGTCGCCGCGGCCACCAGGCCGACGGCGAGGACGGAGCGCTTGCCTCGTGCTGTGAACATGGACTTCCTCTTCTTCTCTGGGACTTCTTCTGGTGCTGTGAGTGCGGGACGGAGAGATCAGGCGGTGGATGCCGCCGGCGCGGGAGCCGGGGTGAGCGGACGGGTGCGCCGGCGTGCCGGGCGACCGGTGCGGAGCCCGCGCGGAACCGCAGCGTGTTGTGCGGCGGCGAGGAGCAGGTCGACGAGCAGCGCGAGCACCGCGACGATGAGCGCGCCGCCGAGAACCTGATCGAATCGACGCAACGGGATGCCCTGGATGATCGGCCAGCCGAGTCCGCCGAGGTTGACGTAGGCGGCGATCGTGACGGTCGCGATGACCTGCAGGAGCGCGGAGCGGATACCGCCGACGAGCAGGGGCAGGCCGAGGCGCACTTCGACCTTCCAGAAGATCTGCCACTCGGTCATGCCCATGGCCCGCGCCGCATCGATCACGCGGCGGTCGATCGCCTCGAGGCCCGTGTAGGCGCCGGCGAGGAGCGAGGGGATCGCGAGGAGCACGAAGGTGGCGATGGCCGCCTCGGGAACTCGGAGCACTCCGAGAAGGAGGACCAGCAGCACCATGAGACCGAAGGCGGGGATGGCCCGCGCTGCGCCCGAGACCGCGACGGCGATCTCGCGGCCGCGGCCGGTGTGACCGATCAGCCAGCCGAGCGGCAGGGCGATGATCGCGGCGATCAGCACCGAGATCGCGGTGAGGGCGAGGTGCTCGCCGAGGAGCTTGGGCAGCGCGTAGTTCCCCGTCCACTGCGCCGGGGCGAGCATCCACGCGATGGCGTCTGCGAAGAGATTCATGCGGCTGCCCTCACCGGAACGGCGCGGCTCGCGGAGACACGACTCGTGGCCGTCGTCCACGGCATCAGCGCGCGTCCGATCAGCAGCAGGATCAGGTCGATCACGAGCGCGATGATCACGACAGCGACGACGCCGGCGAACACCTCGGCGATGATGCGGCGCTCGAGCCCGTTCGTGAAGAGGTAGCCGAGGTTGGTGACGCCGATCAGGATGCCGACGGTCGCGAGCGAGATCGTGCTGACGGCGGCGACTCGAAGTCCCGCGAGGATCACGGGGCCCGCGAGCGGGAACTCGACGGCCCAGAAGCGGCGGAACGGTGCGAAGCCGGTGGCGGTCGCCGCCTGGCGGACGCCGTCGTCGACCGAGTCGAGGCCGTCGGCGACCGCGCGGACCAGGATCGCTACCGCGTAGATCGTCAGGGCGATCACGAGGTTGGTCTCGCTGATCGCGGAATAGCCGAGCGTGGCCGGCAGCAGGATCAGCAGGGCCAGCGAGGGGATCGTGTAGAGCAACCCCGTGAGCACGATGATCGGACCGCGCACGAGCCGGTAGCGCCACGCGACCCAGCCGAGCGGGAGCGACAGCACGAAGCCGAGCACGATCGGCGCGATGCTCTGCCGCAGGTGCACCAGCGTCAGCTCGAGGATCAGGCCGAGGTTGTCGGTGACCCAGTTCACGACAGTCCGTCCTGCCCGGCGGTCGTGGCGACGGCATCCGTCTCGGCCTCTGCCACGATCGCTCCCTGCGTGCGCCCCTCGGAGTCGACGACGACGGTGCCGTGCGGCGTCTCCTTGAGGTGCAGCGCGCGGCGTCCGCGGTCGGCGCCGATGAACGCGGCGACGAAGTCATCCGCCGGGTTCTCGATGATCTCGCTCGGGCTGCCCACCTGCACGATGCGCGCGCCCTTGTCGAGGATGACCACCTGGTCGCCAAGCAGGAACGCCTCGTCGATGTCGTGCGTGACGAAGACCACCGTCTTGTCGAGCTCGTGCTGCAGTCGCAGGGTCTCCTGCTGCAGGTCGGCGCGGACGATCGGGTCGACGGCACCGAACGGCTCGTCCATCAGCAGAATGTTCGGGTCGGCGGCGAGGCCTCGGGCGACGCCGACGCGCTGCTGCTGCCCGCCGGACAGCTGGCTCGGATACCGCTCGGCGAGCGCCTGATCGAGGCCGACCGTGTCGAGCAGGGCACGTGCCCGCTTGTGCGCCTCGGGCTTCTTCACACCGGTCAGCCGCAGCACGGTGGCGACGTTGTCGATCACCGAGAAGTGCGGCATCAGGCCCGAGTTCTGCATGACGTAGCCGATGCGGCGGCGCAGCTGCACCGGATCACCGACGAGCACGTTCTCCCCGTCGATCTCGATGTCGCCTGAGGTCGGCTCGACCATGCGGTTGATCATGCGCAGCAGGGTGGTCTTGCCGCACCCGGAGGAGCCGACGAAGACCGTGGTCTTGCGCGACGGCAGGACCAGGCTGAAGTCATCGACGGCGACGGTGCCGTCGGGGAACTGCTTCGTGACGTTGCGGAACTCGATCATGGGTCACTTTCCAGTCGGTCGATCGACGAGGCGGACATCAGCGCCCCGGCGCCGGCATACGGAGGTCATTCGGAGATCTGCACGCGCGGATCGAAGGCCACGTAGCCGGAGAAGTCCTTGCCGACGCGGTCGAACGCGGTCGGGTACGGGTTCGGGTACGACCAGGCGTAGTCGGTGTGCAGCTCGTCTCCGGTCTGCACCGAGAAGTACTGGGCCGCGCCCTTCCACGGACAGGTGTACGGCGTGGGGCTCTCGACGAGGGCGCCCTGCGCGATGGATGCCGGCGGGAAGTACCAGTTGCCCTCGATGCGGACGAGATCGCTCTCGTCGGCTTCGGCGATGACGGTTCCTGCGAGTACAGCCTTCATGGTCCTGCCTCCTCGGATGTGGGTTCGAGCGTATAAGACGGCTGCGACATCCGGGTCGGGGTTGCGCGGGATGCCGTCAATGTGAGAAACATTCCTGGACCTGTTCGGTGCCGAGGCGTCAACGGATTGCATGATCCCGTCGGCATCCGCCTCTCACGCGGACTGGCGGCCGTAGCCCTCCAGCAGACGGAGCCAGATCTCGCTGATCGTCGGGTATGCCGGCACCGCGTGCCAGAGCCGTGCGATCGGCACCTCTCCCACGATCGCGACCGTGGCGGCCTGGATGAGCTCGGCCACCTCGGGGCCGACGAAGGTCGCCCCGATCACGACGTCGCGGGCGGTGTCGATCACGAGCCGCGCCTGGCCCTCGAACCCGTCCTCGTACACGCTGGCGCCGGCGACCCAGCCCAGGTCGTAGTCGACGACCGCGACCTCGTGCCCCGCCTCGCGGGCAGCGGCCTCGGTGAGACCGGCGGAGGCGACCTCGGGGAACGAGAAGGTGACCTGCGGAACCGCCGCGTGATCGGCGGTGGCGACATGCCGACCCCACGGGGCGTCGTCGACCTCCTCGCCCTTGGCGCGCGCGGCGATGACGTCTCCGGCCGCCCGCGCCTGGTACTTGCCCTGATGCGTCAGGAGCACGCGGCCCGTCACGTCGCCCACCGCGTACAGCCAGTCGCTCCCTGGCACGCGCAGCGTGTCATCCGTCTCGATCCACTTCCCGGGCTCGAGGCCGACCGTCTCCAGACCGATGTCGCGGTTGTGCGCGGAGCGACCGGTCGCGGCGAGCACCTCGCTCGCGGTGATCTCCTCGCCGCCCTCCAGCGTGATCGTGACGCCGTCATCGCCGCGGCGGACGGAGGTCGTGCCGGTCGAGGTGCGCACGTCGACGCCCAGCTCCTTCAGACCGGCGGCCACGCGCTCACCGGCGAAGGGCTCCATCGACGAGAGCAGCTCGCCCCGGGCGATGAGCGTCACGGTCGAGCCGAGCGATGCGTAGACCGTGGCCATCTCGACGGCCACGACACCACCGCCGATGACGGCGAGGCTCTTCGGCAGCTCCTCGGCGCTCGTCGCCTCCCGACTGGTCCACGGCGCGGCTTCGCGCAGCCCGTCGATCGGCGGGATGACGGCTTCCGACCCGGTGCTGATCGCGACCGCGTGACGGGCGCGCAGCACGCGCGTTCCGCCGTCGGCATCCGTCACGGTGACCTCGCGCTCACCGGTGAGCCGGCCGAAGCCGCGGGCGAGGTCGATGCCGGCCGAGTCGAGCCACTTCACCTGGCCGTCGTCCGACCAGTTGCTCGTGAACGAATCGCGACGGTCGAAGACGGCCCGCACGTCGAGCGTCCCGGTCACCGCCTGCGATGCGCCGCCCACGTGCTGCGCGGCGCGCAGAGCCTGGGCCGGACGCAGCAGCGCCTTCGAGGGCATGCACGCCCAGTACGAGCACTCGCCTCCGACGAGCTCGCTCTCCACGATGATCGCGGTGAGCCCGCCCTGCACGGCGCGATCGGCGACGTTCTCGCCCACGGCACCTCCGCCCAGGACGATCAGGTCGTACTCGTCGGTCTTCTCGGCAGCAGTCATGTCGCACCTCTCCGTCGCCAGTCTCGCTCAAGAGCAACGCAGAGTCACGGGTGTGTTGTTCCCTGTCGGGCGTTTGCGGCGTCGTCCGGGCCTGCATCCGCAGGTCGAGATCACGGATGCAGGTGCGTACCGCGGCGTGTCGTCCTGCACTCGTGATCCGAACCTACGGATGTACCCGAGGGACCGGATCGACGGCGGCCGCAGCGGATCCCCCCGATGTCGACGCCTCAGGCCGCGACGGGCTCCGGCGGCGTGCGATGGGCGGGGAACGCCCGCGGATAGGCGCGCTTCAGCGCGACGACGACCAGCGTGGCCGCCGCCACCTTGATGAGGTCTCCGGGCAGGAACGCCAGGCTCGACAGGGCCGTGAGATCCAGGGGAACGCCCGTCACGAGCGCCTGCACCGGGATGCCGACGGCGTAGACGACGAGCACACCGCCGAGCAGGGATGCCGTCGCCGCGCGCCACCACGTGAAACGGCCCGTGCGCATGAGGAGTCCGATCACCACGACGCCGGCGACCCAGCCGAGGAGGTAGCCGGCACTGGGGCCGACGAACACGCCGAGTCCGCCGCGGCCGCCGGCCAGCACGGGGAGCCCGATCGCGGCGAGCGCGAGGACGAGGAGGACAGCGAGGGGCGCGACCCGGGGGCCCAGCACGAGTCCGGCAAGCATGACCCCCAGTGTCTGCGCGGTGATCGGCACGCCTCCGGGCAGCGGCACGATGACGGTGCCGAGCACGACGATCAGCGCGGAGAAGACCGCGATGCGACCGAGCACGGCGCTGGAGCGGGCGGGGTGGGATGTCGACATGAATCCTCCTGAACACTGTTCACCTGAACGGTGTTCACTAGAGTAGGGGGCGTCATCGAAGTCCTGCAAACCCGCCCGAGGAGCGATCACGTCCATCACCCCGACGCTGCGTCGTCTCGCCGTCGAAGACCCCGCCCGATCCGCGATCGTCGCGAAGGACGCCCGCCTGACGTACGGCGAGCTCTACGCGGAGTCGCAGCGGATCTCGACGGCCCTCGACCACCTGCTCCGGGGCACCGCGGTCGGCACCGCCCTGCCGCCGATCGTCGCCGTCTGCCTGACCACCGCGTTCGACACCGCCCGCCTCGTCGTGGCGGCGGAGGCCGGCGACCGCATCGTCACCGTGATCGACGCGCACGGGCCCGTCTCGCTGCAGAGGCAGCAGCTCGCCACGACCGGGGCGACCGTCGTCATCACGGATTCGCCCGCCCTGCGGGATGCGCTGCGCGCCGACGACTGGCCCGGGCTGATCCTCGGCCTCCCCGAGCTGATGCGGACCGACCGGCTGCCGGCCGACCCGACGCCGAGCGCCGACGACGCCCCGTTCCTCCTGCTGACCTCCTCGGGGACGACCGGGGCGCCCAAGGCCTTCCTGAAGACGCGGGCACAGTACGCGGCGAACATCGACGTCTCCCTCCGTCACTTGGGTGCGATGGACGACATCGCCACCTTCGCGCCCGGACCCATGTCGTACAGCCTGACCCTGTACACGCTGTTCGAGGTCCTCGCGACCGGCGGCCGGCTGCACGTCGCCGACCGCCTCGAGGAGCTGTGGCTCACCTCCCGCGTGCGCGACGAGGGCATCACGCGCCTGGTCACGGTACCCGCGGCACTGCACGCACTCGCCGACGCCGCGACCCGCAAACCCCGACGATACGACGGCATCGAACGGATCATCACCGGCGGCGCGGCGCTCTCATCGCACGCCCGCGCCCGGATCGCCGAAGCACTCCCGGGCGCCGACGCCACCGGCTATTTCGGCACCGGCGAGCTCGGCTTCATCGGCGACGATCGTGCGGGGGGAAAGATGATCCGTCTCTATCCGCAGGTGGAGGCGCAGGTGCGCGACGATCACGGTGCGGTGCTGCCGCTCGGCGCGTTCGGCACTCTCTGGGTGCGCTCGCGCTCCTGCTCGACCGGATACCTCCCCGGCACGACGACGTCATCGCTGACGGATGCCGACGGCTGGGCGAGCGTGCACGATCAAGGTCACCTGCGGGGCCGGGACTTCACCTTCGTCGGCAGACGCGGCGACGTCGTCACCACGGGTGGGCACACGGTCGCGCTCGACGAGGTGGAGCGTGCGTTCGACGGCATGCCCCAGCTCGGCGTCGTGTGCGCGATCGCCGAGGCTCAGCCTGCTCTCGGCGTGCGCATCGCGCTGGTCGTCGAGGGAGAGGCGCCGCCCCGGGCGGAGTTGCGCGCCTGGGCGGGCGACCGGCTGGCCCCGGCATCCGTTCCTCGCCGCTGGTACGCCCTGCCGGAGCTTCCGCGGACCTCCGGCGGCAAGGTCCGCCGCGCCGCCGTCGCCGAGCTCATCGTCCGTGGACAGGGGCGACGATGAGCGCCCGGAGGTCCGCCGTCGTGACGGGCGTCGGCGCCGTGACCCCCAGTGGCCAGACGGCACCGGCGCTGTGGGCGTCCGTGCGGGCCGGACGCAGCGGCATCACCCGCCTGCCGCCGGAGCTCTCCGGATCGGTGCAGGTCGGCGGAGTCGTCCGCGGTTTCGCGGCTCCCGTCGAACTTCCGGCACCGCTCGTCCGCCACCTCACGCCGATGCAGCAGTGGGCGATCACCGCGGCCAACGAGGCCATGACGACCGCGGGCGCGACGCCGGGCCTCGGCCTTCCGTGGAGCCCGCCTGAGGTGCAGGTGGTCGTCGCCACGGGCTCCGGACCGGTCGACGCGGTGCTGCGCGCGGACGCGACCCTGCGCGAACGCGGCCCCCGCGCGGTGCCGCCGGGACTCACGGTCTACGGAACGGCGGATGCCGTCGCCGGCGTCCTCAGCCGTCGATACGGAATCCTCGGCCAGACCCACGCCGTCACCGCGGCCTGCGCGAGCGGTGCCGTCGCGATCGGGGAGGGTCTCCGGCGGATCCGTCACGGATACGCGGATGCCGTGCTGGTCGTCGGGATGGACGACTGCCTCGGTCCGCTGCATCTCGCGGCGCACGCGAACCTCCGTTCCGTGGTCACGGGCTTCGCCGACGAACCGGCATCGGCCTCCCGGCCCTTCGACCGCGCACGCCGCGGCTTCGTCATGTCGCAGGGCGCGGCCGCGGTGCTGCTCGAGGCCGGAGACCTCGCGAGGCGGCGCGGTGCGCGACCGGTCGCGACGGTGGCCGGGTTCGGCGCGACCGGCGATGCGCATCACGCCACGGCCCCGGACCCTGTGGCCGCCGGCGCGACCAGGGCGATCGAAGCCTGCCTCTCGGATGCCGGTGTCGCCGCATCCGAGATCGATCACGTGAACACGCACGGCACGGGCACGGTCCTCGGCGACGACGCCGAGCTCGTCGCGCTGCGGAATGCGCTCGGCCGTCGTGCGCCGGCCGTCCCGCTCACGGCGACCAAGTCCACCACCGGACACCTGCTCGGCGCGGCCGGCGTCGTCGAGGCCGTCATCGCCGCGATGAGCCTGCGCGACCAGCTGCTCCCACCGACGATCAACCTGTCCGATCCCGCGGACGGCTGGGACTTCGTCCGCGACACCGAGCGATCGCATCCGGTCGACGCGATCCTGTCGACCTCGTTCGGCTTCGGCGGTCACAACGCGGCCCTCCTGCTCACCGGCCCCTGACTGAGCCCGCACACCGCGGAAGAGCCAGCACACTACGGCACCAGCACGACCTTCCCGCGCTGCCGACGCTGCTCGATGGCGTCATGCGCCGCCGCGGCATCCTCGAGTCGATACTCGTCGACGGGCGGAACGGTACGCCCTTCCGCCACCGCGGCGAGCGCTCGGGTCTCGAGCAGCCGCAGGTCCGGCAGAGCTCGTCCGAGCGGAACGGTGACGGTGAGGGAGCGCTCGACGATGTCGTCGGAGTCGAGGCGCAGAACCTCGCCGCTCGACCAGCCGATGATCACGACGCGGGCCCCGCGGCCGAGTGTCTCGAGCGCTGCTCGACCCGTCGCGCCGCCGACGCCGTCGAGCAGGACCGAGGGCTGCTGCTCGCCGAGGAGCTCGGCCATCCGCGCCGGCCACGACTCATCGGTCGCGTCCAGCGGCAGCAGTCGGCCTCCGGCGAGCCTCTCGCCGCGTGCGAGCTGCTCGACCACGGCGCGCTTCGCCTCGCCGCCGTGCAGTGCGACGACCGTGGCCCCGACCGACAGGGCGAGCTGCGCGAGCTGGCTTCCGAGGCCGCCCGATGCCCCGGGGATGACGACGACGTCTTCCGGCCCGATCTCCACGGAATCCAGCACGAGCTGAGCCGTGCGTCCGGTGCCGATCGTGGCGACGGCCTGCGGGAAGGTCACGCCGTCGGGGACGGGGTGGAGGGACTCGACCGGTGCCAGCGCGAACTCTGCGTATCCGCCGCTGCGGAAGCCCACGTGGGCGACGACCCGCGATCCGACGATAGCCGCGTCGACGCCCGGCCCCACGGCATCCACGACACCGGCAACTTCGCGCCCCGGCGTCATCGGAAGCACAGGTCTCGGCATCGACGGCGGACCGGCGTCGCGACGGATGGCGGTGTCGACCGCGTGCACACCGGCGGCGGCGATGCGCACACGCACCTCCCCCTCCGCGGGTTCGGGCAGCGGCACCTCTTCGACCTGCAGCACCTCACTCCCCCCGAACGTCCGCTGCACGACCGCCCGCATGGTCCGCGACTCGACTTCCGTCACAGCATCCGCGCTCATGCGCCGACCTCCTCGTGCGTCTCATCCGCTCCGGCCCGCGTCCTCATCCGTGGCGCCAGCACAGCCGCGGCGACAGCCACGACGGCCGCGAGGGCGAAGACAGCGGTGAACGGATCCGCGACCGCGGCGACGGCGGTGAAGAGCGTCCCGGTCACGGCCAACGCCAGCGCGCTGCCGAACGAGTCGGCGACCGTCATCGCGCCGCTGTTGAAGCCCTGGTTCTCGGGCGTCGACATCGAGAGCGTCAACGCGCTGGTGCGGGGGCTCATCAGTCCCATCCCCACTCCCGCGACGACCCAGGCGACGGCGATCATCGCGGCATCCCAGCCGAAGCCGGCGGTCGCGACGGTCAGGGCGATGCCGATCAGGACGAGGATCGTCCCCACCCGCACCGCGGTGATGCTCGACAGCCGCGTGCCCATCCGCCCCTGCACTGTCGCGGCGGCCGACCAGGCGAGCGCCCCGCCGGTCAGGGAGAGCCCGGCGAGCGTCGGGGTGAGGTCGTAGCGGTCGGTCAACAGGTACGGCAGGTAGACCTGCGCACCGAAGAAGGCGGCAGCGGCGAGCCCGCGGACGAGGATGACAGAGGGCAGCCCTCGACGAGCTCGAAGCGTGCCGCGGGGCACGAGCGGCCGCACGGCGATGAGCGCGACCACGACCGCGACGGCCGCGAGCGCCGTGCCGACTCCGGGGATGTCCCCGACCAGGTTCAGGGCGAGCACCGCCACGGCTGCCAGCACCGACCAGCCGAGCCGCCCGAACGCCCACGGCGTCGTCGCATCTCCGTCGTTCGAGAGCCCGCGCAGTGCGGGGATCACCATGAACAGGGCGACGAGCACCAGGATGACCACGCCAAGGAAGACCCAGTGCCAGCTCCAGAGTTCCGTCACGGCGCCCGCCACCGTCGGGCCGATGAGCGACGGGATGACCCAGGCCGCGGCGAACCCGGCGAAGACGGCGGGATGCAGCGCCTGCGGGTACACCCGGGCGACGACCACGTACAGGGCCACCATCAGCCCTCCGCTGCCCAACCCCTGGGCGAAGCGCCCGGCGACGAGGATCTCCATGCTCGGCGCGAGGCCCGCGATGAGCAGCCCGACGACGAACATGGCGACCGACGTGTACAGCGGCGCGACGGGACCCCGGCGATCCGACCAGTTGCCCGCGATCACCATGCCGATCACGCTGGTGGCCAAGGGCCCGGCGAAGGCGAGCGCGTACAGCCGCTCGCCGTCGAGGTCGGCGCTGACCGTGGGCATCACGGTCGTCACGGCCAGCGACTCGAAGGCCCCGAGGAACACGAGCGCGCACGCGCCGATCGTGATCCAGAGGTACTCGCTGCTCATGATGCGCGGCGGGGCGGGGTTCGGCGCGTCGGTGCGCGTCGTCGGCACCGCTCCTGTTTCCGTGGTCATGAGACCTGACGATAAGACCTCAACAAAGGTTGAGGTCAAGTCCGTGGGATCAGCGCACGGGAAGGAAGTGCGTCGGCGCCGGCACCTGGGCCTCGTGGCGGATGCCGAGCGCCGCGCCCGTGCGCTCGTCGAGGTCGAGCAGCGTGACGGTGTCGGAGCGCTGCCCGGCGACGAGCATCTTGCCCTCGTGCACGAGATGGTGGCGCGGCCAGTCGACGCCGGAGTCGGCGAGCGCGACCGACTCGAGGGCCTCGCCGCCGCCGCGCACCCGCAGGGTCGCGATCGTGTTGCTGCCGCGGAGCGCGGTGTAGAGGAACTGCCCGTCGCGGGAGCGCGCGAGCTCGGCCGGGAAGTCGGTGCCGATCTCGGCGATCGGGCTCGACAGGGTCGACGACACGACGCGCCAGGTGCCATCGACACCCGCGGCGAGGGTGAACACCTCGCACGAGTACTCGGTCACGACATGCAGGTGTCCGCTGGGGTGCACGACCATGTGGCGAGGCCCGGTGCCGAGCGGCAGGACCACCTCATGATCGAGGATCAACCCGTTCGCACTCTGCTTCCAGAACCGCACGAGGTCGAACCCGAGGTCGGTGGTGGCGATGCGGCCGTCGGGCAGGAACGCCGCGGCGTGCGCGTGCGATACCCGGTCGGCGCCGGCCGCGTGCGGGTCGGATGCGGCGACGCCGTCGCCCGGAGGGGTCGCCGCCGGTGCGTCCGGGTCCTCATCGCCGAACAGGGCTGCGCGCAGCGCCGCCGCGGCATCCGCCTTCCCGTGCGCCGGGACGAGGCGGCCGGCCGCGTCCAGACCGATCCGCACCACGCGTCCGTCGCCGTAGCAGCTCGCGATCAGGAAAGCGCCGTTCGGGGCGACGGCCAGGTGGCAGACGTTCTCGCCGACCGCGACAGGGTCGCCGAGCGGGGAGAGCGCTGCTTCGCCGGTGCGTGCGAAGGCCTGCACCTGGGCGTCCGCCTCCAGCGCCGCGTAGACGACGTCGAGAGACGGATGCTGCGCCAGCCACGACGGCGACGGCGTCTCGGCGACCGCGCCGCGGTAGGCGAGCGTGGTGGCCTCGCGCCCTTCGTCGCCGGCGAGCAGGCCGATGCCGTCGGCCTGCCCGTCCATCGCGGGGCCGTAGCCGCCGAGCCAGAACCGTGTCATGCGGTCGCTCCCGGGATCAGTCGAGCAGGTCGTGGCGCACGATGACCTGGTCGCGCTCGGGGCCGACGCCGATCACGGAGATGCGCGTGTTGCTCATCTTCTCGAGCGCCAGCACGTAGTCCTGGGCGTTCTGCGGCAGATCCTCGAAGGTGCGCGCGGTCGAGATGTCCTCGCTCCAGCCCGGGAAGTACTCCAGCACCGGCTTCGCGTGGTGGAAGTCGGTCTGGTTCACCGGCACCTCGTCGAAGTGCTCGCCGTCGACGTCGTAGGCGACGCAGACCGGGACCTGCTCGAGACCGGTGAGGATGTCGAGCTTGGTCAGCACGAGGTCGGTGATGCCGTTGATGCGCGTGGCGTAGCGGGTGATCGGCGCGTCGTACCAGCCCACCCGGCGCGGGCGGCCAGTGGTGGTGCCGAACTCGAAGCCCTGCTTGCGCAGCCACTCGCCCTGCTCGTCGAACAGCTCGGTCGGGAACGGGCCCGAGCCGACGCGGGTCGTGTAGGCCTTGACGATGCCGACGATGCGGTCGAGGGCCCCGGGGCCGACGCCGGAGCCGGTCGCAGCACCGCCCGCGGTCGCCGACGACGAGGTCACGAACGGGTAGGTGCCGTGGTCGATGTCGAGCATCGTGGCCTGGCCTCCCTCGAAGACGACGACCTCGCCGCGTCCGAGAGCCTCGGCGATCAGGTAGCCGGTGTCGGCGACCATCGGGCGCAGGCGGTCGGCGTAGGAGAGCAGGTCCTCGACGACCTCGTCGGCGGTGATCGCGCGACGGTTGAAGATCTTGACCAGCAGGTGGTTCTTCTGGTCGAGGGCGCCCTCGACCTTCTGCCGCAGGATGTTCTCGTCGAAGATGTCCTGCACGCGGATGCCGACGCGGTTGATCTTGTCGGCGTAGGCCGGGCCGATGCCGCGGCCGGTGGTGCCGATCATCCGCTTGCCGAGGAAGCGCTCGGTGACCTTGTCGAGCGTGCGGTGGTACTGCGTGATGATGTGCGCGTTCGCGCTCACCTTCAGTCGGGAGACGTCGATGCCGCGGGCGGCGAGCGCCTCGAGCTCGAAGAACAGCACCTCGAGGTCGACGACGACCCCGTTGCCGATCACCGGCGTCACGCCGGGAGACAGGATGCCGGACGGCAGGAGGTGCAGCGCGTACTTCTCGTCGCCGACGACGACGGTGTGCCCGGCGTTGTTGCCGCCGTTGAACTTCACCACCCAATCGGTGCGCTCACCGAGAAGATCGGTGGCCTTGCCCTTTCCTTCGTCGCCCCACTGCACGCCGACGATCACGATTCCTGGCATGGGTGTCCCCCCTGCTTTCGCCGGGTTTGCACCGGCCGATGAGCTGGCCCTCTTCGGGCGGTCCCATCCTATCGGGAGGGGGTTTCGGGGCTGTTTCGGGGCGTTCGCGTCGCACTCCGGTCGCAGTTCGTGCCGGTGGGCGCGGCTCCGGTCGCAGTATGCGCCGCCTCGGCCGCTTGCGAGCGACCGAATCTGCGACCAGGACGGCCTCGGCGGGACGTGGCGGGAAAGCGACGGATGCTGTCGGTCCGGCCGATCGACGAATGTCGGAGGCCCCTGTCAGGATCGGGGGATGCCACAAGCAGCATCCGGCGACGCCGGCGTTCGCGCGAGCGCCGACGCATCCAAGAAGCAGGGTCCGCTCGTCCTCCTCGCAGCCCTCGTGACCGTCGTCCTCTGGGCGTCCGCGTTCATCGGCATCCGGGGTGCCGGACCGCACTACGACCCCGGTGCGCTCGCCCTCCTGCGCATGGCCGTCGGCACGGTCGTGCTGACGATCCTCGCCGTGCGCCACGGCATCCGTCTCCCGGAGCGCCGCCACTGGTGGTTGATCGCGGTCTGGGGCGTCGGATGGTTCTGCGTCTACAACCTGGCGCTGAACGCCGCCGAGCGCACCCTCGATGCCGGCACCGCCGCGATGGTCGTGAACCTCGCGCCGCTCATGGTCGTCGTCTTCAGCGGACTGTTCCTGCGCGAGGGCTTCCCGAAGCCCCTCGTGATCGGGGCCCCGATCGCCTTCCTCGGCGTCGTGCTCATCGGCATGAACTCGTCCACGAGCGAAGGACCCGACATCACCGGGCTGCTGCTCGCGCTCCTGGCTGCGGTGATGTACGCCGGATGCACGCTCCTGCAGAAGCGCCTCCTCACCGCCGGGACCGACGCGACGACGCTGACCTGGCTCGGTGCCGCGGCCGGAACGATCGCACTGCTGCCGTGGACGGGCAGCCTCATCGGCGCCCTGCAGACCGCACCGCTCGACGCGACGCTGTGGGTCGTCTACCTCGGCATCTTCCCGACGGCGATCGCCTTCACCACCTGGGCGTATGTGCTGCAGCGCAGCACCGCGGGACAGACCTCGGCGACCACCTACGTGGTGCCGGCGATCGCGATCCTCATGTCGTGGGCGATCCTGGGCGAGGTGCCGACACCGCTGATGTTCCTCGGCGGCGCGCTGTGCCTGCTCGGCGTCCTCGTCACCCGCATGCGCTGGCGGCGCCGGGACGCGTGACCGGAAGCAGACCGACGGTGCTGCGCTCAGCGCTCGCCGATGACGTTCCGCGCGATGCCGAGCTCGGCGAGCCGCGCGGCGGCCAGCGTGCGCTTGAGCTCGAGCGCCTCGCCGATCTCGCCCGCCAGGCGTGGACGGCTCTGGATCAGTGCATCCACCGTCGACAGCGGCAGCACCACGACCGTGAGGACCTCGCCGGCGATCGTGACCGCCTGGGTACGCTCGCGGGTGAGGGCGGTGTGCCCGACGATGTCGCCCTTCTCGGCGCTGGCGAACTCGATGCGGCCGCCGTCGGCCTCGATCGCGAGCACGGCCCGGCCTGAGACGACCACGCGCACCTCGTCGGGGACGATGCCGCTGCCGAGCACCGTCTCGCCGACGCCGTAGCGCTCGAGGCGCGCACCCGCGGTCACGGCCTCGATGTCGTCATCGCGAAGATGCAGCGTCGGCGCGATCGCGGCCATCGCCTCGACCAGACGCTGAGGTTCGGCGAGCGGGTCGGTCGCATCCCCGTCGAGCGCGAATCCGCGGCGACGCGCGGCGTACCAGAGCCAGGAGAGGTACATCGAGAGCGCACGGGACGCGTCGGCAGGCCCGGCGACCGGGATCGAGACGGCATACGCACCGGCACCCGAGTAGTGCACGGTGGCGCGCTCGCGCGGAAGCTTCATCGGCAGGGCATCCGCGATCGCGACCAGCAGCGACATGACCTCGTGCGGCGGATCATCGGTAGAGAACTTCACCGGCGTCTCGGCGGAGTACGGCCCTTCGGGCTCGCTCATGTTCGTGAACGAGGCTCCGGACAGCGACGAGTTCGGGACGATCTGGATGCCGCCGCCGGTCTCGATGTGCACGGCACGCCAGTTGACCTCGACGACCCGGCCCTTCACGCCCGCTGCGTCGAGCCAGTCGCCGATCTTGAACGGCTGCTCGAAGAGAAGCAGGAGCCCCGAGATCACGCCGCCCACGGCGTTCTGCAGCGCGAGGCCGATCACGATCGACCCGACGCCGAGAGCGGTGAAGAGGCCGCCGACATCGGCATCCCACACCCAGGAGAACAGGAGCGCGAGCCCGACGCCCACGAGGATCAGCCGCGCGATCTCGACGAAGATCGTGGGGATGCGCCCGCGCCAGGAATCCTTCTCCGCGTTGGCGAACAGTGCGACGTTGAAGGCGGAGAGCACGAGCAGGATGACGAGGAAGCCGAACACGGTCGCGACGACGCGCGTCCACACCTGATCGGCCGGCGACTGGATCGCGAACGCCAGGAGCCCGAACAGCGCGCCGACCGGCACGACGCCGTTACGCAGCATCCGCAGCGGCTTGGCGACCGGATTGCCTCGACGCGTGAGCGTTCCGATGATCTCGGTCAGCACGACGAGGATCACGGGCACGCCGACGGCGAGCCCGATCACCCACCAGGCCCAGCCGTCCTCGAACGCGTCGGCCACGGTCAGACCACCTTCCAGACGGTCTCGGTCCGGCCCTGGGTCTCCACCGTCCCCGCCTCGACGTAGGTGACCAGCTCCTGCGTGCGGTCGCGCACGTTCTGGCTCACGTAGATCCCGGGCTCGCCGGTGACCGAGCGCACCCGGTAGGCCAGGTTCACGGCATCGCCCCACAGGTCGTAGGCGAGGCTCGTGCGCGCGACGAGGCCGCTGGTCACGGTGCCGGCGTCGACGCCCGCGCGCAACCCGATCTGGGTCCCGTGCTGGGAGTTGAAGCGCTCGAGCACGCCCAGCAGGTTGCGGGCGAACTCGACGCTGCGGCGGATGTTGTCCACGCGCGGCACGATCAGTCCCGACGACGCGAGGTACCCGCCGCGCAGCGTGCGCACCTTCTCGACCCCGGCCTTCTCGGCTGCCTCGTCGAAGCCCCGCATGAGCGTGTTGAGGAGTCCGATCTCCTCTTCCGCACTCTTGCCGCGGACGGCATCGTCGAATCCGACCAGCTCGGCGAAGACGACCGACACGTTCTCGTGCGCCTCGGTGATGGCCTCGTCGCCCTGCTTGTACTTCGTCGCGACGCTCTCCGGCATCAGCGTGTGGAGCAGCTTCTCGTTCTCCTTCTGCTGCTCGTCGATGAGGTCCTGCTTGATCCGCAGGCTCGACGCCATGTCGTTGAACGCGCTGCCGAGGTCGCCGAACTCGTCGCGCGAGCCCTGCGGGACCTGCACGTCGAGGTCGCCCTCCGCGACGCGGTGCACGGCACCGACGAGCCGATGGATCGGACGGGTGAACACCTGGGCGAGGAGCAGCGAGAGCAGAGAGACGCCGAGCATGATGCCGAGCAGCGACAGCAGCACGTTGCGCGTGAAGTCGTTGACCGGCTCGAACGCCTCTGCGGTGTCGATGCGCGCGACGATGACCCAGTCGAGCCCGTCGATCTCCAGGGGCGCGTAGGCGGTGACACTGTCGCCGCCGATGTAGTCGCGGCCGATGACCGTGCCGCTGCGTCCGGCCTGCGCCTCGGACACCGCGAAGGTGTCGACGGGCTGCAAGAGCACGGTCCCCTTGACCTCGCCGATGCGGTTGGCGATCGTCGGAGCGATCCCTCCGCTGATGAGCCGCTTGACGTAGTCCTCGGGATCTTCGACCAGACGTCGGGAGGTGCTGCGCATGAGGTCGTCGCGACCTACCAGGTACACCTCGCCCGTGTCGCCGAGGCCCTGCGCCTTCCATCCCTCACTGCCGGTCATCACGGCGTTGATCGTGTCGACCGGCACCTGGAGCGCCATGGCGCCCGTGATGCCGCTGTCGTTGCCGACCGGGGAGATGACCCACATCGTGGGGATGTTCAGCGAGGGGATCCAGCGCTCGAAGTCGGTCAGCCCGATGGAGTCGACCGAGTTGGTCGCGATCGTGTCGCGGTACGTCTGCGCGAAGACGGTGTCGCGATACGGACCGGTGTTCACGTTCGTGCCCAGTTCGATGCCCTTGTAGGCGGAGAAGACGACGTCACCGTCGAGGTTGAGCAGCAGCGCATCTTCGTAACCGGCCTGCTGCACCAGCCGTGTGAAGTAGTCGCCGTATCGTTCGGCCCCAGCCGCGTAGCTCGTGCCGTCGCCGCTGTCGTTGGTCACGAGCAGCTCGTCGAAGTCGGCGTCGAAGTCCTCGTTCTTCGTCGTGTACTGCAGCTGCAGGTAGCGACCGGCGTTCGACTCGGGGATGAACGCCTCGGTGCCGTACTCCTCTCCGGCGCGCGCCTCGAGCGTCGGGATGAAGGTGTCGGCGTAGTAGGCCTCGAGCTGCGCGGACTGCTCGTCGGTGACCACCTGCTGCTGCAGTTCGTCCCACGCGGCGTTCATCGTGTTCGAGAGCGTCTGCGCGCTGAGGTTCCGCGACTGCAGGGAGGCTTCGCGCTTGACGTCATCGATCGCCTCGGTGATCTCGACCGCTCTCATCGAGCGGATCGTGATGAGTTGATCGACGGCCGCGTCGTGCAAGGACTGCCGGCCGTTGATGAACCCGATCGCTCCCACGACGACCGAGGAGACCAGGCTCACCGCGAGGAGCATGATCAGCAGCTTCGACTGGATGCTGAGCCCGCCTCCGCGGAATCGGCGCGTTCGCGTCGCAGCCTCTGCGCTGCTGTTACCGGTCCCGCTCTCGCTCATGCGCCCTCCGCCGTGCATCGTGCGCGTCCCCGCTGGAACACTATCGATATACCGGTACGACGGTCTACACACGGGTTCCGCTACAGTGACCGGCGGAGGCGAACAATGACGACCTGGTGGCCCTTTGCACGACTCGCGGCATCCGCACTCGCCCTGGCCGCGATCATCGCGCAGCTGAGCCGTTCCATCGAGAACGGGCTCGCGGCGACCACCGAGTGGGGCAGCCACATTCCCACGGTCGCCGCGAACTTCCTCAGCTTCTTCACGATCGAGTCGAACCTCCTGGCCGCGATCGTGCTCGCCATCGCCGCGATCTGGGCGCTCCGCAACCGCGACAACACCGATCCCGAACCGCGCTGGCTCGCGATCCTCCTCGTCTGCGCGAGCACGTACATGATCGTGACGGGCATCGTCTACAACACGCTCCTGAGGGGCGTGCCGCTGCCTCAGGGCGTCACGGTCCCCTGGTCCAACGAGGTGCTGCACGTCGTCATCCCGCTGCTGCTGCTGCTCGACGTGCTGTTCGCGCCGCGGCGGCGCGCGCTCGGCTGGAACACGATCTTCCTCGCCGCGATCTTCCCGATCGTGTGGGTCGTCTACACGCTGGTCCGCGCGAATCTGATCATCGCCCCGGCGACCGGGAACCCGTACTGGTACCCCTACCCGTTCCTCGACCCGCACCAGCCGGGCGGCTACGGCGCCGTCAGCCTCTACGTACTCCTGATCGCTGCGATCATCATCGGCGCCGCTGCCCTCGTGGTCTGGGTCGGCCGCAAGCGCGGCACCCGCCCCGCCGTCTCCGCCTGACCCGGGCACCCCTGCCCGCCGGACTCCGGCCCGGATGCGATTACGCTGGTGCGCGGGGGATGGCCGTGACGCGTGGTCCCCGTGTGACTGAGGGAGCCACCACATGAACGAGCCCTACACGCAGGACCCGCAGGCGAGCTCTGCGCCGCCGCCCCCGCCGCCTCCTCCCGCCCCTTCGACAGGCTCAGGGACCCAGGGCGCAAGCACGACGGCGGGCGTGTCCGGGTCGAAGAACCAGGGCGCCCCCACCGACGCCGAGATGTCCCGCGCAGCCGCCGTCCTCACGGTCATCTCGGACTCCTACTCCGCGAAGATGGTCGGTCAGGACCGCCTGCGGATGAGCCTGCTCGTGTCGCTCATCGCCGGCGGCCACATCCTGCTCGAGAGCGTGCCCGGTCTCGCCAAGACGACGGCGGCCAGCACTCTCGCCGACACCGTGAAGGCGCAGTTCAAGCGCATCCAGTGCACGCCCGACCTGCTCCCGAGCGACATCACCGGCAGCCAGATCTACGAGTCGGCGACCGGCACGTTCCGCACGGTCCTCGGCCCGGTGCACGCGAACTTCGTGCTGCTCGACGAGATCAACCGCTCGAGCGCGAAGACGCAGAGCGCCATGCTCGAGGCGATGCAGGAGCACCAGACCACGATCGGCGGCGAGATCCATCACCTCCCGAAGCCGTTCCTCGTGATCGCGACGCAGAACCCCATCGAGCAGGAGGGCACGTACGAGCTGCCCGAGGCGCAGATGGACCGCTTCCTGCTCAAGGAGATCGTCGAGTACCCGAGCCCGGCCGAGGAGTTCGAGATCCTCAGCCGCATCGACTCGGGCGTGCTCGACCCCGACCGTCACGTGACGAGCGCGGTCACCCTCGACGACGTGCACCTGCTGCAGGATGTCGCGAGCCGGGTCTACGTCGACCCCGCGATCCGCAACTACATCGTGTCGATCGCCTATGTGACCCGGAACCCCGCGCCGTACATCGGCGAGGAGCGCGCACGCCTCATCAAGTACGGGGCGAGCCCGCGCGCGAGCATCGCCTTCCTTCAGGCCTCGCGGGCTCTCGCGCTGCTGAACGGCCGCGCGCACGTGCTGCCCGAGGACATCCGGGCGCTCCGCCACCTGGTGCTGCGCCACCGTCTGCTCCTCACGTTCGAGGCCGACGCCGAGGGCATCCGCAGCGAGGAGATCATCGACGAGATCTTCGCCGCCGTGCCGACTCCCTGACCCGCCATGCCCAGCCTGATCACGCAGGTGAAGAGCAAGCTCTTCATCCACTCGTCGCGCAAGTCGCTGCACGCGCTCGACGGCGCCTACGCGTCGCTGCTGCACGGGCGCAGCCTCGACTTCGAGGACCTGCGCAAGTACGAGTACGGTGATCAGGTCCGCGACATCGACTGGCGGGCGACCGCGCGACTGGGTGCTCCGCTGGTGAAGCGCCATCGCGCGATGCGCATGCACACGATCATGTTCGTGGTCGACACCGGGCGCTCGATGGCCGCGCTCGCTCACGACGAGAAGTCCAAGAAGGATCTGGCGATCCTCGCGACCGGCGTTCTCGGGGTGCTCGCCCTGCGCCACGGCGACGACTTCACGATGGTCTACGGCGACGCGGAGCGTGTGCGTCGGCGCGCGCCAGGACGCAGCGAGGGCGCGCTCGAGCACGCCCTGCGCACGATCGACAAGGCCATCGACGAGAGCACCGCATCGAGCGATCGCGACGCCCTGCTGTCCTACGTCACGCGCACCATCTCGCGGCGCATGATCGTCGTCGTGATCACCGATGAGGCGCCGATCACCGACGAGACGGAGCGGATGCTGCGCCGCCTGCGCGTGCAGCACGACGTACTGTGGCTCACGGTGCGCGACGCCGACCCGGTGCTCGACCACACCACGCGCACCATCCGCAGCGACGTCGACAGCCGGTGGGACGTTCCGGACTTCGTGCAGGGCGACCTCGGCATCGTCCGCGAGCTCACGGCGCAGACCGAGGCGGACGCCGCCCGTCTCGCCGAGACCCTGAAGCGAATGGAGATCAGCCACGCCGCGCTCGACGGGCAGGACGACGCCGTCTCCCAGCTGCTGCAGCTGCTCAACCGGAGGTCTCATGCCGGGATCTGACGAGCTCTACCCGCCGGCGCAATACGGCTGGGGATGGATGCTGCTCGCCATCGGCATCCTCGCCCTGCTGGTGCTCGGCGCATGGCTGCTGATCGTGCTCACCCGTCCGCGGCGCGCCCTCTCGACCGCCGGAGAAGCGCAGGGGCCCACGCTGCTCACGGTCGACGTGCTCTCGCAACTGCGCACCGAGTACCTCGAGCGCATCCGGATGGTCGAGACGGACTACCGGGAGCGGAAGCTCTCGGCGAGGAACGCGAACTTCGAGCTGAGCCGGGTCGTGCGCACGTTCGTGAACGAGTACAGCGGCCTGGAGGCGCCGGTGCTCGCGCTCGACGACCTCAAGGCCCGCGGCGTGCACCCCGCGCTCATCGACGCGATGGGCCGGCACTACTACCCGAGCATCTTCCGCCAGGGACCGGCGATCGACCCGATCGCCGGCGCCGAGGCGGCGCGGACGGTGGTGCGCACATGGCACTAGCCAACTTCTGGATGATCATCGTCGCGCTCGCGGTCGTGCTGATCGCGCTCGGCATCGGCCTCGCGCTGGGCCTCCGCCGCGCCGGACGCGGCGAGGCCGGCGAGCGGGCGCGGGTCGCCCGCGCAGAGCGTCTGCGCGCGCTGCCGTCGTTCCGCCAGGCGCTGACGCGGCGGGTGCTCGCGCTGTCCGGCATCCTCGTCCTCGGTACCGTGGCGACCGTGGCGGCCGGTGTGGTGGCCGCCCGGCCGATGTCGTCGCAGACCATCCAGCCGGTGAACACCAGCCGCGACATCATGCTGTGCCTCGACGTGTCCGGCTCGATGACCGAAGTCGACGTCGAAGTGCTGAGCGTGTTCGAGGAGCTGCTGGAGGACTTCGAGGGCGAGCGGATCGGTCTGACGATCTTCAACAGCTCGCCCGTGCAGATCTTCCCGCTGACCGACGACTACGACTTCATCCGCGAGCACCTCGCGAGCATCAAGGAGAGCTTCGACTACGTCGATCAGATCCCCGAGCACTGGGTCGGCACGCTCAACGGCGAGGGCGCCTCGCTGATCGGCGACGGACTCGCCGCGTGCACCATGGGCTTCGACCGCCCCGACGACGAGCGGTCGCGCTCGGTGATCTTCGCCACCGACAACGAGATCAACGGCGCCTCGATCGTGACGCTCGAGGAGGCCGCCGGCTACGCCAAGTCCAAGGGCGTGCGCGTGTTCGCGCTCAATCCGGTGCAGGGCAAGGACGCCGAGGTCAGCGCCGAGCTCGCCGCCGCGGCCGAGACGACCGGGGGCGCCGCCTACGGCCTGCGCGACACGACGACCGTGTCCGACATCGTGACCGAGGTGCAGGAGCAGGAGGCCACCGAACTCCGCGGCGAGGCGCAGGTCGTCTGGACCGACACCCCGAACCTCTGGATCGTGGTGCTGTCGGTCGCACTGCTCTCGTTCGCCGTCGTGCTGTGGAGGGTGAGACTGTGATCTTCCAGCCCGTCCTGCATCCGCTGCTGCTCGTCCTGCTGTTCGTGCCCGTGATCGCCCTCGCCGTCTGGCTGACCGTGCGCGGGGGCGGCCCTTCGACGAGCTCAGGGACCCAGGGAGCGGGCTCCGGCACCGCGGGAGCGAAGTCCGGCACCCGCGCTCTGTGGGCGCTGCGCGTTCTCCTTCTGCTCGCCTGCTTCGTGATGCTGCTGCGTCCCGGCATCCCCGGCGGAGCGACGCAGACGCTCGCCACCGATACCGACATCGTGCTCGTGGTCGACACCACCGCGAGCATCGTGGCGGAGGACTGGGGCGACGGGCAGCCCCGCATCGACGGCGTCCGCGAGGACGTGCGGGCCATCGTCGAGGAGTACCCGGGCGCACGGTTCGCCCTCATCACGTCCGATGCCGCGGCCGAGCTGCGAATGCCGCTGACCACCGACACCACGGCGCTGATGGGTTCGCTCGAGGTGCTGCGACCCGAGGTGACCAGCCAGTCGCGCGGCAGCTCGATCGGCATCTCCGCGCCGCTGGTGTCCGAGACGCTCGCCTCGGCCGCCGAGTCCTCCCCTGATCGCTCGCGCATGGTGTTCTACTTCGGCGACGGCGAGCAGACCGTCGACACGCCGCCCGAGCCGTTCAGCGGCAGCGCGAAGTACACCGACGCCGGCGGCGTTTTCGGCTACGGCACGGCCGAGGGCGGCCCCATGCGCATCACGGGCGGAGGCGTGGACGACGACGAGGGATACATCGAGTACCAGGGAGAGGATGCGCTCTCGGTCATCGACGAGCAGAACCTCGAGGCGCTCGCCGAGCAGCTCGGCGTCGAGTACCAGCACCGAACGGCGGATGCCGCGCCGACCCTGCCGGACGCCCCCTCGACCACGACGAGCTACGCGGAGTCCGGCGAGGTCGGCAACGTCACCGAGCTGTACTGGATCGCCGCGCTGGTGATCATCGCGCTCCTCGGCGTCGAGCTCACGCGCGCGACGCTGCTCATCGCGCGACTCCGTCAGCTGCGGTCGCCCCGTACCAATCGGTCCCTGAGCGAGCGCAGCGAGACGAAGGGCGCTCGTTCCGCGGTTCCTGAGCGAGCGCAGCGACGAGACGAAACGCCCGCATCGACCGGCGAAGGAGGTGCGTCATGACACCTCAGGACGAGGCGGCCGCGGCGCTGCTGCGGTCGAACCGCCGACGGCGCAGCATCCGCCGCTGGGTCGCGATCGGAACCCTCCCTCTCACGCTCGCCGCGCTGTTCTTCGTCGGCAAGCTGCTGAGCATGTACGCGTTCGCGCATCAGGCGGTGACCGCCTACGTGGTCGACGACTACGCCGGCTCCGAGGCCTCGGCCCGCGGGCAGGAGTTCCTGAACTGGTTCGAGCCGTACAAGGCGCCCTTCAACATCGGCACGGCGCTCGGCGCGGCCGAGAAGCTGCCCGAGGCGCGGGCGAAGCTCGAGGAGGCCCTGGAGCTCGCGCACGGCCTCGAGGTGTGCGGCGTCCGGATCAACCTCGCCCTCGTCGTGGAGCGCATGGGCGATGCCGCCCGGGCCGGCGGCGACGGCGCGACCGCGGCGCAGCTGTACGGCGAGGCGCTGACGATCACGGTCGAGACGCCCGAGGAGTGCAAGAGCGACGAGGCGCAGGAGCAGTCCTCGGATCCGGAGCGCGACATGTCGGACTCGCTCGAGGGCACCGAGGAGCGGCTCAAGCAGAAGCAGCAGGAACAGGAGCAGGAGCCGCAGCCGCAGGAGCCGCAGCCCGAGGACGAGGAGCCGCAGCCGTCCGAGGACAAGCTGGAGGACCTGCAGGACAAGCTCGAGCAGGGCACGCAGGAGCGCGACCAGCAGCAGAACGACGACCCCGGCAGCTCGGGAACGGACAAGCCATGGTGATGGATCACGAGAAGCAGCGGGCGCGCTACATCGCCGGCACCGAGGGGGCGCCGCCCGTGCCTCCGCCCGGAGGCTACCGCGGCGCGCGACGCCAGCAGGCACCGGTGGCCGGGGCTCCGCTGCCGCCGACGCCCGGAGCCACCGCGACGCTCGACGTGGAGAAGAAGCCCGCCAACACGCTCGGATGGATCGCGCTGGCGGCATCCGTCCTGTTCGCGCTGATCCTGCTCGGCACGCTGGTCGCGGGCGGCACCGACATCCTCTACGGCGTCACGATGCTGGCCCTGCAGCTCGTGGTCGTCGCGGTGATCATCGCCGCGCTGTTCTCCGCGCGAGGACGGATGCTGGGCGCGATCGCGCTCATCGTGACGATCCTGTTCAACGTCGCGACGGTCGGCGGCATGAGCGCCCTGCAGACCTCCGCCTCCGGCAACTACGAGGGCGTCAAGAGCGACGAGCAGAAGCACGAGGAGGCGTACCCGGCGATCAAGGGCACCGACCCGCAGCAGACGCTGAGCCAGCAGTCGCTCGAAGAGGTGCGCGCCCAGTCCGACGCACTGTTCGCCGACATCCGCGACAGGCTGACCGCCGAGTTCGGGTTCACGTGGGTGCCGGTCGGCGACGAGGACCTGCGCCCCGAGCGCAACGGCTACGGCGGCGAGTCGATGCTCGTCGAGTTCACGTCCACGGGCTGGGCGACGAACGAGCCGATCCAGGACTACGCGCAGAAGCTCGACGTGATGGCCGCGATCGACGACGTCGTGCTCGAGCACGGCCTGTGGGACCTCTACTCGTTCAACGACCCGACCAACTCGGGCATCGACCCGTCGATGATCGCGAAGCTGTACGGCAGCGATGATCCGCGCACCCAGAACACCTGGGAGTACTACACCGAGAACTACCCCGATCCGCTGCGGTTCTACGCGAACATCTACGACCTGTCGAAGGACTCCGACGGCGGTTTCCTGGCCGCCCGCCAGGCGCAGAACGCGCGCACCGGGGAGCCGCTCGAGGGGCTGCAGCTCGTCGTGATCGCCAGCGGCGTGCTCAGCGAGGCCGACCGCGCGGAGTTCGAGAAGAAGCTCGAGGAGTACCCCGGGTTCGGGTGAGTCCCCCGCGTTCGGCGTTTCGTCTCGCTGCGCTCGCTCAACGAACAGCCCGGTCGTCGAGCGACGAGACGAAACGCGTCAGCACCCACAGCCCGGTCGTTGAGCGAGGAGCGCAGCGACGAGACGAAACGCCTCAGTCGGCGAGGCGGAGCAGCATCCGCGCGACGACGAAGCGGGCGTGCCCCCGAGAGGTGCGCGGGTCGTACCCGAGCGTCTCGGTGAGCACCGAGAGGCGATCCTGCACGCTCGAATGATGCCGTCCTAGGCGCACGGCCGCGGCCCGCACGCTCTGCTCGTCGACCACGGCATCGAGGAGTTCGAGGCTGCGGGCATCCAGGCCGGCGAGGGTCGCGGCATCCGGATGGAGGGCGCCGGAGTCGGCCTTCTCGGCGACCAGCAGCAGTGCGCCCAGGTCGGCGGCGGCGAGCACGGGTTCTGCGGGGGTGGTCAGTCGCACCGCGATGAGCGCGGACGACCACGAGGCGGGAAGCTGCCCCTCCAGCCCGGGCATGCCGATACCCCGCCGCGCGTCGTCAGCCGGATCCCAGGCCTCTGCCGCTGCCCGCTCCGCCGGGAGGATCGTCGCCCTGGTCAGCCCGTGCCGGGTGGCGATGACGGCGGACGGATGCTGCGCCTGGGGCGCCGGGTCGGGCGGCGAGGCCACCACGCACAGCGGGCCGGGCGGCAGCCGGAGACGCGACAGCGCGGTCATCCGCTCATCGACGCCCGCGTAGGAGCTGATCGCGAGTTCGACCGCGCTCGCCGTGCCCACGGATCGGCGCGCACGGATGATGCCGAGCGCGAGAGCGAGCCGTTCGAGGATCATCGCGTCGTTGGTGTGCTCCTGGCCCTCGCGTTCGATCCAGACGACGGCATCGGGTCCGCTGTCGCGCCTCATCCAGACGTCTCGGGGATCGGTCGGATCGATACGGACGCCGTCGGCGCGCACGCGCATGATCTGGCGGCCGTCGCGCTGCCCGACGGTCGCACCGCTCAGCACCGCAGCTCCGCGGAGCATGCTCTCGACGCCGACGGATCGCTCGACGAGGGCGTCGAAGTACGTGACGACTTTGAGCGTCTCGCTGGCGTCCGGGTCGAGGGCGGTGAGACGCCCCAGCAGATCTTGCATGTCGGCTCCATCGCGCGGGAGTTCCACCCTACGGGGTCCGGCGAGGACCCCGTAGGGTGATGGCGTCAGGCGAGCAGGCGGTTCACCCAGTTGTCGCGGGCGGCGAGCATCGCCTGCGCCACGGCCGCGTGCGGCGCGAACATGTCGAATCCGTGGAATCCGCCGGCCCAGACGTGCAGCTCGGCCTGGACCCCCGCCTCCCAGAGGCGCGTGGCGTAGGCGACGTCCTCGTCGCGGAAGACCTCGGCGCTGCCGCAGTCGATGAACGCCGGCGGGAGACCGGCGAGGTCGGTCGCGCGTGCAGGGGCGGCGTAGATCGAGACGTCGGCGCCACCCTTGCGATCGCCGAGCAGAGCGGTCCAGCCGGTGATGTTGGACCCGCGGTCCCACACGCCGATGCCGTCGATCTGCTGCGTCGAGACCGTCTCGTCGCGGTCGTCGAGCATGGGGTAGATGAGCAGCTGACCGATGAGCGCCGGACCCCGACGGTCGCGGGCGAGGAGGGTCGTGCCGGCGGCCAGTCCGCCCCCGGCGCTGCCGCCGCCGATCAGCAGACGCGACAGGTCGATGCCGAGGTCTTCCGCGTGGTCCGCCGTCCACACGAGCGCGGCGTAGCAGTCCTCGACCGGGTACGGATCGGGGAACTCGGGCGCGAGCCGGTACTCGACGGTCACGATCACGCCGTTGAAGCGCTCCGCCCAGTCGAGGAATCCGACGACGCCGAGCCACCGGTTGCCGAGGATCATGCCGCCGCCGTGCGTGTGGAAGAAGCCGGGGCCCGTTCCCGTGCGACCCTCCTTCTCGATCACCGAGACGGTGATCTCATCGCCTCCGTGACCGGCGATCGTCACATCGCGGCGGGTGAATCCGCGCTCGTCGAGGAGCACGAAGATCTCGTCTTCTCCGCTGACCGGCGACTGCCGCATGATCGGGATCATCTCCGAGGTGAGTGTCGTCGGCATCTGGTCGGCGACCAGGGCGAGAGCGGCTTCGAGCTCGGGGTCGAAGGGCGGGCGAGCCAGTGTGTCGGTCATCAGAACTCCTTTGTCCTCGCCGTCTGCGTGGCGGCGTCCCGCCAGCATCCTTCACGTCCTCCCCGAGCGTAACCCGCCGCCCGCACCCGATCTGACGTGCGGATGCCGCCATCCGGCGGGGCGTTCCCGTGGCAGAAGAGCACGGTGTTCCGGCCCGTGACCCTGCCGGACTGCCACGCGAAGCGTCAGCCGGCGAACGACAGACCCGCGGCGAGCGCGAACCCGAGCACGGTCGCAAGACCCGTGGACTCCTTGGCCTTCGACTGGGCTTCGGGGACCATCGAGTCGACGAGCATGACGAGCAGGGCTCCGGCGGCGAATCCGCTCGCCGTCGTGCGGAAGGCCTCACCGGTGACCGTGGCAAGCCCGAAGCCCGCGACGGTGGCGAGCGCGCAGATCACGGCCACCCCCGCCCAGAGCAGCAGCACGCGACTCTTCGCCATGCCGCCCTGGAGCAGGTCGGTGGCCGAGCCGATGGACTCCGGCAGGTTCGAGACGAGGATCGCGACGACGAGAGCCATGCTGACCGGTTCGCCGGACGCCAGTCCGATTCCCAGCACGAGCTGCTCGGGGATGCCGTCGAGCAGAGCCCCGACCGCGAGCTGTCCGCCGCCCGCTTCGCTCTTCTTCTTGGCGGCCCTGGCGTCGAGGATGCGCGCGGCGATGTAGTACGCGAGGGCGCCGGCGGCGACCCCTGCCACGAGGGGGATCGCGCCGCCGCGCTGGAGTCCCTCCTCCCAGAGCTCGAAGGCGATCGAGGCCATCAGCGCGCCCGCGCCGAAGCCGAGGACGATGCCGAGCCAGCGGGGCGGCCAGGCACGCAGCATCGCGAGCACCGCGCCGACGAACAGCGGGGATGCCGCGACCACACCCCACAGCACCGCTTCGCCCATGTTCCGCCTCCGTGCACACTCTCCCACGGTGAGAGCGGGTTGAGGTGGAGGCTACTCCTGCACAGTGGTCAGTTTCGGATGACTTTCGCCAACCGTCGGCCAGGCGAGTCAAACGGCGAGCGAGGCGGACCTTCGGACGGATTCCCTGGAGTCATGACCAGAAGCAGTCGTCAACATATCATTGACGCCCCGCATGCACGACCGCTACGCTGACCGCAAGCGGATCGCGTCGGACGACTCCTCGAACTCGTGCTCGTGCCGGCTCAGAGCCCTTCACTCATCATTCACGCGGATCGACTCCGACCCAGTCGATACCACTACCTCTGAGGGAGGATGCATGACCAGAACAGCCGTCCGAGACGATCGCGATCGGGACGTCGAGGCGTTCATCGACAGCATCCGTCCCGAAACGATGCGCGACGCATCCCGGCTGCGCGACATCGCCGCCGCGCGCGCAGCACGTGATGCCGCCGACCAACGACTCACCGCTGCCGTCGCAGCTGCGCGAGCGGCCGGCGACTCCTGGACGATGATCGGCCTCGCGCTGCGCACCTCGAAGCAGAACGCGTTCCGCAAATACGGAACCACGAAATGACCACCGAACCCGAGGCGGATATGGCTGACCGGCGCGTCGGATGAGTGACAGACCGGGCGAGGTGCTGCGCCTTCCCGCGTTCGCACTGTTCTGGTCGTCGTCGACCCTCGGGGCGTTCACCGGAGCCGTGAGCGCTGTCGCATTCCAAGTGCTCATCGTCACGACACTGGGCGCCTCCGCCTTCGAGATCGGCCTGCTGAACGCGGCGAACGTGGTGCCCTACCTGCTCTTCGGCCTGATCGTCGGGGCGCTGATGGACCGGTGGCGCCGCAAGCCCGCGATGGTGCTCGCGAGCGTCGGCCGCGCACTCGTCCTCGGCGCGATCCCCGTGCTGTGGGTCACCGGGACCCTGACCGTCTGGACGTTCGGCGCCCTGTTCCTGATCTTCGGCGCCCTCACGCTGATCGCCGACTCGGCCGCGCAGCCGATGCTTCCCCGACTCGTCCCGCGGAACCAGCTCGTCTCCGCGAACGCCAGGCTCGGGCAGGCGGGCACCGTCGCGCAGACCACCGGCCCGGCTCTCGGCGGAGCGCTCGTGAGCTGGCTCAGTGCTCCGGTCGCGATCCTCATCGACGCCGTCGCCTACCTCGTCAGCGCGGTGATGCTCAGCCGGATCAAGGTCGACGAGCCGAAAGCCGAGCCCCGCACCGACGGACGCCACCTCGGTCACGACATCGTCGAGGGTCTGCGGTGGACATATTCGCATCGCACCCTCGCCCCGATGGCCGCGTCGGTGAACGTCTGGTTCCTCGGCAACAGCATCGCGCTGACCGCGTTCGCTCCGTACGCCCTGCGCGAGCTCGACCTCGGCGCTCTGGTGTTCGGCCTCGTGCTCGCGCTCGGTGGCGTCGGTGGATTCCTCGGTGCGGTGCTCGCGCCGATGGCGGGCCGACGCTTCGGGGTCGGCGGTGCCGTCCTGGCCGGACGCGTGCTCTCGGCGTTGGCCTGGCTCGCCGTGCTGATCCTCCCGGCATCCGAGAACATCGCGATCGTGGCGATCCCTCTCGGCATCGGCCAGTTCCTGTTCGGGCTGGGCATGGGCCTCGAGGACCCGAACGAGATGGGCTATCGCCAAGCTGTCGCGCCCGACGAGATGCAGGGCCGGTTGAACGCCTCGATCCGCACGGTCAACCGGGTCATGTTCCTCATCGGCGCGCTGATCGCCGGCGGACTCGCCACCGCCTTCGGGTTCCGCGTCACGATCGGTGTGAGCGTGGTGATCTTCGTGGTCGCGGCGCTCATCGTTCTCTTCTCACCACTGCGCACCGCGCGGCACGAAGACCTCTGAAGCCGGGCCGGGCTCACCGAGCCGAGTCGACGCCCGTGCGATGGATGCCGAGATCGGTGCGATCTGCCAGGATGTCGGCGCGGAGAGCTCTCGTGCCGCGATAGTCGCCATCCTGCAGGCGTCGGTAGGGCCGGAGCTGCGTCTCCGTGCGGATGCCTGCGAGGCGCTGACCGAGGCGGTCGAGTTCCGCATCGATACCCGTCGCGTCGAGTCCGTCGGCGTCGTGCACGACGTGCAGGTCGAGCGGTTCGATGCCGGTGTACCAGAGTGTGCCGTGCGTCACCGGGAAGAGCAGGGAGTCGATGTCTCCGCTGATGCCACGCGGGCCGATCGACCGCTCGTCCTCACCGGCGGTGACGATCACCAGAGCCCGCCGGCCCGCGAGCGGTCCGGCACCGTAGCGAAGCGGCACCCCGGTCTCGGGGTCGAGAGTGCCGTAAGCGAACCCGTTCGTGAGCACGCGATCGAACCAGCCCTTCAGGATGGCGGGCACCCCGTACCACCACAGGGGGAACTGGAACACGAGGAGTTCGGCTGCAGCGACCTTGCGCTGCTCCTCGACCACGTCGTCGGCCAGCTGCCCTGCAGCCTGGGCCTCGCCCATGAGGTCGACCACGTTGCCCGCACGGCCGAAGGGCTCGCCGAGATCCTTCGCCGACAGCACCGGATCGAAGCTCTGCGCGTAGAGGTCGGAGGTGACCACGTCGTAGTCGGCCGCGAGCTTCCGGGATCCCTCATGGAAGAGTCGCGCGTTGAACGAGCTCGACTGCGGGTGCGCGAGGATCCAGTGCGCTGTCGGGCGCGTGGCGGTCACGATGTCGCCTTCCTGGTGCGGGCGAGCGGCAGCACGGCAGCGGCGACGACGACCACCGCGGCGATGACCAGGGCGACGGTGAATCCGCGCGCCGCGAGGATCGAGCCGATCGTGCCGAGCACCGCGATCCCGAGTCCGCCGCCGAGCGAGAAGCCGACCTCCTGGATGGCACCCACCTGGCCGGCGTCGTCCTCCGTAGTGACGTCGAACAGCGCGGTCGCGGCGAGGGTCGCCCCGATTCCGAACCCCAGGCCGACGAGCAGCAGGGGGAGCGCGACCAGGTCCGGATCGAGGGCGAGCCAGGCCAGTCCGACGCCCTGCACCGTGAGCGCCAGCACCGTCAGCGCGTTCGCGCTCAGCATCCGCAGGAAGACGGGTGCCAGCACACCGCCCAGCGCGATGGCCACCGCCTGCGGGAGGATCGCGATCCCCGCTTCGGCCGCGCTGTGGCCGCGCGCATCCTGCAGATGAAGACTCACGAGGACGACGGATGCCGATGCCACCCCGCTGCTCGCGAGGATGCGCACGATCGCGGGGCTGAAGCCCGGCACTCCGAACAACCGCATGTCGATGAGCGGATCGCGGAGCACGCGCTGTCGGCGGATGAAGAAGATCAGGACCGCGACGGCGACGACACCGGCCACGGCCGCGGGAACCGGCGCCGCGAGCACCTCGTGCAGGGCGAAGACCAGGGCCCCGAGTGCGACGATCGAGGAGAGGATGCTGAGCACGTCCCACGACGCCGGGCGGGAGCTGCGGGAGTCGGGGACGAGCCAGATGGCGAGAGCACCGGCGAGGACGGCCAGGGGCACGCTGCCCAGCAGCAGCCATCGCCATCCCGGCCCTTCCGTGACGATCCCGCCGAGCACCGGGCCGAGCGCGCTCCCGGCGCCGAACGTGGCCGTCCAGAGCCCGTAGGCGAGCACGCGCTCGCGTGCCTGGTAGTGGGCGCCGATCGTGGCGACCACACCCGCGACCACGAACGCCTCCGCGACACCGAGCAGCGCCCGGATGGCGATCAGCACGAGCCCGTTGTCGGCGAACCCGCCCACGGCGTTGAGGACGGCGAATCCCGCGAGGCCGATCAGCACGATGCGTTTGCGACCGAAGGCATCGCCGATGCGCGCAGCGAGGATGAGGGTGGCCGCGAGCGCGAGCGAGTAGATGTCGACCAGCCACAGGGCTCCGCTGTCGGTGAGCGCGAGGTCACCGCGGATGGCCGGCAGAGCGGTCGAGACGCTGCTGATCGCGAGCGCCCCGATCAGGATGCCGAGCTGCAGCGGGATCATCGCCAGCCAGGGGTGGCGGAGGGGACGAGTCGGGGAGATGGTCGTGGGGGTACTGGACGTCACCGTCTCAGTCTGGTGTGATGGTACTGAACCGGCAAGTACTGTCATTCCGGTCAGATAGTGACCAATTGGATACTATGGAAGCGCGAGAGGCGAGCCCATGAGAGAGAAGACGGAGCGCATCGTCCGGGAATGGACGGATGCCTGCGACGCAGAGGTGTCGATCGCCGTGCTCGGCGGCGCCTGGAAGCCCAGCATCCTCTCCCTCCTCGGCGAGCACGACGTGCTCCGCTTCGGCGAGCTGAGCCGCCTTCTGCTCGAACCCACGGCCCGCGTGCTCACGCGACAGCTGCGGGAGCTCGAGGACGACGGCCTGATCACCCGCGAGGTGTACCGGCAGGTGCCGCCCAAGGTCGAGTACCGACTGAGCGACCTCGGGAGAGGCGCCCAGCCCCTGGTCGACACCCTCACCCGGTGGGGCGGCGAGTACGCCGCGCATCAGAGACGGATGCTGGCCGCACCGGCATCCGTCGGCGATGACGAGCGTCAGAAGGAGTCGGTCCCGCAGTAGGCCGGCATCTCCTGCACGCGGGGTCGTCATGCGGCACAGGGCGACACGCCGCCCGCGGATAGACTGGAAAGCATGTCCAAGGTCCTCCAGTCCCTGCCCGTCGGCGAGCGCGTCGGCATCGCCTTCTCCGGAGGACTCGACACCTCCGTCGCCGTCGCATGGATGCGCGACAAGGGCGCGATTCCCTTCACGTACACCGGCGACCTCGGACAGTACGACGAAGACGACATCGCGTCGATCCCGGGCCGCGCGCTCGAGTACGGCGCCGAGGCATCGCGCCTGATCGACTGCAAGACGGCTCTGGTCGAAGAGGGCCTCGTTGCTCTCTCCTGCGGCGCCTTCCACATCCGCTCCGGCGGCAAGACCTACTTCAACACGACTCCCCTCGGTCGTGCGGTCACCGGCACGCTGCTGGTGCGCGCGATGAAGGAGGACGGCGTCGACATCTGGGGCGACGGCTCCACCTACAAGGGCAACGACATCGAGCGGTTCTACCGCTACGGCCTGCTCGCCAACCCGCGCCTGCGCATCTACAAGCCGTGGCTCGACGCCGACTTCGTCACCGAGCTCGGCGGCCGCAAGGAGATGAGCGACTGGCTCGTCGCCCACGAGTTCCCGTACCGCGACTCCGCCGAGAAGGCGTACTCGACGGACGCGAACATCTGGGGCGCCACCCACGAAGCGAAGACGCTCGAGCACCTCGACGTGTCCCTCGAGACCGTCGACCCGATCATGGGCGTGAAGTTCTGGGACCCGTCGGTCGCGATCGAGACCGAAGACGTCACCGTCACGTTCGAGGCCGGCCGCCCGGTCGCCATCAACGGCGTCGAGTACAGCGACCCGGTCGCCCTGGTCATGGAGGCCAACACGATCGGCGGACGCCACGGCCTCGGCATGAGCGACCAGATCGAGAACCGCATCATCGAGGCGAAGTCGCGCGGCATCTACGAGGCCCCGGCCATGTCGCTGCTATTCATCGCCTACGAGCGCCTCGTCAACGGCATCCTGAACGAGGACACCCTCGCGACGTACCACGAGCAGGGCCGCCGCCTCGGCCGCCTCATGTACGAGGGACGCTGGCTCGAGCCGCAGTCGCTCATGCTGCGTGAGTCGATCCAGCGCTGGGTCGGTCTCACGATCTCGGGCTCGGTCACGATCCGTCTGCGTCGCGGCGATGACTGGACCATCCTCGACACCGTCTCGCCGAACCTGTCGTACGGTCCGGAGAAGCTGTCGATGGAGCGCGTCGGCGATGCCGCCTTCGGCCCGGTCGACCGCATCGGCCAGCTCACGATGCGCAACCTCGACATCGCCGATTCGCGTTCGCGCCTCGAGCAGTACGCGGGTCTGGGACTCATCGGCGGCGCGACCGGCGAGCTCGTCGGTCGCGTGACCGCGGGTGAGTCGGGTGAGATCACCGGCTCGGTCGAAGAGGTCGACGAGAACCTGGCGGATGCCGTGGACGTCGCCTCCGAGGGTGCAGCCTTCGACTCAGGCACCGACTGACCCTTCGTCGGGATAGGACCTCTCGGAAGGGGGCGGATGCTGCGGCATCCGCCCCCTTCTCTCATTCGGGATGCTGTGAGTCCTCCGAGTTATCTTGCACAGTAGTGTGCACTATAAGTACCATGGGGACATGACCACCCGTGCACCCCGTCGAGATTCCGTGGAGAACCGCGCCGGCATCCTCGACGCCGCCCGTGCGACCCTCGCGAACGATCCGCACGCCTCCGTCGACGTCATCGCGCGCTCGGCCGGGCTCTCGCGCCGCACCCTGTACGGGCACTTCGACGACCGCGACGCGCTGATCCGCGAACTCATCTCGAGCGGAGCGCAGCGCTTCAACGCCATCGCCACCTCGGTCGACGACCCCGACAGCCGCATCGCCCTCGCCCGCCTGGCCGCTCGCCTTTGGCAGGAGGCCGCGCACGTGCAGGTCGCCGCCGCCCTCGCCCTCGACGAGTCGCACGTCGAGCACACGGCCGCGGCCCTCGCACCACTGCGCCGCACCGTCGCCGCGCTCGCCCGTCGCGGGCAGGAGGACGGAAGCTTCCGCACCGACCTCGCCGCACCCACCCTCGCCCGGTTGATCGAGGAGATGGCGCGCACGGTCGTGTCGCGGACGGATGCCGCCAGCACGGGCGCCGCGAACGTCGCGGTGCGCACCGTGCTGAGCATCGCGGGCCTGTCTTGGCGCGAAGCCGATGAGCTCCTCACCGCACACCCCGACATCATCGCCACGGAGATCGACCAGGAGGCGGACGCATGAGGATCACCCTGCACGACGTGAGCAAGGGCCGCGGCGGACAGGCGCTGCCGCTGACGAACCTCGAGTTCCACACCGGGGCCGTGCGCTTCGCCCTCGCTGAGACCGAGCAGCGGCCGACCGTGCTCGGTCTGATCGCGAGCGGCCGGATGCGGCCGGACTCCGGCCGAGTCACCCTCGACGGCGCCGAGAACGCGAAGGAGCTGCGGCGCCGCGTGGCCCTGGTCGATGCACCCGACGCCAGTGACCCGCACGCCGACATCACGCTCGCCGGAGTCGTGGGCGAGGAGCTCATGTTCGCCGGCGTCGGCGCGACACCCGTGCACGCGCGCCGGTGGCTGGCTCAGCTCGGGTTCGCCGAACTGGCATCCGTCCCGATCGGCACCGTCGACCCCGCCGCCCGCGTGCGGATCATGTGCGAGCTCGCGGTGCTGCGCGACGGAGTCGAGGGCATCGTGCTCGTCGCCCCCGACCGGCACGGCGGCAGCCCCGACGGCTGGTGGCGCATCGCCGGCGAGTTCGCCGACCGCGGTTACGCGATGCTCGTGATCATCGGCGGATCGGCTGCCGTCGCCCTCGAGCGGATGCAGGAGTTCGACGCGATCAACGCCTCCGGGCCGATCGAGCCCCTCGTGCTCGAGGAATCCGGCACCACTTCGGGGGCCGACACGCCAGATGTCGGACCGGTAGACCCAGGACGTCCGACATCTGGCGTGTCGTCCGACGAACCGGATGCCGACGAACCGGATGCCGACGAACCGGCCCTTCGACGAGCTCAGGGACCCCTCTCGGACGACGCGCCCGCCTGGGTCGCTGAGCCTGTCGAAGCGTCCGACACCGATAACGAAACCCCGACCGAGAACGGAGGCGTGCGATGAAGGTTCCTTCCATGATCGCCGCCGAGCTGCGACGCCTCACCGCCAGCAAGATGGGCATCATCGCCCTCATCGCGCTGATCTGCGTGCCGATCCTCTACGGCGGCCTCTACCTGTGGGCCAATCAGGACCCCTACGCGAAGTTCCCCGAGGTCCCGGTGGCGCTGGTCGTCGACGACGAGGGCGCCCCGGCGACCGACCAAGAGGCCGGCGCCGACACCGTGAACTACGGCGCGGACGTCGCGGACAACCTCATCGAGGGCAATGCGTTCGACTGGCAGCGGATGACAGCGGAGGAGGCCGCCGACGCGCTGCGCGAAGGCACCGTCGACTTCACCGTCACGATCCCCGCCGACTTCTCCTCGGCGCTCACCTCGGCGGCGGGCGATTCCCCGCACCAGGCGCGCATCGACCTGGAGACGAACGACGCCAACAACTACCTCGCGTCCTCGATGGGCACGCAGGCGGTCGAGAAGATCCGCAGCTCCGTGGCCGAGATGGTCGGCAGCGAGGCCGCCGAGCGCCTGCTGACAGGCCTGAGCGACGTGCGCGACAGCCTGATCACTGCCGCAGACGGAGCGTCCCAGCTGACGGATGGCGCGAACACCGCGGCATCCGGAAGCTCCACCCTCGCCGACGGCACGGCGCAGCTCGCCGATGGAACCGCGCAGCTCGCCGCTGGCGCGCAGACGCTCGCGAGCGGTGCGCAGCAGGTGAGCGCCGGGAACCGCCAGCTCGCCGATGTCGCGGATCGTGCGGGCGCCGCCGTGCAGCAGGCCGCCGACGCGCTGCCGCAGGTGCGGACCGACATCGCGAACGCCCTGGTCGACCAGGGCCTGACCCAGGAAGAGATCGATCAGGTCCTCGCGGCCCTCGACCCCCTTGCGACGCGGCTGCAGGACGGCAACGGCAAGGTCCAATCCGCGGTCGGTCAGGTCGACCAGCTCGCCGCCGGCGCAGCATCCCTCGCCTCCGGGGCGTCCGAGCTCGCGACCGGTGCGGGCACCGTCGCCACCGGCGCCTCCTCCGCAAACGCCGGAGCCGCCCAGCTGCGCGACGGGCTGAGCACGCTCGCGGCGGGCACCGCGGAACTGCGCGACGGGCTGTCCGACGGGGTCGGCCAGATCCCGGCGTCGACGCCCGAACTGCGCACGCTGCAGGCCGACACGATCGCCGACCCGGTGAAGGTCTCGAGTGACAAGGTCGCCTCCGCCGAGGACTACGGCGCAGGGCTCGCGCCGTTCTTCGCGGCGCTCTCCGCATGGATCGGCATCTACGCGCTGTTCCTCATCGTCAAGCCGATCTCGCGGCGCGCGGTCACGGCCCTGCATTCTCCGATCCGCATCACGCTCGCCGGATGGCTGACCCCCGCCATGCTGGGCGCGGTGCAGATGGTCGGACTGATGGGCATCCTCGCGATCACGCTCGGGTTCACGTTCGACAATCCGATCGGCACGCTCGGGGTGATGGTGCTCGCCTCGGCGACGTTCGCGGCGATCATCCTCACGCTCAACGTCTGGCTGGGATCGGTCGGCCAGTTCCTCGGCCTGGTGCTGATGGTGCTGCAGCTCGTCACCGCCGGAGGCACCTTCCCCTGGCAGACCCTGCCGGCGCCACTTGCAGCCCTGCATCATGTGCTGCCGCTGGGATATGTCGTGGACGCGATGCGACAGCTCATGTACGGCGGGAACCTCGCCCGTGCAGGCTGGGATCTGGCCGTCCTGGCGCTCTGGCTCGTCGGCGCCCTGGCGCTCGCGATGATCGGGGTCACGCGCATGACGCATCGCCGCACGCTGCGCGATCTGCAGCCGAGCCTGATCGGCTGAGCGGGTCCGCCGGATCGCCCCTGCGCCCGGGCGCTCCGGCGGATATGATGCGAAGGCGCGACCCTGACACGCGCACTGGGGCTCGGTGGGACTGAGTCCCACCTGCTATCCCGAGAAGAGCGCTCAACGATGACGACTGATTCGCCGGCGACTGCCGTCCCCTCCCGCCGTTCGCTGGGCGTCCGGATCGGGCGCATCGCGTTCCTCGTCGTCGCCGTGATCGTCGTGATCGCCGTCGCGGCGGCCTTCTTCGTCACGTGGACGATCCAGCGGTCGTTTCCGCAGACCGGGGGCGCGATCGAGGTGACTGGGCTCGCGTCCGAGGTCACGGTGGAGCGCGATGCCAGCGGCGTCCCGACGATCACCGCCGACTCGACGGACGACCTCTTCTATGCGCAGGGATTCGTGCACGCGCAGGACCGGTTCTTCGAGATGGACTTCCGCCGCCACGTGACAGCGGGTCGCGTCGCCGAGATGTTCGGCGCCTCGCAGGCCGGAACCGACGCCTTCCTCCGCACGCTCGGCTGGCGCAAGGTCGCCGAGGCGGAGGTCGCTGCGATGGACGACGTGACCCTGGGCTACTACGAGGCCTATGCCGCCGGGGTCAACGCCTACCTCGCCTCGCGCTCCGGCGCCGAGCTGTCGCTGGAATATGCCGTGCTCGGCATGCAGAACCCGGACTACGCGCCCGAGCCCTGGGAGCCCGCCGACTCGGTCGCCTGGCTCAAGGCCATGGCCTGGGATCTGCGCGGCAACGTCGAGGACGAGACCGAGCGCGCGCTGCTGGCCGCGGAGCTCGATGCCGGCGCCACGGAGGATGCTGACGCCACGGATGCCGCAGACGACACGAGCGCGATGCTCGAGCGGCTCTATCCCGACTATCCCTTCGACGAGAACCCGGTGATCGTCCCGAAGATCTCGACGGTTCCCGCACTCGAGACCGACGCCGAGCCCGCTGCGTTCTCCTCGCGCGACACGGACGCCGACGTGCAGCAGGCCGTCACGACGGTGGAGTGGGAGGAGACCGCGAACGTCGTCGCGGCGGCGAGCCTGCTCGTGGGCGACGCCGGCGAGGGCATCGGCTCGAACTCCTGGGTCGTTTCCGGCGACCTCACCGATACCGGGATGCCGCTGCTCGCCAACGACCCGCACCTCGGAGCATCCCTTCCCTCGGTCTGGTACCAGGTGCAGCTGAAGTGCTCGACCGTGAACAAGGCGTGCCCGTTCGACGTCGGCGGCTTCTCCTTCTCCGGCCTGCCCGGGATCGTGATCGGCCACAACCAGAAGGTCGCGTGGGGCTTCACGAACCTGACCACCGACGTCACCGACCTGTACATCGAGCGCGTGCAGGGCGACGAGTACTGGCGCGACGGCGTCCTCGTCCCCCTCGAGGAGAGCACCGAGACGATCAAGGTCGCCGGTGGCGACGACATCGAGCTGACGATCCGCTCCACGGTCCACGGCCCGATCATCTCCGGGCTCACTGACGACTTCACGGCGATCGCCGACGATCCTCTGCCCGCGGTCGAGGCCGGCATCCCCGGAGGCCCCGACCTGTTCTCCGGCGGAACCCTGCCCGAACCGAAGGAAGAACCCGAGTACGCGGTCAGCCTGCGCTGGACAGCGCTCGACCCCGGCACCGCCGCGACCGCGATCTTCGCGCTCTCGACCGCGCAGGACTTCGACGACTTCCGCTACGCCGCCTCGCTCTTCGACGTCCCCGCGCAGAACCTCATCTACGCCGACACCGACGGCAACATCGGCTACCAGACACCAGGACGCCTGCCGATCCGCGGCGCCGGCGACGGATGGATGCCGCAGCCCGGGTGGGACAGCAGCTACGACTGGACCGGGTTCATCCCCTTCGAGGAGTTGCCGGTGTCGTACAACCCCACCTCGGGCTACATCGTCACCGCGAACAACGCGATCGTCACCGACGACTACGAGTACTTCCTCTCCCGCGACTGGGACTACGGGTACCGCGCCGCCCGCATCGCTCACCTGATCGAGCGCCGCGCTGCGGCCGGTCCTCTCACGGCGCAGGACATGCGCGAGATCCAGATGGACAGCGAGATGTGGATCGGCAAGCAGCTCGCCGCCGCTCTCTCCGACGTCGAGGTCTCCGGGACGGGCCCGCGCGAGGCGGTCGCACTGCTCCACGCCTGGGATGCGCAGAACACGGCATCCTCCGCGGCCGCGGCGTACGCGAACGTCCTGTGGTCGAACCTCGTGCAGAACATCTTCGGCCGACGCGAGCAGCCGCTTCCGATCGACGGCCAGGCCCGGTTGTTCACGGTCGTCGCGAGCATGCTGGAGGACCCGTCCGATCCGCTCTGGACCAACGCCGAGCTCGATGTGGACGGGATGGACGAGATGCTCGCGCTGTCGGCGGAAGACGCCTACGACGAGCTCTCCGGGCTCCAGGGCACCGCTGTCACCCTCTGGAACTGGGGCGACCTGCACGCGATCACCCTCCGGAGCGACACCCTCGGCGCCTCGGGGATCGCGCCCATCGAGGCCCTCTTCAACCGCGGGCCCTTCCGGGTCGGCGGTGGAGCATCGGTCGTGAACGCGACCGGGTGGGAGCTCGGCACCTCCTACGAGACCACCACCGTGCCGTCGATGCGCATGGTGGTCGACCTGTCCGACTTCGACGCCTCGACGTGGATCCACCTCACCGGCGCCTCCGGCCACGCGTTCGACGAGCACTACACCGATCAGACCGCAGACTGGGCCACCGGCATCCAGCGGCCATGGGCGTTCTCCGCGAAGGCCGTGGAGGCGGCGGCCGTGCATACCCTGGTCCTGACGCCCGCCGGCTGAGGGACGCGTCCAGCCACGTCGACTACCTTTGACGGGTGCCGACCAGCTACCTCGCCCCGAAGGGAACACCCGTCACCCTGCTCGAATACGAGTACGGCGGGGCGACCCTCATCGCCGAGACCTTCGGCGAGGGTGAGCACACGTTCCTGCTGCTGCACGGCATCGGGATGGGCCGCAGCGTCTATCTCGACGTGGTGCGCCGTCTCGAGGGGCGTGTCATCGCGCTCGACCTGCCCGGCTTCGGCGAGGCGCCCGAGCCCACCCGGAACCTCACGATGGAACGGCATGCCGACCTGGTCGCGGCCTACCTCCGTCACACCGGCGAGGATCCGGTGATCGTCATCGGCCACTCGATGGGGAGTCAGATCGCGGCCGAGCTCGCCGCACGGCATCCGTCGCTCGTCGCGAAGGTGATCCTCGCAGGACCGACCGTCGACAAGGCGGCGCGCAACGTCGCCTCCCAGGCGCGGTACCTGCTGATCGACCTGCTGGGCGAGCGTCCGCTCGTGATCTGGCGCGGCGCACGCGAGTACCTCCGCGGCGGGCCGCACCTGATCCGCAAGATCCGCGCCACGATCGTGCACGAGCCCGAGGACGCCTTCGCCCGCATCGACTGCCCCGTGCTGGTGCTGCGGGGCGAGGACGATCCGCTCGCGCCGATGAGCTGGTGCCAGGCGATCATCGACTCGATCCCCGGCGCCGATCTCGCGGTCATCCCCGACCACGGTCACGGCACCCTGATCACCGACTCGGAGCCGGCCGCCCGGCTGATCCAGCGCTTCGCCGATAAGCGGTGAATCAGGGGTAGCCCCGGAACCTGACGCTGTCGGATGCCGAGTCGTCGAGCGCTTTCGACAGCGCCGGGTCCACCGCGAACCCGTCCGGGTCGGCACGGCGCGACGACCGCGGCTTTCGCATCAGCATCGCGAACCATGCCGCAGCGAGCACGCCGAGGACGATCAGCAGGGTCTCCATGGCAGCACGCTAGCGCGGCGGGGCCATGACGTCCAGGATTCGCCGGATGGTGCGCCCCGCTCACGTGCATAATTCAGCCAGAACTGGCTTAAACGCCCGCCATCCGGCCGTTTCGAGTCACCGCCCGGAGTTCTTGCTGAATTGTGCGCGCCGACTGCCGATGAACGACGGGCCGAGCGTCTCGATGACCTCCCGCAGCGCCGCTTGCACGGCCTGCCACGCGCCGAGGGCGTCGGTGGCCAGAGGGCGGATGGTCACATATCCGCGACGGGCGGCCGCGAGGTCGCGTCGCCGGTCCTCCTGCTGCTTCTGCCACCCCTCGTGGAATTCCTTGCTGTCGCATTCGATGATCAACCACCCCTCCACGACGAAGTCCACCCGGCCGACACCGGGGATGAACACCTGGGTCTCGAAACGGACCCCGATCGTCCGCAGCATCAGGCGCACGAACGTCTCCGGGCCCGACTCGGCGGAGCCGTCGACGAGCGTACGCGTCGGTCGCAGCCGGGACGGCAGCCCCGCGAAGACCTCGTCCAGCTGAGAGCTCGTCAGCAGGCCGTGGTGCACGAGGCTGTCCAGGGTTGCTACCGCAGCGCGCGGCTCCTGACACCGCACCGCATGCCGAGCTGCGTCGATCAAGGGCGCGACGTGCAGGAGCTCGGGCAGGGCCGACGAACGGTTCCAGTGATACGTGACCTGCGGAACCTTCGGCGGACGCAGCCGAGAGCTGCCGCGCGTGACGAACACGTGCAGGCCCCGGCGCCGGTGGACGAAGACGCCCATCACCGCGAACAGTGACAGACACGTCAACCGCCCTCCGATCCGGACGGCTTCCACGACGTCCGGATCAACTGCGGCCAGGAGGTAGCGATCGCGTCGGACGTGCTGAAGATGCCCATGCTGGACGGCGAGTGTGATCCCGCGGCGCGACAGTCCCTGGTCGAGCAGATCTGCGCGAGTGAAGGCGAGACGCGAATAGGCGGCGGCTGCACGCTGCGGGACGGTCTGGTTCGCTTCGGTCATCAGAGAAGTGTGCGAACAACCGCGTCAGCATGGGCCACGGATCGGGAGATTGTGGATGGGTTCCGGTCGTGCTTGGTCGGTGCAGAATCAGTGTCGCGGCCAGTCGACGGTCACAATTCAGAAAGACTCTCGCGAAATCGGCTACCTGTGGCCAAAGTCGGCCGAGGGACCGAGTTCTTGCTGAATTATGCTCGGCGGAGTCCGTCGACCTCGAGGTTCAAACACGGACTGAGAAGAGCGCTACCCCGCCCCGGGAGGGGTCTGCTTCGACTCGGCGAGCTCGTCGACCACGAGCCCCCGCTGATCCGTCGTGCCGTTGCGATACGCCTGACGGCCGACCATGTGCGCCGACAGCGGTGCCGTGGCGAACTGCATCAGCACGATCGGAGCCACCAGGACGAGCCCGATCAGGATGCCGCCGACGGAGCGCTGCGACAGTGCGACCGCACCGCAGATGAGCACGAGGCCGAGCACCTGCGGCTTCGTGGCCGCATGCAGGCGGGACGGCACGTCGCGGAAGTGCAGCAGGCCGACCGCGGCCGAGAGGCAGAGCAGGGCACCGAGCAGGATCAGCACGAGCACCGCCACATCGATCACGGCGTCGGGGATCAGGAGACCGAGCACGTTCATTGCGTCGTGTTGTCCCTTCTCGCGACGAAGCGGGCGACGGCGATCGAGCCGAACACCCCGATCGCGGCGATGATCAGCAGCACCGGAATGCTGCGGGTGTGCCCGTTGATCGCCATCTCGGCACCGAGCACGCACATCACCTCGGTGAGCAGCACGTCGGAGGCGACGGCGCGGTCGAGGATCGACGGCCCGCGCACGATCCGGATCACGGCGAGGATCGCGGCGAGGCCGAACACCACCATGATCACCAGCAGGAGGATGTTCATCGCGCACCGCCCTTCGCCGGGCCGCCCACGGCACCGGCGCGCTCGTCGGCCTTGAGAGCACGGTACTGCTCCGGGTCGCCCAGCGCACGCACGATCCGCCGCTCCCAGAGGAGCACGCCCGCCCGCTGCTTCTCGACGTCGGCCGTGTCCCGCACGCCGATCACATGCAGGTAGAGGATGCGCCGGTCGCGGTCGGCTTCGACGATGAGCGAGCCGGGGATCAGCGACGACGTGACCGCGACGTGGGTCATCACGAGGTCGTCGGCGTAGCGCAGCGGTACCGCGATGATCGCGGCTCCCGGCTGGCGGCGGAAGTCGAAGACCTGCCGCGTCACCGACAGCGCCCCGCGCAGCACGGCGAAGAGGAACTGCACCACGAACAGCGCCGCGTACCAGACGTTGATCCGCCCCGACAGGGCGACCGTCGGCAGGCGGAACACGCGGGTGACGAAGACCGCGACGACGAGACCGGTCAGGAACGACAGCACGGTGAACTGCGCCCACAGCAGCATCCAGAGCACGACGAGCCAGGCCAGGAACGGCAGCTGCACGCGGATGTCGCGCCAGAGGTGACGTCGGGTCTCGCGCGCCATCAGCCCACCTCGTCTTCCAGCTGCACGAGGCTCACGGGCTGCAGGAGTGCGGCGCCGATGCGGTCGCAGAGGGCGTAGAGGGGCCCGGCGAAGATCGTCAGCGCGATGGTCACCGCGACCATCCCGCCCGTCGCGAGCGTCATGATCTTCGGGATGCGGCGGCGCTCCTGCTGATCGTCGGCGGCGGGCGCGTTGCCGAGGTACGAGATGCGGCCCTCGGTCTCGGTGGAGTCCTCCTCCTCGCGCCAGAACGCCAGGTTCCAGGCGCGCATCAGCGCGTACAAGGTCAGCAGCGAGGTGACGATGCCGCCGATGATGAGCACGATCATGAGCGGGGTGCCGACGGATGCCGCGGCCTCGAACAGCGCGAATTTGCCGATGAACCCCGAGAAGGGTGGCAGTCCGCCGAGGTTGATGGCCGGCACGAAGTAGAGCACGGCGATCACCGGCGCGACCTTGAGCAGCCCCTTCACCCGCAGGATCGAGGTGCTGCCGGCTCGGCGCTCCACGAGGCCGACGGCGAGGAACAGGGTCGTCTGCACGACGATGTGGTGGACGATGTAGTACACCGTGGCGCCGATCGCGGCCGGGGTCGCGATCGCCAGGCCGAAGATCATGTACCCGACGTGGCTCACGAGAGTGAACGACAGGATTCGTTTCAGCTCCGCCTGCGCGACGGCGCCGAGCACGCCGATGATCATGGTCGCCAGGGCGATGATCAGCAGCAGCGTGTCGATGCTGTTCGACGCGAAGAGCTGGGTCTCGGTGCGGATCAGCGCGTAGACGCCGACCTTGGTCAGCAATCCGGCGAAGACCGCGGTCACCGGGGCCGGCGCGGTCGGGTAGGAGTCCGGCAGCCAGAACGACACCGGGAAGATCGCGGCCTTGATGCCGAACGCGATCACCAGCATGAGGTGCAGCACCAGCTGCGTCTCCTGCGGGAGCTCTGACATCCGCTCGGCGATCTGGGCCATGTTCACGGTGCCGAGCGCGCCGTAGATCATCGCGATCGAAGCGAGGAACAGGATCGACGACACCAGCGACACCACGATGTACACGGCACCGGTGCGGATGCGGGACTCGGTGCTGCCGAGGGTGATCAGCACGTACGAGGCCACGAGCAGGATCTCGAAGCCGACGTAGAGGTTGAACAGGTCGCCCGCGATGAACGCGTTGAAGATGCCCGCGGCGAGGATCAGGTACGAGGGGTTGAAGATCGAGATCGGCGTCTCGTCCGCGCCGTCGGCGACGCCCTGGCCGATCGAGAAGAGGAGGACGGCGAGCAGCACGATGCTCGACACGAGCACGAGCAGCGCCGAGAGCCGGTCGACGTAGAGCACGATGCCGAACGGCACGGGCCAGCCGCCGACGGAGACGGCGAGCGGCGCTCCGGCATCCACCACCACCAGCAGGACGGCGGCGATGACCGAGACGATCGCGAGGGTGGCGACCGTGACGAACACCTGCAGGCGGGCGTTCCGCCCGAACACGAGCGTGACGGCCGCGCCGAGCAGCGGCAGGGCGACGAGGAGCGGGACGAGCGCGGTCATGTCCGATCCCCTTCGTCTCGCTGCGCTCGCTCAGGACGGCGCTCCCCGTCCTCAGGACGCTCAGCGGGGCGAGCGTCGGCGGCATCGAACGGGGCGTCGTCGTGGATCGAGGGGTGGTCGCGCATGTGCAGCACCGTGATCGGGGCGGTCTGCACGCCGACGAAGTCGGTGGTCGCCTCCTCCTCGAGATCGGCGTCGTCCTCCAGGACGTCCTCGTCGGCGTCGGTGCGCTCGCGCAGGGCGATGTCGGCCGCGTCGTCCTCGACGGTGTCGGCCTGTCCGAGCTGCCAGGAGCGGTAGATGAGCGCGAGGAGGAACGCCGACACGGCGAAGGTGATCACGATCGCGGTGAGGGTGAGGGCCTGCGGGAGCGGGTCGCTCATCCCGCCCTCGGTGCCGAAGAACGGCGCATTGCCCGGCACGCCCATCACGATCAGCAGGAGCAGGTTCGTCGCGTTGCCGAGCAGCAGGAATCCGATCAGCACGCGGGTGAGGCTGCGCTCGAGCATCGCGTAGACGCCGCAGGCGAAGAGCACCGCCATCACGACGATCAGGGTGAGCGAGACGTCCATCAGCTGCGCACCCCGCTCTGCGTGGGGCTCTCCTGCGGGCGGAGGGCTGACTGGCGGTCGACCTCGGCACCGAGGCTGCGCAGCACGTCGAGCACCAGCCCGATCACGACGAGGTAGACGCCGACATCGAAGATCGTCGACGTGACGAACTCCATGTGTCCGATGCCCGGAATCTCCCACTCCCAGAAGGAGCTCGTGAGCGGTGCGAGGCCGAAGAACAGCGGGACGACGGCGGTCCCCACCGCGAGGATGAGGCCTGCACCGAGGAGCCGTCCGGCATCCGTCGGCGCCGCGGCACCCAGCTCCCACCGACCGCCGGCGATGTAGCGCATGACCAGCGCCATCCCCGCCACCAGGCCGCCGGCGAAACCGCCGCCGGGGAGGTTGTGGCCGGCGAAGAGCAGGAAGATCGACACCACGATGATGGTGTGGAAGAGGATGCGGACGATCACCTCGAGCAGGATCGACCGGTTCTCCGGCTTCATCTTCTGACCGCCGACGAGCCAGGCGCGCGGGCTGTTCTCGTTCTCGGCGGTCTGGAAGCGGATGCCCTCGGTCGTCTCGACGAGAGGACGGCTGCGCGCCGCCTTGCGCGTCGCGCGCGGAAGGCCCTTCGTCGCGGCGAGCAGATCGGCTCGGTGCGTGACGAACACGAGGGATGCCACGCCGGTCGCAGCGAGCACGAGCACGGACAGCTCGCCCATGGTGTCCCAGCCGCGCAGATCGACGAGCGCGACGTTGACGACGTTCTTGCCGTGGCCGATCTCGTAGGCGAGCTTGGGGAAGGCTTCGGAGATCGGGGCGGCGACGCGCGACTGCGTGGCGACCACGGCGACGAACGCCATGGTCACGCCGACGCCGATCGCCAGCAGCGCCCGGGGGATACGGCTCACCGAGGCGTTGTGCTCGCCCATGCGCGCCGGGAGCCGACGCAGGACGAGCGCGAACGTCACCATCGTGACGGTCTCGACGAGGATCTGGGTGAGCGCGAGGTCGGGTGCGCCGCTGGTCGCGAACAGCGCGACCATGCCGAGCCCGGTCACCGACACCAGGACCACGCCGGTGTAGCGCTTCTGCGCGCGGACGGCGAAGACACCAGCCACGGCCATGATCGGCGCGACCGCGATCTGCGCCGGCGTGTGCCAGGCCGAGAGGTTGTAGCGATCGACGTCGCTGGCGATCAGTGCGGTGACCTCGGCGGCGACGAAGACGACGAAGATCGTGCCGACGTAGACCGGCAGCGAACCGCGCTGCGTGAGCGTGGTGCTGAGCACCGAGAGACGGTCGATGCCGCGCATGACGAGGTAGTACGCGTCCGCAGCCGTGAAGGGCAGCATCCGCGCCTTGGCGTCCCAGCCGGTGCGACGCGTCAGCCAGAAGATCCCGAAGCCCAGGAGGATCGTCAGGATCGAGATGCCGAGCGCCGGTTCGAGACCGTGCCAGAGCGCGAGGTGTCCCGGTCCCTCCACCGCCTCGCCTGCGGCGTCGAGTCCGGGGGTCGCGGTGAGCGCGTAGCCCTGCAGCGCCACATCGAGCGCCGGGGCTCCGATGCCCGCGGCGAGCGTGACGCCCGCGAGGATGATCGGCGCCGAGAGGAAGCCGACCGGCGGGTCGGGCCAGGCGGTGTCGGGCATCCGCTGTCCCTGCTCGTCGCGCTTCGTCCAGAACGCGCCCCAGAGGAAGCGGATGCCATATGCCGCGGTGAGCATGGATCCGAGGCTGACGCCGATGATCGCGACGAGACCCCACGGGGATCCGTGCAGACCGTCATCGAGCAGAGCCGTCAGCGTGGACTCCTTGGCGACGAAGCCGATGGTCGGGGCGATGCCTGCCATGGAGGCGACCGAGATGAACGCGGCTGTCGCCATCACGGGCGCCTGCCTGCCGACGCCGGACAGCTCGGTGATGTCACGCGTGGAGAGCTGGCGGTCGATCACGCCCACGATCAGGAACAGGGCCGACTTGAACAGCGCATGACCGATCACCAGGGCGAGACCGGCGAGTGCCGTCGCCTGCGTGCCGTATCCCACGACGAGGGCGAAGAACCCGAGCTGGCTGACCGTGCCGAAGGCGAGGATGCGCTTGAGGTCGGTCTCGCGCAGCGCCTGGATGCCGCCGAGCAGCATGGTCACGATGCCCAGGGTGATGACGATCGGCCGCCATGGGCCGCTGAACGCGAAGATCGGCGCGAAACGGGCGATGAGGTAGATGCCCGCCTTCACCATGGCGGCGGCGTGCAGATACGCGCTCACCGGCGTCGGAGCAGCCATCGCGCCGGGAAGCCAGAAGTGGAAGGGGAACAGCGCGGACTTGCTGATGGCGCCGATCAGCAACATGACGATCGCGGCATCGATCATCGGGCCCGTCGGCGCGATCTCGAGGATCTCCCGGATGCTGCTCGTGCCGGCGCTCACCACGAGGAGGACGACGCCGACGAACATCACGAGACCGCCGAGAGTGGTGACCAGCAGGGCCTGCAGAGCAGCACGTCGGCTGACCGCGCGACGGCGGTAGTGCCCGATCAGGAGGTACGAGAGGATGCTCGTCACCTCCCAGAACATCACGAGCATCACCAGGTCGTCGGTGAGGACGAGGCCGTACATGGCGCCGGCGAATCCGAGCAGCACGCCCGCGAAGGAGCCGATCCCGGCGGAGTCGTCGAGGAAGTACCAGCGGCAGTAGAGCAGCACCAAGGCCCCGACGCCGGTGACGATGAGGGTCAGGACCCACCCCAGGACGTCCATGTGCATCGACAGGTTCAGCCCGAGCTGCGGGATCCAGGGGATCGACACGAAGGGGGCGGAGCCGTCGAGGACCTCCGGGGTCCGCACCAGCGCGTGGATGAATGCCGCGGCGGGAATGAGGGCCGCGATGATGAATGCCTGCGATCCCAGCCAGCGCACCAGCACGGGCATGAGCAGAGACCCGAGGAGGAACACGGCGAGGAGCGTCAGCATATACGCGGCTCCCTCGGGGCTCGTCGGCCGGGGGTGAATCGGCTCAGGCGGGCGGGTGTCCGTCCAGTTTACCGGCGTTAGGACTCCGTGAGGACCGCGGCTTTCTGCGAGCGTGCGAGAGTGGTCGCATGCGGCGGGTGTGGGTGCGGGAGCTGACGGGGTGGCTGGGCGCCCTCGGAGTCAGCGTGATCATCGCCGGTCAGGTCGCGGCATCCGCCCGCTCCGAGCTGCTCTTCCGCGACGGCGACTCGCTGATCGTCGCGATGTTCGCGCGGTCGGTGCTCGCCGGAGGTCCACAGGACTGGGCGATGTCGAGCGTGCTGTTCCTGCCGGAGGCTTCGGCGTTCGCCGGGCTCGACGCGCTGCTTCCCCTCGACCCGACTTCGCTTCTCGCCGTCAACGCGGTGCTCAATCTCCTCGCGCTGTACGGATCCCTGCGCCTGGTAGCCGGCCGTCAGCGCGAGGGGCAGGCGCCGGTCGCGTGGTCGCTGATCGCGCTCCTCGCCTTCGGTCTCCTCGCCGCGACCGAGATCTCGGCGTCGCGCGATGCTCTCGAACTCGCCTCGCTGCAGCTGACGACGACCTACTACGCCGCGACGGTGATCGGCGTCGTGCTGTCGATCGGTCTGGTGCGTCGAGTGCTCGACCGCGATCGCGGCGGCTCAGGGCTGCTCGTCGCGCTCGGCGCGGTCGCGGCGGTGTCGTCGCTGACGAATCCGCTGTACGCGGTCTGGGCGACCGTCCCGCTCACGGTCTACCTGCTGTTCGCGATGCGGATGTCGACGAGGAGGACGCGGATGCCGATCCTGCTGGCGGTGCTCGTCGGCGGCACCGTCCTGGGCCTGATCGGTCGCATTCCGTTCGGGGCATGGGTCGCCAATACCGGGGCCGGCTACGCGCAACCCGCCCTGTGGCCGCAGTCGGCGGCGTACTACGGCGGCCTGCTGCTCGACCGTTTGTCGACCCCGCTCGGCATCATCGGATGCCTGCTCGCACTCGCGCTGCTCGTGTGGGCGGTGCTCCGAATGACACGTGCGGAGGACCCGGGTTCCCGTCTCGTCGCCACGCTCGCGTGGCTCATGCCCGTCCTCGTCGTGGTGGGCGCCATCGCGCTCGGCACGCACGCGGCGCGATACCTCCAGCCGGTCGCGTTCGCACCGGTGCTCGCGCTCGTCGCGGTACCGCGCGCCGTGCGGATGTCGCGCAGAGCGGCGCGCCCGGCGGCCGCCGTCGCAGCCGTGCTCGTGCTCGTCGGGAGCGGGCTGAGCGTGCCGCGTCTCGGTGCCGCCGCCGCCTCAGCGGATCCCGATCTCTTGTGCGTCACCGACTGGGTGGACGCGTCCGGGCGCACCGGTGCCGGACAGTTCTGGACCGCGCGCCTGCCGAAGCTGCACCTCGACGATCCCGCACAGCTCGTGCAGGTCGATCACCAGTTGAACGGCTACGCGTGGCTCGTGAACCGCCGCGACTTCGACGTCGGCGAGGTGTCGTTCCTCATCGAGGACGCGCAGACCGTGCGGTGGCAGCTGCCCGTGGCGGTCGTCCCCGACGAGGTCGTCGACTGCGGCCGCTACCGCATCCTCGACTTCGGCGACACGACCCTCCCCCTCGGCCCACCCCACTCCTGAAGCCGCTGGGTCCCTGAGCCTGTCGAAGGGCCCGTCACCGATGCTTCGACAAGCTCAGCAACCCAGAACCCGACTCAGCGGCCCGCCGGCGCAGCCGTCGTCGTCCCCGCCCGGAACCGGCAGGTGAGGTGCTGGGTGATGCCGGGCTCGCCGCGCAGCATCCGTGCGACCTGCTCCCCCGCCGCGCGCCCCTTGTCGACCGCCGGCTGCACGCTCGTGGTGAGCGTCAGGTCGGCGAGCCCGTCGACGGCGATCCCGTCGAAGCCGGCGACCGAGAGGTCCTCCGGCACGCGGAGGCCGAGCTCCTCGGCGGCGCGGATCACCCCGACCGCGAGCAGATCACTCTGGGCGATGACGGCCGTGGGCCGCGCGGCGGCATCCGCGAGCAGCATCCGGCCGACGAGCACGCCCTCGTCGATGAGGCTGCCGGATGCCGAGATCGCCGGTGCATCGGGGAACACCTCCCGGAGGCCGGCGAGCCGGTCGACCGTGACGTCGACCGTCGCCGTCGCGACGCGGTCGGGGGTCACCGCCACGCGCTCCCGCTCGGTGTCCAGCGGGAGCGTGACGAGCGCGACGTCGCGGTGCCCGAGGTCATGCAGGTGGCGCGCGACGTCGGCGGAGGCCTCGGTGTTGTCGAGCGTGATGCGCGGAATCCCGTCGCCGGCATCCCCTTCGATCACGACCACCGGGAGGCCGCGGCCGCGCACCACCTCGAGCGAGGCGCGCGTGCGACCCGAGCATCCGATCAGCACGAACGCGTCGACGGGGGCGTTGGCGAGGGCGGATCCTTCCTCCCCCGGCTCGTCGCGCAGCAGGAGGATGCCGGCGCTGAGCTCGGCCAGGCCGTCGGTGAGTCCGTCCATCATGGCGGTGGTCACCGGGTCGAGGAAGGCCGCCCGCAGATGGCCCTCGAGCACGACCGCCACGATGCCGCTGCGTCCGCGTCGCAGCGAAGCCGCCCGCGGATCGGGCCCGGCGTAGCCGAGCTCGGCCGCTGCGGCGAGCACGCGCTCGCGCGTCGCGGCAGCCACCTTGGCCTTGCCGCTGAACACGACGGATGCCGTGGACGTCGCCACTCCGGCGGCGCGCGCGACGTCGGCGATGGTCGCTCGACGCGGAGTCTCCTGAGTGCTCATACTCCGAGGATAACCCGATTCGGTCGCGGTGAGTCGAATCGATTCGATAGGCTGTCCGGCATGGACACCGCCCTCACCCGTTCGCAGTTCGTGCGCTGGCGCGCAGCGATCTTCGCCATCTTCTTCGCCAGCGGACTCTCGATCGCCACGTGGGCGTCTCGTGTGCCCGGCATCAAGCAGGCCCTCGACCTCGACAACGCGCAGGTCGGCATGATCCTGCTCGGCATGGGCCTGGCGTCGATCATCGGCATCTCGACGAGTCCCGCCGTGATGGCGCGCACCGGAGCTCGGCGCGGGATGCTGCTCACCATGCTGATGTTCGCGGTCGGCATCGCTCTCGTGGGCCTGGGTGCGAACGTCTTCGGCTCGGTGCCGATCGTGCTGCTCGGGATGGTCCTGTTCGGCTTCGGCAACGGATGCGTCGACGTGATGATGAACGTCGAGGCGACGGCGATCGAGCAGCAGATGGGCAAGACGATCCTGCCGGTCTTCCACGCGCTGTTCAGCTTCGGCACCGTGATCGGCGCCGGCATCGGCGCTCTCGCCGCCGGCCTCTCCGTCGACGTCGCGACCCACGCGGGCGCCGTCGGCGCCCTGATCCTGGTGGTCGCCGTGGTCTGCTTCTTCCAGGTGCCGTCGCGTGAGGCGGCGCTCGACCCCGAGGATCACGAGAAGCCCCCCTTCCGCCGGCGCATGCACACGGCCCTCGAGGCGTGGCGCGAGCCGCGCACCTATCTGCTCGGCGTCGTGATGCTCGGCATGTCGTTCGCCGAGGGCGGCGCCAACGACTGGATCGCTCTCGGCACCGAGCAGGGTCACGGCTTCGCCGAAGGGACCGGCGCGGTATCGCTCGCCGTGTTCTCGGTCGGCATGACCGTGGTGCGCCTCTTCGGCGGACCGCTCGTCGATCGCTTCGGCCGCGTGCTGGTGCTGCGCATCCTCGCCGTCGCCGCGGCATCCGGCATCGTGCTGTTCATCCTCGCGCCGAGTCTGCCGCTCGTGCTCGTCGGCGCAGCGCTCTGGGGCGTCGGGGCCTCGCTCGGATTCCCGCTGGGCATGTCGGCCGCGGCCGACGACCCTGCCAAGGCCGCCGCCCGTGTGAGCGCCGCCGCGACGATCGGCTACGTCGCGTTCCTCGGCGGCCCTCCGGTGCTGGGGATCATCAGCGAGCACATCGGACTGCTGAACACGCTCTTCATCCTGGTGGGCCTGGTCGTGGCCTCCGGACTGTTCTCGGGCGCCGCGCGACCGCTGCGCGAAGACGAGAAGATCCCGACCGCCGCGCAGGAGGGCTGAGTCTCAGGCGCCTCGGCGCCGGACGAGCGCCGCCGCATGCGAGCGACTGCGTGCACCGAGCTTGGCCAGCACGTTCGACACGTGCGTCTTCACCGTGGCGACGGAGATGTGCAGACGTTCTGCGAGTTGGGCGTTCGACCAGCCCTGCAGGATGCCGTCGAGGATCTCCTGCTCTCGAACGGTGAGTTCCGGCTGGTCACCACGATCCGGAGTCGGCGCGGTCGAGGCGGGAACGCTCTGCGCGACAGCGGCGAGCGCCCTGCGGGTCACTCGCGGATCCAGGGCGCCCTCGCCGGCGGCCACCGCACGCACCGCCGCGGCGAGCGCCGGCGCATCGACCGTCTTCAGGAGGAATCCCGCGGCACCCGCCCTGATCGCCCCGAGCACGAGATCGTCCTCGTCGAAGCTCGTCAGCACCAGGACGTCGCTCAGACCGCGCTCGACGATCTCCCGAGTGGCGGAGATGCCGTCCCGTCCCGGCATCCGCAGGTCCATCAGCACCACGTCCGGTCGTAGGGCCGATGCGTTGCGCACCGCGACGTCTCCGTCGGCCGCCTCGCCGACCACGACGATGCCGTGCGCCTCCAGCATGATGCGCAGGCCCGTCCGGATCGCACCGTGATCGTCGGCCAGCAGCACCGTGGGCGCGGTCATGCGCGCACCCCGACCGGAACGCGGGCGGCGACCGACCATCCGTCGGACTCGGGTCCGGCGGCGAAGGCGCCTCCCAGCGCTTCCACGCGCTCCCGGAGCATCTGCAGCCCCCATCCCTGTCCGCCGTGGGTGGCGGAGGCGCGGGCGACTCCGCCGCGCGACCGCACGGCCACCTGCACGTCCGAGCCCGCGACGTCGATCACGACGTCCACGTCTGCGCCGCTCGCGTGCCGGATGCCGTTGGCCAGGGCCTCCCGCACCACCCGCACCACTGCCTGCTCTGCGGCACCGCCGACGCCCGAGACGTCTACGGAGGAGAAGCGGATGCCGAGACCCGCGCGCCGCGCCTCATCGACGATGCCCTCGAGGTCGGACCATCCGGGGGTGGGTGCGAGCGTGCCGTCGCCCCGGCGGAGCACCGAGATCATCGAGCGCAGTGCCCCGTGGGCGTCGAGCCCGGCGTCGCGCACGGCCTGCAGTGCATCGCGGTCGGTGACCGGATCCGGAGGGCTCGTCAGCGCCGCCTCGGCGCGGATGGCCATCGCCATCACATGCCCGGCGACGACATCGTGCAGTTCCCGCGCCATGGTCTCGCGCTCGCGCCGGACGGCCTCCGCCTGCTCCCGCTCCGCGACCGCGGCCGCGTCGTCGGCGCGCTGGCGGTGGAGCTCCGCGAGCTCGTTCGCCTGCGAGACAGCGACCGCCCACCAGTAGTCGGTGCCGACGAACGCGCCGAACTGCGCGGCCACGAGGAAGGCCACCGGTACGGCGGCGTCGGACAGCGCGAGGGCGCCGAAGAACATCACGACCACGGCGATCGCACTGGCGATGAGCAGACCGGTGCGTGCGCGCGGTGAGGCGAGGAAGGCGGCGGTCCACAGCACGTCCAGCAGGATGATCACGGGCCCGAGGCCGCCGATCGTCAGCAGGTCGACCGTGAACAGGATGGCGGCGGCGACCAGCGAGAGCATCGGGAAGCGCCGCTTCATGAGCACGGCGATGCACCCGGGTAGGGCTGTCGCCAGCGTCCACCAGGGCGAGATGCCGGCGTCCAGGAGCGAGAAGATGCTCCAGATCCCGCTGAATCCGAGCGCGGCGCTCAGCACGCAGAACAGTCCGATGAGGACCGCATCGATCAGGGGACGGCGAGCCCGGGACCAGGTGCGGATCCGCTCCGCCGTCGCCTCCTGCATGGTCCTCATGCAATCACGACGACGACGGTGGCGCATCCGACGAAGGGATGAGGGCGGTCGGGCGGAACGGGACTTTCGCCCGATCCGTGGCGCGCGCGCGTCGTCGAACGTGGAGCCATGGAACTCTTCGGCGGACTCCCGCTTCCTCTCTCCCTGGCCGTGCTGGCGCTCATCGACGGTCTCAGCGTCGGCACTTTGCTCATCCCGGTGTTCCTCCTTCTCAATCCGGGGCGGGTCAGGGCGGGACGCATCCTCCTCTACCTGGCGACCATCGCGGGGTTCTATCTCGTGGTCGGGCTCCTGTTCCTGTGGGGCCTGGTGAATCTGGTCGATGTGGCCGCGGACTTCCTCGCGTCGCCCGCGGGACTGATCACACGCCTGGTCGTGGGGGCGGCACTGCTCATCACCGCCTTCGTGATGCCCACCGGCTCGAAAGCAGAGGTGCCCGCCGTGGCAACGGCCGGCGCCATGGCTGCGCCGACGCCCGCGTCCGGAACCGTCTCGACCGCTCCGCCCGCAGGCGACGCCACGACCCCGTCTCCCGGGCGCATCACCCGCTGGCGCGAGCGCCTGCTGGATCCGCGCACGCGCGGCACGGCGGTGATGGCCGTCGCGATCGCCGCCGGCCTGGTCGAGGTCGCGACGATGCTCCCCTACATCGTCGCGATGACCATGCTGGCGGATGCCGGAGTGAGCACTCCCCTTCGCGTGCTCTCACTGGTCGGCTACTGCGCCCTGATGGTCCTTCCGGCCGTCGTGCTCCTGGTGCTCCGGCTCGTCGCGGCTCCTCTCGTCCAACGACCGCTCGAACGCTTCGCCGCCTGGATGGAGCGGACAGGGGCCGAGAACACGGCGTGGATCATCGGCATCATCGGCTTCCTCATCGCGCGTTCCGCGGCCACCGAGCTCGGGATCTTCGACGCGCTGTCCCGGCTGGGCGGCTGAGCACCGCGCGCCGCTCCGGCACGCGTCGGTCTGCCGGGTCGGATGCCGTTAGGCTCGACGGGTGCGCCTCGTCATCGCCCGCTGCTCGGTCGACTACACCGGTCGGCTCAATGCCCATCTCCCCCTTGCCACGCGTCTGCTCGTGCACAAGGGAGACGGGAGTCTGCTCGTGCACTCGGACGGCGGCAGCTACAAGCCGCTGAACTGGATGAGCCCGCCCTGCTCGCTCTCCAGCGAGGAGCCCGGCGAGGAGGAGGCGAGCGCCGGCGTCGTCGAGGTCTGGCGCGTCACGCACAAGAAGACCGGCGATGCGCTGCGGGTGCAGATCTACGAGATCATCCACGACACCTCGCACGAACTGGGCATCGACCCCGGCCTGCAGAAGGACGGCGTCGAGGCCGACCTGCAACGGCTGCTGGCCGAGCAGGTCGAGCGCATCTCCGAGGGCGCGACCCTCGTGCGTCGCGAGTACCCGACGGCGATCGGTCCGGTCGACCTGCTCGTGCGGGATGCCGACGGCGTCGCGATCGCGGTCGAGATCAAGCGCCGCGGCGACATCGACGGCGTCGAGCAGCTCACGCGCTACCTCGAGCTTCTCGGGCGCGACCCGCACCTGTCCCCCGTGCAGGGCGTCTTCGCCGCGCAGGAGATCAAGCCGCAGGCGCGCGTGCTCGCCGAGGACCGCGGCATCCGCTGCCTCGTGCTCGACTACGACGACATGAAGGGCATCGAGTCCGGCATCCCCCGGCTCTTCTAGAGTTCGACGATGCGGATCACATCACTCGACGGCGACTTCCTCGAGCTTCGTGGGTCGGCTACCAGTTCCCCAGCGGTGGAGACGAGATCGTCATAACCCTCACTCTGAGGGGCGAAGCCGCTCCGCCGAGCATCGCCCCTCAGGACCGCTGGGACCGCGGCTGCGCGATGGCGCTCCGCGTCTCGCGCCGCGCTCTCACCGGGGCGGCGGGCGAGTGGGAGCGCGATCTGGCCGACTTCCCGGCGCGATGAACTCAACCGTCGGCAGTCAACGCCGAGTGAGCCGACGTTCGAGCGTGTCGATTCTTGCGTGAAGACGGGCGATCTGCTTGTCCTGGCTAACGGATCGCGCTTCGGCAACGCGCACATCCGAACGTGCGAACATCCAGCCCAGCGAGCAGAAGAACGCGACGAGCGTCAATCCGAGGCAGACGACGATCACGATCAGCTCCATCAGCACTTCCGGCTCCTGTCCATGTCTCTTCGCAGTTTCTTCGGACTATAGAGGCCCTCTCGAGGGCGGTGCGCAAACCGTGGAGAACACCATCCGCTGCACACCTGTGCAGGAGGAGATGACGTCCGCCCACGGCCCGTAGGCTGGACGCATGCCCTCTTCTTCTCCCTATTCGTGCGTGCTGTGGGACGTCGACGGCACCATCGTCGATGCCTCCGTCGGCATCCTGCGACGTCTGAACGTCGCCCTCACCCACTTCGGCCGGCCGGCGCCGACGCGCGAGGAGCTGACGCACTGGATCGGTCCGCCGATGTTCCAGTCGTTCCAGGACCAGGCGGGCATGACGCCTGCGGAGTCCGCGGATGCCGTCGCCTTCTACCGCACGCTCGGCAAGGCCGACGGGTACACGACCGATGCCGCCACCTATCCCGGCGTCGTCGAGCTCATCCACGACCTGCACGCCGCGGGGATTCCGCAGGCGACGGCGAGCTCGAAGCCGGAGAACCAGGTCGACGCCCTGATCGACCACTTCGGTCTGCGCCCGTCGTTCCTCACCACCGTGGGGGCGACGCCCGACGAGTCCACCCTGGCTTCCAAGACCGACATCGTCGCAGAAGCGCTGCGCCGTCTGCGCGACCTCGGCGCCGACACCTCGCGCCCCGTGCTCGTCGGCGACCGCCACCACGACGTCGAAGGCGGCAACGCCAACGGCGTGCCCGTGATCTTCGTCGAATGGGGCTTCAGCGACCATCACGAAGGCGACGAGGCGGCGTTCCGCGCGGCATCCGTCGACGAGCTGCGGGCGCTGCTCCTCGCCTGAGCGCGGCCGCGAACCGGCCCGAAAAGCACAGAACTCCCCGCCGGATGTCGCACGAGGCGAATCCGGACGGGGAGTTCTGTGAAACGCCCGCTCTTAGAGCGGACGGATGTTCTCTGCCTGCAGGCCCTTGGGGCCCTGCGCGACGTCGAACTCGACTCGCTGGTTCTCATCGAGAGACCGGTAGCCGGATGATTCGATGGCGGAGTAGTGCGCGAAAACGTCAGCGCCGCCGTCGTCGGGGGAGATGAAGCCGAAGCCCTTCTCCGAGTTGAACCACTTGACCGTGCCCTGAGTGCTCATGTACTGCCTGTTCGTTCTACTGATGAAGAAGCCGACGCAGGTATGCCCCGACATCGCTAACGGTAGTGGAGGCGGCCCCGAGGGGAAGAGCGCGGGCAAGAAGGTAACCCAAATGTTGCATGAGCGGCATCCGGTCGTCACACCGCGGGATCGGGGACCGGCGACATCGGGCACGGCGAAGGTGCCCGGAAAATGGTGTGGCCCTCACCGCGGGGGGAGCGATGAGGGCCGAAGACGACCGGAGGGTGCGTCAGAAACAGCCTAGCCCTTTTTCCAGGTCCTTGTCCCCCTTTTGGGGGACAAAACCGAAAATCGGCAGGACGATGGGATAGCGGCCCCCTCGAATAGTCCATTGGGGACTGAACTACTCGAGGGGGCCCAATCACGCGCACGGATCGTCTTGCCTCTGGGGAAGGCAGCCCGTCCTCTGGGGAGAGACGGAGACGATCGATCCCCTTGTGCACGCACCTTCACCATAGGGGAGGTCACGCGATCCGCGCCACGGACCCGAACGACTACGCTGATGCGGTGACGATGCTGAACAAGGACATGACGCTGTGCATCTCGCTGTCGGCGCGGCCGAGCAACAACGGCACTCGCTTCCACAACTTCCTCTACGAGGCGCTCGAGCTCAACTGGATCTACAAGGCCTTCGCCCCGACCGACCTCGGCCAGGCGATCGCCGGGGTGCGCGGGCTCGGCATCCGCGGCTGCGCGATCTCGATGCCCTATAAAGAGGACGTCATCGCGCTGGTCGACCGGATGGATCCCTCGGCGACCGCGATCGACTCGGTCAACACGATCGTGAACGACGACGGCGTGCTCACCGCCTACAACACCGACTACTCCGCCATCGCGCAGCTCATCGAACGCAACCGACTCGATGCCGGCTCCTCCGTGCTGCTGCGCGGTTCGGGCGGCATGGCGAAGGCCACCGCTGCCGCATTCCGCGACGCGGGGTTCACCGACGTGACGATCGTCGCGCGCAACGAGGCGAACGGACGCGCGCTGGCCGGACTCTACGGATTCGCGTGGTTGCCGGATGCCGACGACGCCACCGCCGATGTCCTGGTGAACGTCACGCCGATCGGCATGGCGGGAGGAGCCGAGGAGCACGCGCTCGCGTTCAGCGCGGACGCGATTGCCGCGGCATCCGTCGTGTTCGACGTCGTGGCGCTCCCCGCCGAGACGCCCTTCGTGGCCGCGGGCCGCGCGGCCGGCAAGACCGTGATCACCGGTGCCGAGGTGGCGACGCTGCAGGCGCTGGAGCAGTTCGTGCTCTACACCGGCATCCGTCCGTCCGACGAGCAGGTGCGGGCCGCCGAGGAGTTCGTGCGCGCTGCGCCGTGAACGATCCGTCGGATACGCGGAAGTTCGTGATCGGGAGCGCGATACCTGGGTAGCCTAGGCGCATGAGCGCGCCTCGCATCGCCCCACGGTCCATCGCCCGGCGGACGACCGCCGCCCTCGCCGCCACGGCGATCGCGGCACTCGTGCTGGCGGCGTGCACCGGCGGCGGCGAAGAGGGCACGACGACGGACGGGAGCCAGGGCTTCCCCGACGACGGGTGCACGCACATCACCATCGCGACCTCGTCGGAGAAGGTGAACATGCTCGACGAGCTGGCCGCCGCCTTCAAGGACTCCCCCGAACACGAAGGACTCGACACCTGCGCCACCGTGCGGCCGACGAACGTCTCGTCGGGGAACGCGGCCCGCTACCTCACCGCCGGAGACGACTGGCCGAGCGACGACCGCGCCCTGTGGCCCACCCTCTGGTCCCCCGCCTCCACCGTCTGGACCGACCGCGTGGCGGCCGCCGCGTCGCAGAGTCTCGTCGGGGAGCCCGCCTCGTTCACGCGCACGCCCGTCGTGTTCGGGATGCCGGAGCCGATGGCGAAGGCGCTCGGCTACCCCGAGAAGCCGATCAGCATCACCGACCTCGAGGGCCTCTGCCAGGACCCGAACGGCTGGGGCAGCGTCGGCAAGGACATCTGGGGAGCCTTCAAGATCTCGAAGACGAACCCGAACACCTCGACGACCGGCCTCTCCACCATCCTCATGCAGTCGTACGAGGCCTCGGGCAAGGCCGAAGGCCTCACCTCCGCAGACGTGGATGCCGCGGCCGACTTCTCGCGCGTGTTCGAGGAGTGCGTGATCCACTACGGCGACACGACGGGCAACGTGCTCTCGACCCTGTACGACGAGACGCAGAACGGTGCGAACGGCTCGGCCTACGTCTCGGCGGTGGCGCTCGAGGAGACGTCGCTGCTGAACTACAACCAGGGCAACCCCGACTCGCACACGGTGCAGCCGGGCGAGACGCTGACCCCGCCCAAGACCAAGCTCGTCGCGGTGTATCCCTCCGGTGGGTCGATGTGGTCGGACAACCCGGTCACGGTCCTCGGGGCCGACTGGGTCACGGCCGAGCAGCGCACGGCCGGCGAGGCATTCGCGGAGTTCCTGCAGTCCACGCCCGCGCAGAAGCTCTTGCCCGAGTACGGGTTCCGCCCGCTCGACGAGTCTGTGCCGCTCGGCGACCTGTTCAGCGCGAAGTTCGGCGTGGACCCGGCGCAGCCCGCCGTCACGCTGCCGAAGCCCGAGGTCGATGTCATCTCCACCGCGATCGACCAGTGGACGCAGGTGCGCAAGCCCTCGTCGGTGCTCGAGCTCATCGACATCTCCGGTTCCATGGATGACCCGATCGGCGATGGCCGCTCCCGGCTCGACGGCGCGATCGAGGGCGCGCAGACGACGCTCGGTCACTTCCGCTCCTCCGACGAGGTCGGCGTCTGGGCCTTCACGACCGGCATCTCCTCCGACGAGGGCGACGGCATCCAGGTGCTGCGCGACGTCACGGCGCTCGGGTCCGACGGCGAGAAGCTCGACTCGTCGCTCGACGACCTGCGTTACGCGCAGCGCAACGGCACGCCGCTGTACGACGCGGTCCTCACGGCATACGAGGCGATGAGCGAGCGCGCGGAGCCCGGTCGCATCAACGCGATCGTCGTGCTCTCCGACGGAGACGACACCGACTCCACGACCTCTCTCGACTCGCTCATCGCGAAGATCGGCAAGAGCTCGAAGGAGGGCGGCGACGACGCCCCCGTGCGCATCTTCACGATCGCGTACGGCGAGGGGGCCGACCCCACGGCGCTGCAGCGCATCGCGGACGCCACCGGCGGCCAGATGTTCGACGCCTCCGACGCCGAGCGCATCGACCTCGTCTTCGCCTCCGTGATCAACAACTTCTGAGGTGGAGATGTACATCGCTTCCGCGTCCGGCAACCCCTGGGTGGACGACGCCGTCGCGGGGCTCGACGCCGAGAATGTCTACGTCGATCCGAGCGTTCCCGGAGCCGAATCACTGAAAGCGCAGCTGCTGGAGGTCGTGCCGGGCGACGGCTCGATCGCGATCGTCGTCCTGCCCGCGCAGGCCGACGACAGCGACGAGTATGCCGGCCAGGTTCGCACAGATATCGCGAAGGGTTCTGATCAGCCGACCCTCGTTCTCGCCATCGGCGACGACGTACAGGCGATCTCGTCGGTGATCGACAGCACCGAGGCCTTGCGCATCGCCAACGAGAGCGAGAGCGCGGCGGGCGGCGACACCCAGACGGCACTCGTCGAGACGGTGCAGCAGATCGCCGCGGAGACCCCGTCATCTCCCGGGGGTTCGGTCGGCGGGGGCGCGGACTTCCTCCTGCCGGTCGTGATCGGCGGCGTGGTGATCGTCGCGGGCATCGGCACCGCGATCGGCCTGATCGCCCGGCGCCGCAGGAAGCCCGCGGCGAGCGCGGACCCGGTGCCGGCCGGCATCCGTCTGCGGGTGAACCGTCTGCGGGAACTGCGCGCGGACTACGCCGCCCTTCCCGGCAACCCGGTCGCGGCCGAGACGGCCGTCGGGATCGACTCCCTCGCCTCGCACGTCGAGCAGCTGTTCGTGCGCCTCGACGCGAAGGCCGGCGAGGACCAGAGCGTGCTGGCCGAGGCGGAGTACTCCGACAAGCTCGCCCGACTGGTGGCCGCGCTAGACCGCGACTACCTTCTCGATCTGCTCACGCGTCCCGATCTCTGGGATGCGCCGGACGAGCGCGTCGGTGAGGTGCGCGAGGCGCTCTCGGCCGTCACGACGCAGATCGTCGACAACATCAAGCAGGTGAACGCCCGCAAAGGTCTGCTGTTCCAGGTGTCTCTGGATTCGCTGATCGGACGCTCCGAGCTGCGCGACTGGGAGCGGCAGTTCAAGAAGAGCGCCGGCGAGTAACCGGGGTCAGCCGGCCTTCCCCTCGGCCAGGTACGCGAGTCGCTGCAGCGTCTCGGCGTTGCGCCAGCGCAGCATCGGCGTCGTGAGAAAACGCGGGACGACCGTGGCCGGGCCCTTCACCGGGTCCTCGTCGATGCGCACCAGGCAGCCGGAGCTGAGCGTCCGTACGCGGATCGTGACCTCCGCCTCCCCGACCGGCCAGCCGCGGGCGCGGAGCACCGCGCGGTGGGGCGGATCCCACTCCTTCATCTGCGTGGTGTCGTCGAGCAGGGCGGGCCAGACCCCGAACGAGTGATGGAGCTCGGCCCCGGGGCTCGGCCATGCCTCGTCGACATCCCGCATGCGAGAGGCGCCGACCACCCATGCCGGGTAGAGCCAGCCGTTTCCGAGCACGCGGAACACGTCGTCGGGTGTGCAGTCCATCGCGCGAGTGTTGGTCGCCATCCTGTCTCCGTTCCGCCCTCATCGTGCGGCCCTGCGAGCACGTGCGGCGAGGTGCTTGACAAGCGGGCGGACGGTCTCGCTCGTCGGGCGCCGGCCGTCTTGTCAACCCGCTGTTCGATTCCGTCGCCAGCGGGGAATGTGGCAGGGCGGGACGAGATGGAGGAAACGATGAAGGCGTTGACCTGGCAGAAGAAGCGCACGGTGACGGTCGAGGAGGTCCCCGACCCCGTGATCCGTGAGCCGGAGGACGCGATCATCCGGGTGACGTCCTCGGCGATCTGCGGCTCGGACCTGCACCTGTACGAGCTGCTCGGACCGTTCATCGACCGTGGCGACATCCTCGGCCATGAGCCGATGGGCGTCGTCGTCGAGGTCGGCTCGGCGGTGACGAAGCTCCGCGTCGGCGACCGGGTGGTCATCCCCTTCAACATCTCCTGCGGCGAGTGCTTCCTGTGCCGCCGGGGCCTGCAGTCGCAGTGCGAGACGACGCAGGTGCGCGAATACGGCAGCGGCGCGGCCCTGTTCGGATACACGAAGCTCTACGGTCAGGTTCCCGGCGGGCAGGCGGAGTACCTGCGGGTCCCCCTTGCCGACTACAACCACATTCCGGTGGGGCCGGATCTGCCGGACGAGCGGTACCTCTTCCTCAGCGACATCCTTCCGACCGCGTGGCAGGGCGTCGAGTACGCCCAGGTCCCTGAGGGCGGGACGCTCACCGTGATGGGGCTGGGGCCGGTCGGTCAGTTCGTCTCCCGCATCGGGCGCCTCCGCGGGTATCGCGTGCTCGCGGTCGATCCGGTCCTCGAGCGACGCGAGATGGCGGAGCGGCACGGCATCGAGACCTTCGACCTGACCGACACGATCGTGGAGGAGCTGCGAGACCTCACGGAGGGGCGCGGCGCGGATTCGGTGGTGGATGCCGTGGGCCTCGAGGCGCATGGCAACGGCGGGGTGGCCTTCATGCAGAGAGCAGTCGGGCTGCTCCCTGACGCGGCGGCGCGCCAGGTGCTCGACAAGGCCGGGATCGACCGACTCGCGGCTGTGTACGCCTCGATCGACGCCGTGCGGCGAGGGGGCACCGTGTCGCTCAGTGGCGTCTACGCCGGTGATGCCGACATCATGCCCATGAAGACCCTCTTCGACAAGCAGATCACCCTGCGCATGGGCCAGTGCAACGTGAAGCGCTGGGTCGACGACCTGCTGCCGCTCGTCGAAGACGTCTCCGATCCGCTCGGGGTGATGGACCTCACGACGCATCATGCGCCGCTTGAAGATGCTCCCGCGCTCTACAGCACCTTCAGGAAGAAGGAGGACGGCTGCATCAAGGTCGTCCTGCATCCGTCGACCGCGTAGTCGACGCCCACAGACATGCGAGGTCGGGGAGACGCGCCACGGAGGGTGTGACGGGCTCCTCCCCGGCCTCGCAGCAGTTCAGTCGCCCGACTCACCCGGGCGGTTGCCCACGCCGGGCTCGTCGTTGTGCTCGGAGTCGTAGGAGCGGGCCTCCTTCGTAGCCGCTTCCTCCGTGGCGTCGTCGACGCCCACGGCATCCGCGGCACCCGAGTCGGCCCCGCCGCCTCCGGCCGGGGTCTCACCGACGTAGAGGAGTTCACCGGAACCTTCGCCCTCGCGCGCCTGGAGATGTTCCGTGATGCGCGCCTGCGCGTCGGACTCTGCGGGCGACGCGGCGTTCGAGCCGCTCATTCGGACGTCCGCAGGTCGGTGGGAGCGTCGCCGCTGTGCGGACCGCCCTCGTCCTCGGCGGCGAGATCGCCCTGACCGTCTTCGCCGAGCTCGGCCTCGAGGGGTTCGTCGCCCTGCGTCTCCGGCTGCTCGACGTCGGTCGGGAAGACGAAGGCACCGTCGACCGGGTCCATGCTGTTGATGAGTCCTTCGGGGTTCGACATCGTGCTCTCCTCTGGTTGGGAACTCCAGCATCGAACGGATGCCGCGCCGAGGGAGGTCCGTTGACACGGGGCGGCACCGGGGGTAGCGAGCGGGGTCGCGGCCACTGTGCAGGCTCAGATCACAGTTGCAGGTCGGATCGGGCCGATTCGACCTGCATCCGTCTTTGTCGCCTGCAGATGGCGCTGGGACTGGGCGGAGCGCGGAGAAAGGCTCCGCTAGGCGCGCGGGGCCGCCGTCGACGCGCGCACGATGAGCTGCGAGCCGAGCGTGACGACGTCGCTGATCGCGGAACCCGACATCGCCTGAAGGAGGAGATCGACCGCCAGCTCGCCGCTGCGAGCGATCGGCATCCGCACGGTGGTGAGGCCAGGCGTCACCGCGCCGGCGAGGTCGATGTCGTCGATGCCGACGATGCTGATGTCGGCGGGGCACCGGCGACCGAGCTCGATCATCCCCGCCTCGAGGCCGAGCGCGACGAGGTCGTTGTACGCGACGACGGCCGTGGCGCCGCTCGCCGCGGCGGGTGCTGCGGCGGCACGCCCACCCTGGATGGACGCGGCGTGATGACTCAGCGGGGTGAGCCGGATGCCGTGCCGCTCGCACGCCCTCGCGATGGTGTCTGCTCGGCGTACGTCGGCCCAGGATCCGCGCGGACCCGCGGCGTAGGCGATGTGCGTGTGGCCGAGCGCCACGAGGTGCTCGATCGCCTGCGTCGGGCCGTGCTCCGTGTCCATGAGCACGCAGGAGGCGCCGTCGATCTGCCGGTTGATGACCACGTAGGGAGTCGTCCCGACCAGTGAGAGAACATCGGCATCCGGAAGGCGGGGCGAGCACAGCAGCATGCCGTCGAGCTTGCGGGCCTGCTCGATCTGCTCACGCTCCCGGCGCAGATCCTCATCCGCGTCGAAGAGCACGATACGGTGCCGCCCATGCCAGGCCTGCCCCTGGATCGCCTTGAGAAGTGTGGCGTAGACGGGGTTGGCGACATCGGGTACCACCACGCCGAGAGTGCGGGTGGCCGTGGCCGACTGCGGTGTCGCGTACCCGAGATCGGTCGCCGCGCGAAGCACCCGCTCCAACGTGCCGTGCGCCAGTCGATCGGGTTCACCGAAGGCGCGAGATGCCGTCGCGATCGACACTCCCGCGTGCTTGGCCACATCCGTCAACGTCGCTGCCACGATCGCCTTTCCCTCGTCCCGTCATCCTATGATCATGCATCCCCAGGTGAAACGGGTTGACAAGTTTGTACAAACCATTCACACTGTTTTACATGACGATCATCGCCGATCACCCCCGGCCCGAGCGCGCAGGGATCCTGCACCTCGGTCTCGGCAGCTTCCACCGGGCGCACCAGGCCGTCTACACCGCCGCCGCTCTGCCGGCCGCGGGCGGCGACTGGGGCATCGTCGGCGTCGCCTCGCGTTCTCGCATGGTCGTCGACGCGATGCACGCGCAGAACCTCTTGTACTCGGTCGCCACCATCTCGCCCGACAGCACCTCGCTGACCATCCCCGGCGTGCACACCGACGCCTTCGTCGGCGCCGAGCAGCCCGAGCGCGTCGTGTCGCAGATCGCCGACTCCGGCATCCGCATCGTCACCCTCACGGTGACCGAGAACGGCTACAGCTACTCCGCCGCGACCCAGCACCTCGACCTCGATGACGCCACCGTGCGCGCCGACCTCGGCGGCGGAGCCCCGCGTTCCACGATCGGACAGCTCGCTCGCGGCCTGCAGGCGCGCGCATCGGCCGGCGGCGCCCCGATCTCCGTGCTCAGCTGCGACAACCTCTCCGCGAACGGCGCCCACACCGAGAAGCTCGTCCGCGAGTTCCTGCAGGCGCTCCCGCAGGGCGAAGGCGCGGACGCGCTCACCTACCTCGACCAGGCGGTCACCTTCCCCTCCAGCATGGTCGACCGCATCGTGCCGTCGACGACGCCCGAGCTGCGGGCCCGCGTCAGCACCCTCCTCGGTGCGCGCGACGAGATCCCGGTGCCGGCAGAGCCGTTCACGATGTGGGCCATCGAAGACCGCTTCGCCGGCGGACGCCCCGCCTGGGAAGCCGGCGGAGCCGTGTTCACGACCGAGGTCGGTCGGTACGAGCAGATGAAGGTGCGGCTGCTCAACGGCACGCACTCGCTCATCGCCTACCTCGGAGCCCTCCACGGGGTCGCGACGATCCCCGAGGCGATCGGTCTCGACGACATCGCCCGCGCCGCGCTCTCCATTCTCCGCAGCGAGTACGAGCCGTCGATCGAGGTACCGTCCGGGGTCGACATCCGCGCCTACGAGACCGAGCTCTTCGAGCGCTGGGGCAACAGCGCACTCGGCCACCGCACCACCCAGGTCGGGACCGACGGCTCGGTCAAGCTGCGCCAGCGCATCCCCGAGCCGGCCCTGCAGGCCCTCGATCGCGGCGAGATGCCGCATCTGATCGCCCTCACGGTCGCCGGCTACCTCTCCTGCATCGCTCCGCTTCCCGGTTTCGATCCCGGCGCGCATGCGGCGGCGATGACGGATGCCGCGCGCGAGCGCCTCGGTGCACTCGCGGCCACCGCCCGCACCGGTCGCGAACTCGCCGAGCGCGTGATCGCCGAACTCCAGCTCTTCGGCGACGGGCTCGCCGAGCAGGACGCCTTCATCGCCCGCGTCGGCGAGCTGATCGATACGATCCAGCGTCAGGGCGTCGGCTCGGCCATCGCCGATGCCGTCTCGGCATCCCGGACCAGCGCATCATCACCCACCATCGCGAAGGAGATGCAGCCATGAAGGCTCTCGCCATCCACGGCAAGGAAGACATCCGCTGGGAGGACCGCGAGGTCCCGGCGCCCGGTGACGGCGAGGTGCGCCTCCGGGTGAACTACGTCGGCATCTGCGGATCCGACCTGCACTACTACTTCCACGGCGCGAACGGCGAGTACACGATCCGCGAGCCGCTGACCCCCGGGCACGAGCTGTCGGGCGTGGTCGACCTCGACCCCTCCGGCCGCCTGGCGTCCGGTACCCCGGTGACCGTGCACCCCGCTCGCTACGGCCCCAGCATCCCCGGACTCGAGGACCGCCCGCACCTGCGCCCCGGCGGCGACTACTTCGGCAGCGCGGCGGCGAACCCGCACCGTCAGGGCGGAGCATCCGAGTTCCTGATCGTCGAGGAGCAGATGGTCCGTGTGCTCCCGGAGAATCTGCCCCTCGAGCGGGCAGCCCTCGCGGAGCCGCTGGCCGTCGCGATCCACGCCGTGAGCCTGGCGGATGGCGTCGCGGGGAAGCGCGTGCTCGTGATCGGCGCCGGGCCCATCGGCCTCCTGGTCGTCGCGGCCGCCGTGCACGCGGGAGCCGGGGTCGTCGGCGCGAGCGACGTGCGCACCGAACCGCTCGAGCGCGCTCAGGCGCTCGGCGCGACCGAGGTCTCCCTCGTCGGCCGCGACACGATCGACGACGAGTCGTACGACGTCGTGTTCGAGTGCTCCGGCGTGGGCGTGGCGCTGACGCAGGCCGTGCGGGCCGCGCGTCGCGCCGGGACGATCGTCCAGGTCGGCATGCTCCCGAACGCCGACATCGGAGTGAACCTCGCGCCGATGCTCGCGAAGGAGCTGACGATCCGCGGCGCCTTCCGCTTCTCCACCGAGATCGACGACGCGGTCCGCATGCTGGCCGAATCGGATGCGCTCGACTCCGTCGTCTCACACGTCATCCCGGCATCCGACGCCGTCCAGGCGTTCGAGCTCGCTCGCGACTCGTCCGCCTCGGCGAAGGTCCTGCTCTCCCTCTAGCGATACCCCCCACCCTGTTCCTGGTCCGAAGGAGTACCTCCCATGTCCGAACCGCAGACGACGGCTCAGGCCGTCGACGATCCCGCCGCGAAGAGGTCGGTCCGCGACCTCGTGCGCGCCGCCATCTCCGGATGGCTCGGCACCGCCCTCGAGTTCATGGACTACCAGCTCTACTCGCTGGCCGCCGCACTCGTCTTCGCCGATCTGTTCTTCTCGGCGGAGGACCCGGCCATCGCCGTCGTCGCCGCCATGGCGACCTACGGCGTCGGCTACGTCGCCCGCCCGGTCGGTGCGTTCTTCTTCGCCCGCCTCGGTGACAAGACCGGCCGCACGAAGGTGCTGTTCTACACGATCCTCCTGATGGGGCTCGCGACCACTCTCATCGGCTTCCTGCCGACGTACAACCAGGTGGGCGTCCTCGCGCCGATCCTGCTCGTCCTGCTCCGCATCGCGCAGGGCTTCGGCGCCGGTGCGGAGATCTCCGGTGCCGGCGTCATGCTCGCCGAGTACGCACCGGCGAAGCGCCGCGGCATCATCGCCTCGCTCGTCGCGCTCGGCACCAACTGCGGGACCCTGCTCGCCTCCGGCATCTGGGCGATCCTCCTCGTCGCGTACAGCGAGCAGGAAGTCATCGCCTGGGCATGGCGCATCCCCTTCATCGGCAGCGCGATCATCATGCTCTTCGCGATCTGGGTGCGCTTCAACCTCAAGGAGACCCCGGTCTTCGAGGAACGCGACGACGTCGTCGACGGCAAGGCCCTCTCCAAGGCGGAGACCATCCAGCTCGCCACCGAGACCGGCGACGTGCGCACGCTCGAAGCGATGGAGCGCAAGCCCTGGAAGGCGTTCTCGATCGCGCTGCTGCTGCGCTTCGGCCAGGCGGGCAACTCCGGCATGATCCAGACCTACCTGATCAGCTACATCACCGTCGTGCTGCTGCTCGACCGCTCGATCGGCGTCAACGCCGTCATCGTCTCGTCGCTCGTCGCCTTCATCACCGTTCCGCTCTCCGGCTGGCTCGGTGACAAGTTCGGCCGCAAGCGCATGTACATGATCTGGGCGGTCATCGCGCTCATCATCATCATCCCGACGATGCTCATGATCAGCAGCGGCGTCACGGTGCAGGTCTTCATCGGCTACGTCGTGCTGCACAACCTCGCGGTGATGAGCTTCGCGTCGCTCGAGAACCTCACGCTGCCCGAGCTCTTCGGCTCCCGCAACCGCTACACCTTCACGGCCATGGCTCGCGAGATCGCCGCCATCATCGCCACCGGTGCAGGCCCGGTCATCGCCGCCGCCTGGGTCTCGGCCGTCACCGGCTCGTTCATCCCGATCATCATCATGCTCTTCATCTTCACGCTGAGCGCTCTCATCGCGTCGATCTGGATGCCGGAGGTCGCCGGTCGCGATCTCACCGATCCGCGCGACGCGATCTGACCACCGACCCGGGGTGCGGCTGCCCGAACAGCCGCACCCCCTTCTCTTGAGGAACCGACATGACCATCGAGCTCGTCGACGTCAACATCACCAGCCCCGGCCGCAACTTCGTGACGCTGAAGATCACGACCGCCGACGGCATCGTGGGCCTGGGGGATGCCACCCTGAACGGCCGCGAGCTCGCTGTCGCCTCCTACCTCTCCGACCACGTCGCCTCGATGCTGATCGGTCGCGACGAGGACCGCATCGAAGACACCTGGCAGTACCTCTACCGCGGACCGTACTGGCGCCGCGGTCCCGTCACGATGGCAGCGATCGCCGCCGTCGACATGGCGCTGTGGGACATCAAGGCCAAGAAGGCCGGGATGCCGCTGTACCAGCTGCTCGGCGGCGCGAGCCGCGAGGGCGTGCGCGTGTACGCCCACGCCTCCGGCACCGACTACGCCGCGCTGAAGAACGCGATCACCGGCTACGAGGAACTCGGCTACACCGCGGTGCGCGTGCAGACCGGAGTGCCCGGTCTCGGCCAGATCTATGGCGTCTCGTCGACGGGCCCCGGCGTGCGCTACGACTACGAGCCCGCCAAGCGATCCGGCGATCGTCCGAGTGAAGAGACCTGGGACACCCGCAACTACCTGCACCACATGCCGGGGATCTTCTCGCAGATCCGCGAGGACTTCGGCACCGACCTGCGGATCCTGCACGACGGCCATCACCGCATGTCGCCGATCGAGGCCGCCCGCTTCGCGAAGGACATCGAGCCCTACGACCTCTTCTGGCTCGAGGACTGCACGCCCGGCGAGGACCAGACCGCGCTGCGACTGGTGCGCCAGCACTCCACGACGCCGCTCGCGATCGGCGAGGTGTTCAACTCGGTGTACGACTACCAGACGCTCATCACCGAGCGCCTGATCGACTACGTGCGCTCGGCCGTCACCCACACCGGTGGCATCACGGCCATGAAGAAGCTGCTCGACTTCGCCGCGATCTACGGCATCAAGTCCGGCATCCACGGGCCGACCGACATCTCGCCGGTCGGCATGGCCGCGGCCCTGCACCTCGACCTCGCGATCCACAACTTCGGCATCCAGGAGTACATGCCGCACAACGAGCAGACCCTCGAGGTGTTCCAGACCTCGTTCACGTTCGACAGGGGCTTCCTGCATCCGGGCGACAAGCCGGGGCTGGGCGTCGACCTCGACGAGGATGCCGCCGCCGGACACGATTACACCAAGGCGTATCTGCCGGTGAACCGTCTGCTCGACGGCACGGTCCATGACTGGTGAGGTCGGCCGGGTCGCCCTGCCGCAGCACACGGTCGACTCGCGGCTCGTCGTCGTCGCCCGGGCTCAGCGCGCCGAGGACTACGACGCCGTTCTCGCCGTGCTGATCGATGCCGGCATCCGCAGCGTCGAGTTGACGCTCACCACTCCGGGCACGTTCGACCGGTTGCCGCATCTGCTCGCGCAGTACGGCGCCGTCGCCGACCTCGGCATCGGCACGGTGACGAGCGCGATCGATCTCGCCAGAGCGGCCGACGCCGGCGCGAGCTACCTCGTGACGCCGATCACCTCGCCCGCGTTCGTGGCGCAGGCGACGGATGCCGGTGTGCCGATCGTTCCCGGCGGCCTGACCCCGACCGAGCTGTACGCCTCGTGGTCGGCGGGAGCATCCGCCGTGAAGATCTTCCCCGCCGGACAGGTCGGACCCGGATACCTGAAGGACCTGCGCGGGCCGTTCCCGGATCTGGTCGCGGTGCCCTCGGGTGGCGTCGACCTCGACGGCGCGTCGGCATGGCTGGCCGCCGGCGCGCTCGCGGTGAGCGTCGGTGGGCCGCTGCTCGGCGACGCCTTCGCGGGCGGCGACCTGGTGGCGCTGCGTGACCGGGCCCAGGCGTTCGTCGAGGTGTGCGCGCGGTGAGTGCTCCCGCCGTCGTCACGCTCGGCGAGACCATGGCGCTCGTGCGCACGACCGAGATCGGATCGCTGCGCCACGCCCACGGGATGGCGCTCGGCATCGGCGGGGCGGAGACGAACGTCGCGATCGGACTGGCCCGCCTCGGTGTCGCCGTATCGTGGCTCGGACGCGTCGGCGACGATTCACTCGGCGAGCGCGTCGCGCGCGAGATCCGCGCCGAGAGCGTGCAGGTGCGCGCCGTGGTGGATGCGGATGCTCCGACCGGCCTCATGGTGAAGGAGCGGCCTTCCGCCGCATCCACCGCCGTGCACTACTACCGGGCGGGGTCGGCGGGGTCCCGCGTCTCGGTCTCGGACCTTCCCGACGGCTGGATCGAGGAGGCGTCGCTGCTGCACGTCACCGGGATCACGCCGCTGCTCTCGTCGACGGCCCGTTCCGCGGTGCTCGCCGCCGTTGAACGCGCTCGCGAGGCCGGGGTGACGGTGAGCTTCGACATCAACTACCGCTCGGCGCTGACTCCTGCGGCCGTCGCCGGGCCGGTGCTGCGCGAGGTCGCCGAGCGTGCGGACATCGTGTTCGGCGGCGAGAACGAGTTCACGATCCTCTACCCCGACACGTCGGCCGCCGAGGCCGCTGCGCTGCTGCGGGATGCCGGCTGCGCGACGACCGTCCTGAAACAGGGCCCGTCCGGCGCGACGGTGTTCGTCGGCGATACGGTGGTCGCGGCATCCGGCTTCCTGATCGACGCGATCGACACGGTCGGCGCCGGGGACGCGTTCGTCGCCGGCTACCTGAGCGCCCTGCTCGAGGGTCTCGACATCGCCGCGGCGCTGCATCGCGCGAACGCCTGCGGCGCGATGGCCTGCCTCACTCCCGGCGATTGGGAGGCAGCGCCGACGCGGCGCGACCTGGCTCGCTTCCTCGACGGCGACGCGGACCCGGTCCGGCGCTGAGCCTCAGCCCAGACGTCGCGTGAGCACGGCAGCCTCGTGCCGATGCCCGACCGTCTCGTAGCCGACCACCGTCACGAACGGTGCCAGGACGATGAGGACGAGGCTCACGCTGAGCGGGGCGCCCCAGGCAGCGGCGAGGACGGCGAGGACCAGCACGATGACCGTGATCGTGATGAGGAGAAGGTGGAACGAGTCGAACTCCGCCACCAGATACGAATACAGCGCGTAGATCGCCAGGCACAGCAGCAGCACCGGAAGAGCCACGGCCACCACCGTGGCCACCGGGCCCAGCTCGGATTTCCCCTCGATGGAGTAGGCGATCACGTGCAGCCCCGCGCCGGTCGCTGCGATGGACGCGAAGACGAGCAGATGCCCGTACCCCCAGACGAACGCCTTCTCGCGGTGCTCGTGGAGGATCGCTCCCGCGGGGAGGAGGAAGTAGGTCCACCAGAGCCCGAACGTGAGACCGACGCCGGCCACCACGAGCAGGACGGCATCCAGGGACCAGCCGCTGCTCTCGATCGCCGTCGAGACGGCGGTGACCGTGCCGAAGACGCCCTCGCCGAGAGCGATGATCGTGAGCAGGCCCACACGCTCGGCGATATGGTGCGCATGCCAGGGGGTCCCGCCCTGTTTCGTGCGTCGTTCGGCGACCCAGGGCCCCGTGAACTCGACCAGGAAGAGGAGGGTCGCGCAGACGATGGTGACCCCGAGCGTGGTGTGAGCGATCGCCAGCGCCACCCACCCGATCTGCGCCGCCGTGACGAATCCGGCGTAGGTCAGACACGTACGCCGACGCGCCGGATTCTGTCGTGCCGCCCGCAGCCACTGCGCGATGAGGGCGACCCGCATCACGACGTAGCCGGCGACGAGCACGGAGTTGTCGAGATAGTGCCCCTCATCGAGGGAGTGGAACAGAGCCGGGATGCCGAGAACCAGAACGACGACGCCGATCATCTGCACCAGTGTGCAGATCCGGTAGAACCAGTCGTCCGTGTCGTACGCGGACGCGAACCAGGAGAAGTTGATCCACGCCCACCCCGCCGCGAGCATCACGAAGAC